>JAQQAR010000029.1 GCA_028532765.1 Sphaerochaetaceae bacterium | reverse complement strand
AGATTTCTGTGTGGTCTCCCTGACAATGAGTTCAGTGTCCATATACATGCTCTGAATGGGTATCTGCTCAGCATTGATACGCTTGATGAGCATCTCGCAACTGAGCGATCCCAACTGGAACTTTGGTTGGTTTACCGTTGTGATGGAGGGAGTGCATAGCGAAGAAAGGCCGATATTGTCGAATCCCACAATGGCGATATCTCCCGGTACTCGAAGCGCTGCACGTCTGGATGCCTTGATGGCGGCAGCTGCGTAGACATCACTGGAAGCAAAGAAAGCATCAGGCCGCTGTTCACTGTTCAATAGTTGTGTTGCTGCTGAGACGGCCATATCATAATCAATTTCCTGCAACTGTATGATGATGTCCGGATCCTTATGGAGGTTGGCCTGTTCCAAAGCTTGTAGGTATCCCTTGAGTCGGTCCCGGGAATATTTATATTCGAGAGGGCCATTGATAAAAGCAATCCTATTCTTGCCCAATGAAATCAGATACTCAACTGCATTTCTTGCTGCTGAGACATCGTCGATCGTGACGAAGGGGATATCAAGTCCGTCGATACACTCACAACATTGGACAAGCGGAAGTATGGTGTTTAGACGGAGTAAGGTTGATCGTGCAATACAGTTTGTAGTGATCAGTCCAGCAGCATTTGTTTTTTTCAGGAGTGCAGTGAAAGAGTCCAATGACCGTTCGTCGATAGGATCCTCATTGATCAACATATTATAACCGTTTCTCTGTGCAGCAGCTTTCGCCCCTTGGATTATCAGGCTGTAAAAAGGATTGTCCAAGCTTGGGATATTGAAAATGATCAAGTCGTTGGTTCTTGATGTATTTGCTTCGAGTGCTGATGTATCATACCCAAGCGATTTCATGGCCTCGATGACTTTCTTTCTTGTATCATCCTTGACGTTTGAGCTGTTGTTGATGACCCGGCTGATGGTGGCAATGGAGATTCCCGAACGATCAGCGATTGCTGAGTATGTGACCTTTTTCTGTGAATCTGTCATGTGTTCCTCTCTAAAGTCACTATAAGGCTCCTTTTTTCAATGAGCAAGTAAATCTTCGAATAAATATGAAAAATTTTACATGAATTGAAACAGAATTACATGGATACTCAGTAGATATTAGCTAATTTCTTATAACTCGCTAATAATTACGAAAAAAGTTGACACATTTTCAGAAAGTTCTATACTAATCCTAACGAATTCAATCGCATAGGAGGTTCGTGATGAAAAAGATTCTAGTTTTGCTTCTGGTGTTGTTGGTTACCACCGGTATGGTTTTCGCCCAAGGTGCCAAGGAAGGGGAAAAAAAGCAACTGATGGGAGTTGTAACTCCAAGTGCTGACCATGGATTCACCGCAGAGTCAATCCAGCATAGTGAGGCACAGGTAAAAGCTCTCTCTGCAGAGTACGGGTTTGATTATCGCTTCATGACAGCAGCTGAGAGCAGTGAACAGAGTAATGCTGTAGAGACTATTCTCGGCATGAACCCTGATGTTATCGTCCTCTGGCCAGTTAATGGTGATGAACTGAGAAGTGTTGCCCAGACTGTCATGGATGCAGGTGTTCCCTTGATCGTGTATGACCGCTTCATTCAAGGGCTTACCCCTGATGCCGAGATCAGTGGTGATAATGTTGCTATCGGAGAGGGCGCTGGTTGCTATTTCAATGAATATTTCAAGGAAGATCTGGCAAAGGGCCAGGTAAATTACCTCGAGTTCAAGGGAGATAGTTCCTCAGTTCCCATGGAGAGAACCAATGGATTCCTTTCGACGGCCAGTCCAAAGTTCAATCTTGTCCAGTCCTTTGTAACTAATTGGAGTCAACAGACTGCCATGGAACAGATGGAAAACTTCCTCAATACCAAGAGCAAGGCAGAAATTGAATCCATCAAGGCAATCTGGACCCATGATGATGAAATAGTTTTCGGTATCGTCGAGGCACTGAAGAACTATCATGGAAATGCAGATATCAACATCCGTCTGATCAATGGTGTCTCTGCTGGCGAGGGCTTCATGAACCTGTTCGAGAATTCTGGTCTTGAGGGTATCGACTTCATGACCTACACCTTCTCACCCTCGATGGTTCGTGATGCAATCGACCTTGGTTTGAAAGTATTGCAAGGCGAATCTCTTGAGAAGACCTACAAGGTGCCTACTGAGATGATCGATAAGTCAAACTACAAGAAGTACATGGAAAGCGACTTGTACAAGGTCCGCTATAGCCTGTAACGGTAGGTTGTTCTAAACCTCATGCCCTCTGGAGACAGATTTTGCTGTCTCCTCTGGGCTTCATTTGTATAAGGGAGAAGGATACATATGATTCTGGAAATGAAGCATATATCCAAATCATTCGGAGCTGTACAAGCTGTGAAGGATGTCTCATTCTCGGTAGGGAAGGGGGAGATTCACGGGTTGCTCGGTGAAAATGGTGCTGGAAAGACTACGTTGATGAACATCCTGGCAGGTACCTTTCCTCCGGATATCGGGACGATAGAGATTGATGGGAATGTGGTAGAATCCATGACCCCACGAAAAGCAATGGAGCTGAGAATTCGGTTCATCCATCAGGAATTGAATCTCTGTAACGATCTTACGGTATTTCAGAATATGTTCCTTGGATACGAATATAGCAAGCCTGGCCTGCGGGTAGACAAGAAAAAGGAACTTGAGCACGCTCAAAAGGTCCTTGACTCCATGAACAGCGGTATCAAAGCTGATTTGCTCGTCGCAGATCTTGATACTGCCCAGAAGCAGATGGTCGAAATTGCTCGTGCACTGTTGTTTTCCAGTGAATTGATTATCATGGACGAGCCAACTACCGCATTGAATAACCGTGAAATCGAGAAGTTGTTTACCATCATGAGGGCACTCAAGGATGAAGGGGTTTCCTTCATCTATATTTCACACAAGATGCCGGAGATATTCAGCATCTGTGATACATACACGGTGCTGCGTGACGGATCATTCATTAAAACCGGCGCCATTAAGGATATTGATGAACATCAGGCTACTGAATTATTGATCGGCAAGAGTTTCATACAGGCACATATCAAGGACGCCATCCCGGCAACCATAAGCGATGATGTGGTGTTGAATGCGAGAAATCTATCTGGAAAGAGTTTTTTTGACATCTCCTTTTCCGTGCGTCGGGGAGAGATCCTGGTAATCACTGGGTTGCAAGGATCTGGTACCGATGAATTGGCAACGGCACTTTTTGGTGCCACAAGCTTGGATCATGGTAGTGTTGATGGCCCAAATGGCCCACTCGATATGAAGGATATCAAGAAGGTTATGCAAAGTGGGATTGGTATGATCCCCAGAAATCGGAAAGAGCGGGGAATTCTTCCCGATCTCACGATTCGCTACAACAACTCCTTGGCGTATTTTGTAGCAAAGCATTCCCAATTGCTCGTCAATACAAAGGAAGAGTCGGATCGCTTCAAGCGAAGCCAGAAACAGATGGGTATCAAGGTGGGCAGTGACCTTGACCCGATTACCAGTCTCTCTGGTGGAAACCAGCAGAAAGTCATTCTCAGCAGGTGGTTGCAGCTCGATGCAGACCTGTACATCATGGACAATCCGACACAAGGCATAGATGTCGGTGCAAAATTTTCTATTTACAAGATCATTGCTGAATTGGCAGCGCAGGGCAAAGGGGTGATCGTATTTACCAGTGAATATCCTGAGATACATCAGCTTTCTGACAGGTGTATGGTCTTGTATAAAGGTCGTTGCAGTGCCGTGCTGGAACGTGAAGATATCAGTGAAGTGGGGATTATGGAATATTCAACAGGAACAAGAAGGGAGGCACTCAAGTGAAAGGTGTAACACTGTCTAGGGAGCAGGTGCGGGAAACTTGGAGAAATATTACTGGCAACTACAGCCATTGGCTGAGTTTTGTGTTGTTGCTTCTGGTGGCAATTATGGTGAGTCCTTCTTTCCTGACATGGAACAACATCACCAATCAGTTTGTACAGGGTTCCATTGTAGGTATATGTGCAATGGGAATGAGCTTGATCATCTCGGCAGGTATGATTGACCTGTCAGTAGGATCCTCGGTTGCATTGATCAGCGGTTTTAGTGTATTGGTACTCAACTCAACCAAATCGATCACCCTGACTCTTCTGTTCTGTCTCGGTGCTGGGGTCATTGTTGGTCTCATCAATGGATTGTTGGTTACGAAAGGCAAAATTGCCCCTTTCATTGTTACCCTGGCTACGATGAGTGCATGGAGGTCTGTGATCAATCAGATGGGCCAGGGAGGTCCGTTTACTGTCGACAATTCGATGTATGCTTCATTCAGGAATATCGCAGCAGGAAGATTTCTTGGTATTCCTCATTTGATGCTTTTCCTGATCGGTATAACGTTGCTCACCGGTTTTATCATGTCCAAGACTAAGTTTGGTACCTATATCTACGCGGTAGGATCAAATCAACAGGCTGCTCGTCTGAGTGGTATCAATGTGAATCGTGTAAAGACCTTGATATTCACCTACGCAGGAACGCTCTATGGCTTGGCTGCCTTTCTACTTGCTAGCAGATTGACCTCAATTCAAGCAGCAAGTGCGGGAATGGGTTATGAGATGGATGCGATTGCTGCCGTTGCAATAGGTGGTACCAGCATGGACGGTGGAAAAGGGAAAATCATCGGGACATTCCTTGGTGTACTGATGTTGAGAATCATCAATACCGTGTTGATCATGGCCAATGTTCCTCCGTTCCTCAATGGATTGGTAACGGGTGTCATCATCATCGTGGCGGTATTGGCACAGAGCAACAAGAAAGGCAAATAAGGAGAAGCTATGCAAATCGGTATAATTGGTGCTGGAGGTATGGCTGCGTATCATGCAAAGGGTTTTTCCCTAGCTGGGGCAGACGTTGTAGGGATCGCTGATCCTAATGAACAACGCTCAGAGGCGTTCGCTGCTCTGCACGGTATCGCGGCAACCTATCGGACAATGAAAGAGATGAAAACGCAGCATCCGGACCTAGATGCAGTGTCCATCGTTACTCCCAATAAATTCCATGCTCCATTGACGATCGAAGCACTCCAGATGGGCTTGCACGTATATTGCGAAAAGCCTCCTGCAAGAAATGCTTCAGAGATGCAGGCAATGTATGACGCCGCGAAGCGTTCAGGAAAACTACTCATGTTTGGGTTTAACAATCGTCTGCGGCCAGAGAGCAAAGCAATGGCTTCCTATATCAGGCAGGGAGAGGTAGGCACAATCAATTCAGCCCAGGCTACATGGATACGAAGAGCAGGAATTCCTGGTTTTGGTGGTTGGTTTACGGACAAGGAACTCTCAGGAGGAGGTCCTGTCATCGACCTGCTGCACATGATTGATCTTGCGCTCTATTTCATGGGGTATCCTGAACCCAAATGTGTATTGGCATCGACATTCCATGATTTCATGGGAAACGCATCTTTCAAGGGTCCTTGGGGCATCGCCGATGGGAAGGGCAAGATGGATGTGGAAACAGCTTGCCACGCGATGGTGACTTTCAAGAGTGGTCAGTGCTTGACCATTCGTAACTCCTGGGCCGAAATGAATGAGCGGGAAGTGGTAAGCGTTACATTCCAGGGAACAAAAGCAGGTGGGAAGGTTGAGCGCCTCTTCGGGATTGACGGGGTGGACGAAACCAGCGTTGATTCTGCAGTCTTGTATACAGAGGAATACGGCAGGCAGGTGAACCGGAACATCATCACCGAAAAAGATGAGACGATGGGTCGAATTTCCAATGCGATGAATTTTGTGCAATGCCTGGAGGATGGCATTGAGCCGGTCAACACCCCAGAAGAGGCTCTGATACTGATGCGTATCACTGATGCAATCTACAAGAGCAGTGAAACCGGTTCAAGTGTAATGCTATAGGTAGGAGAAAGAATATGAAACGTTTGGTAACCTTGGCTTCAGGCCAGTTTGGAGATATGGCTCTCGATGCACTGTGTGCACTTGCGAAGGAGATGGGCTATGAAGGGATTGAGCTCGCCACTCATGCGCACTTTAATGTTCAGAAAGCACTTCATGAACCCGGATATATTAAGGATGTGAAAAATACACTTGATAAGTATGGGCTGCAGTGTCAAGCAATCAGTGCACATCTGACCGGTCAGTGTGTGTGTGATGTCTGGGATGAACGGCTTGATGGATTTGCCCCCTCCCATCTTGCAGGGAATCCTGAAGGGATTCGTTCCTGGGCAATTGAGGAGATGAAGGATACAGCTCGCGCTGCAAAGGCTCTAGGCGTGTCAGTGGTGAATGGCTTTACTGGATCACCCATCTGGGCTCGATGGTATTCTTATCCACAGACCAGCAACGAAATGATTGAGAAGGGGTATGAGAAGGTCTATGATCTTTGGACACCAATTTTTGATGTATTTGATGAGTGTGGTGTTCGGTTCGCGCTGGAAGTTCATCCCACCGAGATTGCTTTCGACTGGTACACCACCGAACGTCTCTTTGAACTCTTTGGATGGAGAGAGACCCTGGGACTGAATTTCGACCCCAGTCACTTGCTCTGGCAGGGAGTGGATGAAGTAGGGTTCGTGCGGGATTTTGCAAAACGTATTTATCATGTACATATGAAGGATGTGAAGATAAATCACAGAAATCCACGTGGGGGGATTCTTGGTTCCTTTCTTCCCTTTGGAGACACCCGAAGAAGCTGGGATTTTGTGTCAGTAGGTCATGGAGATGTAGATTTTGATGGAATAATTCGGGAGTTGAACATTGCAGGATATTCTGGTCCGCTCTCCGTTGAGTGGGAAGATTCTGGTATGGACCGGGTATTTGGTGCAACAGAGAGTTGTGCCTACGTGAAAAACATTAACTTCAGTGCTTCTTCTGTCGCCTTTGATGCAGCATTGAAAACAGAATAATCTGATTTTTATGCAGATTTTCTGCATATAAATAGACGAAATGTATATGAAGTAGTACAATGGCCCAAATCGGACTCTTCTGAGCCCTCTTTGATTGAAGGAAGCAAGTATGGAAAAGAAGAACATTGATTGGGCCAGTCTCGGATTCACGTATATCGAGACAGACAAACGGTATGTTTCCCGTTTTAAGGATGGGAAATGGGACGATGGAGCAATGGTTGATGATGCCAATGTAAGCATCAGTGAGTCTGCAGGTGTCCTGCAGTATTCACAAACCTGCTTTGAGGGTTTGAAAGCATATACCACTGTAGATGGTCGAGTTGTCACCTTCCGTCCTGACCTCAATGCTGAGCGTATGTATGAGACGGCTGAGCGTCTTCTCATGCCTCCCTTCCCCATAGAGCGGTTCATCGATGCACTCGATAAGTTGGTCAAGGCAAACCTTGCCTATGTGCCTCCCTATGGTACGGGTGCCACCCTCTATATCAGGCCATTTCTGTTTGGTAGCGGTCCTGTTATCGGGGTTGCTCCGGCTCCTGAATATACCTTCAGGATGTTCAGTACTCCAGTCGGTCCGTATTTCAAGGGTGGGGTGAGACCATTGAGATTGCAGGTAAGTAGTTATGACCGTGCAGCCCCGAGAGGCACGGGACATATTAAGGCAGGATTGAACTATGCCATGAGTCTGTACCCTGGTTATAACGCAAAAAAGAATGGGTTTGATGAGAACATGTATCTTGATGCGGCAACCCACACGTTCATTGAAGAGACTGGTGGGGCAAACTTCATCTTCATTACCAAGGATAACAAGGTGGTTACTCCCAAGAGTGATACCATTCTTCCTTCTATCACCAGAAGATCACTTATGCATGTAGCAAAAGAGTATCTACATCTGGAGACAGAAGAGCGTGAGGTACCGCTGAGTGAGCTTTCTGAGTTCGTGGAAGGAGGCTTATGTGGTACTGCTGCTGTTATCTCTCCTATTGGATCTGTTACCACAGAAAGTGGGGTTATCACCATGCCAAGTGGGATGAAGAAGATGGGACCGATTACCCAGAAACTCTATGATACCCTTACCGGAATACAGATGGGGAGAATAGAAGCACCAGAAGGGTGGATTCATACCATCGCCTGAGAACATTAAGCTGTCTCTATACAAGCAGTATGATCGATTCCTGACGAAGTCCTTGCAGAGTATTGTGAGGACTTCGTTGGATTGTATGGTGATGTAAATTCCTATTTGCTATACACTTTGTGTATAGATCAAGAAGGAGGGAGCCATGAAGATTGGAACTGTATTTGAAAACAATAGGGCTCAAGCAGTAAGGTTACCGTCAGATACAAGGTTTCCAGACCAGGTGAAGAAAGTCGCTGTGCGGATTGTTGGCACTACCAGGATACTCGAACCAATACATAATTCTTGGGATACTTTTTTTCATCCTACCGATGAGGGTGTCACTGATGACTTTATTGCAGAAAGGGCATCTCAATACCAAAGGGAACCATAATCGGTGTAAATGATCTCCATATTGCAGGCCATGCAAGGAGGGAGCCAAGGATTAATTCTGGTTACCAATAATACCAGAGAATTCAAACGGGTTGAGGGCTTACGGGTCATCGACTGGACGATTTGATGAGTATAGTCCGTCAGCATGAGTAGTAGTATTTGAATAGCTGATTTTGCTTAGGTCTATGAATGTTTTGAGATTCTTACAGAGAGCCTGTTTACCCCAGGAACAGGCTATTGTACATTGGTACTAGTATCCCCCGGAGGTATGTATTCGATGCGCAAGATTCTACTGTTGATCCTTTTCTTATGTTCTATTTCCTCTTCTTTGGTTGCATACCAACAGATAGAGACCCAACATACCAGAATCATATTCGAGGAAGAGGACCAGATTTATGCACAGGAGGTTGCCTCCTTTGCAGATGAAGTGTATGAAAACCTTGCCTCGTACTTGGATTATGAGAGTGATGGGAAAGTACCGGTTGTCATGACAGGTAAGACAGCTTGGGCAAATGGATACTATGCACCCTTTCCAGCTTCCATCTATCTGTACATAACCAGCCCGGACAATCGGTTCATCGGAAGCAGAACTGCAAGTTGGTTGAGGAGTCTCTACACCCATGAATTGACACACTACCTCCATTTGAATGCAAACGTGGGGCCGGCAAAGGTCCTAGGGTTTCTTGGTCCTGGCGTGAATGCCTTCAGTACGGTATTTATGCCGGGTTGGTGGATCGAAGGGATCACAACGCATACCGAGACAGCCTTTGCAGAGGGGGGAAGGGGAGACTCGCTTCCCTTTGCGCTTTCTTACCAAGTACCACTACAGGAAGGGGCCATATGGAGCCTGGCTCAGGGTGCATACAACGGTCCGTTTGCCCCGTCAGGGAGAATCTATGTCACCGGCTACCTGATGGTGGACTATCTGATCAAAACCTATGGCGTTGATGCATTCAACACCATCAACCGTAAGTTTGCAGCCTTCCCGTTCCTGGGGCTCTCTCCTGCATTCCGAAAGGTAACAGGATATTCCGCAAAGGAGCTATTCACCTTTGCCTTGGAAGAGAGAAGTAATCCGTATGAAGCCATCGAGGGTGAGATCATCAGCATACGTGATAAAGGAAACTCCTATCTTCCCCAGAAAATAGGTCTAGGATTGGTTGGCTATCGTGAAAGTCCCTACGATGGTTCTGCCCTCTATCGCTATAAGGAAGGAAAAGAACCAGAGCGTCTCTTCTCGCTCCCTATCTCAGGGCGATCATCAATTGCACTCTCCGATACAGTTGCCTTGCTCTCAGTTGATTCCATTGACCCTACAGATCCTTCCAGCCTCTCTCTTGCGCTGGTGAGCTACAGCGACCTCTATCTCTTGAACTTGGAGAGCCGCACATCTACCCGACTGACAGAGAACCAGCGTCTGGTGCATCCCTCTCTCAGCAGAGACGGAAAGCGGGCAGTGGCCTCCAGAATTTCCGGTTCTTTCTATGAGCTGGTGGAAATCGACTTGGAAGAGAAATCTGTGGAGCCCTTGTACAGCGAGGAACGAGCAAGTCTGCTTGAGCCTTCCTTGAATACTGATGGCTCATTGCTTCTCTTCCTTGGATTGCAGGAGGGAAACGGTTCGATCATGTTGCTGGATCAGCGTGGTATGGTACAGTAGCTTGTTGGGCCTACGCAAAATGAACTACGCTCACCCTTGTTTGATGAGGATGTTAGCATCCTCTTTGTAGGAGAGCAGGAGGGATTGTTCAGCGTCTACCGTTATGACAGAGAAGAAGAAGAGACCATTAAGCTCTTCAGCGACCCTGCAGGCATCTTTGCGGCGCGGATCAACGGGGACACCCTCATCTATGAGACGTATACTCCAGAAGGGTTTGCCTTGAAATCGGTAGCGCTGGACCGTTTGGTACATTCCACAGCCAATTTCTCTGAACCGAAAATGGAGACTGGTACGATTGAATTTGCAGGCAAGTATTCTATCTCCACCTATCGTGACCGGCTACGGCTGAACCTGGTACTGCCATACCCCTTCATTGAAGCGAACAGCATCCAACCAGGCCTCTGGTTTCATGCTACCAGCAATCTCAGGAAACAGAGCTTGATCGGGAGTATTGGATACTCTTTTACGGGAATGCGCCCCGTCTCCAATGTGGTCTACCAGTACGCTGGAGGCAACTATTCCCTCCAGCTAGCCGGTAATCTTAATACCTACGATATCGATTCAGCAACATACCTTACCAATGCCTCGGTGACCGTGGGGCTTCCCGTGCACTACCATTCAGGTTTTACTGCAATCAAGCGGATATCCCTCCAGCCGTCACTATCAATTACAACAGATTACTCTGACTGGGCAGGAGCAGCAACCCTAACCATCGGAGGGTCCTCGGTTTCAAGGGATTACCGTACCATCGACTTATATGGCCCAAGCATGAGTGAAGTAGCTTCTGGAATCCAGATTCTGACAAATGGCGATTTCTCATCACAGAGGTATGCAGCCTTTGCAAGCATCATGCGTCAACAAAGACTGTTCAGGGGCCGTCAAATGGCACGGGTATCTCTCTCTGGGATTACCCGTTCACAGGGGGTAGGGAGTTCGTATCCTCTCTTCTCCTTCCGCCCGCTGGGGGATGGGGATGCCAAGATTCGGCTCTCAGCTTCCTATCTGCTCCCGCTTGGCCTGCTGGATATTCCTTTCCTCTACGGAGGGATTACCAAGGCAGGATTGGAGCTTTCTGCCCAAACTGCATGGTACCTGAACGATGGGACGGTACAGTGGGAAGAGGCCTGGGCAATGGGGGTAACCCTGACCGGGAATTTAGTCATGGGAGGACCTTCTTTTGCCTTCCAGCCGTTTGTTCGATTTGCCTATCTCTTTGGACCTGATGATTGGGCTATCACCATTGGTATGAACGGGCAGGGAATCTTCGATTTCCTTCCTACTCCCGATCATACTCCACATCTATGACGATGCCTGTCATAAGGAGCCAAGGGCCGGTGTGTTCGGCGAAATAGGGATTTTCTGTAGAAACCTCATCAGTACCAAATACATATTGAAGTGTCGAGGTGAAACGCAGGCGATAGTTCTGCCGTTCAATGACCAAGCCAGGAATGCCCAACCCTTTGAGACCCACCTCGATGGCAATCGTGGGGTGAATTGATTCAACAATCGTAGTGGTAAAGTCTTGCTGTAAATTGAAACGCTGTATACCTGCAAGCAGTTTCCCATAGGGCTCGAAG
>JAQQAR010000028.1 GCA_028532765.1 Sphaerochaetaceae bacterium | reverse complement strand
ACTCACAAAGTGCATCAGCATACTGATGTTACAAATAAACTCTCACGCAAAAAAATGGAGATTTACGTCATGAAGAAAAAGTTTGTATTGACTCTGGCGCTGGTTCTCATGGTTGCAGGAACTTTGGTTGCTGCTACCCCTATCGAAGTTAGCGGTACTTTCTCTGCTGGTTATGATTTTGAGTTCACCGCCCCTACTGCTGGAGCTACTGGTGGTACTGCCGATTTGGTAACTGTTCTTGATTTCACTGGTGATTTCTGGAAAGTTAGTTTGAAAGATGGAAGTGCTGTTCTTTTCGAAGATGAAAACACTGCTGTAGCAGCTACTGCTGAGATTTACCTGGATAAGGCTCTTGCAGAGCAGGGTGTTGACATGGGCGACCTCGCCATTACATTGCATGTTGGTGATGATGTTTCTGGAAGTGCAAAAACCGTTCTTGCAGACCCCAATGACTGGGCAGCTGGAATGGGTATGGCAACTACTACTGATAACTTCGGTCTTACCGTAAAGTATGGTGACATGGTTGAAGTATATGCTTCAGTTGATCCTACTGTTAAGGCTCTTCCTATGGTAATTAGCGCAAAGTTCATGCCGGTTGACGGTATTGATGCTGCTGTTGGTTTCACCAACGATGCTAATGGTGTTATCGTTTCTGCAGCTGCTGATGTTGCCGCTCTTGCTGGCCTTGAAGACATCGCTCTTTCAGCAAGTGTTGAAGACATCTACTTGTTGGATGCTGAGACTAACGAGCTGAATGCTGACGTAAAGGCTGAAGTTTCTGGCGTTGGCCTGTGGGCTGCTTACCAGATGACTGCTGCTAAGGTCAACAAGCTTGCTGCTAAGGCTTCTTATGAGACTACTGTTGAGGATTTTGACCTCTCAGCTAGCTTCAAGGCAGAGATGCTTGACTTGTCCGATATTGCAAATACTACTACCTACACCATCGCAGCTGGTGCTGGATACTCCATGGGTGGCGTTGATTATGCTCTCGATGCTGAATATGTCATCGACGGTACCTTCACCCTCAGCCCAAGCGTTTCTATCTCCTTCTAATCGAAAGAGTCTAAAACGTTACTTAACAAGTGGCCCATCGTTGATGGGTCACTTTTATAATATCTGTCCAATATCTCAATTAAATCTTAGGAGCCTGCCATGCGATCAGAAGCAACAACCGTAGAAGCATATCTCTCAGAGCTTACCAGCGAGCAACGCTCCGTCATTGAACCACTCAGGAGATTAATCCTTGAGAATCTTCCAGTAGGAATCCAGGAAAGTATGAACTGGGGGATGATCAGTTATGAGATACCCCTCAGAATGTTTCCTGATACCTACAACAAGCAACCACTTGGCTATGCAGCCCTTTCAGTACAGAAGCATGGATTCTCTCTCTACCTGATGCCGCTCTACATGGATGACAAGAAAATGGCTAAGCTGCAGAAGCAGAGCAAGAAGCTTATGATGGGAAAATCTTGTATTCGGTTCAAAACCTTGGAAGAACTACCTCTCGACCTCATCGCAGAGATACTTCGCTCCTATACCGTAGAAACATACATCGCAGCATACAAGAACATTAAAGGCTCTTTATAATTGACTGCATACGATAGCAGATGTATCGTATCTATATCACTAATTCACTATGGAGTTTGGATGAAAACCAATCATCTGGAGATTGTAAGGCAACCCCGGTAACGGTGTTGATCTTGAAAACCAGAGAACAGTAAAGAAAAACACATACCGGGGAATCCTACCAAAACAGCGGTAGGCTGTTTCTTATATCTTCAGAAACCCGGATGGTTATCATGCAACTACAACCTACAACAAACTTGCTCAGTTCCCTTGGATGGAACGAACAACTTACGCAGAACTTCGTGCCCTTTCTCTCGCTTGGGTATATACCTCTACGTATTATCAAAGAAAATAGAGGCTACTACTGGGGCAGTGATGGAATACAAACATACATACTTCAAATATCTGGATCCTTCAACAATCTTCTAGACCTCGCAGTGCAGCAAACACCCGTAGTAGGGGATTGGTGTGCTGTGAATTCTTATGAGCCTCAGAAAGGCTTAATTGAATCAGTACTTCCACGTATTTCTGAATTCCATAAACCACTCGTTCACGAGGAAGGATACGTCACAGGATTCCGCGAAGTGGTTGCAAGTAATGTGGATACCGCTCTTATTGTGATCGACAGTCACTATGACTTCAATATTCACAAGATTGAACGATATCTCTCCATTCTCTCTGCCGACCATATCACTCCCCTGTTGGTACTGACAAAGATAGACTTGGTTGAAGATCCTCTGAGCCTGTTGAGCATTGCCTCTGAGCGTTTCTCATCCTTAAAAGTATTCCTAGTTGATTCTCTCTCAGGGAATGGCATAGAGGACCTTCTCCTTTCTCTGAAGGTAAGGAAGACTTATATGCTCCTAGGTTCCAGCGGTGCAGGGAAATCAACATTGGTAAACCGGCTCTATGGAGAGAATATCACCAAAACACAAGTAGTACGTTCCAGTGATGGAAAGGGCAGGCATACCACTACCTCTAGGTCTCTCCACCAGCTCCCCTCTGGAGCTCTCCTGCTCGATACCCCAGGGATCAGGGGAGTGGGGATGAACAGCAATGCTTCTGAGATTACCGAGAGTTTCTCTGACATTAAAGCCCTTGCGTCACACTGTCGGTTTTATGATTGTAGCCATACTTCTGAGCCAGGTTGTGCTGTAAAGAGCGCACTGCAATCAGGGGAATTGAAACAGGACAGGTATGAACACTACCTATTACTGAAGCGTGAAGCGATGAGTTGGGAAGAGGTGATGGGGCAGAGGAGGAAAAATGAAAAAGCGTTGGGTAAGTTGCAGTATCAGTATCGTAGGAGCAATTTCTGATGGTACATATGCGGCTTGCCTACATACTGTAGCTATCTCCTGGAGACTCTGATGAATGTGAAGAACCATGAAGTTATGTGAACTCCTAGTGTTTTGATGGGTAACGCCATTGACGAATGGATGCTATGTGTTGATACTACATACATACCCTAAGGGGGTATAGGAGTACACATGATGCTAGTATTACTAATTCTGGTAGGAGTATTTATTTACTTCATGGTTAGGTCTGATAAATCAGGGATGAGAACCCATGAGCCATCAGCATTGGATGTAGTTAATCGCCGATACGCAAAGGGCGAGATTGATAGGGAAACCTATTTGAAATTACGCAAAGATCTTGGTTATTAGGAGGAATGTGTATGTATAGTTCATTATTTTGGGACGCAGGAAGATTTGGTCATCATGGCTTTGGCTATGGAATGTATAGTGGGGGAGGAATGTGGATCATGGGGCTCTTTGTCCTTGCAGTAATTGCTGCCTTGACCCTTTCCATCATTGCAATTGTCAGAACCTCAAAGAAGAGAAATGCTACTGGGGAAGCACTCCGTATTGTTGATGAGCGATATGCAAAGGGTGAACTGACAAAGGAAGAGTATGATGTCATGAAGAAGGACCTGCGATAAAACCTTCTTATGAATTCTCTCAATCGTTGAAATACTACTCATAAAGCTAGCTGCACCGGAAAACGGTGCAGTTGGTGTTTCTCTCGGGGAATAATGTCCTAAGGCATTGTACTTACGGTGTTGGTTGCTTGATTCCTCCAATAAAAGCGAGGTCAGTCAAGGGACCTTCTGATGTAATGCAAGTGATGGTCATCCGGCTTCCGGTAAACGAAATATCCATCGTAATCGGATGATGGGGTTCTGATTCTTCATCCCCATATGTGTACCAGCTTGTCTCTTCTGTCTCAGGATCTGTGGTAGTGTAGGAATAATGGTATGTGCCTGTAATAGTGAAACCATCAAGTGCCCCACTTCCATAAAAAGAATATTCTTCGGTTCTTTTTCTGTAATTATGAATATCCATTGTGCTGTTGTTTGCAGAACCATCATTATAATCCATCAATGAGAAAAACGTCCCATCAGGAAACAACCAGTCCCCATAAAGGTCTGCTGATGTGTACGTAGGTTCTGAGCCCCCTTGGAATGTTTCATCAGAAAGAGGACCTTCTCCAGTGCAGGAAACTGTTACGGTATCACCATCTTGTTCCAAGGTGATGGAAATTTCCAATGAATCATTGCTTGTTTCTCTTAGACTGCCCAAATTTCTCTCTGTAGTTGTATACGTATAGGTCCCAGTGATCGTAATCCCCTCCAAAGTCCCAGAGCCTTCAATATGATAGATGGTCGATTCTCTCTCCAGGTCCACGTAAAAATCTCTGGAGTTGGTCTCTCCATCAGGATCAACAGCCACTACTACAGATGTGCCATCGTCAAACTCCCACGACCCATGAGCTTGATCCAGTGCTTCTGAAGACCCTCCTGCTCCCGAAGGGTTTGCCTCTTCACATCCGATTAAGATAAACAGGAGTGAAACGAATAGAACGAACAGTGATAGATTCCTACGAGCCATACTTCCTCCTAAGGGCTGCGAACATACGTTGCAGAAATTTTCATATATATTTAGTGTAGTGGCTAATAGTGATTAATCAAGGGAAGAAATGGATAAAATGATATAGCATTGAAAAATACCATGTTACAAGCAACAAAGGAACATCACAATCAAGTGGTGTAGAAAGTCAGAGAGGCTATATACCTAATCTTTGGTGTGTAGCAAATATTCGAATGGCTATTGCGATTTTTTATGGAATCTTCTCCCCGTTCAGGAATGATTTCCCATGAAGGGGACCATCACCACTGCAGGAGAAGCTCAACCGGTTGTTTTCATCGAGTGAAAAAGTAATTTGTATGGAGAAATCAGTTTGTGTATCTGTTATGCTGGTGTCAACTAGGTCTTGGCTATACTTGTCATAGGTACCTGTGAGAACCCCTTCGGAATATGATCCTCCGTTTCCTGTACAGGAGAAAGAGAGGGTCCCTTGGTGCCAGTCGATGTCTGCTGAACCTGTATTTCCAGTTGCATCTGATTCATCAGGAAAGATACCAACGGCAATATTCGTCATCTCCCCTTGGTCTGCAAAATCCCAACCTCCCTTGATCACAAGCAGGGAGGCAGGAGCATTTGTAGTAGCATTACTCGAAGGGTCACAACCAAATACGAGAAGCAAAGCCAGGACAACAATAGCTAAAGTTATTCGCTTATTCATGGGAAGCTCCAGAAACATACCTACTAGGGAGGTCTGATGACTTGCCGATACATGCTGCAAAAACCTGAATATAATTGGCAATTTGTCTATTTCTGTTTAATAGTTCCCTAACTCCTTTATTTTCGATTACACGCCGCCAGTGAGAAAAAGACCATACATATATGTATATATGTAGTATAATGCATTGATTTATGTCCGCAAGAGGGGAGCCTTACGATGAAGACTCCCCTAGTGTATTACATCCTGATCTCTTTCCGCTGGAACAGCACATAGGCCAGTACAAACAACAGGATGATTGTTGCCAGGAAGGCTGTAACGTGTGGCCATATGAGTAGCATGCTCAAACAAAAAATCTTCAAGAACTGTTGATATGGTCTTGAAGATTTTTCATAGAGGATGGGATTGTTGTAATTCAGTAAGTCGGTTTGTTTCCTTCATGTATGGTCAATTGGCTATTCTTACTCCTCAAGATTGGCTGTGATAATAAACATTTTGAGAAATATGTAATATCGAGGCTCTCTTCGTCTTTATATGTGGGGATCTATACCTTTAAAATAAGGATGAAGTCCATATTTCTTGAGGAGGATGTTTCTATGAGAAAAATAAGGATCATGTTATTGGTTATGATTACCTTAACAGCAATGATTGGTCTGATTGGTTGTGATGAGGGTGATGTCCTTGGCCTACAGATAACAGAGGTTACTACTGCCAAGGATACAGTTACTATTACTTTCTCAGATACTATAACTTCAGTCACCATGCCTAATACCATTGTTTTTGGGGATTCGACCTATTATTTCTCTGTGAAAGATACCTCTGGAAATAGTGTGGACCTTGGTTTGATGAATCAATCAGAAAATTCAATTACTTTGGTTGTACTTGGTAAGAATTCTTCAACTATCTCTGGGACGTACTCAATTGAAGTATCAACAGATTCAGAAGGTTCTTCAGTAAAAGCATCGGAGGATATTAGTTTCCAAGCTTGGAATGGGACTAATTGGTTTGTTGATGTTTTTAGTCCTGCAGCAGATCAATTTATGGTCCAAGTATTAAATAATAACACAGATAATCCATCTGATGCCGACTTGATTGCTAATTTAGTGGCTAGTGATTTTTCTGTTTTTGATTCCAATGGTAATAGAATAACTTTTAGCTATTCGGTATATATGAATTATGAGTTTAATCTCAATTTCTCACCAACATTGAGTAATGGGAATTACTGGGTGAGAATAGCGAAGACAGGATATAATCCATCTTATGAATTAGTTACTCTACCGTCTGAATAGATATGGTAGCTAACCTGCAAAAGTGATTGAGAGGCTTTTTATAAGCAACAAGGAACCCTTATTAGTGAGGGTTCCTTGAAATAATCAGTAGCCTATTTTTACCTAAACCTATTCAACCTCAATGCATTCAACACCACACAGACACTGGACATCGACATGGCAAATGCAGCAAACATCGGACTGAGCCCAGGACCTCCGAAGATAGTAAGAACACCTGCTGCAAGAGGTATTCCCAAGGTGTTGTAGAAGAACGCCCAGAATAAGTTCTGGTGGATATTCCTCATCGTTGCCCTTGAGAGTTGGAACGACTTGGTGACATCCTTCAGATTATTCCTGACGAGAACCACATCAGCAGTCTCCCTGGCAACATCGGTCGCACTACCCACTGCTATACCGACATCAGCCTTGGCTAGGGCCGGAGCATCATTTATGCCATCCCCTACCATTGCTACTTTGCCTTTGCTTGCAAACTCAGATATAGCTTCTTCCTTCTGCCCGGGTAGCTGCTCAGCCTTATAGGAGTCCACACCAGCAAGCTTTGCAATTGCCTTTGCCGTGCGCTCATTATCTCCGGTCAGCATGATCGTCTTCAATCCTGCTTTCCTCAAGGTTTTTACTGCTTCGGTGGTCTCTGGTCTCAGAGTATCGGCGACAGCAATGATGCCTATGAACGTGGTATCCTTTGCCACCAATAGGGGAGTCTTGCCTTGGTCACTCAACTGGGCAAGTTGTGCCTCTGTCTTGTCCGTAATGGAAATCTTGTTTTCCTTCATAAGGGACACATTTCCGATACGGAGCACTGCTCCGTCGATGGTTCCCTGTATTCCACTGCCAACCAAGGCCTTGAAGTCCTGGGTTTCCAGAAGGGGCGTCTTTCTCTCCTTTGCGGCTTCTACCACTGCATGAGAGAGAGGGTGTTCACTGCTGCTCTCCACACTGGCAGCCAGTTGCATAAGAAGATCAGGATTATCTCCCAGTACATCGGTTACCCTGGGCTTGCCCTCGGTCAACGTACCAGTCTTGTCGAAGATTACTGTCTGCACATCCTTCAGCTGTTCAATGGCTGCAGCATGACGGAACAGTATTCCCAGTTTTGCGCCCTTTCCGGTAGAGACCATGATGGCGATTGGGGTAGCGAGTCCAAGACTACAGGGACAGGCAATGACCAACACACTTACCGCCCGCATGATTGCAATATCGAATGGAGTGCCTGCGAGCATCCATGCGAGGAAAGTCACGACGGAGATACCCATGACGATCGGGACGAATATACCAGAAATCTTGTCGGCAACACGAGCGATCGGGGCCTTTGACCCTTGGGCGTCTTGTACCAAGGTGATGATGGCAGCAAGTGCAGTATCGGCGCCAACCTTTGTGGCTCGGTACTGGAGTGTTCCTGTCGTATTCAGCGTAGCTGCATACACCTCA
>JAQQAR010000027.1 GCA_028532765.1 Sphaerochaetaceae bacterium | reverse complement strand
GAGAAGCAACAGGTTGCCTGCTGGCTCTATGACAAGAGAGATCTGAGCAAGGTCACGATGGAAGAAGCTGAAG
This sequence comes from Sphaerochaetaceae bacterium, assembly GCA_028532765.1. Classification (GTDB taxonomy): domain Bacteria; phylum Spirochaetota; class Spirochaetia; order Sphaerochaetales; family Sphaerochaetaceae; genus Sphaerochaeta. The sequence goes on along the minus strand of JAQQAR010000027.1, from coordinate 75,721 downwards.
CTGATTCCGCAAAAAATGGGAACTAAACACAAATGAGTGGTATGAGAGAGTCACCCTTGCGGTGGCTCTCTTTTTTGCTTACCATTTCATATCCTTATAGGATACATTGAGGTCAAGATCCCTCGGGCGATCAACAAATAAGGGCAGTCCTGTCACTGCAGAGATAGCCTGAACAGCCGATTCAGTCCTCCCCCCACTGGTTTTCTCAGCGATGATTTCGATATCTCTTTTCTCGTCCTCTCCTAGATTGAGTGAAAATACAATCATGGCGCGAAATCGTCGTTTATTCGGTTTTGCATCCTTGTCAGTGGTCCCCCTGACAAAGTGGTTCAACTCCAACTGACGAACCTCAGAAAATGCGAACTGCTCACGTTTGCATAGAGGACCAAATCCATAAATACTGGTAATGCGTTGTTCTTGCTTATCGAACAACCATGTATCCCGGTAGAATGTACCTGCCAAGGTTAACACTAACAGAATCAGGATATGGGTCATGCTGAGCAAACTGACCCCTTCCGACAAGTTCAAGACAAGCCCCCAGATCAGGAACAGTGAGAAAAAGCCACTTATGCCATGAAACATATTGGTCACACGGTATTGGATACCATAGGGTTTTATATAGGTAGTATGTCGTACCACGGTAACGTCTCCTCTTCTTTCTCTTCCAATATACTCAAAAGTGTTAGAAAAAACAGGTCTCTGCCATAAATTACAGTTTATGTAATATTTGTATAAATTAACACGCTGTATGCATTCAAAAGGCTGTTTTAGAGAAACCTATTTGCGTTTTCTCTTGATTCGTGGTTTAATGTGAACTAAGCTAAGTTGAATATGTATACTTAGAACTACAAGGAGATATGTCTATGAAGAAATTTCTGGCTATCATGCTTAGTGTGCTGCTTGTTAGTGCTCTCTTGATTTCCTGTGGAAAGAAAGAAGAACCGGCACCAGCCGCTACCACGACGCCGGCTCCGGCAGCAACTACTGCTCCGGCAACCCCGGCCCCGGCTCCAAAAGCTGAAGCAGAACCTGCTGCACCGGCACCTGCCGCACCAGCACCCGCTGCTCCTGCAGAGGATGAAGTTGTGTTCCGCATTTCCAATGGTGCAGAGCCCGAGTCACTCGACCCAGCTCTTATCCAAGGAGTTCCCGAACATAGAATTTTCGAGGCTCTTTTCGAAGGCTTGGTAGCAATCGATCCTGCGACTGCTCTTGCAGTTCCTGGCGTTGCTGAAAGCTGGGAAGCCAATGAAGATGGCACCCAGTACACCTTCACCCTTCGTGAAGATGCAGTCTGGTCCGATGGCGTTGCCATCACCGCTGACGATGTTGTTTACAGCTGGTTGAGACTGCTTGATCCCGCAACTGCAGGTCCCTATGCTTGGTTCCCTTGCATGTTCCTCCAGGGTGCAACAGAGTTCAACGCTGGCGAGGCTGGTCCTGAGGCCGTGGGAATCCGCGCTCTTGACGAGAAAACCTTCCAGATGGACCTCATCGGTCCCCTCCCGTATGCTATTGATGCACTGACCCACTACAGCTTCTCAATCGTTCCCAAGCACGCCATCGAAGAGTTTGGCGACAAGTGGACAAGTCCTGAGAACTTCGTAGGTAATGGTCCTTTCGTACTCACTGAGAGAATTCCCCAGACCTCCCTTACCGCCACCAAGAGTGACACGTACTGGGACAAGGAGAATGTAGCACTTGACAAGGTCATCTTCTACTCCTCTGACAGTGACACCACCAACTACAACATGTACCTCAATGGTGAGATTGACTGGGCAACCAACGTACCGAATGACCAGCTTTCAGCTGCTCAGATGCGTTCTGACTTCCAGTCTTCCCCACAGCTTTCCACCTATTACTATGTCTTCCAGAACGAAGTAGCTCCTTTCGACAACCCCGATGTCCGCCGCGCGCTGTCATTGGCCATCGACCGTGAAGCACTTGTTGAAGGCGTAACCAGAGCTGGACAGATTCCTGCATGGGGTATTGTACCTCCGATGGCTGGCTATGATGCTCTTGAGTTCCCCCACGACAACATGGATGACATGATTACCGAGGCGCAGGATCTCTTGGCTAGAGCTGGCTACCCCAACGGTGCTGGATTCCCGACCTCAACCATTCTGTACAACACCAACGAAGGTCACAAGCAGATTGCTGAGTTCGTGCAGCAGGAATGGAAAGACAATCTTGGCATCAACGTCGTTCTTGAGAACCAGGAATGGCAGACCTATCTTGCAAACCGTAACGAAGGCAACTTCGAGGTTGCACGTGCAGGATGGGTAGGTGACTACCAGGATCCAAATACCTTCCTCGACATGTTCATCACCGGCGCCGGTATGAATGGTGGTAGGTATGAGAACGAAATCTATGACCTGTTGATCAATGAAGCAGCTAGAATGCCCGCAGGCGAGGATCGCTTTGGTGTTCTCAAGACCGCTGAAGATATCATGATCAACCAGGATATGGGTATCATGCCATTCTACTACTATGTAGCAATCAACATGATTGATACTGACAAGTGGGGCGGCTGGCATCCAAATACCATGGATTACCATCCGGTCAAGGACATCTACCTCAAGTAGTTGTCAAACAAGGCAAACGCAGGTCCCTGGATTCGTCCGGGGACCTTTTATTTATGCTGGACTGAACTCTCCCTCTCCGCTATAGTTTTATGTAGCACCAAGGAGATGACCAATGAAATATTATGATCTGAGAAGTGATACCATTACCAAACCGACTGAAGCAATGAGGAAAGCCATGGCCGCTGCAGAGGTAGGTGATGATGTTTACCGAGAAGACCCTACAACCACTAAACTGGAAGCACTGGCTGCTGAACTTACCGGGAAAGAACGTGGCTTGTTTGTTTCATCCGGTTCGATGGGCAACCTGATCAGCCTCTATATCAATGGGGGAAGAAGCAATGAGGTATTCACTGCTGCCAACAGCCATATCATCCACCATGAAATAGGTGCAGTAGCTGCCATTGCAGGGGTGCTTCCCATTTCCTTCGATGTACCCCGTGGCATTCTCAACGCTGATGTGTTCATCGGAAAAGTGAAACAGGGGGCCTACGACATGGCCAACACCACGCTCATTGAGGTGGAGAACACGATTGGAGGATACTGCTATCCTTTGGAAAACCTGGAAGGGATCAAGGATTTTGCATCAACCCATGATTTGAAAGTACATATGGATGGAGCGAGAATCTTCAATGCACAAGTCGCTTCAGGAATTTCAGTAAAGACCTATGCAAGTTATGCAGATACCATTACCTTCTGTCTCTCCAAGGGGCTGGGCTGTCCTGTTGGCAGCATGCTCTGTGGTGATGAGGAATTCATCAACAAAGCCCTTACAATCAGAAAGATGCTGGGCGGAGGAATGCGACAAACCGGTGTGCTTGCAGCTGCCGGACTCTATGCACTTGAGAATCATGTTAATCGGTTGGCAGACGACCACGCCCATGCAAAAGCCTTGGCAGATGCCTTGGTGAAAGGGGGATGGGCTGAGGTAGATACAGAAGGAGTGCAAACCAATATTGTCTTCTTCCGTGTTCCCATGGTACAGAGTGCTACAGTGGTGAGCCAATTGGCAAAACAGGGAATCTTGGCAAATACTGAAGGTGATATGGTTCGGCTTGTGACCAATCTGGATTTGCATGATGAAGACATCAGCGAACTCTGCACCCTGTTGGAGAACTTCCAGATTGAGGCAGAAGCATGAAAACAACCCTTATCTGCTTCTCAGGAACAGGAAACAGCTACTATATTGCACAGAAACTATGCAGTGAGCTTGAAGATTGCCAAGTATTGATGATTCCTTCCTTAATGGAAACACCAACCTTCACCATTACTGAACAGGTAGGATTTGTTTTTCCCGTGTATAAGGGATTCCCCCCCAATCTGGTCCCTCACTTCATAGAGGAAGTATTCCAGAAGCAGGATCTCTCCCCATTGAAATACCTCTTTTTGGTAACCACTCGTTATCTCTTCCAGGCATATACCTTCCAGGCGATGGAAGTCCTGCTCAAGGAAGCGGGCGCGGTAGTGAGCTATGCCAACCATATTGTGATGCCAGATGGCTATATTCCCTTGCTCAGCGCTCCAAGTGAAGAGAAGATTGAGGAACTCTATGCAAAAGCTGACCTGAAGGTAGCAGAAATTGCAAAGGATATCAGAGAGGAGGTTATCAAACCACCTCACAGACCTCCCCTCTCTCGCTTTGCGATCAACCATGTCATGATCCCGATCCATCGAGCATTCATGGATACAGCGCTCGATTTTGCTGTAACCGATGCGTGTACCTCATGTGGCCTCTGTTACCGGATGTGCCCATCTGCAAACATCGAGATGAAGGATGGGAAACCTGTCTTTGATCGTGCATGTACCGGATGTCTTGGTTGTTACCATCGCTGTCCTGAACATGCTATCGTATTCAAAACTAAAAAAGTCCGTGAGGGGTATTACCCCAACCCACGTTCAGGCTATCAAGTGGAGTATCGTTCGTAATGGATTCATTGTTTGACCAAATCACTGACCGTCGTTCCTCCTTGTCCGTCAAGTGGAACAAGGAAGTCATCGCATCGATGTGTGGAAACCCCGAAGCAGAACCTTTTTGGGTCGCTGATATGGACTTTCCTGTAGCTCCGGAAGTATCCAGGCAGGCTCAAAAGCTTGCTGGACATGCAATCTACGGATATCCATACGATCCGAGGCAGAAAGATGCCTTTCTTGGATGGGCGAAGCAATGGCATCAGATGGATTTGTCGCAAAACCAGGTGGTAATCAGCCAAGGGGTCCTGAACAGTATTGCCATTCTTCTGGATCTCCTCAGTAAAGAGAAGGATGAGATCATTGTACCTTTCCCTTCTTACCAACCGTTTGTGACCATGGTAAACAACCTAGGAAGGACCTTGAGTCCTTGGCCGCTTACTTACGATGAACACCTCCATCAGTTCTCTCCTGATTGGAATGCATTTGAGGAACTCTGCAACACGGCAAAGATTCTTATCTTCTGCAGCCCCCATAACCCCTCGGGTCTCGTATTCAGCGAAGCTGAGCTTACCAAACTGTGCACCATCGCAAAGAAACATGGTGTGACTATTATCAGTGATGAGATTCACGCAGATCTTCGCTATGATTCTTTCGTAAGTCTTTTGGAAGTAGGTAAAGAAACTGAGTGTGAAAGCATTGTATGCATGGCTCCCTCCAAGACATTCAATATGGCTGGAGAACACTACTCAATTACCCTGTTCAATAATCCAAGCCTCAAGAAAGCGTATGAGAAGAAGCTGCAGCAACTTTTTCTTTCAGGCAATTCAACATTCGCCATGACACTGGCCACTGCAGCCTACCAAAATGGAGAGTCATGGTTACGTGAGTTACTCTCCTACTTGCAAGGCAACCTTGCCTACATCGAAGAGACACTACAGAACTATGTTCCAGAGATCATATGTATAAAGCCAAGAGCCTCATTCATTACCCTGCTAGACTGCGCTGCCTTGCTCCCCTTGGTCGAGAAGGACAAGGAGGCACATCCAGAGCTCTATGACAGCAAAAAAAGCCCAGGCGGAGGTTTGCTGTCCAGATTCTTCGGCCAGCGTGCAAATGTTGCGTTCAATGATGGAACGTGGTTTGGAGGAGAGGAGTACCGAAGGTTTGTGAGGATCAACTTCGGAACACAGAGGGTCCGTCTTGAGCAGGCAATGGAGAGGATCATCAAAGCGGTGGAAATACTGAGAAATACCTACGGGAGTTGAGCAGCCAAACCCTTTGCCAAAAACCGGATTCCTTTCTCATCAGGGTGGATGAACCCATCATCGTATGCATCACGAAGGGAGAGGGAGAGACCGTTTGCCACACGGATATTGGGAAAGCAGTAGGTTGCATACTCCAGGGTTTTCTGCATCTCAGCAAAGCTTCCCATCTTCTGTGTATGCTGGATATCCGCTCTCCAAAGTGGAGTGAGTACTGTAACTGGTACTGATGGGTAGAACTTCCTGATTCTCCCCAGTAACGCAAACATCTCCCCGCGTAAATCTGCAAGATTTTCACGAATTGACCAATCATTGGTTCCGAGTGCCACAAGTATACCATGGATGGGAATATCTAGCTTTTGGATAAGTCTTGAATTCACTAAAGCGCCAGCGAGACCTTGGTTGATGACCTGTACTCCCTTGAGTGAGGAGAGCCTCTCGCATAATGCCAGAGAGGGATGGTGAATTCCTACCCCTTGGACGATTGAATCCCCGATGCAAAGCAGTGTCTTCTCTTTCTTTTCAATAGGCTGTGCATCGCCTTCTATACAAAAACCCACCCGATGATGCATGGGAAGATAGAGACTTACCATATTCCCTTTTTCGATGGAGACCTGGTCACTCTGCAAAGGGAGATGGATCATATCCTTGCCTTCGTACAAGAGGTCGATGGTCTCAGATAGGTCCAGCTGCCTGGGATAGAGAGACGCAAAATCGATAACCTGCTCGCCCTTCTTTGGAAGCAGGGACTGGCTATACCGTCTCAGATGCACCGTCACATCTGTAAGGGTGTGAAAACGTAGGCAGACCGAGGCACTGGTTCCTGCCATCGCACGATATAGAGGATGGGAGTTGTAACCCATCTCCTGTTCTTCTGAGAAACGGAGAGCACAATAATACCCATCCTCAAGAAGTTCAACCGATAATGCATTATGTGTCAGGGCGAATATGTTCTTTTTAGAAGTCGAGCAGTGTTCGGCTGCCATATATCTCTTCCCAGTTTTCTGAAAAATCGTGGACTGCCCGGGTAATGGAAGGCATGTGGAGTCCGGTCTGCAACAGTGAATAGGGAACGGTGCAACAGCTTGCCCCACTGGCATAGCTGGTAGTTATCTCACTGAGATTCTTGAAACTCGCTGCGAGCACCTGGCAGTTGGTACTGTTTGCCCAGAGAAGACTGCTGAGCTCCTTGATGACCTTTGCTGCATCAATATCAATGTTCAACATCCTATTGTAGTAGACAGCAAGATATCTTGCCCCAGAGAGCATCGCCAAGATACCCTGCATGGTTGTATAGATTGCAGTGGCGGTAATATTCACTTGGCGGGAGGCTAGAATCTTAATGGCTTTCAAGCCTTCTTCAGTCACAGGAATCTTTATGAATGTATTCCTGCCCAGGATTGAAAGGATTTTCTCTGCCTCGGCGATGATGTGCTCCGCATCGTGGGCAACAACCTGTACATGAAGGCTTCTCTCTTCCCCAATAAGATCACGGATCTGGTGCATATGGGCAAAGAAATCTATCCTACCCTCTGCCTTGATGATGGAAGGGTTGGAGGTAACCCCATTAATGGGATACGTTTCCAAACCTTTCTTGATCTCTTCCAAATTAGCTGTATCAAGCATGAGTTCCATACTGTACCTCGTTCCTTATCATGCCATAAAACGGTGATGAGAGGAAAGCTTATTCACTGAGCTTTTTCTCACGGTACTGTTGTGGTGTCATGTGATGTTTGCGCTTAAAGAGACTATAGAATCGATGTATTGAAGAGAAACCACACTGTTGGGCAATGGACGTTATACTCTCCTTTGAGTGAGAGAGCAGAAGAGCTGCCCTGGAAAGCTTTTCTGCAGTTATCTCCTCCCAGATGGTGGTACCCCGTACTGAGCGGAAGCGCATTTCCAGGGAACGCCTGCAAATGGTGGCCTGACGCGCGACCTCACTCGCTTGCAACCCTCCGGTGGATTCTGCCTTGATCAGCTGCATCGCCTTTGCCACCTGTTCATCTTCACAAAAAAACAGGCGGGTACTCTCCCTTTCCCTTACCGGTCCAGGAGCTATGCGACGTATATGCACCCCGCTTGCCTCGTCGTTGAGCAAGGAGTCGAGCATTGCAGAAGCTTGGTACCCGATCGTCTCACAGTCGGGCTGAATGCTTGAAATCGAAGGACTGGCCAACTCACAGAGTAACGTCTCATTGTCCACGCCCAGCACCATAATCTCCTCAGGTATTGCGATACCCAATCGTTGACACACGAGTTCCACTTTCATTGCAGATAGGTCATTACAACAGAATACACTGCAGGGTTTTGGAAGCTCAGCCAGCCACGCTTCCAGCTCTGCATCTGAATCATAGAGATGCCTCCACCAGGAAAGAGAGCGGGAGAAACTCGGCATCATCTCTGGAATAGAGGAGGTTGCACTACAGAATCCAATGAATCGCTCTCGTGCCCAATGCACCTGTTCTACGCCACACCAGGCAAGATGCTGGCTTCCCAGCTTTTTCAGGTACACACCTGCACTTACCCCCGTTTGGTAGTCATCATTTCTGACTTGACTGAAAAGCTTCAATGAGGTAGCCCCGGCAATATCGACCACGGGTACACCAAGTGAAGCACAGAACCGTGCATCCTCATCATCCTCAATTCGGGCGATCAGGGCATCACAGGAAAGAAGCGCCTCCTTGTCGAGAGAGAAGAACCAAGGACCTTGTCCACGTACCTGCCAGTTAAACTTGGTACGGGCATACTGTACCACACCATTTGCAACGGCCATGTCATAGCCATCTTGGAAACGTAGTTTCAAACCTATTTGTATCATGTTTTCCACTTTAGCATAAAATGCGCATTTTGATAGTGTATTTTCGCATATAAAGCATTGCTAACTCGTATAAACACGATAAGGTATACATATTAGGAGGAGTACTATGCAACTACCTACACGAACTATTGAGAGCACCAAAGCTGAGATACCCATCATAGGAGTGGGAACCTTTGGTTCTGACCACATTTCCAGTAGCGATATGGCAGAGGCAGTACGAACTGCCTTGCGTCTAGGCTACAGAAACATCGACTGTGCAAGCGTATACAACAATGAGAAAGAGATTGGAGAAGTTCTGGCATCCTGCGGTATCAAGAGGGAAGAGCTCTGGATTACTAGCAAGGTATGGAATGACTCCCACGGAAGGGACAATGTTATTGCATCTGCAAAACAGTCACTCAAGGACCTGCAACTTGACTATCTTGACCTCTATCTTGTGCACTGGCCGCTGCCGAATTTCCATCCACCACACTGTGATGTAACCAGTCGTAGTCCTGATGCAAGGCCTTACATCCATGAGGAGTTCATGGAAACATGGTCTGCCATGGAGGAACTTGTGAACATGGGCCTTGTTCGACATATCGGCACCAGCAATATGACCAAGGCAAAGATGGAATTATTGCTTGCCTCCTGCAATATCAGACCTGCCTTCAATGAGATGGAACTCCATCCCTGCTTCCAGCAACCCGAGTTGCTCTCTTATATCAAGCAGGAGGGAATCATTCCCATTGGGTATAGCCCCCTGGGATCTCCAAACAGGCCTGAGAGAGATACAACACCAGAGGATGTCATTGATATGCAACATCCACTTGTTGTAGAGATTGCAAAAAGGCACAACTGCCACCCTGCCGCAATCTGTCTCAAGTGGGCTCAAGCAAATGGGATTATCCCCATCCCTCTGTCCACGAAGGAAAGGAATTTGAGGAGCAATCTGGAGAGTGTCCTCTCAGATCCACTCACTGAGGAGGAAGTACTCACTCTCAAGGATGCAGATTGCAATAATCGCTTGATCAAAGGACAGGTCTTTCTCTGGGAAGGCGCTGAATCCTGGCATGATCTTTGGGATGAGGATGGGACCATTCCCTGCCCAGAAAAATACCGATAAGGAGAAAACTGATGGAAAAAAAGATGATGAAGGGAGCAAAGCTTCCAGGAAACAGTACAGTAGCATTCGGTGAGTTCGAGATTCCCAAGCCGGGGTATGGACAGGTGCTGGTAAAGACCAAGTGCAGTACCATATGCGGGAGTGATATCAGGGCAATCTATCGCGAACACCTCGGGAAAGGACCTGAAGGATACCAGAACGTCATTGCAGGACACGAGCCTTGTGGCCAGATTGTTGAAGAAGGCGAAGGGCTGAAGCGGTTCAAGAAAGGGGACCGTGTAGTGGTCTACCATATCAGCGGATGTGGAGTTTGCCATGAATGCCGCCAGGGCTATATGATCAGCTGCACAAGCGACAAGAGAGCTGCCTATGGCTGGCAGAGGGATGGGGGCATGGCTGAATACATGCTTTGTGACGAGAAGGATCTTGTCTACCTCCCAGAGGAGTTGACCTATGCTGATGGCGCTCAGGTTGCTTGCGGCTTTGGTACGGTCTATGAAGCCATCGAGAAAGTCGGCGTAAGCGGTAATGATGCAGTGCTGGTTGTAGGTCTTGGCCCAGTTGGCCTGGCTGCCTTGATGCTTGCAAAGGCAATGGGTGCAAACAAACTCATAGGAATCGAATCCCAGAGTGCACGCATCGAACTCGCAAAGAAGCTTGGCCTGGTTGACCATGTATTTACTCCTGCAGAAGACAATGTGGCACAAATCAAAGCTCTTACCGGAGGCAACGGTGTCGAACGCGCTTTCGATTGTTCAGCAAGTGATGCTGGTCGTGCAACTGCGATCAGGGCAATCCGAAAGTGGGGTAAGATTGCACTGGTTGGAGAAGGCGGCACAGTACACTTCAATCCGAGTGAGGACATGCTTCATGACCAGAAAACCGTATACGGAAGCTGGGTGACCAGTATCTGGAAAATGGAAGATCTTGTAGAGCGACTGGTTCGCTGGGGCATTCACCCTGAAGAGCTCATCACTCACCGTTTCCCTCTTGAGAAAGCTGATGAGGCATATGCCTTGATGGCAAGTGGAGCATGTGGAAAGGTTGCTGTTTGTTTTGACGAGGAGCTTCCTAGCTAAAGACCCGATTGAACCGTGGGGAGTGCTCGTTGAAAGCCACAATTGACTTATCGTCGGTCACTACCCCACCATTGTCTTCCATCACACAGATGGTTGGTTCAATTATGACGGTGGAGGGAAATCCCTGCTGGTCACCATCAAGACGGCGGATCAGGAGTTGGGCAGCCGTCTCCCCCATCTGGTCGAGAGGCTGTGCAACTGCATAGTGGCAGAATTTGAGCAGTGGTGCATAGTATAGATAGTCGAACGTGGAGAATACCACCTTTGATCTAATCTCCCTGGAAGCTTTGCTCATCAGATAGCTTGTTGCACCGATATGCACCATGTCATTTACCACAAAGAAGGTATCAGGACAGAAGGGCATCGTCAAAGCCTTTTCCATAAGGGTATATCCAGCCTTCTGGGTCATCCCTCCCAGTAGGATAAAATCAGGATTGACCTCAAGCTGATGGTCATGCATTGCATCCAAGAACCCATGGAGACGCTCAACCGATGTATGGACATGGTTGTCACCACCTAGGAATCCTATATTGGTTTTTCCTTCCCTGATCAGTGCACAGGTCACATCGTATGCACCCTTGCGGTTGTCGGTAAGGACCACATCACAACGCAATCCTTCAATTTTTCGGTCGAGCATGACCAGGGGAATATTTGCGATTGCAGGGGAAGCAAAATGTGCACCAACATCACCGACTGGAATAACGAGAAGTGCATCAACATTACGCTCAAGTAGGAATGCAAGTTTGCGCTTCTCTTCCTGCACTGAATTTTCTGAACTACAGAGCAGTAGTGCATACCCAAGTGGGCCGAGCAACTTTTCCAGTTGCTCGACAATTTCGGTGAAGAAGGTGTTTGATATCTCTGGGACGATGATCCCGATACTCTTGGTTACCCTGAGTTTCAAGGAACGTGCTACCGCATTCCGCTGATAATGCAGCATATTGACCGCGGAGAGCACCTTCCTTTCCGTCTCGGGATTCACCACCCCGAGATTGTTCAGAACTCTACTGACAGTGGCAATGGAGACGCCAGCAAGATTCGCGACATCCTTGATTGTTGCTGCTTCTCGTTTGCCCATGTACCAACCTACCTATGCGCGGCGTGCGTATTTCTTCATATCGAAGTAGACCGCGATGATAATGATAAAGCCTTTTACCAATTGCTGGTAGTAGCTGTCAACGCCCAGGAAGGACATTCCGTAGTTGATTAAGCCCATGGTAAAGACACCGACCATCATTCCACTGACCTTACCAACACCACCATTCTGTGAAACACCACCAACGGTAACTGCAGCAATGGCATCCAACTCCATACCGTTTGCGGTAAGCGAGTTTGCCAAGCCAAGGCGGCTTGCCAGAAGGGTACCAGCTGTACCATAGAGCAAACCTGCATAGAAGTAGACCATCATAAGGTCACGTTCGACATTGATACCACTTACCCGCGCTGCCTGTGCATTACCACCGATCGCATAGAAGTGAGTTCCCTGACGGGTATGCTTGAGTAATATCCAGACAACCAGTGCTGCAATGGCAACATAGATGATGAGATTGGGAACAGGACCAACGCTTCCCTGACTGATGTTCTTGAAGTTCTGGTTCAGAGAACCAACAACGGCTGCCTTGGTATAGATGAGCTGCAAACCCTTTGCAATGGACATGGAACCCAGTGTTGCAATAAAGGGAGGAAGCTTTCCATATGCAATCAAGTACCCGTTAAAGAGACCGAACAGGCCACCAGCGGCAACGGCTGCAACGATGGGAACGATCAGAGGGAAAGTCTGGCCTGCATAGATAGCAGAGCTGTAATCCGGATTCTGTGCAAAGGAAGCCGCAACGCTAGCGGTCAAACAGACGACATATCCGATGGAAAGGTCGATTCCCTTGGTGATGATGATCATACCAACACCCAGGGCTGCAAAGGATCTGACCGATTCTGCAATCAGGAGATTCCTGATACTGCTCCACCGCAGTGCTTGTCCGTTGGTCAGAATGGAAAGCAATAGCAACAATCCAACAAAGGTGACCCAGGTTGTATATTGTGAGGCAACTTTTTTGCTGTCGTTAAGTAGTTTTTTCATTTCCATGGTAGGTTTTTCTCCCTCTTTCTTACATGAACTTCGTTGCAAGACGCATGATATTCTCTTGGGTGCACTCAGACTTGTCCAACACGCCAGTACATTTCCCAGAACAAAGAACCATTACCCGGTGGGACATTCCGATCAATTCCGGCATTTCTGAGGAGACCATGATAATGGCCTTGCCCTGTTCAACCAGTTGTCCCATAATCTGGTATATCTCATATTTAGCCCCGACATCGATACCTCTGGTCGGTTCATCCATGATCAGGATGTCCGGCAAGGTCATCAACCATCGACTGATGATAACCTTCTGCTGATTACCTCCTGAGAGGTTCTGGATCAATGTCTCCATGGTAGGAGTCTTGGTCCTGAGTGCCTTGTTGTATCGAACGGACTCTTCCTTCATCTCCTTGTGCTTAAGGAGGTGCAACTTGTTCAGATACTCTTTCAAGGAGGCAATTGAAGTATTGTTTGATATATTCATCAAGGGAAAAATACCACTGCCTCTTCTATCCTCGGTAATCATCCCGATACCATGTTCGATGGCTTTTCGGGGAGTCATGTTCAGGATCTCATCCCCATCAACATAGATTTTTCCTTCCTGGGTTGCACGCACACCGAAGATTGCTTCCATCAATTCTGTACGTTGTGCTCCCATAAGTCCACCAATACCAAGGATTTCCCCACGATGCACCTCAAAGGATACATCCTGGAAGCTTCTGGGATTGGGGGAGCTTAGATTCTCCACCTTCAACAGGACCTCTCCCACATTACTCTTGAACTCAGGGAACCGAAGCTTTGCATCACGACCGACCATAAGAGAGATGAGTTTCTCGTTGGTCATATCTGCTACGTCATAACTTCCAATCATCTGGCCATCACGCATGACACTCACTTCATCAGCTATAGTAAAAATCTCTTCCATCTTATGGGAGATATAGATAACCGCTACGTTCTGCTCCCTCAGTTGGTTGATGATCTTGAAGAGATGTTTGACCTCGTTATCCGTGAGAGAGCTGGTGGGTTCATCCATGACAACCACCGAGGCATTGTAACTGACTGCTTTGGCAATTTCACAGGTCTGCTGCATGGAAATGGATAGAGAACCGATGCGAACCTCTGGTTTTACATTGATCTCCAGGTTCTTGAGCAGGTGACGGGTATCCTCATTCATTTTCTTGTGATCGATCAAACCAAACTTGTTCAGTGGCTCGCGACCGAGGAACAGATTCTCTGCTACCGAGCGCTCAGGAACATTGCTCAGCTCCTGGTGAATCATCGACACCCCTTGGTTGAGCGCATCATGGGAGTCCTTGAATCGGTGCTCCTTTCCATTGAGTTTGATAATCCCTTTATCTTCCTGGTAAATACCGAACAAACACTTCATCAACGTCGATTTGCCTGCACCATTCTCGCCCATCAAGGCGTGTACTGTTCCTGGTTTTACCCGGAGCGTTACTCCATCAAGGGCTTTTACACCAGGGAAGGTTTTGGTAATACCTTCCATTTCCAGGGCAAATGTTGTGTCCATCTGTCTTCCTCTTTCCATATTTTGCAATCGTCGTTCATAAAGTGTCTCCTACTGCTGGCAGCAGCAGGAGACAATCTTGTCTTACATCAAGTCCTTGTAATTCTCTTTGGTGATCGGCTTGAAAGGAACCAGGTAGCACTGGGAAATGACAGCTGGGTCATTTGCAGGTGCTTCACTGATGACTTCCTTGGCAGGCTCGATTCCCCAAGCGGTTACGCCCTGTGCAGTGCCTTTGGTGGCCATTGCAAGAGCCAGCTCAAATGCGGTGCTGCTCTGTCCAACTGAGTCCTGCAGAACGGTAGCATACAGCTTGTCCTGATCCATGGAGTTCAATGCATCGGCAGTTGCATCGATACCGAGAACAGGGAAACTCAGGATGGTACCATCGCTGGCATCATTGTCAACCAAACCGTTGGTAACCAAGGATTCAACTGCACCAAGAGCCATGCCGTCGTTCTGTGCAACCACGAGGTTGAACTTGCCACGGTGTGCTGCAAGCCAGGTGTCCATCTTTTCCTGAGCCTTGTCTGGAGTCCAGTCAGCTGTGTCCTTTGCAACAAAGTTCACGGTATAACCAAGGCTTTCAAGGGTATCAACAAAACCAGCTTCACGGCTGATCTGAGCGGGGTGCCCAAGCTGTCCCTGCAAGTACAGGATATTCAACACTTTACCAGGTGCCTTGTCAGGATACTGGGTGAAGTAGTCATCTACAATCTGTGCCTGGTACTGACCAGCAACCAACTCAGGTGAGGAAGCAAGGTAGAAATCCTTACCTACCTTCAGCGCATCAACAGAAGGCTGGATATTGGAGAAGGCAGCGCCACCACCAACAGCCTGGATTTGCTGTGCCATTTGCTCAGTTACACTGGTGTCCTGAGGAATAATCACGAAATACTTGTATCCCTGGGTGATCAAGGTGTTGAGCTGGTCGAGCTGACGAGCTACGTCACCCTGAGCATCCTGCAGGTTCAATTCAACGCCGTTCTCTTCTGCAAGCTTGCGAAGATTGTCAGCATAGTCCTTAACAAACTGTTCGTTCAGATTTCTGATAAGTGCACCGATTTTAACCGTATCATCGGCTGCTTCTTTTCCGCCCTGTGCGAAAAGACCAGTACAGACAAGTGCCAGTACCAACAAAATAGCTACAGTCTTCTTCATAAAAACTCCTTTTGAGTAATTCCAGGATTCGCCTCCTGGCAAGCGTGATATTCACAATAGGCATCCATCGCTGATGGACAACCCCTATTGCCTGTGTCTTATGTATCTTCACATCGGAAAATCCATTTGTCAATGAAAAAATGTAAACGTTTACAGGTTTTTCTACTTTGTATAGCCTTTAGTATGTTTTTTACTATATTTACACACCTACAGCTAAGTGTAAACCTTTACAATACTCTCGCACAAATTAGAAAATCTATTGGAATCGAACGATATGTCTCCTTGCAATATCGATATATTTGGATTGGTATGGAGTAGTTTTCCTGCTCTCTTTTTGCATGGATCAGTACCAAATTGACAAGTAAATTGGTGGTAATTTTTGCATGAATACTGCATAGTAAAAACCATGGCATACACCGAATATGGAAACACATGGTGGGGAGAGCGATGGCTCGACTCCCTTACACAAATCGATTACTCGAACAGGATACCCAGAGGGAAGCGATATGCCCGTAACGGCTCAGTTCGTTCCATTACAATCGACAGAGGTAATGTAACCGCACGGGTGCAAGGAACAAGAGCTACCCCTTACAAAATAATCGTTGGAATCAGTCAATACACGAAAGCAGACAACAAGAGACTGATCGATCTTATCAGGGAAAATCCCTATTATCTGGGAAGCCTGCAAACAGGAGAACTCCCCCCAGAACTTGAACAAGAGTGTATGGATATCGGCATTAAGCTGTTCCCGCAATCATGGAAGGATTTGGGGATGCAATGCAGCTGTCCTGACTGGGCTGTCCCCTGCAAGCACTTGGCTGCGGTCATCTACATGATTGCCAATGAGATCGACAAGGACCCTTTTCTTATCTTTCGCCTCCATGGACTTGATGTACAATCATCGCTTCTGAACTCCGGGAGTACTGTTAAAGAGCAGATACCAACCTTGGATTCTCTTACCCTGATCAATGGGAAGGGTGTTTCTACTGTATTGGGCGAGCTTGATCTCCAGGTAATCCCGGACATGAAACCAGTGCTTGAACGTGTCCTTACCGAGGCCCCTCTCTTTGCCCCTCAATATGACTTCAAGCGAGACTATCTCTCCTATATTTCAAGCCTTGCGAAACAGACCACAAAATTTGTCAATCAGCTGGAGATCCCTCAGCAGATTCCGAGCATCCTCTATGATGAGTGTAAGATCACCTATCAAGGAAAAACAATGCAAGGAGTTCTCAAACAGGGCAAAGGCAAGCTTGCCTTTTCATCACAAGAGATGGATGGATGTCTCTCCTATCTCCAATCCTTTCCCATTGGTTCAACAGAGGAGTACCCGCCTGTCCTTTCACTCCTGCTCTTTGCACACAACTTTGCCCTTCGGCTTCTGCAGACTCATGGCGCCATCCCAAGACTGTTGGATCTTGGTAAAGACCAATACATTCTTCACTGGATTCCTGCCTATTTTAATCCTGAGATCAAGGCTATAACAGACTCCCTCGCAGCCAGGTTGCAGGATAAGGATCTAGTCTTCATTGATTCCAAACCAGCAGACAAGCTCCAACAAATCTTTCTCATGGTGTCATTGTTTGTTCGCTCCTACAGCGACCTATTAGTGGATACTACAAATATCCCAGAAACTGACGAGCATGCATTGTTCTTTGCAGGAGCACCCTATAAAGTCAGGACCCTTGCTCAGAGAGGGAATCCCCTTGCCATCCATCACTGGCTTGGAAGACTTATGCTCACAATCCGCTCTCATCGTCCCGTCCTTTGGATGAAGGAAACAGAAAAGGATACCTTCCAGTGTACCATCCAAGTCAAAGAGGCAGATAAGGAACCGATTGATCTCTCCTTATTTCTTTCAGAAAACACAGAGACGGCTGCAATTCTCCAGGATCTCAGTTATCTGGGAACCTACTTCAATCCCATCCAGAAAGCATTGATGGCACGAGGTAGTACTACCGTTACTGGTGATGAATTTCTCGATGCTTGGTTCAATGCCCTTCCAGCTTTGAAAGCACTTGGGGTCAGTATGATCATCCCAAGAAGCTTGCAAAAGACGCTCTCTCCACGTGTTTCTGTTCGCATGAGTACCTCCAGTGGAGGATCTGCTGAGAGTTTTCTTGCCTTACGGGATCTCTTGGATGTTTCATGGACTATTGTTTTGGGAGAGGATTCAATCGACCCAGAAACGTTGCAATCCATGTTGGATCAAGGTCGAAAGTATGTTGCGTTCAAGGATCAATATGTATTGCTCGATGAAAAGGAGATTGGAAGAATCAACCGCAGACTGGAGAAAGCCATCAAACTCTCCCCACTCGACCTCCTGAAGGCACATTTGTTGGGCACCTATGATGAACAGCCGGTGATGATGGAAAAAGGTGTACAGGAACTATTTGACTCCCTCTTGCAGATTACACCCATAGCAGTACCATCAGAAGTCAATGCTTCATTACGGCCCTATCAGGAGCGAGGGTTTCAGTGGTTGATGCACAACCATGCAATCGGATTGGGGTCACTCTTGGCCGATGACATGGGATTAGGTAAGACAATACAGGTCATAACATTCTTGGTCGCCCTGAAGAACAAGAAGATCATCACACAGAAAAAACCAGTTTTGATTGTTGTTCCAGCCTCTCTGATGACTAACTGGGAACATGAGATATCTCGCTTTGCCCCCTCTCTCTCAACCTTTGTGTATCATGGGCAAAACCGACAGCTTGAGAAGGGAAGTGACTGCATCATTACCACCTATGCTACAGTGAGAAGAGATAGTGAACTCTTACAGAAAACTCGTTTCTCGGTGACCATCCTTGATGAGGCACAGGCAATCAAGAATAGGGACTCAGCCCAAGCAAAGTCTGTCAGCAAGCTGAAGAGCGATCACTCCATCGCCATGACCGGTACACCAGTGGAAAACCGAATGCTTGACTACTGGAGCATCATAGATTGTGTCATGAAGGGTTACCTGGGTAATCAGACAAGCTTCAAGAGCCATTTTGCCATTCCCATTGAGCGGTACCATGATCAGGCTGCCTTGAAGGCATTCCGATCCCTTACAAAACCCTTGATGCTTCGTCGAGTCAAAACTGATACTTCAATCATCAACGACCTACCAGAGAAGCTGGTACTTGAAAAGTACGCAAATCTATCCTTGGAGCAAAAAGTACTATACAAGGGAATTGTAGAGCAGACGGAGAAAACCCTGCAAGGTGCTGATGGAATTGAAAAAAAGGGAGCGGTATTCAAGTTAATGACAGCCCTCAAACAGGTCTGTTGCCACCCTGCCCTTTACTGTGACACCAGTAACAAGGAAACTGGGAATTCCGGGAAAACTACCCTCTTGATGGACCTGCTTGAGTCAATTCATCAGAGAAATGAGAAAGTGTTGATTTTCACCCAATACGCCCAAATGGGGTTCCTGCTTCAAGAGTTGTTGAAAGAATCATTTTCACTGGAAGCTCCCTTCCTGCACGGAGGTTCTACCAGGACACAGCGCGATACGATGGTGAAGCAATTCCAATCTGACCCTGAATGCTGGCTGATGCTTCTCTCAATTCGAGCAGGCGGTACTGGATTGAATCTTACATCTGCAAGCCATGTGATTCACTATGATCTATGGTGGAATCCAGCAGTGGAGAACCAAGCAACCGACCGTGCGTTCAGGATCGGGCAAGACAAACAGGTAACTGTCCACCGGCTCATTACAGAAGGAACCTTTGAGGAACGCATAAACGATATGCTCACTTCCAAAAAAGATTTGGCTGACAGTGTTGTATCGGCGGGGGAGAATTGGATAACAGAGCTCTCAACTGAACAGCTGAAAGAACTCATAGAACTGAGGGAGAGCCATACAGAGACAGCCCCCCGTTAAGGAAGGGCTGGCTTTGTCTGATGCTCTTTATGTTACGGCTTGAAGATCTTTACCTTCTGTTCCCGCTTGATCCGGTCACGTCCCTCTTGCAGGCTTTCCAGTTCACCGGTAGCCCAGGCTTGGACTACCAAGTTGCCCAATGCTGTAGCTTCCACCGGTCCTGCATACACAGGGAGACCGGTTTCAGTGGCTGCCCATTGGTCGAGAATCTCGTTCTTGCATCCGCCACCAATAATATGCAGGGCTGCAAACTTCTTCCCGATCACTGCCTCCAGATCACTAATTGCTTTCGCATAGGCCTTGGCAAGTCCTCGATAGATGGCAACCATGTACTCGCCATGGTTGGAAGGAGCGGGAAGATCATGCTCCCGGCACCAGGCATCAATCCTGTCAGTCATCAGATTATCGTGACTATTGGGTTTAAGGAACCGGGTATCAGAGGGATCGATGTATCCTTGATAATCTGTACAGCGAAGTGTTTCCTCATCAAGCTCTTTCCACTTGATCTCCTGCCCTTCCCTTTCCCAGTGCCTGACACACTCCTGTTGTATCCACATCCCCATGATATTCTTGAGGAATCGGATACCACCGCTGGCTGCTACCTCATTGGTAAACCCACTCTCCATGGAAGCTTGGTCAGTTCGGGGTTCAGAGAGCTCAACTCCCAGAAGTGACCAGGTACCGCTGGAGATATACAGGGGCGTCCCACCAGCCTCAGCAGGAACGGCAGCAACTGCACTCGCAGTATCATGAGCAGCACTGGCAATCACGACCACCTCAGAGGAGGCCCCCACTTCGTGGGCAACATCCGTGGTCAAGCTTCCCAATACAGTACCACTGTCAACGATTTCACCGAACAAGGAACGCTCAGAACCCATATCATCGATAAGGTCCCATGCCCATGTTTTTTGCTTTGGATCATACAATTGCGTAGTTGAAGCGTGGGTACGTTCATTCTTCATGATCCCAGTCAACCAATAGGCAAGCAAGTCTGGTACTGACAGGTAATGAGATGCTGCCTTCAAGGCTTCAGGGCGATCACGTTTCATGGCAGCAAGTTGATAGAGGGTATTGAAGGGCTGGAAGGCAATCCCGGTTCTCTCATAGATCCGCATCTTTCCGCCCAACTGCTTCGATACCTGCTCGATCAACCCATCAGTTCTGCTGTCACGGTAGTGATAGCAAAGGGAGACCAAGCCCCCTTTGTCATCAGTAAGCACATAGTCAACGCCCCAGGTGTCAATACCGATGGAGGTGATATCACTTCCATACTTGGCAAAAGCCTTCTTCAGTCCCACCTTGATCTCGGCAAACAGGCTTTGGATGTTCCAATAGAACTCCCCCAGTATCTGGTCGTTTTGGGTGACAAACCGATGTACGACTTCAAACTCGCCGAGGTCCCCGACGAGAACCCGGCCGTTGGAAGCACCTAAGTCGATGGCGATATGCTTTTTCATAATTACTCCTTGATTCGTTTCTTGCAGTTTTCCAAGAGGTAGGCTTCTGCTTCAGCTGACCACAATCCATTGTGCTTATCAACCAGCTTTGCAAGTTCAGCAAACACCTCATTGGTTTTACCCAGTTCAGCAAGATCGGTCAGTGCTGTGAGGGGGAAGTCAAGATGAGTATACATCATCTTCTTTCCACCAGGGATATTTGGCAGGTTGATCACTGCCTCAGGAACTGCTGAGAGCCCTCCGATATGGGTTACCATTGCTGCAGGGTTGATCAACCCCTTTTCCATCAGGTGCAAGGACTCCCTCATATCATCGGTATTACCACCACTGGTACCCACAATATGGGTGGAAGCGTAGTGCACGTTGTAGAAGTTCATGCTTGCAGTGAAATCTGTTTTGTTTGGACCTGCGAAGAAGTTCAGACAACCATCCTTTGCGAGGATTGCATCGGCCTGCTCCACCAGCATTCTTACAGGAGCCATGACCAGCACATCATCGTAGCCCTTTCCATCAGTGTATTCCATCAAGGTTGCATTCGGGTCACTGTAGTTCTTGGTATTGACATAGATTAACTCAACCCCGTTCTGCTTGGCATCCTCAACGCTGTACAGGTCCTGTGCACGTTTGAGGCGTGCATCATCTATGTCGGTAACGACCAAGCGACCGGGCTTACGATCAGGGTTGTGCACTGCATAGTCAATTGCAGAGAGACCCATGGGGCCAACCCCGGCAAGAATGGCCATATTGCCACCCTCGACGATTCCCATCTTGTGCTCATACGACCCATTAGTCGTGTGGTACATGGCGTGGAAGGTTCCAACGACACAGGAAACAGGTTCAGCAAGACTTCCAAGGAAGAAGGCATCCCCATCATAAGGGAGCAAGCAATCCAGTTCCATTACCTGATGAGGGATCACCACATAGGTTGCGTCCCCTCCGATGTACTGGAACGAATATCCAGGGGCATCAAGGGTACCCTTGTAATTCAAAGCTGGCTGGATAGAGAAACGTGAACCAACCTTGAACTTGTCCTGCCATTTCTTTCCTACCTCAACGATTTCTCCACAGAACTCATGACCCAGCATGATCGGGTTCTTGTCGACGTCATCGGGAACTCTCTTATGGCTTGCACCCTGCTCAGCGGCCTTGTGGTCGCTCATGCAGATACTATTGGTTATCACTTTTGCGAGGATTTCGTCCTCTGCAATCTGGGGAAGCTCAAACTCTTCGAGGCGAAGATCATTCACTCCATACAGACGGATAGCACGTGTTTTCATTTCTATTCTCCTAATTAAGCATGACCTGGCCACCGGTTACGGGAACCGCCTGACCTGTCTCGTAGGTCTGTTCGACTATGTAGAGAAGTGCCTTCATGACGTCCTCTGTGCGACATCCACGATTCATCGGCACCTTCGATTCATAGAACCGTCTTACATCGGCAACACTTTTCGCTCCTGGAACCTTTCCCGCTTCCAGGTACTGCACGAACAACCCTCTCTTAGGGTCCGACCAAAGCGGACCGTCAAGGAAGTTGCCCGGACAGATTGCGTTGACCTTAATGTTATCCTCAACCAGCTCCAGAGCAAAACTCTGTGTAAGTCCGATGGTCCCGAATTTTGCACCTGCATAGGCACCATTCTTATTGGAACCTTCCAATCCGGACTTACTGGAGATGGCAATAATATCAGTAAAATACGAGGCACTGGGAATATTCTGCAATGCCATCAGTCTAGAGGCAAACTTTGTGCAGATAAAGAATCCTGTATAGTCAACGTTGGTAACAAACTGGAAATCCTTCAACTCCATCACCTTCACTGAACCGGCACGAAGAACCCCTGCATTTGATACAAACAGATCCAATCCCCCGGTCTCTTCAGCTACCTGATTCATCATTGCCTCCACACTCTTCTCATCAGTCACATTGACTGTGAGAGGTTTGGAAACAGTGATGCAGGCTTCCCAGTTCAGCTCATCACTGAGCTTTTTTGCCCCATCTGCATTCATATCTGCTATATAGACAAAGGCTCCATTCTCAACAAGGGAGCGAACCATGCCCTCCCCAAAACCTTGGGCACCACCGGTGACCAAGGCTACCTTGTCACGAACCACATCCGCACGGCTGAAAGTGGGAGGAAGGGTAGGTAGCAGGCTCACTCCTTCCGCCCTGAGGGCCTCATCATAGTTGGTCCCGAGCCCGTACTGAAGGTCCATTCCTGCAATTTCTATTACAGAAGGGAAAACCTTTCTCTCTGAAGTGTAGGCATCGAGCAACTTCTTCCACGCCACTGAGGCCTCTTCGATACTCTCAAACTCTTGTGGAGATGGCAGGGAAAGGTCCACCTTCTTGCCAGTGACACGGTGTATAAACAAACCCTTCTGACCATCAAAGGTCAAGCCACGAAGCACTGGGGGAATTTCAAAGTTAATCTGTTCTGTAAACGTAGTCATTGCTTCTCCTTAGAACTGCTGCACGAGGGAATATGGGTCATGGGTATTCATTTTTCTTCCTAGTGCTGCGTAATGTTTCAACTTCTCTTCGAGAGAAGACCCCGACATTGGATTTTCAGAATGGAACAGACCAAGCGTATCATCACAGGAGGCGAGCTTCTCATGCGCTACCAGCGCCCAAGCTGCATCAACGAGATGCCTGGCCGTAGGTTCCAACAACTCAGGACAGTTCATACTCTGCCTGCTGCTGTTGATATCGACCCCACTGATCTCCATCAGGTTTCTCTCCCTGGCAAGCTTCTGCAAACGAAGCATCTGCTCCTTGGTATTGCGAGGAGGCATATAAGTTACCGCAGGGAAGCCAATATCCACCAGCAAGTCCAACAGCTCCTCCAGGAACTCATCCTCAAACTTCTCTGCCTTCTTATCCCCGGTCACACTCTCAGCCACATCACCAAGATAGGCATAGGCTGCAATGGCACCAATGCTGTTGGCAAAGGAGACCACCTCACGTACATCCAAACACTCTTCCTTGGAAGGTTGAATGAAGAACCGAGGCAAGAAGGTACTCTTGTAGACTCCCAAGAGATCATATGCATAGTGGAGGTTGTCCTTGTCCAGCAACCAGTCCTGCACCTTTCCAGCGAGAGTCAGCCCCAAGTCCTTCTTTAGGAAGTGGACCAGCTTCTCCCCTTTTCCAAACATTGAAATACTCTGGTTTGCCATAGCATAGAGAATGTGCCGTTCGGTGACAGAACCTCCCTGTTCAGCTCTACTGAGAGGAAGGACATCCCTTTCAAAATCAAGGTCGAAGCCATACTGCCCTACCAAGGCCTGCAAAGCCTCGACTTGAGCCTTATTCCTCTCGTTACGAATTTTCTGAACCGGCTGGAGAAACTTGGCAACAGTCGAGATGTGTTGCTTGGGAACCCCGTGGACGCACATATAGGCAATTCCGATACTGTCCGGATTGTTGAGCTTTCTATCCCCTAGGGGAGTGTCGAGAAAACTTGTTCTCAGCTCAAATCCTACCGTGCTGGCAATCCCGATATTCTGTGCTGCTTCCAGCATCTCCTGTGCCGCACCAATGCTGTCATGGTCAATACTTCCTACAATACCCAGCCCTGCCTTCCAGGCAGCATAGGCTGCCGCAGAAGGTTCATACGGACTGAATGAATAGGTGGTATGCACATGATTGTTCACCTCTTCAAGCGCTGTTCTCTTGAGAGAGCCGCCTTGAATCAGGGAACCAATCTCACTACTCGAGGTAAGTCGAGTAGCAAGATCTCTATCATTGATGCTTTTTTCAAGCTGTTTCAAATCCATGGGCTTTCCTTATCAGACGCCGAGTCTGCTTGTCCTGAAGAACTCACCGTCGGTGAAATTGCTCTGGGGGACATACTCTGGAATCGGTAAAATCTGTTCGTGGATGGCATCCAGTACCGAGTACGCCTGTGCAAAGTAGTACTCCTCCATTTCTGCTGGCGGTGTGATCCAGTTCTTTGACCCGACCACTATTGTCGGGGCATCGAGATAATCAAAGGCAAGCCTGCTAAGGTTGGAGCTTACGGTGTGCAGATAACTACCACGCTCGGAGCTGTCGGTCACGAAGACAGCTCTACCAGTCTTCCTCACTGATTCGATCAACAACTCATACTTGAGTGGGTTGATCCATCTCAGGTCGATTACCTCTGCCTCAATCCCCTTCTCGGCAAGCTGTTCTGCCGCCTTGGTTGCAGTATAGAGAGCGGGTCCAAGGGCAATAAGCGTTACATCCTTACCTTCCCTTCGGACAACCGGTTCTCCTTCAGGAATTTCGTAGTAGCCCTCAGGAACTCCTTCCTTCACGAACATCTCGCCAATTCCATAGAGTTTCTGGCTCTCAAAGAATACCACAGGGTCAGTACCACGGAGTGCGTAGTTGAGCATGCCTTTCACATCATACGGTGTTGCAGGGTACATTGCCTTCAATCCGGGGACGGAAGCAACCATGCTGGTCCATTCCTGTGAGTGCTGTGCACCATACTTGTTACCAACTGATACACGCAGCACAAGTGGCATCTTCAGGACACCGGCGCTCATAGCCTGCCATTTTGGCATCTGGTTGAATACCTCATCCCCTGCGCAACCAAGGAAGTCACAGTACATCAACTCGACAACTGCTCGTCCACCGGCCATTGCGTAGCCTACTCCACTTCCAACAATTGCTGATTCAGCGATCGGGGAGTTGAAGAACCGGGAAGGAGGAAGCAGTTCGGTAAGACCACGGTAGCAGGCAAATGCGCCACCCCAATCACGATGATCCTCTCCATATGCAATCATCGTCGGGTCAATGGAGAAGCGATGTGCCATTGCCTCAAAGACAGCATCACGATACTGGTACTGCTTTGCAGCAGGCAGTTCCTTGCCGTTCTCGTCGTATGCATAGCGACTTCTGCGGGCAATTTGCTTCACCCTTGCATTGTCTTCCAGCTTCTCGAGGAGTACTGGTTCGCCATCATCCAACTTCTCAACACTGCCATTGGAGAACATGACAGACTCAACGAATTTTTCATCAACCATGGGGCTGAGTACCGGATCAACGGTAATCTCGAGTGTCTTTCTCATTTTCTCTTCAAGCACTGTATCAAACTGATCGAGCTCTTCCTGACTGACAACCTTGTTTTCAATGAGGTAGTTACCATAGGCCACGATTGGATCCTGGTTACGGAAAGCTTCCAGCTCTTCCTTCGTTCTGTAGGTCATGGCATCACTGGGGCTATGACCGCTGTAACGATAGGTGATGGTGTCCATGAACGCTGGGCCCTCTCCCTTGAGGAGGATTTCTTTCTTGCGTGCCGTGGCATCTGCTACAGCAAGAGGGTTGAATCCATCAACACGCTCGGTGTGCATGGAGTATTCGTTGATAGCAGAGGCAACCCTTGCAGCAACCTTGTAGCCCATGGTCTCACCAACAGGCTGACCGCCCATGGCATAGAGGTTGTCAAAACAGTTGAGCATGAAGGGAGGATATCCAGGATTGTCTTCCCAGAGGGTCTTGTACTGGTCCATGGAGGAGAGTACCAAACCTTCATAGACAGGACCACGTGCAAGAGCTCCATCACCAATATTGGCGATAACAATTCCCTTCTTTCGGTTAATCTTCTTATAGAGGGAAGCACCAACTGCAATAGTACAGGAACCTCCAACAATTGCGTTGTTGGGCATACTGCCAAAGGGCTTGAAGAAGGTATGCATTGAACCACCAAGGCCTGCTGAGAATCCAGGCTTCTTGGCATAAATCTCAGCCAAGGCACCGTACAATACAAAGTTCTCTGCTAGGTCACGGACATTCTCTCCAGGAAAGTGTTTCTCTACAATCTTGTAGGTCTCTCCATCCATGAATGATTCCATGATGGCGAGCAGTTCCTTGTCCTCCATCTTATAGATGGCACTCATGCTCTTGGCGAGAATCTCACCATGGCTACGGTGTGAACCAAAGATCTGATCCTCCGGATCGAGTACCATTGCCTGCCCGACAGCAGCACTTTCCTGACCGGATGAGAGGTGGGCTGGTCCGCGGTGGTTGTAGGAGATCCCCTGATACACACCCTCTTTCTTGATGGTGTCCAACATGGTCTCAAATTTTCTAATCAAGAGCATGTCATAATAAGCACGGATCAGTCGTTCCTTTCCATATTGCTTGAGCTCTTTCTTGATGTTGCTCTTGTACTGGTTAACAGGAATCGAGGGTGTTTCAATGGTGAGTGGCTCCCTCAATTTTACTGGATCAAATGGTATCGTTCTGGCCATATCGTTACTCCTTACAGGCTATGGTCGAGTGCAAAGCAAGCATCCTTGATAAGCTCGGATACACTCGGGTGTGGAAATACTATCTCTTTGACATCCTGGACTCTTAGTTCTGCTTCAATAAGAGCTGAAGCGCCCCAGATAATCTCGCTGCTGTAGGGTCCCAGCAGATGAACTCCAAGAATGGCACCGCTTTCCTGGTGACAAATCACTTTCACCAAGCCGGAAGCACGCTTACCTTGCTCAGCGAGGAAACGACCGTTTGCGCGCATCTGCACAGTTTGACTCTTCACAGGAATGCCTTTCTCCTTGGCTTCCTTTTCTGTAATGCCACAACCAGCTGCCTCAGGATTCGCATAGACTGCCCAAGGAATTGCGTTGTAGCGCATACGCATCTCTTTTGAACCGAAGATATTGGAGATGGCAACCTCTGCCATGCGGGAGGCGCTATGAGCAAGGAGGGAGCGACCATTCACATCCCCAATCGCCCAGATATTGGCAACATTGGTTTGCAGACGGTCATTTACCACCACCCCTTGCCGGTCTATATCCAATCCAAGCTTCTCCAGTCCCTGGGTGTTCGGCCTACGCCCAACACTCATCAAGACCAGTGCTGCTTCAGTCGACTGTTTATTTCCCTTGGCATCGGTATACAACACCGCTTCCTTGGTAATTTCCTCTACCTTGCAACCAAGGCGGAAGTCAACTTCCTTGAGCTCACGTCTCATCAGCTTGGCGAATTCGCCATCCATCATGGGGAGAATTTCATCCATCATCTCTATGACGGTGACCTTGGTACCGATCATGGAGAAGAACGAGGCAAATTCGATTCCGATAACCCCACCACCGATGACAACCAGGGACTTGGGCACTTCCTCGAGATCCAGGATCTCATTACTGGTGAGCACATGCTCCAATTTTGCTCCCGGGATAGGTGGAACAAAAGCGGAAGAACCGGTAGCGACCATCAGGTAAGAACCATCATAGATGGTATCACCTACTTTCACATGATGAGGGTCAATGAATTCAGCTTCACCAAAAACCGTTTCCACCTTGTTCGATTTCATCAGGAACTCTATACCACTCCTGAGTGTCCCCACCGTATCATTCTTCCAGTTCATTGCATCAGGAAGGCTGAATGTCACCCCAGCAGCCTCAACGCCATGTTTTGCACCATCAAGTGCATGATGATAGAGTTTGGCACTGTTCAGAAGGCTCTTGGTGGGGATACACCCCCAGTTTGTGCAGACTCCTCCAAGGTGCCCTCTCTCTATGAGCAGGACCTTCTTGCCAAGTGCGCCTGCTCTTTCTGCGGCAACATATCCACCAGGACCGCTGCCAACTACAATTAAATCATAGGTACTCATGTATCCTCCCTACAGTGCCAACAAGAGATCAATGGTGGCGATGTTGTCCATCAATGCCTTGAGGAAGCGTGCAGCATCTGCACCATCGACTGCCTGGTGGTCCATTGTCAGCGAGAGTCCAATCTTTTCAATAAAGACGATATCACCATCCTCATCCTCTACCGGCGTCAGGGTTATGCCGCCAACACCAAGGATTGCAACCTCAGGCACGTTGAGCACCGGGGTGAATGCATCAATACCAAAGGCTCCTACATTACTTACCGTAAAGGTTGAACCACTGAGTTCGTCAGGTTGGGCTGTTCCTTCCTTGCATTTATCAATCAGGGCCTTGGTCTCTTCAGAGAGCTGGCGGAGGCTGAGCATGTCACTATTGCGAACCACAGGGACCAGAAGGCCCTTCGGTGTGTCGGTAGCGACACCAAGATGCACATGACTAAAGCGCAACATCTTATCCCCAAGGAAGTGTGCATTGAATGCAGGGAACTCCAGCAAGGTTCTGCTGACTGCAAAGAGGATCAAATCATTGATCGTAACCTTGTTCAAACCGAGCTCACTCTTGGCACTCTTGAATCCTGCTCTCAGACGTTTCAGAGCACGTGCATCAGCCTGGGCATGAAGGGTAAGCTGGCATGTGGAGTGGATGGATTCCATCATCCTCCTGGCAGTTACCTTTCTCACTCCCTTCACAGGTATCTCCTGAATCTCTTCAGAGACTTCTCCCATGCGTGATGGGGTAGCAATCGCAGGTTTCTCCTGTAGGTCTGAAGAGAGGACTCTTCCTCCCATGCCACTACCACGTCCTGGAACCTGGACTCCCTGCTCAAGAGCCTGCTGTCTTGCAACCGGACTGAGAGGCTCTCCAGCCACTGAGGCTACATCACGTTCAATGATGCGACCTTTAGGACCGGTGGGCTGTACAGAGGAGAGAGATACTCCCATGGAGGAAGCCAGATTGCGCGCCCTGGGGCTGGATCCCTGAGCCTTGTCTGCTGTAGCAGGCGGAGTAGCTTTTTCAGGTTGTGTGTCCTCAGCTGGTGCTGCTTCCTGTTTCTCTTCCTTAGGTTCTTCTTTATTGGTTTCTGTCTTGGGAAGCTCGACCTTCTCGCCTTCCTCTCCGACCATGACGATGGGAACCATTACGGGAACATCATCCCCTTCCTCATACAGTATGGCCAGGACTACACCTTCAGCGGTCGATTCAACGTCAATGGTTGACTTATCGGTTTCTGCTGAGCATAGGACATCCCCTACAGCAACCTTGTCCCCTACTTTGACATTCCATTCCACAATAATGCAGGATTCCACTGAGTTTCCCTGTTTGGGCATCACAACTTGTTGTGCCATGTGTTCACTCCTCTACTTTGCAATAAGGACCTCAACACCCTGCTCCTCGAGCTGGGTGATCAGGTCCGCAGGAAAACCACTGTCTGTGACAATGGTATCTATCTCTGTTACCGGCATGATCCGCACAAACCCACGATTCCCCACCTTTGAGGAATCAACGCACAAAACCCGCCGTGTGGCTTGTGCGCACATACGTTGTACCACCTGTGCATTCTCGATCAAGCTGGTGGTAAGTCCATGTTCCATGGTAAATCCATCTGTACCGAAGAAGGTGGTGGATACATGGTAGTTCTCTATCTGGGAAATGGCAGCAGGCCCGACGAGGGCCTCGGCTTCGCTTCGGTACTCACCACCAACCAGCGTGACCTGAAGCTGGGTATTTGCCCGTGCATAGGGCAGTATAAGCGTTGAATTGGTAACCACCCGTACATTTCTTTTCCCGAATATGTGTCTGGGAATCAGGGAACAGGTGGACCCATTGGTAATCATGATAAAGTCATTATCCTTCACCAAGGTGGCAGCAAGTTTTGCAATTAGGTCTTTTTTTGGAGTATTAGTATCATCACGAAAGGCTGCTTGGGGGGCGGAGGCAACCACGACCCGGCCATGGCTTCGTATAACCAGTCCTTTGGAATCCAGATCCCGTAAATCTCCCCTGATGGTAACCGCAGAAACTCCAAGCTCTGCACTGAGCCTGGATACAGGATACTCTTCACCACTTTTCAGAAGCTGGAGTATGTGTTTTTCCCGAGGGGAAAGCCCTATCATATGATACACTCCTACTTTCTTATCACTTTCGTTACGCTTTCGATTCTATTACAGTATCGTTAACTTTTCAAGTGTTTTCGAAAGGGATTCGTCAATCCATATGAAAGACTTCCTCCAAAGGAAGAGAGATTGGAGAGTTGTCTTCGTTCGTGTCCATAATATCAGCCATATAGGCCCACCACTTCTGAACAATGGGATTGGAGCCAAGATCCTGACTCCCCGATTCTCCTTCTGATTTCTGAAAAGCAAAGAGGAGACCACTGTCCCGGTCAAGGAAAATGGTGTAGTCAGAAACCCCACTTTCCTTGAGAAGCGCCTTCAACTCCGGCCAAATCTCATCATGACGTTTCTTGTACTCTTGTTCATATCCTTTCTTCAACTGCATGACGAATGCCTGTCTCATCATATGTGATCTCCTAATTTCTACTCATTTGCTGTAGCCGTAGCTTCCTGTTTGCCTTGTACATATCAAGCAATCGGGGAAGGAGGACCGCAGAGATGAGAAGTAATCCAATGACAATGGTCATCAGGGTTCCACTGAACTTCAACAAGCCCATGCCGAACTTCAAGTAACCGACCAACATGGAGCCAATGAAAACACCATACACACTCCCCTTGCCCCCGGTGATGGCAACACCACCAAGCACGACGAGGGTGATGATTTCCAAATCCCATCCGGTGGCAATGTTTGAGCGGACAGAGAGAATTCGACTAGCCAGCAATATGGAGGTAAGACCACAGAAGAATCCGGTAACGGTAAAGTTGATGATCCTCATGGTCTTTACCTTGATACCGGAGAAACGAGCCGCTTCAGCACTATTCCCGATGGCGTACAATCTTCTTCCATACGTTGTCTTATGCAAGACAAACGCAAAGAGCAATACCAAGACCAAGTAGAGAACGAACTCAAAGGGGATAATGGTACCAGGAATGAATTGCTGACCAAAGAACCCAAAGTTTTCTGGGAATTCAGTACGTGCCTGATCTCCCAATAAACCAATTGCAATCCCCCTGAATACTGACTGTGTCGCAAGGGTGACCGCGATGGCCGGCATTTCGAGGGCGGTGATCATCACCCCGTTGAACAATCCAGCGAGGGTGCCAACAAGCAGGGCAATGAATATCAGGGAAGGAATGGAAGCTCCCGCCTGTGCAGCATTTCCTACCGCATATGCACAAAGAGCAATAATGGAGGCAATCGAGATGTCAATGTCACCACACATGATGATAAAGATCATCGGAAGGGCCATGATTGCCTTCTCACTGAATTGGAACGTTGCATTCATCAGATTGAACCAATCAAGGAAGTACGGGGTTCTGATAGTGAAAAAGACGAACACCAGTACAATAATAATGGAGAGCAGAACTTCCCACTGGGTAAAATATTCAATCAACCGGTTCTTGAGCGACATCTCATCAATAAGCCGGGATTTTGCTACCAAATCTCTTTTTTCAGCCATACCTAGCCTCTCCTCTGTGCAAGCAGCTTCTTCGTCTTTCGCTGGTCGCTGATGGTGTTGAGCGTCAATGCGATGAGAATGATCAAGCCTTGGACGAATGTTTGCCAGAAAACTGACAGGTAGATAACCGGCAACGCATTGGTGACCACACCAAGGAAGAGCGTCCCCAGGACCACCCCGATAATGCCACCGGAGCCACCGGCAAAGTTGACACCACCAAGTACACAGGCTGCTACTGCCTGCATTTCAAACCCAGTTGCCATCTCATTCACTGCAGAAGCATAGCGAGCGGTCCAAAGAGCCCCTGCAAGGCCACAGAGTGTTCCACTGATAAGGAATACTACTACCCTGACCCTACTCTCATTCACTCCTACAAACTTTGCTGCTGTCGGGTTTCCCCCGATTGCATAGACTTCTCGTCCTATGCGGGTATATCTACTGAAGTAATAGAATACAGCAATGACAATAATGGCAATCCAGAGAAGGTTAGAAATTCCGAGGAAACTGTTACGAGGGAAATCTATGTAGGATTTACTCATCTCATGGGCTGTAACCCACGTACCTCCACTGAGGAGAAAGGTAAGCCCGCGATAGATATTCACCGTACCCAATGTGGTGATGATCGGGGGGATTTTTCCGTAGGCAACCAATACACCATTGAAGAGTCCCATTACCATTCCAATACCCATTCCTGCAAGCAAGAGGAGCAAGGGACTGACTGTAGGATTTGCCTCATTGATCATACCGGTAGCCATACCGGTGAAGGCGATAATGGAACCTACCGATAGGTCAATCCCATTTGAGAGGATTACATAGAACTCACCAATGGCGACAATGGAGAGGATAGCCATGTCGTTGAGGATGGTGGAGATGTTCTTCGCAGAAAGAAACTGCGGAGAGCGGACTGAAATCGGCACCAGGAGCACCACCAACAATACGGTAAGGGTTGCCTCCCTACGGGCCAGTGCTTTCTTTACAAAGGAGGAGAAGGATAAGTCAGGCATTGGAGGCCTCCATCTGTACAGTTGCGATTGCATACCGCATTACTGACTCTGCTGTCGCTTCTTCTGCATCAAGAATGGCTGTCTGGTACCCTTCATGCATCACGACGATCCGGTCTGACATTCCCAAGATTTCAGGAAGCTCACTACTGATCAAAATAACGGCAACACCCTTGTCTGCCATATCACAAACGAATTCGTGTACTGCTGCCTTCGTTGCTACATCAATACCCTTTGTAGGTTCATCAAGAATGAGAATCTTCGGATTTGTCCCAATCCACTTGGCAAGGACGACCTTCTGCTGGTTACCCCCACTGAGCGTTTCAGCATCGACATGGTACCCTGCCGATTTTATCTCCATTTGATCACCATGTTCCTGGACATAGCTCTTTTCAATCTTCTTTCTGGTCACCAGGCCTTTCCAGCAGAGATTGGTCAACACCGGTAGGCTGATATTATGGGTCAAGCTCATTTTCAACACCAAACCCTGCCTCTGGCGGTCTTCAGGTACTAGGGCAATTCCTTTCCGCATACTGTCAATGGCACCTTTGGGCATGAAGGGTTTCCCGAGCAAATGCATCGTCCCCTCACTGGCCTTGTCAATTCCAAAAATGGTTCTCACCACCTCGCTGCGACCAGCTCCGACAAGCCCGAAGAGACCGAGTATCTCCCCTTCATGCAAATCAAAGGAGATGTCCTTGAAGGCACCAAGCTGACTGAGGTGCTTAACCTCAAGCACCTTTTTGCCGATCTTTGGTTCATGGTGGGGGTACATCTGGTCTATTGAGCGCCCGATCATCATGTTAATGATCGTATCTTCGTTGCTCTCTGCTACCTTCCCTTCCCCGATATATTGTCCGTCACGGAAAACCGTGTAGTAATCACAAATTTCAAAGATCTCTTCAAACTTATGGGAGATGAAGAGAATTGCCTTGCCCTCTTCCTTCAAGGAACGGACTATCCTGAATAGATCATCGACCTCTCGGCCGGTAAGTGCACTGGTTGGCTCGTCCATGATGACCAGATCTGCATCAAGGCTGAGTGCCTTGACAATTTCCACCATGTGGCGCTGTGCAACACTGAGATTCTTGACCAGGGAATCTGGATTGATATCAAGTTGCATCCTCTGGAGCAATGCCTGGGTATTCTCCTGCATGGTTTTCCAGTCGAGTTTTTTTGTTTTCGGATTCCTGAGGTGGTGTCCCATATAGATATTCTCTGTGACACTGAGCTCGGGAAACATGGATGCTTCCTGATGGATGGCTACAATCCCTGCCTGTTGGGCGTCGATTGCATTCTTGAAGGAGATTTCTTTCCCCTCAAAGGTCATTGTTCCACTGGTAGGGATATAGACTCCGGTGAGAATCTTCACCAAGGTGGACTTTCCTGCTCCGTTCTCTCCAATGAGGGCATGCACTTCACCCCTTCGTAGGGAGAGATGTACATCATCCAAGGCTCTGATACCGGGAAACACCTTTGTTACGTGTTGTACTTCCAACAATGCCTGTTGCATTGTTCCTCCTTATGCAAGCAGATGCAAAGGCTCCCGCTTCCGAAGGGAAGCAGGAGCCAGGTGTGATTCGATTAATAGATCTCTGCGAACTTCTCGATGTTGTCCTTGTTGAATACATAAGGAGTACTCATGAAGGCAATACCATTCTCTTCGACCTTGATTGAGCCCATGCGACCAGCAGGAATCTCTTCACCAGTTGCTCCGTCGATGGTACCATCAATCAGTCCATCAAGGATGTAGGTGGAACTGTATCCAAGGTCAATTGGATTCCACAGTGCCATCTGGCGGCAGGTGCCGTCGAGGATGTAGCCCTTCATCTCTGAAGGAAGACCAAGACCGGTGACTTCAACAACGCCACTCTTTCCAGCGTCCTTGACAGCCTGTGCGGTTGCAAGCAGACCAACAGTGGTCGGGCAGATGATAGCCTTCAGGTTAGGATATTTCTGCATCAAGGAGACTGCTTCACGATAGCTCTTATCGGGGGCATCATCACCATAGACAACCTCAACAAGCTTCATGTTGGAATATTCAGCTTCCTTGATTTCTTCTTTCATCCACTCAATCCAGAGGTTCTGGTTGGTAGCCTGAGCAGAAGCGGAAAGGACAGCAACATCACCCTTGTAATCAGTCAGTTCAGCAGCAAGCTGAATCTGCTGGCGTCCAATGAGTTCAGGGTTACTGGGCAGAAGGTCAACAATACGTCCACCTACGTTGATGCCAGAGTCATAACTGATAACCTTGATACCGGCTGCCATGGCTTTCTTGGCTACAGGAATCAATGCATCTGCATCGTTTGCGCTGATGGCAATGCCATCAACTCTCTGTGCGATCAAGGTCTCGATGATCTCAATCTGTCCCTCTGCAGTAGCCTGGGGAGGTGCCATATAGGTCGTCTTGATCCCACCAAGCTCAGCGGCAGCTTCTTCACTACCTTTGAATACTGCATCAAAGAACCCATTTCCCATACTCTTTCCGAGAATGACAATCTCTTTTTCGCCAGCCGGGGCTGCTTCCTTGGTTCCCTGAGCGAACATTGCACCAAGGGCCATGGTCATGATGAGGACAAACAACAATGTTTTCTTCATAACAAAACACTCCTTTTGAGAAATCTTCTCCGGGAAAACCCGGAACCTATCTGTACCTGGCAGAACACCAGGGCAAACAGCAAAACTACTGTCACAACTTCCTTTACTCATAGTGTGACACCGATTTCAAAATCTGCAATAACTGAATAGTCATTTTTTAGCACGATTTTATCATGAAACAGAGATGGAACCCTATTTTCTATACATCGAAAGTCATAAGACAAAACAAAGAAAGCGATTTACGTGAATATCTCTATAAGTATAGATTAAGAAGGAGAACTATTTCTCCTGTTTCCAAACAACACTCCTCCCAGTAACCCTACGAATGTCTGCTGGAAGAGGATTCCCAGTATGACAGGAAGGGCAGCAAGAGGAGGAAAATAGGTGGTAGCAAGCACCAAAGCTGCACTGATATTCCTCATTCCTCCGGTGAACGTCATACTGACAAGGCTGGGGCGATCCACCTTCAGGACATACCTCCCGAGTACATAGACAAGGAGGAACCCTAAGGCAATGACAAAGAGGTTCATCAGGATGAGTGGAACATAGATCCAGGAAAAGGAGAGAGAACCAGAGAGAGCCCCTACATGGATTATTACCACTACAATAAGAAGAAGCTTGGTAACTGGGCTGAGATAGAGTACAACCTCTTTTGCAACCTTGGGCATGGTTTGGGTAACCAACATCCCCACAAGGGATGGAAGGACGATCATCACCAGCAAGCTGGTCATGATCCCTCCTTGGTCAATTGCCACTGTCGTATTGGAGAGCAACCTGATCGTCAGAGGTGTCAGGATGGGAGAAAGCAAGGTATCAAGAATGATGAGTGAAAGAGCAAGGGCTGCGTCTCCCTCATAAATGGTCGACCATATGAATGCAGTGACCGCGATCGGAATCGAAGAGAGCAACACAAAACCAGTGACAATATCTGGCTGGGTGGGAAAAACCACTCGTCCAATGAGTGCAACAAAAACCGGCAGCACTATATGAGCACTGAAGAGCACAAGCAACACAGAGGCCATTCTACGTGCAATCTGGGCAAACTGACGATAGCTTACCCCCAATGCTCCTACAAAGGTAATGAATGCAAAAAAATAGGTTCCAAGAAATCGATAGGAGTCCAATCGGTGCCCAAGTATCAAGCCGAGCACCACACCAATCGGTGTAACAAACGGCATCACCGCATTAAAACGCTTATTTATATCCTGCAGTGATGCCATCTTACCTACTTTGATGCAACTGAAGACCGATATTTCTCCACTTCCCAGTTTCTGATGAAATCAATCATTGCATCATCCATGAAACGGGGTCCTCCAAAACTCTCGGTATATACTGCAATTGATACGGTATCCACAAAGAGTGGCATCGGCTTCTCTCCCAGGGAGAATACCCCTAGGTTCTGTACGCAGACAATCTTTGGACTTACCCCATGTTCGGCCTCATACTGTTTGAAAGCAGAAACCACATCCTGCCCCTCTTCAACCCAGAGTGGCTTGAAACCGGCATAGACAATATGGTCAGGGGTAAAGGAGGAAGCAACTGCTTGGAAATGGTTCTCATCCTGCAGGTAGTGCGCAAATTCCTTGTTCCAAGAGAAAAGAACCGGTTCTTTAGTAAGACCCCCAAGCTCTTTCTTGACTGATTCAACACGGGAAGAGTCTGCCTCCAGAGGAGAAAAATCAGGCTTTCTTACCAACTGGGAGGAAATTTTTCCCATCAAGGAGTTGTAGAGGCTTTCAATCTCCTCCAAACTCTGCCCTCCGGCAAAAATACCATGGTTCTGCAGGAAAATCAGGGAGCTGACGGTCCCTGTTTCCTTCTTCTGCTCGGCCATCCTGGAGCGAACAATATCTGCAAGGATGAATCCAGGCTTCACCAATTCAATCCAGAGCGCTTCAGGAAAAAGTCTGGCAACAGCCTTCTCTCCTTCCTGTGCACAGGTAAGACCATTCACCATGGCAGGGTGAAGGTGGATGACATAGGGAAAGGGGAGCAATGCATGGAGCAAGGCCTCAACAGAAGGCCGTGCTGTCTCTACTTCAAGGCGACAATCCATCATATCCTTGAGGACTTCATCCTCTCTCTGTTCGTCATCATTGCTGTACTGTTTTCCCCAGATCTTATCCAGCTTTCCCAGATCCATCCGGACAAACCCAGATTCATCAATGGTTCCCAAGGCATGGCCACTAGCCTTTACATAGAGGATATTCCCCTCTTTATAGGAGGTGTTTCCACCTCCCAATAATACGTAAGAAGGGTCCGAGCCATACCGCTTGGAGTGGGCAATCAGGGATGCAAAACTCATGAACGTTCCCCCAATACTTCCCTCTCATAGGTACTTACCAACTCAATGAGTTCACTCTCCAGTGGAGTGTTGGTTCTTCTGCAGTACTCATCCCAGATGGCACCAAAGGGGAGAACACTCTGCTGTTCAAGCAACGCCATGGTTGCATAGCCATTTCCTGACTCTTCATACTCAATGAGTTGATCAATCGGCTCAAGAAGGGCAAAGAGCAAGGCCTTACGCATTGCCCTGATGCCGGTAACCCAGGCACCGATGCGGTTTATTGATGCATCGAAGAAATCCAGGCCAATGTGGGAGGATTCCAGTTTTCCACTTCTTACCAGCTCCTCAGCAACCATCTTGATCTTGTCATTGAACAGAATCACATGATCACTGTCCCAATGCATGGGACGACTGACGTGCAAGAGAATCTCATCATCGAAGAGGAGAATGGCGGAAAGTTTATCTGAGATATCTTCTTCTGTGTGGAAGTGTCCCATATCAATGCAGAGCATCTTATTGTTTCTTGCTGCATAGTTCATATAGAACTCATGCGAGCCAACCACGAAGGCTTCGCTTCCGATGCCAAAGAGCTTGGTCTCCAGAGCATCACGCATAAATTCGCTGGGATACTCGGTCTCAAAAATCTCATCAAGGCTCTCCTTGAGAATGGCACGGTACCCGAACTTGTCAACGGTAAGGTTTTTTGCACCATCGGGAACCCAGGTGTCGAGGATACAGGGGCTCCCCTGTTGCTCTCCAATCCAGGCAGCAATCTTCCTACAGCGTTTTGCGTGCTCAATCCAGAACCTACGGATTCTCTCATCCTTGCTTGCCAATGTATAGCCATCATCAGCCATTGGATGGCTGAAGAAGGTTCCATTGAAGTCCAGAGGGATACCCATCTTCTTGCCCCAATCAAGCCAACCTTGATAGTGCTTCTCCTCAATCTGGTCACGGTCAACAAAGGTGGACCCGAACTCCCCATAGCTGGCATGCAGGTTCAGCCGATGACTTCCACCAACCAGGGAGAATACCTGCTCCAGATCCTGACGCAACTGTTCTACAGTTTTTGCCTTGCCGGGGTAGTTTCCTGTGGTTTGGATTCCACCACCAGCCAGTTCGGCATCGGGACGCTCGAAACCGCCAACATCATCACCCTGCCAACAGTGGACAGAGATGGGAACGTCAGACAATTGATCAAGGACAGAGTCGGTATCGACACCATAGTTCGCATATATTTTCTTGGCTTCTTCATAGTAAGACATGATAGCCCTCCTCATACGAAAGTATTTACTTAATAGTTTGCCACCATTTGCATTTTTTACCTTGACAGAATAATCAAATTCTAGCACGATTTTATCATGTCTAGTTTTACATTGCACGAAACCATGTTCTTCAAGGAAAACAGCCTTCCTGTGAAGGTATTACTCCGTGACCCAGAGATTCCTTTCTCATTGCATGGACATGATTTCTATGAAATCGTGGTGGTAGTATCAGGAAAAGGCATCCACCTCTTGGAACAGGACAAGCGACAGTTGCAGGAAGGCATGGTGTTCTGTATTCGCCCAGGAACCATTCATGGATATGCAGATATCGAGAATCTGGTCCTCTACAATCTACTTATTGGAAAGAAGGCCTTTTCAGTGCTCTATCCCGAGGTCAAGGACGTGGCTGGGTTTCCTGAGACATTCATGCAAGCAGAGGGAGACGTCCCACTGGTTCGGCTCAACTCACACCAACACGCTGAGATTGTTTCCCTGATAAGCGCAGTAAAGGAGGAGTCTGAGCAACAGGACTACAGCAAAGGCTCGACCTCAATGACCTACTCCAAATTGCTCCAATTTCTCATCCTGGTAAGCAGGTTCCACAGTGCTCGACGAGGTTCTGCTTTCCAGAATGATCAGCGCCTCGAGAAAGTCATCATCTATATGGAGCAGAATATCGACCGCAGCATACCCTTGAATGAACTGGTTGAGGTCTCGAACATGAGTGCAAGCACACTCAACCGACAGTTCAAGCTATCAACGGGTTGGTCTCCAGTCGATTTCCATATCCATAGGCGAATCGCCTATGCCTCCAATCTACTCCTGACTACCGACCTGAGCATTGAGAGGATCAGCGAAAAAACAGGGTTCTCAGATGCAAATTACTTCGCACGCCAGTTCAGGAGTCATATGCAGATGAGTCCACGGCAATATAAGCAGCTGTGGACCACCCCCAAGGAAGATTAGACCACTACACCCTTCTTCAAAATGATGTTTGCATATAGTGCGGTCTCTCCAGTAGCAACAATGGCATATGCTTTCTGACTCCGTTCATAGAAGGCGAAGCGCTCAAGACGGGTAAAGCCTTTAAATGCGGGATCACCATTTTTGCAGGTGGCCTCGTAGACATCCCAGATAGGAGTTTGAACTGTGTCCCCAGGGGTTGTGTCCATCAGGAACGCGTTCTCTGCATAGGTATCAAGAGGGAACAGCTGCAAGATTGCTTTCAGCACCTCGTCTGCCCCATGTCCATCCAAGCGGACCACCCGGTCATTCATGGATGCAGCAGGGAAATTTCCATCTCCGATCACGATCTCATCGCCATGGCCCATTTCCATGAGAATCTTCAATAGTTCAGGGCTAAGGATTGAGGGAATTGTTTTCAACATCGTTGACTCCTTAAAAATTTTGGATTGCATTTGCTCGTGCTCTATGCGATACTATCCTTGATGTAAACGATTACATTTGTAATTATATACCTAAGGGGGATACTATGGCAAATACAAATGGAATGCAATCGGTTGGGCCTGAGAAGCGCTATGCTTCTTCCCTTCCCAAGATTGGAATTCGCCCGGTCATCGACGGCAGACAGCGAGGCGTTCGCGAGTCCTTGGAAGATCAGACCATGAACATGGCAAAGGCTGCAGCAAAGCTGATCAGCGAAAACCTGTTCCATGGAACCGGAGAGCCGGTTGAATGTGTTATTGCTGATGGAACCATCGGTCGTGTGAGAGAGAGTGCGGATTGTGCAGAGAAATTTGCCAAGGAAGGAGTAGCCGTCACCCTGACAGTAACTCCCTGCTGGTGTTATGGAACAGAGACCTTTGACATGGATCCCATGACCGTAAAGGGTGTATGGGGTTTCAATGGGACAGAACGCCCAGGTGCAGTATATCTTGCTGCAGTACTTGCCGCTCATACCCAGAAAGGTCTGCCTGCCTTTGGCATCTATGGTCGTGACGTACAAGACAACGATGATACCTCCATCCCTGAGGATGTAGCTGAAAAGATCCTCCGCTTCGCACGTGCAGGTATTGCTGTAGCAACCATGAGAGGAAAGAGCTATCTCTCCATCGGTGGCATGTCCATGGGTATCGCTGGATCAATCGTCGACCAGGATTTCCTGCAGTCCTACCTGGGAATGCGCAGTGAAGTGGTCGATATGTGCGAGATTGAACGCCGTATCGCTGAAGAAATCTATGATCCTGAAGAATATAAAAAGGCTATTGTATGGGTAAAGGAAAACTGCATCCAGGCTGAAGATGTTGCCAACCCTCCTGAGTACCAGAGAAGTGAGGAGCAGCTTGCCAAGGATTGGGAGTACTGCACCAAGATGACCATGATCGGTCGTGACCTCATGGTTGGCAACAAGAAGCTCGAGAAGCTCGGTTTCAAGGAAGAGGCACTTGGGCATAATGCAATCTGTGCAGGATTCCAGGGCCAGAGACAGTGGACCGACCATTGGCCGAATGGTGACTTCATGGAAACCATGCTTACCACCAGTTTTGATTGGAACGGCATCCGTGAACCGTATATCATGGCAACAGAGAATGACCACCTGAACGGTATCAGCATGCTCTTCTGTAAGTTGCTCACCAACCGTGCTGCAATCTTCAGCGATGTGAGAACCTACTGGAGCCCTGCAGCTATTGAGAGAGTTTCCGGTTGGAAGCCAGAGGGCTTGGCTAAGGAAGGATTCATTCACTTGATCAACAGTGGTGCTACCACGCTTGATGCTGCTGGTCAGATGAAGAACGAGAAAGGCGAAAGCGAGATGAAGCCTTATTGGGAGATTACCGAGGAAGATGTAAAGAAAACCCTCGAGAATACCCGCTTCAGCGTCGCCAACGGTGGTTACTTCCGCGGTGGTGGTTATAGCTCAACCTTCCTCAGTGAAGGCGG
This sequence comes from Sphaerochaetaceae bacterium, assembly GCA_028532765.1. Taxonomy (GTDB): domain Bacteria; phylum Spirochaetota; class Spirochaetia; order Sphaerochaetales; family Sphaerochaetaceae; genus Sphaerochaeta. Next base: position 33,639 of record JAQQAR010000027.1, on the reverse strand, counting down.
TATGCCACTAACCATGGTCAGGATCAATATGGTCAAGGGTGTAGGCCCTGTCCTGCAGCTTGCTGAGGGATGGACCTGTGAAGTACCGGAGAATGTCTTCGACGTTATCAACAAACGCACCGACCAGACCTGGCCGACCACTTGGTTCGTACCCAGAACCAATGGCAAGGAAGGTCCCTTCAAGGACGTTTACTCGGTCATGGCAAACTGGGGAGCAAACCACGGAGCACTGAGTTATGGGCACTTTGGTGCTGATATCATCTCACTCTGTGCAATGCTGCGCATCCCGGTATGCATGCATAATGTTGAGGAAGATAAGATCTTCCGTCCCAGTGCATGGTCAATGCTTGGCATGGACAAGGAAGGAGCTGACTATCGCGCCTGCTCCACCTTTGGACCACTGTACGGCAAGTACTAAGCAACAGTTCTTGTATCATTCGCGGGTTGGCTTGGTGCCAACCCGTTTTTTTGATTTTTTTCAGGTATTGTATCCATTTCACCACACCGGTGTTATACTTTCTCGGAGGTTTGTATGAAAACGATACTCTCTGTATGGAAAGAACAAATACTGTTGCAACAGGAACAACCTGATTCTGGTGATGAGAAGCTCCTGAAGCAAGCCCAGATGCAGAGGGAGCTCGAAGAAATCCTCCCAAGGGATGAAGCAACCCTGCTCTCCCTCTATCGCATGGGAGCACGATTCAGCCTACTTGAAGAACCTCACAAGAGAGCAGCCTCCAAGCTATTCATCATTGTACTGGTCAGCCAACTCATCATCTCCCAGATACCGACGCTCCTAGGATATCCCTTTGGCGACAACACCATGCTATTCTATGGCTTGAACCTACCCTTCCTTATGCTCCTGTTTCTTGCTCTGTATCTGGTAAAGGAGAGAAAATATCTTGTCGGGTATCTCTCTTTTCTTGGCATCCTTACACTCTTGATGAATCTGCAATTCAGCATGACAGGCACTGAAGAAGCACAGACAAAGATCCTGGCACTCATCCATTTGCCCTTACTTCTGGTGGTCAGTCTTGCCCTCCCCACCCAGAAAGGGTCACTACAGGAGAGAATGAGTAGACATATACGCCTTACCGGAGAAGTGCTTCTCCTCACATTCCTGCTAGCTTGTGCCGTGTTTGTGGTTACGATGCTCACATTCGTGCTCTTTGAAGCGGTAGGAGTCAATGTAGAGGATCGTCTCGCCCCATTCGTTGTTACCGGAATCCTAGCCCTGCTTCCCCTATCTGCCCGGTACCTTCTGCAATATAGAAGGAACCAGATAGCCTCCCTCACCCGGCTTCTGGCTACCATTTTCCTCCCGGTAATCACGGTGGTAATGCTCTCCTTCCTGACTGCCTTAATAGTAGGGAGACTTCCTATTACAGAAGACCGAAATCTTTTGTTGGTAATCGACGTGCTGCTTGCCTTGGTTCTGATGATGATCCTCTATGCAACAGATCTTCTGGAGAGCGAACAAACCACACCCTTTTACCGCATAGTGCTCATCACCGCAGCATTGGCAGCCATAGGCATCGATGTATTCGCCCTCATTGCCATAGGGGGGAGGTTCCTTCAATACGGACTAAGCCCCAACCGCTTGGCTGTCCTTGCTGAGAACCTACTCTTGCTTGCAAACCTTGGCTCACTGGCAGTAACACTGCTGAGAAGAAGATCCTTCATTCGGATACAGAGCATATTCATGGTTATCTATGCATTCTGGTTCCTCATTGTTGTCCTGCTTTTTGGTCCAATTTTCGCTTATATCTGATCAGAGGGAGAGAATGGTTTCCCAAACGACCTCATCAACGGGAATGCCCTTCTCTAGATTCTCCTTTCTTGTTTGCTCCCTGAATTGGCCTGGATAACGAACAGGTTTCTCTGCCTCCAAAGGGGTTGAGTTTACCAGGTCTTCAAGGGTTGCCTGGATCTCTTTCTGCAGGTTCTCCTGGTCGGGGAACTTGGAGGTATCAAAGACCAAAAAGATCTGGGAGACTTCCCCTTCCTCCTCCAAGGACCCAATTGATCGGGTAGTCCTTCCACCAGAGAGGGTTGCAGCAATCAAATCAAGGGCAAGAGCCAAGCTGGTTCCCTTCCAGAAACCAATGGGAAGAGATCGCTTGCTTTGTAGGATCGCTTCTGGGTCGGTAGTAAGCTCTCCCTTTTCGTCCCATCCACCTGGGACGGGTAGTTCCCTCTTCTCCCTTACATAGGTTTCCAGCTTGCCATAACTGAAAAGTGACATCGCCATATCAACAAGAAGTGGCCCTTCTTCACTGGGAATGGCAAGTACCAGAGGATTGTTCCCAATCTTGGTATCAGAGCCCCCCCATGGGCTCATCAGTGGCATCGTGTTGGTCCAGAGAAGCGCAATACACCCCTCCTTGGCAGCCATCAATCCATAGGTACCAGGTCTCATCCAATGGTTGGTATGCTTCAAGGCAACGCAACCGATGGTATGCTCTTTTGCCAGTTCAATAGCTCGCTTCATGGAGGCATAGGCATTGAGGTTTCCTACACCACGCTTTCCATCCCATCGCTCAAGAGAAGCGAATGAATCACTCATTTGGGCATGGGCGTGCACATCGACACGCTTTTCATCAATACCCTTGATCAATGAGGCAAATCGATTTGCCCCATGGGTGTATACCCCTTCAAGTGAAGTTTCAGCTATCAGTCGAGCACAGAGCGCAGCATCATGCTTCTCCATCTCCCGGCTCTCAAGCACGCGTTCAAATTGTGCACACATCGTCTCAAATGGAATTCGCATCATAGATTCTCTCCTTCCCATACCAACACCTGGTCTGGATCACGCAAATAGATAACGCACCCCCGCACAGGACGTTGATACATTCTATTTGTTGCTTGCATATAGGTCGCTACCTGGAGACGGTGGACATCTTCATTTCTCCACCTATCAGTCTTGAAATCTATTACGAGGTAGGTATCATTCTGCCTCACCAGCAAATCAATCGAACCTTCAGCCACAACGGTCCGTCCTTCCTGCTCAACGGCACTGAAAAAGCCTACTTCACACTGGGCAGGATAGGGTTTTACCTCTCTCTCATACCACTCACTCTTTATGAACCCGCTACACAAGACAAGAGCATCCTGTTGGAGCACGGTTAACTCCTGTGTTTTCATAACCCTTGTCAGGGAGTCAGGCATAAGAGAAGCGAGTTCCTTCACCTCATTGCCCAGTACCATCTGTTCACAGAGGGCATGGACGAACGTACCAAACCCGGTTACCTGATCCTCGGTATATCCACCAAGAATCTCATCACTAGGATACAGTGGCAATTGGACGCCTTCACCCCCATGGACAAGCGGATGAAGCTTCGTGGTGGCAATACGGATAGGGTGCCCTTTGCAATCTGGTGTGGCTTGATCATACCAGCTCTCAGCAGTTTGTAACCTTTCAAGCACAGCTAAGCTATCCTCTCGCTCTCCGCTGTAGAGAAAGTGCTCAGGAATACTCTCTATTGGCCGCACTTTCAAGATACCCTCATCATGTACAGGATTGTCGATATCCAGGGAGAGACTGCCAACCAGCATCTGCAGCAATGTATCAGCTTTCTTGTCAGGATTCAGCCCCCTGTTGTTCTTGGAAAATGCTCCACTAAGTATGAGATGGGTCTCCGCCCTGGTCATGGCAACGTACAACAACCGTTTCAGCTCAGCAATCTCCATGTCCTGTTCTTCACTACCTGCGAAGAGCGTCCCGGCATGACGGACGGTCTCTTGCTTCGTGGCAGAGATATAGTAGGAGGAAGAGAGATAGTGTGGAAGTGGAATATCGAGGAAGGTACTGAGATAGTCCCCTCCACCTTTTCCCTTGGATGCGGCATTTCCCACGATTACAATGGGAAACTCCAGCCCCTTTGACTTATGGATCGACATAATCTGAAGCCCCGATTCCTGTTCCTTTATTACCTCGAGTTGGTCGATTTTTTCGTTCTGAACCAGATTTCGTCTCAGGAAATCGACAAATTGGCTGATACTCTTGCCCTGTTCTTCCTGAATCTGTGCAAGGCGGTGGAAAAAAGCAAAATGTTCGACATATACCTGATACTGCGGGTGGGAAACCAAGGAGAGGTAGTAACCACTCTCATACCAAAGCATCAGGGCAAGGGTACTCAACGATTCACTGCCTACCGCCTCGCGCAACCGCTGGTAAAAAGCCCCGCAAGAGGCCAACCGCTCAGCGTCATCCTCAGAGAGTAAAGGTAAGAGGGAAAAAAGTGGTTCTTGTATCACATGGGTAATAGCCCAATCGCTCAGGTTACAGAAGGGAGAGCGAAGGACTGTGGCATACGCTTGCTTATCTTCAGGATACAGCGTGAGCTGTAACATGGCATACAGATCGTTCGCTGGAGCTTCCAGCATCAAGGACCGTGCTGCCTGTACCGTATAGGGCACATCAAATCTCCTGAAGGCCTTCTCAAAACTCAGCTGGTTGCTGGTCGTACGAAGCAGGAGTGCAATATCGCTTGCCTTGGGTCTTCTTGGTCCCTCATTTGAGGGTATCAAGAACTCATCACTTTCAAGCATCTGCCTGACCAGTTTTGCAATGGTATATGCCTCAGCTTCAACGGAGGAAGCTTCCTCCTCCTCTTCGTCACCACCACTTTCCTGATAGGGCTTGATCAGAAGCGTACAGCTGCTTTGCACACCAGAGGAAGCATCACGGAACTCCAGCGTTGAGAAGTCTGCCTCGTAGCTCTCCCCCTCATTCTTCATGATGCTGGAAAACATCGTATTGAACAGCTTGATCAAGTCCGGCTCACTACGGTAGTTCCTTCCCAGGGTGATGGTCTCCCCTCCGATGGAAGCCAACTCTCCGCTCAGTTGCTTGAAAACCCGAACATCACTGCCCCTGAATCGATAGATCGACTGCTTTTCATCTCCTACAAAGAATAGCTTATCCTTCTGCAAATCCTCAGGCTGGGGGATGCCATCCCCTTCCCTGTCCAGTCGTTCCGCTAGCAGGTAGAGCATTGCTTTCTGCTGTGCATTATTATCCTGGAATTCATCAATCATGATGTAGCGGAATTTCTTCTTGTAGAAAGAGCGCAAAGCCTTGTCCTCAGCAAGCATCGTCACCGCAAGGGTAGAGACATCGGCAAAGGTAAGAATCCCGCTCGAGCGTTTTTCTCTCTGATACCTGCTTACAAACTCCTGCATGAATTCCATCACTGCATGTAGCTGCTCCTGAGCAAGCATAATACTCAACGCCATACAGAGCTTGCTTCTCAGCTCCCGATATATCGCCACTGTATCCTTAATGGTCTGGATATCATCTGCTTTCCCGTTTCCCGGAGCCCTACGATGGGCAAATTTGGAACACAACAAGGATCGCAGCTCATCCCTGTTCTTACAGGCATCCATCCTGGAGAGCATCGACTGTGCATCGCTCTTGTAGCCTTGTACAGTATTGCCCTTGTCGGTGAAGGAAGCGTAGAGAGTCAACATCTCACGGTACTGGACAAGCAGACGTTCATACTCCCTCTCCACTGCTGCAAGAATACGCTCAGCTCCCCCTACCTCAACAGTATTGGGTAGGCAGTAATAGGTACTTGCCAGTGGGACAAATACCTTGTCTATCAGGGTGTCTGGGGTATAGAGCTCACTGAGCAACTTCGCCCCCGGGCTCTGTGGATACACATCCAGCAATTCAGTAGCTACACGACGGATGGTTCCTAGGTTTTTCTCATCATCAATGACAAAATCCTGAGGCACTCCATAGGCCACAGAATTGCTCCTGACTATCGTTGCACAGAAGCTGTCCAATGTGGCGATGGCCGCTTCACTGAAGGTTTCAAGTTGTTGGGCAATATCTTCATCCTCAAGACAGGTAAGGAGATGCTTATGAATACGTTGATGCATCTCCCTTGCAGCCTTTCGGGTGAACGTCAGGGTCAGGATTTCATCACATCGGGCTTTTCTTTCAAGAACCAGACGAAGGAATCGGTAACTGAGAACCGTGGTCTTGCCTGAGCCGGCTCCGGCAGAGACAACACAGTTGTTCAGGACATTCACAGCCTTCCTCTGGTTGTCATCCAGCCTCGCATTTGTGTGCTTCAGAAACTCTTCGAATCGAATCATAGCGTTGCGTACCTCCTCCGGCACAAGGATCGGTAGGGACAAGGTCCACAATGTTTCTTTGATGGCGTTGCCATCAGATGCCCACCCTGCACGGCATCAAGCAGACTCTCCAGGCGCTGCTGCAGTTGCTCTTCACAAAGCAGTGCAGATGGATCATCCTCCTGGGACCAGAGCGTGTAGTACTTTTCGTCCTTGACGCTGTAGTAGGAAGCGTTGGATACGGAGACATCACGGTCATGGGTCAACAAGAATCGGTAGACGGGTAGCTGAAATGACTCAAGATGCCCCGAAACACGTTTTACCTCCGGTACCCCTTTTTTATAGTCGATGACAGCAAGCTTGGTATCCTCTGGAGGATTAAGGCTGATTACACGGTCGATTCGGCCGTTTATGAGAAGAGGAAATTGCTCTACCTCGTAGGATGCCTCGAATGCAATGGATCTTCCATGGGCGAACAGTGCCGATTCCGCATCAAGAATTGATGCCACCTTCTCCCTATAGCTGGCAATGATCCAGCTCCTCATCGATGGGGAAGGCCCACGCTGCCCATAGTAGGAGACCAGACACTCGTCAAACAGTGCATACAGGCGCTCCTGATACATCTCCCTTTTCTGGGGATCATAATCAGAAATCTCAGAGAAAAACCGCTGGTAGACTGTGTGAAGGAGCATTCCAATTCTCTGGTGGTCTACCGGCTGCACTTCATACTCCTCTGTTTTAAGTCCATAGAGATACCTTGCAAGCCATGCATACGGACAGTGGTCAAACTGGTCTATGCCGGTTGGGGAGAACTGGAATCTTCCCTTATCATCCTTGAGCCTTGCAATAAGGTCTGGCTTGATGGGATGGCGTGCATAGTCGTCAGCACGTTCAGCAAGTACGGTCTTCTTGGCTGCCAGAAACCAATCCCTCTGGCTTGCTGTTGCCCTCACATCAGGAAGAGCTGCATGCTTGTAGAGAAACAGTTCTGCAGCCAATGGATCGGTAATGGCCTGCTGATCAGCTTCATACTGTGTAAGGCGCCCATGCTGCAGGAAATAGGAAGGAACCATCATCTCCCCTTCATAGCGACGCATATGGCAGGAGAGGAAACGCTGTCCATCAGCGAGGGTTGCACAGCGGAAATGGGCTTCGGTGGTATCGACCTCCCTGCGTAGCGCCTTCTCAATCTGTTGAGGCAGAAAATTCAAGGGGCGTTCAACGCACCGCGAACCTTCTTGGTCAAGGGCAAGGATGAAAAGATAGTCAGCATTCAGAACAGATACCTGAGGCCACCCGTAGACGGCGATGCCCTCACTCTTCTGCTGAAATACATATCGCTTGTTCTGTAGGTGAGCAAGTAAAAAGGAAAAGATCCTGGGGTACGAGGTGATTCCGGTCTTCTCCATCGCATCCCTTACCTGAGCCATGGCATCAAGACAGAACGCATAGACATCTTCCCCCGGAGTGCCGACCCACTGGGTTGGAATGAAGTAGGTATCCTGGAAGTGATTGATTTTCCGTCGTAAGTCCTCAATATCCTCAGCCTGGACAATTGCTATGATGCTCTTCTTCAAGCCCTCATACCACCTCTGCAAATCCCTGTCTCCCAGCAAGGAACTGTACTGATCCTCTCCATACAGGGAACCATGCATGACTGACTGCCTGACTGCACGCTTGATGAAAATACGATGTTTTTCTCCCTCAGCCCAGGGAATACCAGGATCGAGTAAGAGTGATTTCAAGCTTTCCAGACTGAATTGTTCGTCATATACCTCTTGAATCAGGCTGAGAAACCGCCCACTGCTGTAGGCAAGTACCGATTTCCCTTCCCTTACCGTCAAGGGGATACCATAAAGCATTGCTTCCTCGCGGAGTACATCCATGAGGGTGTCGGTTGCAGTAGTGCCGATTAAAATCTGGTGTGTCTCCACTCCTGCATCCAAGAGATCCCTCACCCTTTTGAGCGTTTGCTTGATCTCTACGAGGTGGTTGGGAAACACTTCCAAGAACACTGAAGGATCCTCTTCAGGAGCTTTCCTTAGTTCCATGAAGGATGGCCTTCCCAGCTGTTCGTACAAGCTCTCCGCCTCCGGGTTGGTATCTGCGAAAAGAATGCAATATGACTTTCCAGTGTCCCAGTCATCGGGTATGCTTGGCTTCTCGTACCTGGGTTCGAACAGTTGATGCTCATCCAGGAACTGCTGGTACTGCCCATAGAGCACCAATAGGTCCGTCTGCATGGCAGAGTCGAGGTTACTGAGCACCTCCCCCTGGCATGCTTCCACGAGGGATGGCAATAACTTGGCAAGATATCCTTTCACCCGGTTGTTCATCTCCGGATACGTTGGATTGAGAAAATAGCGAAGCAAACTCCCCGACTCGAGTAGCTGATGGATAAAGAGCTGACGGGTAAGACTGTTTGCCGGGGCCATGGTTTCATGATGAGGCAGAAAATAGCCTCGAAAGGTATCATAGGAGATGGCTCTCTCCGCCAGGATTGCATGATGTTTCCCATGGAGCGCATAGTCTACCAGGTATGATCGAGCTGCAACCTCGGTGGGGAATACACAAATCAATCCCTGGTCAAAAGCCTCGTGCACATAGGAACGTTTCGTTTGTGATAGACTCATACGTTGCAGTATATCATGTTTGTGTGTACGATGAGCGTACGTCATGGAAAAACCAAGAAGAAACTTGATGCAGAAGGATACAAAAATAGAAAGTTCGCCCTTCAGCTTGGCACTGGCCATGGTTCTCAGCCTGCTTTTTTGGCTGATACTGGGCCCTTACTTTGTAACTATGCTTGGGCATTTCAACATCCCCTACCTAAGGGCAAATGCACCCTTCCTTGCCATGGCTTTGGGTATCGTAGTCTCATGGAAGCTGTTGCTTACCACAAGTCCACGATCACTTATCACCGACCACAGTACATTTCGTCTCATCCTCTTTTTCAAGAGTATGGGGGCATATCTTCTGGTGGCAATGCTTTTTCTACTTCTTGGACTCATGGTTGAACCAGAGGCATACAGTACCAGTGACGCTTCCATTCTGGAACATCTGATGTTGCTTCCCTTGGTCCTGGTCCTTACCCCCATCCAGACCAGCAGTGAGGAAGTGGTATTCAGGGTATTCCCCATTCGGGTTGTGCAAGGGGAAAAACTGAGAAGAGGGGCAATGAGAAATGTCCTTGCCTGTGTACTTTCTGCAATCCTGTTCACGGCCCCCCATCTCTCAAACAGGGAACTAGGCAGTGCAGAGAACCCAACGCTCGTCTTGGTATTCTACGCACTCTTCGGTGGTCTGGTTACTGCGCTGAGCATTGCCACTGGAGGATTTGAACCAGCTCTGGCAATCCACGCAGCCAATAACCTCTTTGTTGCCCTTATCTGCAACTACAAGGGGTCCTCCCTTCCCAGCCTTCCACTCCTGACCACCACCAAAGCAATCGGTACTCCCTTGGATCTCCTGCAACTCATCATTGGGTTGTTAATGGTATTCCTCATGGTCAGAAAGGATATCATGGCTCAACTCCACATGCAAAAATGATAAAGTCTGGTTTTCGATAGGAACGGGCCACCGCATTGCGATGGCCCGAAATAGTACTACGTAACAACGTGTCTTACAGTACGCGGAAAGCATCCCGTCCAGCATACTTAGCGGTATCACCAAGGTAATCCTCGATGCGCAGAAGCTGGTTGTACTTGGCAAGACGGTCAGAGCGGCTCATGCTACCGGTCTTGATCTGTCCAGTCTCAAGAGCAACTACGAGGTCAGCAATGAAGTTGTCCTCGGTCTCTCCGGAGCGATGGGAAACGATTGAGGTGTAGCCGTTGCGCTTTGCAAGGTCAATAGCCTCGAAGGTCTCAGTGAGGGTACCGATCTGGTTCACCTTGATCAGGATGGAGTTACCAACACCCTTCTCAAGACCCATCTTCAGTCTCTCAACATTGGTTACAAACAAGTCATCACCAACAAGCTGGACACGGTCGCCGATACGATCGGTGAGCAACTTCCAACCTTCCCAGTCGTCCTCGGCCATGCCGTCTTCGATTGAGATGATCGGGTAGCGGTTTGCCCAGTCTTCCCAGAGGTCAACCATCTGTGCACTGGTGAGCTTGTCACCGGTGGACCATCTGAGGGTATAGGTCTTGGTCTTCTCGTCGTACAGCTCACTGCTGGCAGGGTCAAGAGCAATCATGAAGTCCCCATCACGACCGGTGGTGTAACCAGCAGCCTTGATAGCTTCCATGATAACCTCAAGAGCCTCTTCATTGGACTGCAAGTCGGGAGCGAAACCGCCCTCATCACCAACAGAGGTGTTGTACTTGCGTCCCTTCAGGACTGATTTCAGGTTGTGGAAAACCTCTGCGGTCATGCGAAGTCCCTCGCGGAGGGAAGCAGCACCGATTGGCATTACCATGAACTCCTGGAAGTCAACCTTGTTATCGCTGTGTGCACCACCGTTGAGGATGTTTGCCATCGGAACGGGAAGTGTGCAAGCGTGGTAAGCACCAAGATACTTGTACAGCGGCAGACCAAGGTAGTCAGCAGCAGCACGGGCAACAGCCATGGAAACACCAAGGATTGCGTTTGCACCAAGCTTTGCCTTATTTGGAGTACCGTCAAGAGCAATCATAGCGCGGTCGATAGCAACCTGGTCAAGAGAATCCATACCTTCAAGTTCAGGTGCGATGATGTTGTTGACATTGTCTACAGCCTTCAAAACGCCCTTACCAAGATAGCGGCTCTTGTCCCCATCACGCAGCTCTACAGCTTCGTGGACTCCGGTGGAAGCACCAGAAGGAACTGCTGCACGGCCCATGGAACCATCCTCAAGAATGACATCTACTTCAACGGTGGGGTTACCACGTGAGTCAAGGATTTCCCTGGCTTCGATAAATTCAATAATGCTCATGAATATTCTCCTAATTACTGTATTGGAATAACAGTACTAATATTCGTATCTTTTACCGCTAATGTCAAGGCGAACGCACTTGTCGCCCCCCTTCTTAGCGGGCTATCATAGACCTATGGATAATGAACATGTAGCATATCGTTTGCCTGTTTTAAGTAGGGATCTCCTCGATTCCATCATCTTTGCGATGGAAGATCAAGCGAACTATTACTTCCTTGATCTCAAGGATGAGTTTCTCGTGAGAGAGGATGAGATACAATATCTCGATGATATTGATGAAGAAGAGCGAGAGAACCGGTTCATTCCCATACCTGACTGGGAACCATCTGATGGTTTTCATCTCATGGAAATGTTTGCAAACAGGGTAAGGAATCCCCTCTATCGGTCCCGCCTTCTTGCCGCCCTACAGAGCGGGAGGGGGGTCTTCAGAAAGTTCAAGGACACGCTCAGCGAGACACCAATACTGGAGCGAAAATGGTTCAGTTTCCGTGATGAACAACTTAAGCGTGTGGTTGTCTCCTGGTACCGGGAACAGGAGAGCCTTAATCAACTGCTGGAGTTGAGCGATGGAGAGACAGAACTCACCGAAGACATCCTGTTGGAAGACTTCACCTTTGAAACCCTTGAAGGACCGGTAACCGAAGAGATCATGAACATGGTCCAATCATTGGTAACTGAACTTGAGGCAGGCAGTGAAGAAGACCGCATTGCAAGCGTAGTTTTGATGCGTCACCTGGAACTCGACGAACTCGATCATTTCTACTTGGCCAAAGCACAGGATGGGAGTTTGGCAGCATTCCTCTCCTACACCATGCTTGCCGACTATCTCGTGGAAGTACCACTGTTTGGAGTCAAGGCAGAGTACCGTGGACTTGGCCTTTTCCGTCTCCTTTTCGACTCATTCAGCCGTCAGATGGCTCGCTTCCACTACCAGAAGGTTGTAATCACCTTGGCATCTGGGTTCCTGGGAATGGAAAAACTCTTTGCCCCCTATGGTGCTAAGGAAGTTACCAAACAGCTCATTATTGATACAAAGAGTTGGAATACAACCCATCCAAGCTCAGAAGAAGCCTTTCTCTAAGCCTCTGTACCCAGTACAGCACTTTTGTTAGACTGGAGGGTAAGGAGAACTACAATAGATGCGTGTAACCATTTGCGAAGACAAACATGACATGGGCTACCAGGCAGCAAAGCTAGGCATTACCATTATTCAGGATGCAATCGAGAAGAAAGGCCATGCTGTCATATCCGTCGCAACCGGTTTAAGTCAATTCTCCCTCTACGAACATCTTGCAAAAGCAGACATTGACTGGAGCAAGGTAGAGGCATTCGGCTTGGCTGAATATGTAGATCTTCCCGACACCCACTCTTCCAGTTTCCGTTATTACTTGAACAATCGCTTTGTCGAGAAGGTAACTCACCTTGGTGCATTTCACCAGATCAACGGCGATGCAGAGAATTTGGAAGAAGAGGTCAAGAGATTGAACGCTCTCATCAAAAAGAAAAAAGTGGATGTCTCCTTCCTTGGCATTGGGGAAAACGGACATATCGGGTTCAACGACCCCCCTGCCAATTTTGAAACCGACGACCCCTACATTGTGGTGGAGCTTGAGGACCGATGCAGAAGACAACAGGTAAGCGAAGGTTGGTTCCCAAAGATTGATGAGGTTCCCTCAAAAGCAATCACCATGTCTGTAAGGCAGATCCTGAAAGCCAAACATCTTATCTGCTCCGTACCCGACCAAAGAAAAGCACGTGCGGTTGCCATGTGTCTCTATGACCAGATAGGGGTCTACTCCCCTTGTGCTGCGCTCAGGACAAAGAAAGAGTGCACCTTGTTCCTGGACCGCACCGCTTCCATGTTGGTGATGGGCGACCGAAGATAGGCTTCTAGGATGGATGAAGAGGAAAAGGATTGGGGTATTGCCTCTAATATATTAGTATGTTAGACTATTAGTATAACATATATGGAGGCACCACTCATGATGCATATGTCACTTCGCTGGTTCGGCTCAAAGCACGATACCGTTACCCTACAACAGATCCGCCAGATTCCAGGCGTTGAAGGGGTTATCACCACCCTCTACGATATTCCCGCTGGGGAAGTTTGGCCGATCGAAAGAATCCAGGAGCTCAAGAAAGAGGTAGAAGCCGCTGATTTGAAAGTACTCGGCATTGAGAGCGTCAATATTCATGACGCCATCAAGATTGGTGGAGAGGACCGCGACAAGTACATCGCAAACTACATCCAGACCCTTGAGAACCTCGGCAAGGAAGGAATTACCACTGTCTGTTACAACTTCATGCCGGTCTTCGACTGGACCAGGACTGAACTTGCCAAGATGAGAAGTGACGGAAGCACCGTATTGGCATATGACCAGAAAGTGGTTGATGGGATCGACCCACAGTCTTTCCTCGACCAGACGAACAATAGCTCCCAGGGCTTCGAGATGCCGGGCTGGGAACCAGAACGCCTTGCCAAGATCAAGGAACTGATGGAAGCGTACAAGGATGTCTCTGATGACAAACTCTTCGAGAACCTTGTCTACTTCCTTAAAGCAATCCAGCCAACCTGTGAAACGTACGGCATCAAGATGGCTATCCATCCGGATGATCCAGCCTGGCCTGTGTTTGGGCTGCCAAGGATCATTACCAGCAAGGAGAAAATCCTGAAAGTCATGAAGGCTGTTGATGCACCATTCAATGGACTCACCTTCTGTGCAGGATCTTTTGGAACCAATCCAAAGAACGACCTTCCCGGTATTATCCGCTCACTGCCCGGAAGAATCCATTTTGCCCATATCAGGAACCTGCATCATTTTGGAGAGGGAGTGTTTGAGGAAGCTGCCCACCTCTCAAGCGATGGTTCCTTTGATCTCTATGAGATTGTAAAGGCACTTTATGACATCGGCTTCGAAGGGCCAGCTCGACCAGACCATGGAAGAATGATCTGGGGAGAAGTGGCAATGCCCGGCTATGGATTGTATGACCGTGCACTCGGTGCATCCTACATTCTCGGGCTTTACGAGGCTATTCAGAAAAGTGACCAGAGGAAATAGTATGGCACAAATAGTTCGTGTTACTGCATCTGAGGAAATCTATCAGACCCTTCGGGACGAAATTCTCTCCCTGCGCTTCAAGCCGGGAGAGGAGTTGAACCTGCAACAGCTCTCCGTGCAGTTGCAGGTCAGTCGCTCTCCTGTCAGGGATGCACTCATGAGATTGAGCTCTGACAACCTGGTTGATATCTTTCCACAAAAAGGAACCCGAGTCTCACTCATCAATCTAAAGCAGGTTGAAGAGGAACGTTTTTTGCGCAAAAGCCTTGAAGACCATGCAGTCAAGAAATTCATCTACGTGGCACGTGATGATCATTTCAAGGCTATGGAAGCTGCAATTGAAGAACAGGCAGCGCATGCAATAGGTGATGATTTCATCAAATTCCTTGAAGCTGACAACACCTTCCATGCAATCATCTTCCATGCCATTGGTATGCAACGCATCTGGAACATCATCCTCGCCCAAGGCGGAAACCACCATAGGATTCGTCTTCTCTCCTTTTATCAGAAAAATGTCCTTGCAGATATTATTGAGCAACACCGTCTGATGCTGAATGCACTCAAGCACAAACAACTTGATGCCATCCTCAACCTTGAGGATAAACACCTTTCAAAACTATTACAGGAAACTGAATTGATGGTTGGTCGATACCCTGAGTACTTCAAACAGGAGAGGACGTACGCTCCACTTCAGTTCCAACACCAACAAGCCTGGAGGCCTTCATGAAACTAACCAACACAGGAATACAGAACAGAAGCGAATGGGAAGACAAGGGGTATATCCTGCCATCCTATGATCGCGCATCAATGGTACAGAAGACGGAGAAGCAACCTACCTGGGTGCATTTTGGTGCAGGAAACATTTTCCGTATTTTCCCCGCAGCACTCCAACAGAGACTCCTTAGTAAAGGACTTGCAGAGACAGGCATCATCGTAGGGGAAGGCTTTGACTACCAGATCATCGACGAGGTCTATGAGAAACACGACAACATGACCCTGATGGTAACCCTCAAGAGTGATGGATCCATCGCCAAGGAGGTCATTGCCTCTGTCGCTGCTGCCTACAAATGTGACCAGCAATTCGCTAAAGAGTGGGCATTTTTCCAGAAGACGTTCCGCTCCCCTTCCCTTCAGATGGTAAGCTTCACCATCACCGAAAAAGGGTACGCTCTCAAGCGTGGGGATGGATCATTCCACCCAGCAATCGAGAAAGACCTTCTCTCAGGGCCAGAAAAGAATATCATGTTCCTACCAAGGCTTGTTGCACTGATGTATGAGCGCTTTATGGCTGATGGGGGTAAACTTGCCCTTGTAAGCATGGACAACTGTTCACACAACGGAGAAAAGCTCCAGGACGCTGTCATGACCATCGCCCAGGCATGGGAAGAGAAAGGCTTGGTGAAAGAGGGTTTTGTCTCCTATCTCCAAAGTGACGTCTCATTTCCTTGGTCCATGATCGACAAGATCACCCCGCGTCCAGATGCAAAGGTTGAAGCAATGCTCAAGGCCGATGGGTTTGAGGATACCTCACTGGTTATCACAGACAAGAACACTTATACAGCGGCGTTTGTGAATGCAGAGGAACCCCAGTACCTAGTCATAGAGGACGACTTCCCTGCCGGCAGGCCCCAACTTGAGGAAGTCGGTGTTTATTTTACTGACAGGGATACTGTCAATAAGGTTGAAAGAATGAAGGTGACCACCTGCTTGAATCCCCTGCATACAACTCTCGCCATCTATGGCTGCCTGCTTTCACACTCGCTCATCAGTGAAGAGATGAGGGACCCACAGTTGAAGCGGATGGTGGAAATCATCGGGTATGAGGAAGGGATGCCGGTAGTAACCGATCCCGGAATTCTTGACCCGAAGGCATTCATTGATGAAGTGCTCACCGTCAGGTTCCCCAACCCCTTCATGCCAGACACCCCTCAGAGAATTGCAACTGATACCAGTCAGAAACTTGCGATCAGGTTCGGTGAGACGATCAAGTCATACCTTGCCAGTGATCAGCTGGACGTACAAGACTTGAAGCTCATCCCCTTGGTTTTCGCTGGATGGCTACGCTACCTTATGGGACTGGATGATGAACTCAACCCGTTCACACCAAGCCCTGATCCACGTCTTGAAGAGGCACAGGCCTATCTCAAGGATATCAAGATTGGGATGAAGGGTCCTTTCCCCGCATTGGAAGCTCTGCTCAAGGACGAATCCATCTGGGGTGTTAACCTTCAGAAGATTGGTATGGCAGACTTGGTGCTCTCCTACTTTGCTGAGTTGATAGCAGGAAAGGGAGCAATTCGAGCGACGTTGATCAAGTACGTACAATAGGATGGATGCTGATATGCAGCACTCACACACCGGGCGCCTCATTATCGAGGCGCTCTATCTTGTCTTGGGAACAGCAGCGGCAGGAGCAGCAATTGCCTTATTCATAACCCCTGCAAGAATTGCCAGTGGAGGGGTAAACGGCATTGCAACCATCCTCTACCATGTAACCGGTTTTGATACAGGATTGGTCATGCTCCTGATCAGTCTTCCCCTCTTTTTCATAGGGCTGAGAATCTTTGGCCGTCTCTATGGAGCAAAGAGCCTGGCAGGAACGATACTGCTTAGTCTTTGGGTCAGCCTCATGGGACAACTCACCAATTATGACGGGGTATTACCCTACGTGGATAGGATGGATACGCTCCTCTCAGCTATCTTCGGAGGAGTCTTGCTTGGAAGTGGTATTGGCGTTGTAATGCGCTCTGGTGCAAACACCGGAGGTACTGATATCCTCGCCCAGATCATCAGCCGCTACACTCCGCTTGCACTGGGAACAGCGCTCTTCCTCTGTGATGGGCTTATCATTATTGTGGGTGCACTTGTCTTTGGATTGGAGCGTGCTCTCTTTGCAATCATCACACTCTACATCTCAGGACAGATGGTGAATTTCATGGTGATGAACCTTGGAACCAAATACGCAAAAACCGCCTATATCGTCAGTGATCGGCACGAGGCAATAGGAAAGCGCATCATCACAGAGCTGAGACATGGAGGAACCCTGATCAACGGTGTTGGGGTCTTTACGCAGAAGGAGAGGAAGCTCCTCCTGGCTGTGGTTCACAACCAACAGATCAACCACCTGACACAGATTGTACACGAAGAGGACCCAAAGGCATTCATGTTCGTACATGAGACCTACCAGGCACTGGGTGAGGGGTTTGTTCCGATGAGACGTATCATCAAATCAGAAAAACAACGGAGCAAGCAGGACCGTCCAAAGGGCTGAGAAAGATAGCGAGATACTACTCATGGCACCCTGTACACCGCCAATCTCCAAGGCCTTGCTTGTACCAAGCGCATGGGAGCAGGCACCTATACCGACACCATGAGCAACGGCATCCTTGATCCCAAAGAGCTTTGCAAGCACTGGAGCGAGTAGATTCCCGGCAACACCGCTGATAAGGGTGGAAGCAATGGTCAATGGGGGAAGGCCACCAAACTGTTCGGTCAAGGCAATGGCTATGGGGGTGGTTACCGATTTGGAGAGCAGACTGGCCAGAATTGTCCTATCCAAACCAAGCAGATTGCATGTCACTACCACAGAAGAAAGAGCAGCCAAGGCTCCAGCCAACGTGCCCATAACTATCGGAAAAAAGGCCTGCCTCAGCACATCTCTCTGTCGGTAGATTGAAAGAGCAAGCACTGCGGTGACTGGGGTAAGGAACATATAGATGACTGAAGAACCTTCTTCATAGGCATCCAGAGGGATATCAAAAATGAGTAGCACAGCGATGATGATCAGCATGGCAATCACCAAGGGGTTTGCCAAAGGGTTTTTCAGTTTCTTGTTGATGAAAACCCCTGCCTGAAAGGCAAAGACCGAGAGGGAAATCCCAAACAATGGAGAGCTAAGAATCTCAAGCATGTTTTCTCTCCCTTAATCTTTTCTGTACAAATTGTACCAGGACCACGGTCCAGCTACTCGCTGCAAAACAAGCAAACAGTGAAACCAGGTTCACCACAAGCAACTGCCACCATATACTTTGGACTAATGAGGAGTACCTCAGTATTCCTACCACAGGGGGAATGAAAAAGAACGTCATGTTCTTGAGCATGAAGTCTGCACTCTCGCCAATGTGGTGCTCTTTGAGTAACCCACTGGATAGCAACACAAGAATCAGCAACATGCTGATCACACTTGAGGGAAGGGTGAACGGAAGCACCAAGGAAATGACATCCCCCACCAGACAGAGACCAAAAATAAGTGCAAGCTGTATCAAGTATTTCATGGATGCCATACCATACCCTATTGGAAGGTATTCTGGGAAGAGGTACCATAGAGAGAAGGAGGCTTTCCATGAATACAATCACTGACCATATCCTCTCACGTAGAAGCGTGCGAAGTTTTTCCGATGAACAGATCAGAGATGAGGACCTCGATCTCATTCTCAAAGCAGCAACTCTTGCCCCCAATGGCATGAATCAGGAACCTTGGCACTTCACTGCAATCCAGGACCCAAAGACCTTGCGCAAGCTCGATGAAAAGGTGGCAGGTCCAGGTGAATCATTTTTTTACCACGCACCAACCCTGATTCTTGTCTCCATTGAGATCGGGAATACCTTTGAGAAGGAAGACACCGCCTGTGCAATGACCAACATGATGCAGGCCGCTCATGCCCTGGGATTGGGCTCAGTGTGGTGCAATCGGATCAACCATAATCCCGAGCTCGGTGTACAACTCTCGTCATACGGCGTACCCGAGGGATACAAGGTAACCGGAACCCTTGCTGTAGGATATCCCAAGGGTGACTATCCTTCACCAAGAGTACCTAAACAGGGTACCATTACCTATATTCGTTCGTAACCTACACGCAATAGCGTGGTTACAACTCTAGAGGCAGGGAGAAGGCAAATTACCTTCTCCTTGCTGTATTAGGCAAATTTGGGGAGGGAATCATGGGAAGGCGTACAAACAAGGCGAAAAAAAGAGGGAAGAGAATTCTGACCCTCCTCGTTGTACTGGTAGTTCTCTGGGTGTTGACCATTATACTTGCACCAAACGAACAGGAATATGTACAGACCTCGACTTCTGGGATTCCTGACTTGGAGATACCAGCTTACTCCCCAACCGATATAGTGGTCACTCATCCGGGATACACCCTTCTCTACGATGAAGAGCATGAACAAGCTCGTTGGGTAGCATATGAGCTTACCCGGAGTGAACTGTACGGCATGTACGAGCGTGGAGATGATTTCAGAAGTGATCCTTCCGTTCCCAGCGAATCTGCATCATTGGATGACTATCGGGGAAGTGGATATGACCGAGGGCACCTGATTCCTGCAGCTGACCTCTCATGGTCAGAAGAGGCAATGAGTGGTTCTTTCTATCTCAGCAATATGAGTCCACAGGAAGGACAGTTCAACCGGGGGATATGGAGCAAGCTGGAGGCAACAGTTCGGAATTTTGCCGATACAGAAGGAAGCATCTATGTCGTCACTGGTCCTGTCCTGACTGACGGCCCTTATGACACCATTGGAGACAATGAAGTCTCCATACCAAACCAGTACTACAAGGTTATCCTGGACTATCGGGAGCCAGAGCTCAAGTCCATCGCCTTCCTGCTCCCCAATGAGGGATCGAAAAAAGATCTTGAGGATTTCGCCACCAGTATCGATGAAATAGAAACCATTACCGGCATAGATTTCTTCCACCGCCTACCAGATCCTCAGGAGAAAGAACTTGAGGCTGACTATGATGTCAGAGCTTGGGATTTCAATACATTCCAGGTGAGTAAAGCAGACCGAGAAGCCTTCAATGCAGATCCTACCAATGAGGTCAAGCAACCCCAGAAAGCCACTGGCTGGTACGCAGTTGCCAAGAGTACCCTGAACACCGTCCTGTATCTAATTAAGAGCCAGAGCCTGAACCTGATCGAGATTTTCATTCCAAAATCCACGCTCAAGGAAGTGGTACCGTTCCTGTACTAATCGAATGGAAAAGTGAAGCAAAAGCACTCTCTTCGCGAAAAAAGACTGGAGGCATCCCAAGGGGGGCATCTACACAGCAACTCCCCCCTTGGAAACGTTCCTTGGTGAAGAGGTGGACCCACCTCCCAGAGGGGAGTACCAGCTTCCTGCTATCCTCTCCCTCTTTCAATACCGGAGCAACCAACAGATCCCTGCCAAGAAGATAAGAATCCTTGTTGTTAAAGAAGGCTTCCTCTGGATAGTGTAGGAAAAGAGGCCGCATAACAGGAATACCCTGTTCAGTATTCTCCCTCACGACCTCCTTGAGATAGGGTTTCAACGCAACATGAAGCCTGGTCATCCGCGCAAAGAACTGGATGGTTTCCTCGTCGGAGTCAAACTGCCAGTTTTCCGCTGGTCGATTACCTTCATGGGTTCTCATCAGTGGGGTAAAGGCAGCAAACTCACACCACCTAAGCAGCAACTCCTTGCTCCGTTTCATCCCATAGAGTGTGGTATACCCACCAATATCACTATGATGCAATCCCATTCCACTCATGGATAGGGATAGCGCTGCACACAAAGCTGAGGGAAGACCATCATCCTCACTCCAGTCCACATTCTGGTCACCCGCCCACATCATGGGACAGGATAATAAGCTCAGGGCAGAACCAGAACGCATGAAATAGAGAATCTCATTGCTTTTCCCTGCCTTGGCAATTGCTTGCTTATTCACCTGTGCCCAGTACCCTGGCCAAGGATTATGCTCCAGGAGTGCCGACCGTCCATTGTGAAGCATGATACCATGGGGGAGATACTCTCCAAAGTCAGCCATCCAACCACGCAAGCCAAGACTGATCATCTCGTCTTGTATGACCTTCTCATACCACTGGACTGCTTCAGGGTTGGTGAAATCAACAACTCCAGCATCGAACTCACCGAAATCCACCAAGTAGGGTTCTCCCAGTCTGTTTCTGCCAAGATACCCTTTCCCTGCAGCTTCTGTGAACAACGGGTAGTCCTTGAGTACATATGGGTTGATGTAACCAAGTACTCCTATCCCCCGTTGTTTCAATGAATCGATCACAGCGTCCAAACCAGGGTAGAGTTCCTTGTCCCACTGCCAGTTCCAGCAAAGGCGCTTTCCGAAACTTGTATATTTCTCTCCTTGCCAATCCTGGATCCAGATACCATTTATCGGTGTGGAGAAAGCCTCCATTGACGACAGCTTATCCAGGAGTACCTTCGTCCCTCCCTGAATTCCCAATATAATGCCATCATAGACCCAGTCAGGGAGCAAGGGCTGGCGACCCAATAGGGATGAGATATCCTGAACAACTTCCAATAGCGATGGTTTTACCGAGATTACCAGGGAAGAGGGAACCTCCCAGAACAACAACCGATGAACATGATCTTGGGAGAAATCGTAATCAGCATAGCCGTCGGTGTTTGCGTGAAGGAAATACCCCCTGCTTGAGACAAAGGTAGTCTGGGGATAGAACGTGGTGTAGAAATCACCCCCTGCCCTATCTCTCTCATCAGCAATCTGGGTGATGTGCGTATGCTTGTTTCTTCCAACTCCCTGCTCTTGGGTCCACAGCGGATAGTTTCGTCCACGGAGATCAAAATATGAGAACTGTTCACCACATCCCCAGATGTGCTCCCTCTCTTCTGCAAAGAGGTGCAGGACCAGCCGGTTATATGGCTGTGGAAGTGGGGAAAAGCGCATGATCAGTCGACCATCCTGTTCACTGAGCTCACAAGTCAGGTGATACAATCCCCCGGAAAAATGGAGGATACACACACCCCTGCCCTCAATGTAGGCTTCACTGATGGTACAGACATCCAATACCAGTGTTTCCTCAACAGTATCATCGATGAAGTAGTTGCCTCGGTACATGTCAATCGTTGCGTTGTTTCTTTGGAGCATCAAGACAGGATGCTCTGCCGTATGTTCAAGGATTTTCATCTGGTTAAAGAAAACCGAGAGGATTCCATCCTGATTTGTATGACTGAACATGCCTACCCCTTCACTCCACCTGTAGTCAATCCACCAATGATCTTGTCATGTAGGAACACATACCCAAGGATGCTGGGAATGATCGTGATAATGACCGCTGCATACATGCTGCTGTAATCGGTAATGAACTGGCTGGAGAAAAACTTGATCCCGAGCTGTATGGTCCTAGACTCTATGGAGCTGGTCAGCAGCATCGCCATAACGAATTCATTCCATGAGTAGATGAAACAGAATGTTGCTGCCGTTACGATCCCAGAGCGGGAGAGAGGAAGGATAATCATGGAGAAACGCTTGAAGAAGCCGCACCCGTCCATGATGGCAGCCTCCTCCAACTCCTTGGGGATGGATTTCATGAATGCCGTCACCAAGAATATGGAAACAGGAATATTCACTGCAGTATAGACAAGTATCAAGGCAAGCAGGGTGTTGTAGAGACCGCTACGGGTGATCATGGAGAAATAGGGAACCATGAAAGAAATCACCGGTACCAAGACTCCGGCGGTGAGAATGGTATAGATGATGTCCCTTCCCTTGAAATGTTCCCTGGAGAGGATGAATGCTCCCATGCTGGTTACCAGGCTGTTCAGCACCACGGTAACGACTGCTACAACCACTGAATTGAGCAGTAAGCGAGGAAGACTTGCCATGGATAATGCGTTGGCGTAGTTGACCCATTGGAACTTCTGTGGCCATCCAAACGGATTGGTTTGCAGTTCAAGATTGGTTCTCAGTGAGCTGATCAGCAGCCAGAGCAAGGGAAGCAATGCCAAAGCGAGCAAGCTAATCAGGAGAATCCATTTGAGGGTGTTGCCGAAGATTGATGCAGGGGTATGTTTCATCTGGATATATGCTCCTATTGTGCCATTTCACTCATAGGGTCCGAGGAACCAAAGAGTTTCCGTAGTAAGGTAATGACCAATGTTCCCATGATGATGAGGAACACCCCGCTGGTCGAGGCCTCACTATAGCGCAAGGCATCCATTTTCAGGTACAGGTCGATGCCCATGGTGGTGGTTGCATACGCTGGTCCCCCACCGGTCATCAGGAAGGTCGCTTCAAAGTGACGCATCCCATACGCCATGGCGAGGGTCATGGTGGTGATCAGGGTACCACGGATCATGGGCAGGGTGATATTGATCTCCTGGGCCAAGGTACTCGCTCCATCGATCTCTGCTGCTTCATAGAGCGATCTGGGGATATTCATCGCTGAAGCCAACAGGACGATCATGAAGTAACCGATATAGATGACTGTCTGGAAGATCACGGAGAACTGGGCAGTATCAGGATTTCCCAACCAGTTATACTTTTCCATCCCAAAAAGGCTGGCAAGAATTGCATTCAAGGGTCCATCGACGTTGTAGATAGCAACCCAGACCATTGCCAAGGCAACGGTAGAGATAACATTAGGAAGGTAGTAGATAGTTCTCAGCCCTCTCCAACCAAATGGCTTACGTACCAGAATCATGGCGACCAAACATGAAAGAGGAACCTGGATCAAGCCTTGTGAGAGAGCCCAGACGATATTGTTTCCTAGTGCTTTCTGAAAGGTAGGGTCCGCTATCAACTTGGTATAATTCTTTACTCCATTGAACTCCATCGACCCGATACCCCGCCAACTGGTGAAGCTGGTAAAGACCGTAAAGAAGAAGGGATAAATAAAGAAGAAAAAGAAAAGTAGCGAAACGGGAAGCAAAAATAGTATTCTTGCACTCCAAATCCATCGGTTTCGTGTACCAACTGCTTGCATCATGCTCGTCATTTTTCCTTAAAAATCCGTATTTGCACAGTGTTGATAAATCCCCATTGAAACAGGGGAAAGCAAAGACATATACTGTGGCTGTAATTTGTGAAGACAGCTGGCTGGATAGTTGCGATGTGGTAGTCCCTATCTGGCCTCTGTCTTCTTGCAAAGGACTACCACATGAAGAAAATCAGATCGAAATCCAGGAGGAAGCCCCCTGGTCCGATATGCCTGAAGCCACAGCGCTTCAAGCATTTATCGATGAGAGCAATCAGGACAATTATCACTGGAAGCATCCCGCCATCTCTGATACCGGCGAGGTTGAGCTACTCAACTCGCTGGAGGTACAGGAATGCAGGCACTGCAGAAGCCCCGCCATCCAGAGATTTGGCTTTACCCCCAACGGGGTTCGCAGGTTCAGGTGCAAGGATTGCGGGCGGACTTTCAATGCCTTGACCAACACAATCTTCGATTCCCATAAGCTACCGCTTACCGAATGGCTCGACTTCTTGCTCTCCATATTTGGGTACGGCAGCTTCAGCCTGACATCAAAGAGCAACCGAAATGCCTATACAACTACAAGATACTGGATGGAAAAGGTCTTCCTGGTATTGAGGGAATACCAAGGTACTCTGGTACTGTCAGGTGAGGTTGAGCTTGATGAGACCTTCTACAAGGTTCGGAATTCCGACATAAAGAGAAGTGACGATGGCAAAGAGTACCGGGTATTGTCCCGCAACCAGATCTGTATCGGTATTGCCTGCGACCAAAGCAACGTCATCTGCTTTGTGGAAGGAGAGGGAAAACCAACCAAGCAGGGAACACTGGACACATTTGCATCTCACATCAAGCCGGAATCTACCATGAGGCATGACATGGAACAAGCACACGGGCCTTTGGTAGAAGCTCTCAGGCTCAGGAGCATCGTGTATGATTCGAGACAGATCAAGCAGTTGCCTGATTCCGAGAATCCGCTGAACAGGATCAATCAATACTGCAGGATGCTGAAACTCTTCCTTGCCTCCCACTCAGGATTCATCAGGGATGACCTACAGGACTATCTGAACCTATTCTGCTTTGTCATGAACCACCCCAAGGACAAGCACGAGAAGGTAGAAAAGTTCTAGAACATGGCAGTGGACTGCCGTATTTTGCATAGATACAGGGGGTAAAACCGCAATTCATGCACTATATCGCGGATTCCTATCAACACTGTGCAAGTAACGTTTTTTCCTTAATTGTCTTTTCCATGTTGCTGGCTACTGGTATAGTGATGCTACTATTTGCGAGGTAATACTATGAAAACATCCCAGTTTCACGTTCCGTTGGACCTTGTAAGAAACAATCCAAATGAGAAAATTCATTCAATAGAGTCTTCCCGATTCAAGGAATACGGTCGGATTCTCCATGACTTTGATGCTACCGAGTTGGTTTCACTAGCAGATCGTGTGACCACTATTCCAGAACAAGACACCACATATGAGACATACCTTCCAGCATTGGAAGAAACCTCTCTCATGGAGAAGCTCAAACTCTATTATGGTGGCCAGGACATCCAGATCGGGTACTGTAATGGAAAGAACCAGCGTATAAACGGAATGGAGTATCACAAGAGTCCAGAATTGTTCATTGCAGTAACTGACTGCCTACAGTTTCTCACCCCCTTCTCTGCAATGCAGGATTATGATTCAGTCGATACTACAAAGGCAGAACTCTTCTATTTCCCCAAGGGATCGGTGACCATTGTTGATGCCAATGTTCTCCACTTTGCCCCCTGTGCCGTGTCAAATGATGGATTCAAATCCATCATTGTGCTTCCCAGAGGAACCAATGAACCACTTGAAGAGAAGATGAAGGCAGTGCTCAAGCGATCAAACGATCCTGAATCAAGACTGCTCATCAACAACAACAAGTGGCTTATTGCCCATCCAGAACGAGAGAAACTCATCAGACAAGGGGTTCATGCTGGGCTGAGAGGCCCGAACCGCAGGGTTATTCCTGTATCATGATGAAGACCGGCCTCCTCAAGCCGGTCTCCTGTATCGATTGTTTGAAAAGAAGACCGCAAACGCGGCCTTCTTCTGAACACTACTTGGAAATGAGCATGGTCTTGGGGTCGAGACTTACGCCCATAGGCTTCTCGTATTCCCCCTCGTGGGCCTTCACGGCCGTCATTACCACTTTGTCTCGTTCCTCATTGTAAATAAGGCCAATAAGGACATCAATCAAATCGATATATTTGTGCATGGTGTTTGGGACACCATATTTGTCATACATAACATCAGAGCGAACAGGAGATACACTGAACCATACCTCCAGATTCATATTCTGTGCAAACTGCTTGATCTTACGAACATCATCCTCAGTTGCAACGGTTAGCTTGTATCCGTCGAAGAGAATGGCGTCTGCCTTGAAACTCCCATGGTTGATCAAGGTTTCCAGACTGGAAAGCACCTTATCAATGGTGACATTCTCCTGGCTGAAATTCATGACCACACGGTTACTGAGAATATTGTTGTACACGGTCGCTGCATCATCAAGGGTACGGCCATCAGAGACTTCCCTGAATACTTCCTTATACCAGTTGATGACATGTTCTACATTTCCAGAGAACGAGACATGAATGACATGCTCCCCTCTCAGTAGCTTATCAGTAGCAAGATGGACCAAGCAGGCTGTCTTGCCAACACCGTGACGGGAAACAAGGACCCCGAGGTTCCCACGACCAAGTCCACCGTCCAAAGACTGCTCAAATACGCGAAGAGGACTCAGTTCGTTTAACTCTTGAATTACCATAGCGCTCACCTCCAAGTAATTTTTAGGTTCATCCCTAGTATACTATGGAAAATCACAAAATGGTACTTTTTTACAGAAAAGGGCAAAAAGAGACCCCCCAGGAGGGTTTATCCTCATGGAGGGCTTGGGATTGCAGGAAGAAATACTATTTCTGTTCTTTCTTCCGCTTCTCCTGGTAATCCTTCTTCAACTGCTCGGAAACGCTTACCGGCACCTTGCCGTACTTCCCGATTTCCATGGTAAATTCTCCCTTACCCTGGGTGAGGGAACGAAGAACCGTGGAATATCCGAACATTTCAGAGAGAGGTACTTCAGCAATAACAGTACTCATTGCATTATCCTCGGTGGAGCTGATGATCAGACCACGTCTCTGGTTTACCGAAGCGAATACAGAACCCTGGAATTCGTTGGGCGCAACCACCTCGACCTTCATGATCGGCTCGAGGATGACCGGTTTTGCCTTCTCGAACGCTTCACGGAATGCACTGAGAGCTGCAGTCTGGAAAGCCTGGTCGGATGAGTCAACCGGGTGCCATGCACCATCGTTGATAACAGCCTTCACACCAAGTACAGGGAAGCCAAGCTGAGCACCCTTCTTGATGGCCATCTGGAATCCCTTATCACAGGATGGAATGTATTCAGTAGGAATGGATCCACCCTTGATCTCGTCAACAAATTCGTACTCTTTAACTTCCTCACCCTCTTCAGGATCTGGAAGTGGCTCGATATATCCAGCAACACGTGCGTACTGACCGGAACCACCAGTCTGCTTCTTGTGGGTATAGTTGAAGTCGGCTCTCTGGGTGATAGCTTCTCGATAGGCAACCTCAGGCTGACCGATTTCCACCTCTGCCTTGTACTCACGCTTCATGCGTTCTACATAGACCTCAAGGTGCAACTCACCCATGCCCTGGATGATCGTCTGGTTGGACTCAGGATCCACATAACTGCGGAAGGTTGGGTCTTCCTTGGTAAAGCGGTTGAGTGCCTTGCCCATGTTGTCCGCAGCCTTCTTGTCCACTGGCTTGATTGCCAAGGAGATAACCGGGTTGGGAACAAACATACTGGAGAGTGAGTAGTTCAGCTTCGGATCACAGAAGGTATCACCACTGGCACAGTCAATACCAAAGAGTGCTGCAATTTCACCACAGCCTGCCTCTGTCAAATCTTCCATGGTAGATGCGTGCATACGGATCAAGCGTCCAACACGGAACTTCTTGCGGCTGCGGGTATTGTAGAGTTCATCACCCTTTTTCACCTTACCCTGATAGACGCGGATATAGGTCAGCTGACCATACTGTCCATCCTCAAGCTTGAATGCCAGGACAACAGGAGGAAGGTCCTCATCTGCAACCAGCTTGACCTCTTCCTCATTATTGTCGAGGTCAAGAGCCTTGTTGGTGACATCAGTAGGATTGGGAAGGTAGCTTACTACACCATCAAGCAAGGGCTGGATGCCCTTGTTCTTGTATGCACTGCCCATGAATACGGGGCAGAGCTCCAAGTTGATGGTAGCTTTTCTGACAGCCTTGCGGATGATTTCCTCTGTTACGGTGTCTTCGAGCATGGCTTCCATAAGCTCATCTGAGCACATGGATACACCATCAAGCAACTCTTCACGACGTGCATCAGCCTCTTCCCTCAGGTGGGCGGGAATCTCAGCTTCACGAACGGCATCCTGATTGGGACCGTCATCGAAGTAGAGAGCCTTCATGCTGATCAAGTCAACAACACCTTCCATCTTGTCCTCCAGACCGATGGGGATCTGCATCAATACAGCATTCAGACCAAGCTTCTCGATCAATTGGTTCTTGACGCGATACGGGTTTGCACCGGTACGGTCACACTTGTTGACAAAAGCAATACGAGGAACGTGGTAACGCTTCATCTGCCGGTCTACGGTGATGGACTGGCTCTGTACGCCACCAACGGAACAAAGGACCAAGACAGCGCCATCCAATACACGCAATGAACGCTCTACCTCAATGGTGAAGTCAACGTGTCCCGGTGTGTCGATAACGTTGATTTCTGTCCCTTTCCAGGTAACGTTTGTTGCAGCGGAGGCAATGGTGATACCTCTTTCACGTTCAAGCTCCATGCTATCCATGGTAGCTCCAACGCCATCCTTACCACGAACTTCATGTATTTCGTGGATCTTATTGCAGTAGTAGAGGATGCGTTCGGATAGTGTTGTCTTACCCGAGTCAATGTGGGCACTGATTCCGATATTCCTCAAATTTTGCAAGTCAGCCATTCTTTATAACCTCTATAGTATAGAATAAAAACGAGTCCACAGATTCCCCTGCAGAATTCCAACATCCTGATGTAAAACTCTTACTCCCTAGCACACATCAGGTTACCAACTGAAGGGAAGAGAACGAACGGTCGCGGGACATGCTTACCCCAACGTACCTCGTGGATAATAGTATATCTCGGTTTTTTGTGCAATCCCTTTTCCCAATACAATCCTTTTCCGACTCGACACTTGTGTGTTACAATAGCTCAGAGGTATGCCATGGAAACGATTTTCACCAAGATTTTAAACGGGGAGATTCCCTCCATATTTTTACATAAGGACGAACTTTGTTTCTCCATTCTCGATATCAATCCAGTCAACAAGGGCCATTTGTTGATTATCACGTCACAACCATACCCTACCCTTGAAAGCTGTCCAGAAGAAGTCTTGAGCCATATGATGGTGCTAGCCAAGAAGGCTGACAGCGTGCTCAGAGAAAACCTAGGTTGTGATGCCACCAATCTGATCATCAATAACGGCAAGGAAAGCGGGCAGGAAGTACCACATCTGCATCTTCATATCATCCCTAGGTACAAAGAGGATGGAAAGACCTTGCGTCTCGTCAAAGAGCCCTACAGCGATGGCGAGATTGCCGATTATGGAAAGAAATTGGAGTTTTAACCATGCGTGCATGTCATCACTGCCATACTCCCATCGACCCATTGCTCAGTATTGGCTACCATACCGTATGTCCAACCTGTTCAAAAAGCTTGCACAGCTGTGTAAATTGCAGGTTCTACAGTCCAGGGGTCTACCACGACTGCCTTGAAGGAGTCGAGGAGTATATAGAGGATAAGGAGAATGCAAACTTCTGCGACTCCTTCATGCTCGGTGAGGATTCCAAAGAGGAATCTGAGAAAAAAGCACGTGCCAAGGCGAGAGCCGAAGCACTCTTCAACTTCTAAGGAACCAATAATACCTATGAACAGACGTATTGTACTAATAGCGATTGCACTACTACTCACCATTCTCATGGGATGTGAGACCTATACTGCCCGCTCCGCAAAAGAGAGCATACAAGCCCCAACCCCCGTAGAAGAGGGAGAGCTCGTTACCAAATATTCTCTTGTGGAAGCCGAAGTACAAGCAAGAGCAGAAGCAGAGGAAGCGGCACTCCTTGCCGAGCAGGAGAGACAAGCGGAAGCAGAAGAGAGGCAACGTTATGAAGCCATGCAGGAGTCCATTGCCTCCCTCCAGACAGAGAAAAGTACATTGGAGAAAAGACTGCAAGAGAGCGAGGATGCACTCGCTGAAGAAAAGAACAATACCCAGTCATTGAAAGAATCATTGGAAGAACGCAATCTCTTGTTGGACAACAAGGATCTGACTCTCTCTCAAGAGGCCGAAGAGTACCAGACCACCATTACTGCCCTGCAAGCTGAGATTGAGGCATTGAACAAAGAGATTGAGGAGAACGAGCAAGACTACGAAATGCTTAGCTACCAAGCAAACGAACTAGAAAACCTTCTCTCAGAGCAACAGAGCATCAACAACGAGCTACAAACCATCATGCATGAGGCAGAGTTGGAACATGTCTCTGAAATTGAATCTCTGAAGGCAGCCCAGGAACAGAGATTGCTGGAGCTGCAAAACATCATAGATTCCCTAAAGACAGACAACGAACTCCTTACAGCTCAATTAGAGGAGAAAACCCAGACGCTGGAAGAGAGGCTTCGTCTTGAACAACAACGCATCGAGGAAGCAAAGCGAATCGAGGAAGAACGACTAGAAAAACAGAGGGAGAAGGTAGAGGAGCAGAGGAGAGCAGAAGAAGCTGAGAATGCGCGTCTCGCTTCCCTGGAGGCTGAGTATCAACAGATTCCACCTCTCGAGGAGTTGTCTCTGCCTAGATTGTACACCACAGATGAAACTACGATTCTTTCAGCCGAAAACGATCCGCTGAACGTTTTGATGCTCCCCCTGGATGATATTCGCTGGAGCGACCCCACCATGAAAAATCTGGTTGCAACGAGCATCAGCGACATAAAAGCCCCCATCATCATGGTCACAGGACATATGCAGAATGTCATTGATCTTGTAAGACAATCACGAAGGAATGCCGTATTGGTTGAAGGAGGGGCGATCATCACCTCCTTCAATGTCGTCTCAACCACAAACCATGGCATACGTGTCCAATTCAGCAACACGAAGACAATCAGGCTTTCCATTGCCAATCTTCCTGAATATAAGGTCTTTGATGCATTCACCAGTGGAAACGATTGGAAACCCATACAAAAACAGGTTACCGGCGAACGGACCAAGATATTGAAAGAAATCTTGGCAGAAGGGACAATGAACGAGCCAACCATCATAGGAGCCAGTCTGTTTGAGCCTTCGTACCAGGATTGGAATACTTTCAGCCCGGTACCCTATCGACAGATTGACTATATCTGGCCACTATCGAATTTCCTGGAAGAGTCATCATTCTACGATGTATACAGAGCCACCCATTTCTCTGCAGATACCGATGCGGGAAATACGTTTGTCACCGAGAATCTGAAAGAACGCATTGATTATGTATACAGCAGAAAAGTCCTTCCATTGCAGAGCTCTATGCTAACCATCGGAGGTGAGTCGATTCCTGATGCAAACAACATCGCTCGCTACGGAATCTCAGCTACCTTCCTGATCCCTTAGTTCTCTGGGTCGATAACCTCCGCCTCTGCCTCAACCACCTGTTCCTTGAACTGTTGGTTGATTTTGCGGATGCGCAGAGACCAGAGAATCATGCCGATTCCGCTTACTATGAAGAGCAACCCGAACAGCTTGAGCAACAGGCTGCCGATCTGCTGTGGGAAGACAAACAAGAGGATTGCCATGATCAGGGAGAAGACACCCTCGCTATAGAGCGGGGAGAGGGAGCGTTCCTCTTTCCTCCTCAGCAATGCATCCACGAAGGAAATCAGGGCAGAGAACAAAAGCTGTGCCCCGATGATGTACAACAGTACTGTCCAGCTAATGGTTGCTGCAGAGAGAGGGACGATAATGGCAACCAACCCGATTACTATGCTCAAGAGAGCCTTAACCAAGGTAGCAATACGTGAGCGACTCCCAAGGTTGAATCCCTTCAAGTAAATCAGGCTGGAAATTCCCGATCCTGCAAGGAACACCCCTAACAGGGAGATGAAAATCTTCACGAAGGATTCCTGTTGGAACATCAAGAAAATCCCTACGATGATCAAGAGCGCACCAATCACAGTGGAAAGAATGAGGTGACGTTTAAGAAAGGTATCCTGCATATTTGGCTCCTTGCCTTCCGGTCCTGTACAATTGGACCGTTTTTCTTTATCGTACTGGCTAGAACACCCTAAGTAAAGGATGACAACACATGTACCGGTATCTTTTCTTTGACGCAGATGGAACACTCTTTGATTTCGAACAAGCAGAACACAATGCATTCTGGAAGATGGCAAAAAGCCTTAACCTGCCACTGGAAAGGAAGCATGAGCAAGACTACATCCGCTGCAATGCTGAGGTATGGAAACAGTTTGAGAAAGGCGAAGTGACAATCGAGGAACTGAAAGTGAAGCGCTTTGCAAATTTTGCATTGGAGATTGGCATCTCGCTCAATCCTGAAGAAGCAAGTCAGAGCTACCAGCACGAACTGTCTAGGCAGGGTATCTTGTTTTCTGAGACCATCACCGTACTCGAGACCCTGAAGAAGCGGGGCTATACCCTCTTCCTCGCAACCAACGGAATTGCTGAAGTACAAAGAGGCAGGATTGCCATATCAGATACTGAGCAGTACTTCGATCATATCTTCATCAGCGAAGAGATAGGATACCAAAAGCCAGATCCACGTTTTTTTGGACATATGTTTGAAGTAACCGGGCTTACCGAACAGAAACAGCACTCCCTCATGATCGGAGACAGCCTATCCAGTGATATTGCCGGAGGCATAGCCAGTGGCATGGACACACTTTGGCTGAATAAAGAGGGGAAGCCCGCAAATCCCAAGGTGCAACCAACACATACCCACAGCAGCCTATCCTCTGTGCTTGAGTTCCTTAACGGCCCTCTCTGATTGACTTGAGTTCGACTTCTATGATCAGTAGGGTATTTGGTTCAATGGTTTCCGTCCCCTCCTTCCCATAGGCAAGATCGGGATGTATCCAGAAACGGTACTTTGCACCTTCCTGCATCAACTTAACTCCTTCAATAAACCCTGGAACCATGATAGCTTCCAGCAGGAAGGTGGAACTCTGTTCCCGTTCATAGGAGCTGTCAATGATTTTTCCGTTCAACAGCATAATCTGGTAATCGACTTCTACAATGCTGTCTTCTGTAGGGCGGTCCCCATCCCCTTCTACAAGCACTTCATACTGCAGTCCTGAATCGGTCACCTTCACGGACTCCCTTTGCCTGTTGGTCTCCAGGAAGTCCTCTGCAACTTCCATATTGGCAGCTGAAATGGCGTTCATCTCCTCTTGGGCAATCTGCAGGAGTTTGGTTTGCACCTCATAGAGGGTTTGGGACATCTCTTCCTGGGTGTAGAACCCCTGAGACCTATCAGCATCAAGGATTCCCTTTGCAAAATAGGAGGCTTCCAAGTCACTGAAACCCTTCTGCTGTACCATTGAGGAGTAGAGAAGATAGCCATATGTGTAACTGAATCGATCTTCCAGCGTCGAAGGCTCTTCCAAATCCCGAATAACATCCGTCTCTTCAACAATCGGTTCAGCTTGTACCACAACTGTCGAAGGAGTTTCCTCCACAGGATTCTGGGAGGATTCAACTGGAGTTTTCGAACATCCAACCATCAAGAAGAGCAAG
>JAQQAR010000026.1 GCA_028532765.1 Sphaerochaetaceae bacterium | reverse complement strand
GGATAAATACGCTCATTCCCCTAGACCAAAGCCTAAAAAGTTGCTATATACAATGTGTTTCGGGTAAAAGGTTTTTGCAAGAATCCTGCTGACAGGGTGGTCGAAAATCAACTGTTTATGTATACTTAGCAGGATTACATTGCAACAAAGGGCTTTGCCTAAGGATATACATGGTCCAAAAGAGAGGACCGAAAAGGATGAACATAGGATGATCGCTGATAAGAGTATCAAAGAATTGGAAAACTCCTCCGTCGCACTGACGGTCACTGTGACCGCTGACACCATCGAAAATGACTACCAGGCAGCTTTGAAAAAGTATGCTGCTGATGTCCAGATCAAGGGTTTTAGAAAGGGCAAAGTCCCTGTATCCGTTCTGGAAGGTAAGTTTGGTAAGGCGATTCGTGAGGAAAGTACATTCAATACCATTGAAGACGCATTGAAGGAAGCCTTGACTGATATTGAAGACAAGTATAAGCCGCTCTCCTTCAGCACCCCTGAGCTCCAGGATGAGGAGAATCTCCTCCCCTTCGAGCCCAACAAGGACATCACCTTCACCGTACACTACGACATCATGCCCATTTTCGAGACCCCGGAGTACAAGGGCCTGAAGGTAACTTACCCCAAGGTAGCACTGAGTGAAGAGGCAGTTACTGCTGAACTCGACAAGCTCCGTGAACAGAATGCAATGGTAATTGACAAGGATGGCGCTGCTGAAATGGGCGACATTGTCACGCTTGACTATGTTGAACTGGACGAAGAAAAGAACGAGGTTCCTGGAACTGAACGCAAAGAGTTCGTTTTCACCTTGGGAAGCACCACCAATTTCTACCAGATTGATGAAGATGTTGTTGGCATGAAGAGTGGGGAAGAGAAGGTTTTCTCCAAGACCTATGCAGAGGATTCAACTGTTGAGGGGTATGCAGGAAAGACCATCACCTTGAAGGTGAATGTCCAGAGTGTGAAATTCCGTGATATCCCTGAACTCGATGATGAGTTCGCACAGGATGTCAAGGAGGAGTACAAGACCGTCGATGACCTGGTGAAGGCTACCCGTGAGAAATTGCAGGCTGCCCTCGATGCAAAGCTTGAGAATGAAAAGTTGAATGCATTGAGTGAGGCTCTTCTTGAGAAAGCTACCATTGCTGTTCCCCAAAGCATGATCGATATGGAAGTTGAGCAGAGTTGGAAGCGTTATATCCAGCAGATTGGTCTGAGTGAAGAGCAGATCCTGCAGTTCCTCAAGTTCCAGAACCAGACCAAGGAGGATATCACCGCTCCTTGGAGAGAGGCTGCTGAAAAGTCACTGCGCATCCAGCTGATCATGGAAAAGGTCAAGGAAGCAGAAAACTTCACTGTTGAGGAAGAAGAGTTGAACAAGGTTGTGGAAGAGCAGCTGAAGGATGTCACCGATCAGGCTCAGCTGGATTACTACCGCACCATGATCGAAGACGACTTGCGCTTCCAGAAGATTGCACCGTTCTTGCAGGAGAACAACACGTTTGAGGAAGGCGAAGAAGTCGCTTACGAGACGTTTATGAGCGAAACCTACGGCGCATAAGCCGTAGATGCTCAAGAGTGCATAGTGTGTGAAAAGGCGGTTCCTCACTGGTTCCGCCTTTTCAATCCAAGCTACCAAAGGGGGCTTTTATCATGAATATCCATCCCGAAAGGATGCAATCAAACATACCAATGGTCGTAGAGCAGTCAGGTGTAGGCGAAAGAGCCTATGATATCTTCAGTCGCCTGCTTAAAGATCGCATCATCTTCCTTGATGGGGAGATCAATGATGCAACAGCCGACCTGGTTGTAGCGCAGATGTTGTTCCTTGAGTCTGAGGACCCAACAAAAGACATCAGTCTCTACATCAACAGCCCCGGAGGTTCCGTAACCGCTGGTTTGGCTATCTATGACACCATGCAGTACCTGCATAGTGACATCCAGACCATCTGTATGGGACAGGCGGCAAGCATGGGTGCATTGTTGCTCTGTGCCGGGCAGGAAGGGAAGCGATTCATCCTCCCCTCTGCACGGGTCATGATCCATCAACCGTGGGGCGGAGTTGAAGGCCAATCATCCGATATCTCCATCCATGCCAAGGAGATTGGTCGTATTAAGAATCTAACAATTGACATCATTGCGAGACATACCCATAAGACCTATGAGCAGATCGCCAAGGATGTGGAACGAGATTTCTTCCTCGGTAGTGATGATGCTGTCTCCTACGGCATCGTCGATAGTGTTATGAGAAGGAGTTAGTAATGGCAAGAAATGCAAAAGTCTGCTCGTTCTGCGGAAAAAGCCAAGATGAGGTCAAGCGATTGATCAGCGGACCGGGTGTTGCCATCTGTGATGAGTGCATCAAGGTCTGTAATGATATGCTTGCCGGAGACCCAAGCTTCCAGGAGGAAGTGGTCGGTCTTCCCGAACACATCCCTACCCCTCAGGAACTGAAGGAGTACATGGATGAATACGTAATTGGCCAGGAAGATGCAAAACGGGTACTCGCGGTTGCAGTGTATAACCACTACAAACGCGTTAAATATCAGAAACAGATATCAGAGCAAGGCGTCGAGCTTGACAAGTCAAATATCCTGATGGTGGGACCCACCGGTACTGGTAAGACATTGCTAGCCTCCACACTTGCAAAGAAGCTTCAGGTTCCCTTTGCTATTGCAGATGCCACCACGCTCACCGAGGCAGGATATGTTGGTGAGGATGTCGAGAACATACTGCTTAAGCTTATCCAGAATGCAAATGACAACATCAAGGCAGCTGAATTTGGAATCATCTTCATTGATGAGATCGACAAGATTGCCAAGAAGGGAGAGAATCCTTCCATCACACGTGATGTCAGTGGTGAAGGTGTCCAGCAGGCTCTGCTGAAGATCATCGAAGGTACTGATGCCTCAGTCCCTCCCCAGGGTGGACGCAAACATCCAAACCAGGAGATGTTGAAGATCAATACAAGGAATATCCTCTTCATCTGTGGTGGAGCATTTGTGGGGCTGGACAAGGTGATCGAGAAACGTGTTTCTTCCCATGCAATGGGATTTGGCGCAAGCATCATCAATGCCCAGGACAAGGACTTGCATACATTGTACAGCAAGTTGCTTCCCGATGATTTGGTGAAGTTCGGCTTGATCCCTGAGTTCATTGGAAGACTTCCCATCCATGTTGCATTGGACAATCTTACCAAGAACGACTTGATGCGAATCATCCTTGAACCAAAGAACTCCATCATTCGCCAGTATGAAGCCTCATTCCGCCTGGATGGTATTGAGTTTGTATTCAAGAGTGATGCTGTCGAAGCTGTTGCAGAGAAAGCCTTTGAGCAGAAGACCGGTGCCCGTGGACTGCGCTCCATTGTTGAGAATGTGATGATGGGAATCATGTACGATATTCCTTCCATCAAGCAGGTGAAACAGGTAATCATCGGTCGGGAATGTGTCATAAATGGAGAACAACCTGAGGTTATCCGTGGAGCGTGAAATGTTCAGCTACCCCCCAATTGATGAAGAGATTCTTGCATTATTGAGAGATCGAGAGGAGTTTGTTGTAATCGGGCATGTCAGTCCCGATGGTGACTGCCTGAGCAGCCAGATGGCGATGAACTCCCTGCTTCTGAAGATGGGGAAGACCGTCCATATGGCAAATGCTGGGCCCTTTGATCGCTCTGAGATTTCCCATCTTCGCTCTGATTTCCTGAATCATATCGACGATGAGCTGAAACAGAGGGATCCTCTGATTGTGGTGGTGGACTGTAGTTCACCAGAGCGTATCGGCCACCTTGCAGAGGAGATCGAGGGACTTACCACAGTGGTGTTCGACCACCACAGTAGTGGTGAGCAGTTTGGCACTTATCGCTATATTGTTCCCCGTTCGGTATCCACCACCTTGATCATCATGCAACTCTACAAAGCACTGGATGTTGAAATTTCACAAGAGATAGCCGAACACTTATTCTTTGGGTTTGCCACCGATTCAGGATTCTTCCGCTTCATCAATGCATATCGTGGAGAGACGCTCCGCCTTGCGGCCGAGCTTGTCGACCTAGGGGTTTCCCCCAATGTCATGAATGACCGTATGACTGGTGGGAAGAGCTTCGGGTATATCAAGTACCTGGGAAAGCTTATTGATCGAAGTGAAAGCTTGTTCGATGGAAAGGTGATGATCTCCTCGAGTTGTCTTGAGGACAGCAAGCAGTTCATCACCACAGACAAACCAAGCGATTCTCTTTACACCATGTTGCTCTCAGTACAGGGAGTTGAGGTAGTACTCTTCTTCAAGGAGCTGGAGGGTGAAAGAACCGAGGTAGGATTCCGTTCCTCACACCAGAGCAGCATCAATGTGGGGGCCTTGGCAGAAAGCTTTGGAGGTGGTGGACACAAGAAGGCAGCTGGTGCCACGGTCAACAAACCGATAAAGGAAACCAGGAAACTACTTCTCGAAGCTGTTGAAAAAATGCTAAAAGCATAACTTGGCATACACATTGCATGGGTATGTGCATCATCCCACAAGGAGGCACCCATGCAATGGCTACCCATCTCTGCCAAGGAGAGCAAGAAATTGACTGATCAGGTGGTTTGTTACCAGAAAGATCGGTCCAATACTACGCTCTATCATACAGTGCACAACAAGACACAGCAAATTCTCTACTCCCTCCCCTATTATCTGCATTTACTTGAGGAAGAAGATCTCAGTGACTTTCTCTTGTACTGTTATAAAACCATTGATTACTATCTTACTTCATATAGGATTGGCAGATTATCCTACATAGGGTACCTCTCCCAGGTAGTACGTAAACGAACCAAATATTTCATCTCCCAGAAACAAGCGAATTCCATCAGGGACAGACTTATCTGCGAAATCGAGCCATTCACCAATGCTCAACTCTGGAGTGAGCCAGAGATGACCGCAGAGACTGCATCCTATACCACATTCAAAGACCTTCTGGTCTCACAGATGGACTCACTCCCTGAACTTTTCAATCGTCTTCTCTATGAACGCAAGGCTAGCCAAGAGGTGCTTGATGAACGTCTCCTACAGCTTAAGAGAGAGATCTCGACACCCGTGAACAGAAAACGATTTCTTATCGTGCTTACCCTCTCTCCAGGGCTTGCCAACCAACATTTGCTTGAGAAGCTCGCAGATATTCTTGAAGTTGATTCACGTCTCCTCTGCCGGTATCTCAACACAGCAAACCTCATGCTTGAAGAGAAGCAACGATGCAAAGAAGCGTTCACCTCTACAAGCAACCGACACTTCAGAAGATTGCTTGAGATTGAGAATAGTCTTCAAACAGAGACTGATGCAAAGACTCTTGAACGACTGGAAGCGTTACGATGCTGGACCATTGGCGTATACAAGACAAAAGTGAACCAGATAAGGAAGATGGAGTTTCGCTTGAGTCACCATCAAGTAGGAGAATTATTGCATATTCCCAAGGGAACCATCGACAGTTCAGTACACTATATGAAGCGTGTTCTCTCCCAATATATGGACGAACAATCTGACATTGAGTATCTTAAGGACCATGAATATATTGTTGGCATCAAACAATGAGCATAAGAAAGAGGAATTTTCCAGAATCCTAACCGGACATACCATCATGCTCCCAAAAGAGCTGGGTATCGATTTTGACTTCGAGGAAGAGTCGGAAACATTCAGTGAGAATGCACTGGGAAAGGCTAGGGCACTGGCCTCCCAAGCACCTGAAGGGTACAAGATCCTGGCAGATGATTCAGGCCTCTGCGTTGACGCACTCGATGGCAAGCCGGGGGTAAGAACCGCCCGATACGGCCTTGAGACATTCGGGAGAATGCTGGAAAGTGAAGAGAGGAACGTGTTCCTCTTGAAAAATCTTGCTCACCTGGAAAAAAAAGAGGAGCGGAGTGCACAATTTGTATGTGCCTTGGCATTCGTGCTGGGGGGGAGAAGAGAGTTCACCTTCTGTGAGGCTGTAGATGGGTTCATTGCCAGAGAGAGCTATGGGATGGGCGGGTTTGGTTATGATCCCGTTTTCATCGTGAAGGAAGCAGGAAGAACCATGGCAGAACTTTCTGAGGAAGAGAAAGACCGCTATAGCCACCGTGGGAGAGCTACCCGTCACTTGATTACCTTGTTAGGAGAAATTTCATGAGTATACAGACACGAGCAGATCAACTTGAGCAGGATACCTGGGACCTTACCAGCCTCTTTGCAGATGCTGCAGACTGGGAAGCAGCAACGGAAGCGATGAAACAACGTATCGCTGAGGCTCCTGGTTTGAAGGGCTCCCTTGAGAAAGGAAAGGATTCATTCCTGGCTACCATGAGATGGTACGAAGAAACCGGTATTCTTCTGGAACGAATTTATAACTGGGCTTTCCTGGGGTATGCATCCGATGCCTCTGATAACACCAATGTCAAACGATACAGCCTATCGGCCAGTCTTCTGAGTCAACTCTCAGCTGCCATGGCATTCTTTGACCCTGAACTGCTCGGTATTGCAGATGAGATTATTGATGGATACCTGAGTGATAAGGACTTTGCTCCCTACCGTGTCTATATTGAGAAAGCAAGACGGTTCAAACCCCATGTGCTGAGTGAGGGGGAGGAGCGTCTCCTCGCTCTGCAAAGCGAAGTTGCTTCCACACCACGGTCCACGTTCAGCGACCTAACCAATGTTGATTTTGACTTTGGTGAGATCGATGGGAAACCCCTCACCCAGAGCTCCTTGAGCTCGTTCCTCATGCAAGAGGATAGAGCAGTGAGGGAACGGGCTTACAGACAGTTCTATGCGGTGTATGAAAAGAGCAAGCATGCCATTGCAAGGCTCTACGAGGGACAGGTAAAGCAGGACATCTTCCGGGCCAAGGCAAGAGGATATGAGAGTTGCAGGGAGATGGCACTCTTCCCGGACAATGTTCCGGTATCCGTATATGACAACCTGATCAAGGCTGTCCACGATGCACTCCCTACCCTTCATCGTTACTACAGGATGAGAGCGAATCTCCTTGGCTTGGAGAAACTCTCCCATTGGGATGTCTATGTTCCCCTGATAAAGGGAGTAACCAGTGAAACCCCTTATGAAGAGGCAGTCTCCATGATTGGGTCAGCACTTGCACCGCTTGGCAGTGAGTATGTACAGACCATCACTGATGGGCTGACAAAGGACAGATGGGTAGACCGCTATGAGAACAAAGGCAAACGAAGCGGTGCATTCAGCAGCGGTACATTTACCAGCAAGCCCTATATTCTCCTTAACTACAAGGAGGACGTGCTACGTGATGTCTTTACGGTAGCCCATGAAGGCGGACACTCAATGCATAGCTATTACAGTGCAAAGAATAATCCCTATTTCCACTATGACTATACCATTTTCGAGGCTGAGGTCGCCTCGACCTTCAATGAGCAACTACTGGCCAAATATTTGATCGACCATGCAACTGATGATCGGATGAAAGCCTATATCATCGGAAAACAGATTGATGACATTGTGGCTACACTCTTCAGGCAGACGATGTTTGCCGAGTATGAGATGATCATCCACAGGGAAGCCGAAGCTGGCGTACCGATCACCCTGGAGTTACTGAGAAGCGAGTACCGCATGCTGCTGGAGCTGTACTTCGGGGACGCAGTATCTTTTGCAGAGGAGAGCGACCTGGAAGGATTGAGAATACCACACTTCTACAGTCCGTTCTATGTCTACAAGTATGCGACAGGATTAAGTGCTTCCATCGCCCTCAGTAAGAAAGTGCTCAATGGGACAGAGCAAGACAGGCAGTCGTACCTCGAATTCCTTCGTAGTGGAGGCAGCCTCTACCCCATCGAATCACTACGGAAAGCTGGTGTCGATATGCAGAAGGAAGAGCCGGTAAAGGATGCTCTTTCCACCTTCTCATCCCTTTTGGACCAGGCGGAAAGACTGCTCTCGTAAATGTTGCACTCAAATTTCAAAAGAGGGCTTGACGAGCTCCCCGCCCTTGTTGTATTGTTGGCACGTTCACTTCAAGAGCGAACAATACTTCAAGAATGCGGTAGTGGTGGAATTTGGTAGACACGCTAGCTTGAGGTGCTAGTGGGAGAAATCTTGTGCTGGTTCAAGTCCAGTCTACCGCACTCAATAACCCTTTTCTGTTTAAGAAATTAGGCAGGGAAGGGTTTTTCTTTTTTATCCTTCCTCTGGAATTTATGAATGAGTCTACTCAAAAGTCTACTCATCTTATGGAGAAAGGGAAAATGAAAGGAACATTCACACTGACAAGATTAAATGGAATTTGGCAGTACTATACATACGACGAAAATGGGAAACGTCGAAAATATAGTACAGGACTTAACAAGAAAAGCGCTGCATATGCATATTGTCTATTGCTAGCTCAACAAGGGGCCCTTATCCCTAGTCGGAAAGAAAAATTGACTTTTAGGGAGTTCGCCGAGCCTTTCTGGATCTGGGGCAAATGCCCTATTGTAACTGATAAGATACTGAGGGGTTATAAATTTTCTCAGACCCTTTGCCGCAATAATCGTCATAGCATGGGAAAAAATATTCTACCGACTTTCGGAGATTACCTTCTCACGGACATCACGCCGGACATGGTTAATCGCTGGCTTCTGAGTATGATCAAGGTAAGGATCATTAAGGATAAGAAATACCCTCCCTTAGCAAACAGCACAGCGAATAAGATGTTGCGAATGTTGCGCGAAATGCTAGATGTAGCTGTACAGCAAGGATTGTTGAGTACAAATCCCGCAAACAGCGTCCATAAGCTAGCTGACAATTATAAAAGACGCGGTTGCTTTACTCTAGACGAAGCCCGCTTGATTCTGAATGACAGAGAGGCATGGAGATCTCCTCTGGCTTGGTTGGGGTCATATACGGCAGCTATGACAGGAATGCGTGAAGGTGAGATAAGAGCACTCAAGTCGGGGGACATAAAAGGCGACCATATCCTCGTTCGACATTCTTTTGATGTAACAGTTGGAGTTAAATCCACGAAGGCGGACAAACCACGACATGTCCCAATCCCGCCTGCTCTCAGGAGTGCATTGCTCTTCTATGCACCTAAACGAGGATTCATCTTCAGTCTTGATGGAGGGGAGCATCCGGTCAACCCTGATCATCTATTGGATAACCTTTATTTCCGAATGAAAGATCTAGGCATAGATTACAAACGTAAACGGCTATGCTTCCATAGTTGGCGCCATTTCTTCAACACACGCCTGATTGCATCAGGTATCCAGGGAGAGGTGACCCGGGCAATAGTTGGTCACGAAAGCGAGGACATGACTGAGCTATATCTGCATCTGACCGCCAGTGATATGGAGGTAGTTGCCAAGGTGCAAGAGGAATTGGGAAAGGTGGTAGGATAGAAAAAATTGTATTATCGTCCCAAGGGTGATATAATCGTACCAATAGGGACTAAATAATGAAAATAAAAATTGAATCAATTGAATTGGATCAACAGGTCTTTGAAAATCTGGGCTTGAGCAATGTGCCTGGTGTTTCAACGGAACGTATACTCGCATGCCTTCGAGCTTGCAAAATGTTTTCGACGGAAGCTCTGGAACTTGGATTAGTTGAAGAGGCTATCACTAAGACATCCAAGCTTACTCGATATTCCACGGATATCGATTTGGAGAACAATTTCTTCAAGGATGTACCACTATTTCGGGAAGCTGAACCAAGCCTTGATACAAGACTGGTACTTAGATAAAAGGAAAGTAAAATGGACAACCCCAATTTATCAATATCCCCCAAAGATGTAAGCGAGATAGTGAAGACAGCAAAAGAGGTCCTTCCTCAGACGGTTTCTGAAACAGATGGGGCTATCTCTACAATGGTAGGTCTGTTCAATAACGTTGTATTGTATCCAGTTAAGAGAGCAAATATTTATTATAGATATAAGTTGGAGTGTTTTGAGAAGGATTTGAGACAGCGCATGGAGCAAGTTCCTGCAGATAATATCTGTGAACCAAAAATATCAATTGCTGGTCCGACCCTTGAGGCTCTGAAATATACATATGATGAGCAAGACCTGCGAGAGATGTACGTAAATCTTTTGGCCTCTTCAATGGATTCTGCAAAAACAAAAGATGCTCACCCTTCTTTTGTAGAAATAATAAAACGGATGGATCCACTTGATGCCAGACTTATGAAACAAATTTCTATTAGAACTGAATATATTCGAATTATTAATTCAAAAATCTCATGTGTTGATGATGGCACATATTTTGTAA
Source organism: Sphaerochaetaceae bacterium (assembly GCA_028532765.1). Classification (GTDB taxonomy): domain Bacteria; phylum Spirochaetota; class Spirochaetia; order Sphaerochaetales; family Sphaerochaetaceae; genus Sphaerochaeta. Next base: position 92,753 of record JAQQAR010000026.1, on the reverse strand, counting down.
ATGCTATACCGGAATGGTTTACGGGAATCACAATTCCTGGGTATGATATTTTCCAGATATCTACAAGTTTAGTAAGATTAGATAAATTAGGTATTATTGATTTATTAACCCATCAAAGAACAAAAGATAAAGACAAGGATACTCAAATTTATCATGACCTAGAGCAATCAGAAAGCCTCCAAAACATACTAAATACGATTAAATCAATTTTCCCGGACAAGAACATCATACTTTCATCTACCAAAAGCCTCTTGAGTGTAAATGAATATGGGAAACAATTTATTAGATGCTGCATATAACATTCAAATGAAGGAACAAGGGGAAACATCAAGAAGCTGGCAAAAGATAGATTAATTGTAAGGTATCCTGAATCTAGATGAAATTTTGAAAAAAATTTATGCTCCTAGGATAATCAAATACTACAAGCAAAACGGATCATACAATCCCTTGCTTTTCCTTGATGAATGAAATGAAATTCGATAGTGTCCATATCTTGTCTCTTACTAAGGGAGCAAATGTTTTGATATGGGCAGAAGGAACAATGAGTGTAACATGTTCCTCAACCATCTCTGCAATCTGCTGGCTTGAGATACTCTGTTGCAATGTAAATAAATGTTTTGTATCTATGCGATTTGCTTCGTTGAGGATCTGCCTCCAGCGATCCTTGCATGTGGTTTTTGAGGCAAGTGAAACCAGATTGGAAGCAGGGAATGAAAAATCATGGTATGAGGCTGCATCAGGAAATATAAAATCTGGACGCTTGTTGCCTTCAGTCTTTACCTGTTCCTCAAACTCCAATTTGTGCGACGTAAATATGGCTGATAGATGTTTCTCCAACGATCTGCCTGCCCTACTCTTTCTACGATTCAATACTGTGTTTGCAGCCTCCACAAATTCATCAACACTAGAAAACCCTCGGTTTAAAAAACTACTATATCTGACTTGCTCAAGTCTTTGAAAAATCTTGTATTCTAGCTGTGTATAAGCAACTATGAGCTCATCTGGATCAATCATAGGATTACTCTGGAAAGACTCCAAAATCCTACGGGTAGCTTCAGACATTATATTGGACGAAGGGAATTCATCTGTTAACCCTTCAATAAACTGATCGATGCTCTGTGCAATATTTAAATCTAATGTTGGGACATTTGTTATAAGTTTCCCCACATCAGTAGGGCTCATCCCATATGAACCAAGAAAAGTATCAATCTCCTCTTCAGTAGAAAACACAAACCCTTCATAAAAATCGTCCGAATGCTTGCATAATACAAACAAGTCCCCCGTGTGCTCTGGATGCAAAAAAGGGAATCCTTGCCCGAATCTTGTTATACGATGTTCATTCCTTGTCCGTTCCCCATAGTATTTAAACCTACTGGTCGTTTCAAAATCATCTTGCCATTTTATAACAACGGATCTTTCCCTGTTATGGCCTCTTACGCTCGGCGTATCAAAAAGTATCGGGATAGCTTCCATCGAGATATGTATACCATACTGATGCGAATTTGTTTCCCCAGTATCATTGGGACTAAGAAATTTACAAAACGCTAGTTGAGATTCCCCCACTGACTGAATCGCCTTTGATACCAACCATTGATTTTCCATTATTGATGCTCCCATAGGCATTCTCGGTCAAATCATCAAGTTTCGCAACAATTTTTTCAGCGATGGCTGAAACCAATGGGACAACAACTGAATTCCCAAACTGTTTGTAAGCCTGGGTGTCAGATACGGTGATCTTGAATGACTCTGGATAACCCTGAAGTTTTGCACATTCTCTCGGGGTTAGTCTTCTTGGGTTCTTCCCTTCCTGTGGAATCAGTATCTCGGAGCCGTCCTTGTAGTACCTGGCACTCAAAGTTCTGCTAACGCCATCCAATGAAGTCAATCCAAAGCCAAAACCATTCCCTTTTGCCTGATGCTTGCGGGCATAATCTTGCAGATACTGCCAAAGCTTATTCGATAGTGTATATCTTGGATCGACATCAGCATCGAGAATATCCTTGAACACAGGCTTTGCTTCTGGCTTTCGCAGATCAAAATCAAAAGATATATCTTCTCCATATCTCTTCTTGTCGAACCCAACAATGAACACTCGTTCCCTGTGTTGGGGGACGTAGGATTGCCCATCCAGCACTTGTGGGAAAACTGCATAGTCCAGTTTATCGAGCGTTTCCATGATCACCTTCCAAGTTCTTCCCTTGTCATGGCTCTTTAGGTTCTTCACATTTTCCAAAAGGAAAGCCCGGGGACGTTTCTCGTTCAATATCCTTACCACGTCAAAGAACAGGGTCCCTTGGGTTTTGTCAAGAAATCCGGTTGCCCTTCCAAGGCTGTTCTTCTTGGATACCCCGGCAATGGAAAACGGTTGGCATGGGAAACCTGCCACAAGAATATCATGATTGGGTATATCCTTTTCATATACCTGCTTTATGTCACCATGCGGGACCACACCGAAATTATCAAAATAGGTTTTCTGGCAATACTTGTCCCATTCACAGGAAAAGACACATTGCCCACCATTGTTCTCGAATGCCAATCGCATCCCGCCAATTCCAGCGAACAGATCTATAAAAGAAAATTTGGCAGTTGCAGTTGTTGCTTCCCTGTAAGTATCATTGAACAAAGCCACCAAGGCATCTGTCACACAATCTTGGATCGTTTTCTCTGAAAGCATTGCATATTCGGACAAAGTATCGTAGATTCTATCATCTATACGGATGTGAAGCTGTTTTGGCATTCTTTCGTTTCTCCTAGGTATTTTATTATACCAAATATTTCCCAAACATTAAATATAATTCTTTGATCTTTTATTAGAAAATACCAAAAAAGCTCTAATTACTCACAATGAGACCAATCCAGATTTTTGCCTACAGAGCAATATACTTCACACTGAAGGCGAAGCTTAATTTCATTAAATAATTCCATATCTGATATATATTTTTCTGTTAAACTAGATAACTTCCACTTCTGACAATGGTTGCTCCACTAAACAAACAAGCATATCCTGCATGAAGAATTTGATTCTAATTTTCTTGGCTTGCTTTGGAGGTTCAAATGTTTTTATTATAATTCTTTGTGGATTCCTATATCGAATTGATAATGCAGCTGCTCTATGTACTAGAGTCGTATCACCCGATATCCAATCTAACTCTGCTCTTGAATCTATTGGGTCCAAATCGTTTTCAGAGACGCTAAGTATTCTCATCATTCTATCTGTATAACGTTTTTTATAGCTTGTGTCAGAGAAAGTGATAGTAATTCTATTCTTGTAGAACTGACATTCATTTACATATAATCCATTATTCTCAAAATAATTTGCAGAATGTACTTTAATTCTATCTTTATACTGACGAAACGCTAAACGATTCTTATCTTTCAGCAAATTAATCAATGTCATTTTTTCAACATCATTACGACATAGAATGAGTTCCAGATATTCGACAATCTCAAGAAAATCTGGAACCAAGATTTCCCCATGTCGATATTGCTTATCTAAAGACGGTTCTGCCATCGCACCATAGCCATAAATTTTGGCGAAGTTAAATTCACTGAATTCCTCAGGAGTCTTATACAACGGGGAGCCATGACCAGATTGTTGCTTCTCTGAAAACAATGTCCCTTCTCGTCTTAGCAACTTTTCTAGATTAAATACAAAAAAAATGGGTACCGGTACATTTGCCTTTGAATCATTATCAAACCGCAATTTACAATGCTTGAATCCTTCATTATAGTATTGTGTTGGAGTCTGGGGCCTGAAATAGAATCTTACGTGTGAAGTAGCACTACTATTAGTCATTTCAATAACTTGGTTGCTAGCATTATCAGAATGCATTATTCCCATAGATTCTGCATTAATTCTACTATAAAGCTTCCCTGAGTCCAGAATACTCACAGCATTGGAAATATCCGTATAATGGAAGGCATACTTCATCCATCCTTTGGTTTTAGAATCGGCAAGAGTCTCAAGATTTCTATCAATAACCTCTTTAAACGTCATAGCATCACTCCGTTAATGTAAAAGTCCTTCCCATACCTTCATTTAGTTGATACCCTTCCACCATTGCTGAAAGCTTCCTGTCATACAACTTGATTCTAGAGAGATATCCAAGAGAATCTAACAATGAAAAAAACAAATTTGCTTTTTCATTCTTTGTAATTTTAGAAAACACCGGTGTTTCTTGGATTTCATCCCATATAGCCATTAAGTCATCTTCTGAAACAATTACCTTCTCAGGATTATCAACTTGTGAAAAGACGCATCCATCTTCCCAAGCCACTGTCCATTTTGCACCTTCATGCATGAATTGGTAGTAATTAAACAAATCTGGCCTGCTATTGATTATATCATCTTTCACCCCATTGAAAGACATATCTTTTGCATTCGCACGCAACCACTTCATGGTTTCTTTTTGGTGCTTGTGCTCCGGTTCTTGAGACCCCCCATTCTTTAAGTAGATATACACATCGATCGGCAATGGCTTTAGATATTTTTCCATCAAGGGCCTTACGTCTTCCCAATTCAACTCACCATTACCGCATCCCAATCGGGGGAATGCTATCGAAAGAATATGCTTGTCTGCATACGTGTCCGCAAACTTCATCAGTCCTGCTTCAATATAATCCAATTTTGAAGGTCTTCTCCAATGTTCCTTGGTAGGGAAGAGAAGAATCCAATGGTCTGGTGCATACCATAACATCAGTTTCCCAATCTTAAGCCGATTTTTATCACAATTCTTCTTATAGGCATCAAACATTTCGGGATATCTTTTCTTATATTCCAAGGCTATCCCCTTACCCATCACCCCTACAGTGTTGACGGTATTAACTATTACCTGAGCAGGGCTCTTAAATAAATCACCCTCAAGATACTTAATCATAATTATCCCCCAAATTGATGCGTTCACCATTCGGTAAAACAAATGAACAGACAAGAGAACACCCTGTTACCAAAGCAATATCTTCTAAGTCAGTGATAGAAAAATTCCCTCGTTTGATTTTCTGGCTAAAAGATTGAGGAGACTTATTGAGCCTTCTTCCAATTTCTGTCAAAGTCAAGTCAGTCTTTAATGCTAGGATTCTTAATTGTTGATCTATTCTCATCAAAAACGCTCCTTTCACACTTGCTACTATAAACTAATCTGTTTAATATATCAATGTTTTTATTTAATATTTCCCCTTTTAACAAATATAGTTTTTGCAATAGAAAGGTCTGCATGAATACACAATGCCTCACACTTAATACCATATTAAGTCAACCAAGAAGCGCAGATTTCAATTAGCAGTTGTTTGTTCCCAATAAGCATCCTTCAAATCATCATACATCTCGAGACGCTCAATATGCGTTACCAATCTGTTCATATTGATTGTAAGTGTTTTTATAGATTCTACCGTATCATCCTTTGGAACAGGCAGTAGCATCGGCCTTTCAGGACGTTCAATCGGGAACTTGGGTATGTCAATCTTCTGTGGTTCCTGGATTGTCTGGCACCCGGTTAAAGCGAGAGACGATATCATTAGCAATATCGATAATTTCTTCAGTTTCATCGGTCTTATTGATCTTCTCCTCCACTTTTCTTTGCTCTTCTACGGGTTCATCCAGCTTTGTACTTTTTTTTACCGTCTCGCTTTCCACCCTATAGATCTCAGCTTGCTTCTTCTCATACGCCACTTGTTCCTGTTGCTTAACAATCTTCTCTTTCTGCTTTTTGTTCCTTCGGCGTTCGATTCCCAACAGGAACAGCAACACCCCGGCAATCGCCCCCAGGATTTTCTGGATCCAGTTACTCATCCCACTCATATCCCTCCAGGACAACGCCCTTGCTCTTTGCATAGATCCTGATCCCAAACTTGATGAACTTCATATCCACTACAAACTGCAGGGCATACACGCATATTGCGTAGTAAGCGATTGCTATGAAGTGCCCAGGCAGATCGAAAGCAAAATAGCCAACGGTGGAAAACAGCAAGGAGAGGAGTCCTGCAATCTTCCATACCTTGATAGGGTCGAATTTGTTCTTCTTAATTTTCTTCTTGTAGGTCTCCATGAAGATGGCAATTGCCACAACCACAGGGCCTAACACCTTCAGTACCAATACCCAATCCATGATTAACCTCCCAAAACCATTCTCACCACAACACCGATGATTGTAGTTGCTACAGCTATGACCAACCACTTGACCACACCATAGACCCCTGTCTTCCATTTGGCCTCAACCGCTTGATCAATTTGCTCAGGAATGCTTTTCTTCAGATCCTCTATCTTCTGGTCCAGTTGATCTAGTTTCTTGTCCAACTTCTCAATCCCTTCACCAAGATGTTCGAACATGAGCCCTACCCTTTCTCCCAATCTTTCGATGTCCTTCTCGTTCTTTATACCCTTCGGGCAGTTGTCAAAGCTGTCTATCATCAGGTACCTCTGGCCAAGTGATATTGTTCGGGAATCCCTCCTGTTGCGGGACATCAAGTAAGGCTTGCCTGTATTCCCTCCAAGCTTGTTTCTGGTCTTCTGATAGAAGCTCCCAACGCATGGGGTTGAGTCTATCTACTACTTCCTTTAACAAGGAGTCTCTTTTCTGTCTTTCTTTTTCGATTGACTTCTCCAGTGAAATTGCCTTGAATTCTTTTTCCGTAATTTCAACAGCTTCCCCGAAGGGGTCCCCGATATATAGCTCATCATTAATTTTCCAATATCTATTACTCAATTCAAGTCTCCTGTAAAGTTGTAGTTATTTGGGTATTTACTTTGTAGTTTGAAATTAGAAACAGAGTAATATCGAGTACCCGAAGTATCTGCTCTCCTAGCATATAACTGCACCAAATCACCGTATGAAACAGAAATATTTTCAGAGAATGTTACCGACTGCTGGGATGCACCTGTACGTATAGTACCCCTAGCAACTCCATTTACATATATTCTCCCCTGGGGCTGTTGAGACGTTTCAGAGGTTATTGTGAACACTACGGTAATGACACCAGAAGCTCTACAATACAACTCTTTTCGCTTAGTCCAACCAGTTGCGCTTGTTCTCACAGATGCAGAAGATGAAGCGAAGACATGGCTACCTGCTTGTGAATTTATAATTCTATAGTAAGTAGGAGAAGATTCGTTAAATGCGCAATGGGTGAAATTTCCAATGGTGAAATTGCCATTACCTGCACTGACAGTATTACCATTAAGATAATCCGCAGATATATTCCTATCAACTGTGAGGTTCTTCCTAAACCTCACATCATTGAGAGCATCAATAATATTTAACCAAGCAGTATTAAAACGTTCATTAGCAGTCCCAATATCATAACTCCCGGGACTCCCCGCCTGCGTTCCCCAAGGGAAGATGTGCTTGACCTCGACGCCTCCTGCGACCGCCTTAAATTTGATTGCTTGGGTAACTGCAAGTGAGGTGTAGACACCAACGCTCGTTCCTTCTTGGAACTTGTTTACGGTGATCACTCCACCAGAGGTATAGAAGGTAATCGAGTTGGCATTCTTGGTGAGTCTGGTAACGGTGTACAGTGTCCCGTTTACCCGTATCTGTCCGCCATCACAGAAACCATCAGCACCTACTGCGAGACTGGAAAACTTATTGTAAAAATCAGTACCGGAACAGTAGTTGTCAATGCTGTTTTGATTGTAAGAACCGATGGTCCATGTCTTGGAATTGGAATAGTATGCGCTGGGTTCTGGCTCGATTACTTTGTATGATGTTTCTCCATTCACTAAGACAAGGCCGGTAAAAACTTGGTTTGTCCAGACTTTATGATAATCAACATGAGAGCCACGATTACCCCAGAGTGCTCCAGAATAATGTTTGATGGTAAAATTGGTATATGCAGATGAAGGGAAAGAATATGATGCGTTTACAGCATAACTTTCGCCCATGCTCCTGATGAAATGTGCAGAAGTAAGATTTGAATTCGCTTCAGCAACGAACGCCCAGTATCCACGATTAGAATATAGCCCTTTATAGTACCCAGAAAATTCGCATTTAAAAGACAACCCAAAAACTTTTGATGGGTATAGCTGAGTGAAATAATGTGTCTCGCCTGCACTAATGGATTCACTCTCATATCCATGACTAGCGAGTAAAACTCTTTGGTTACTTCTTCTGGTTGCCTTTGTGAAACTGAATCCTTCAATCGTACCTGACAGCGTAGCCAGTGTATCTTGACTGGCAATCAAGGCTTCCATTTCGGAGTGTTTCCAGATTGTGGGAGAAATTGTAGAAACCCCTATAGTAGTACCGCCCTCTTCTTGGAGGGTACGGAAACCGCTAGCCTCTAAATTGCCATATATCATTGCTGAATAGGCTTCAAGTCCAAGCGCCTTTATCAGACCTTTGATACCATCCAACATGAATCCAGCAGTGGGTACACCGGAAGAGCTTTCGGTGTAATTCGCGCTTCGAAGAATACCGGCAATCACTAAGTCCAAGAACAAGCCGAGCTGAGCGGCTATCACAGCAACATAGAGATACTTTCCTGAGTTCTTGGCGATATCAAGAGCATCTTTTTGTGCTGCCGCAAAGTGTTCACTCTTTCTGGATTCTTCCCAAGTTGAATTCCCCTTGTACTCATATATCCTTCCATAGATAAATTCATTTGGTTCAGCATAAGGTGGATTTATTCCAGTATCCCCCGGGTCTGAATTCGGGCCATTGTAGGGTCCTACATACAAGAAAAAATCGCCAGGGATGAGTGGTCCTTCTTCAGTGCTAAAAGGAAGTCCGTTGAGTGCCTCCAGGTACATTGGGGTAGGAGTACCATCCGATACTTTTGAGATTCCCAATATACCAGTATAAAGATCTCCATCGTAATTGATGGATACCTGGATGAGCGTTGAGTCCCCTGTTACCAAGGAACAGTCCAATACACGCTTATATGGATCAAACACTCCCTCCGCAACTTCGATTTGAGCAAGGCTTCCTTCGTCTGTGGCCGTCCAGACCGCATTCTCTATCGGAAGGTTTGATGGGTTGCAAGTTATTTCGATTTCCTGGGTCTTCAGTTCACCTCTGGATGACATATTGATTACTGAAGAGGAAGCGCTCAATGTTATTGCTCTTGCCGCATCCCCTTGGGGACCTTTTTTTGCATACTGGAGTGCAACCTTATAAACATGTCCCCAATCAGCATCGCCACCATCATGCTCAATCCTGAGTATATTGTCAGAATCAAAATTCATATATGCAACAGGGATTGGAATCGTCAGCCAAGTCGTCGTGCCGTCTGTCCCATTGAGAGGCGCAACGATATTTCCATTGCATAGAAGCCTTACATTGGAACCAAGATCCATCTGGTAGATCTTAACTTCTAGGATATCCATTCCTGTAGGGATAGGAGGGAACAAAAAGTCGTACCCTTGTCCGATTGTGGATATTTCCCAATCCCCTATCCTCATGTTGTAATCTTGGCCGGGTAACCCTTGAGGACCTTGTTCCCCAGTTTCGCCTTTCGGGCCACTATCACCCTTGTCCCCGGTAACCCTGATAGGGGCATCCCAAGCGGTATAGGTCCCATCAGCGTAGGCAAGCCTTTCACGCTTCCATATATAATATCCTGTTTGTGGTGCTGGGACAGAGGACCCCCACCCTGTAGTAGGCGGGGTCGTAGCCGAAATGGAGGAGGCGTACTCTGCCTGCGGGAGAGCCCCATCCTGTACGTCTGTAATTGTTATCTGTCCAATACCAATTGCCATGAGCGTCCCTCAGCTTACTGTACAAATAAATGTTGATCTTGCATCTACATCGGAAGCCCCAACAGCCTTGGTCTTCCCCGTCCCAAATGAAGAGGATGACCCGTCCTTGTCCACCTTCGCCCATGTGTAGGTATATTCGGTCCCAGCAGCATCTATCTCTTCCCCATTCTGGTATAGATGAGCAGTTATATCAGTGGAAATGACCCCATTTTTAAAGATTTCCCCATTGGATGATTTCACCACAACCTGGATGGGGTCGTTGAAATCAATGATGCTTACGGGATCTGATGTGTAGGTATCAGCTGCCACTGTATCCGAGATGATTACCCGGTATTGCTGTATGCTTGCCACATCACTCTGGTTCACCGTGAAGTCCACAGATGTAGCAGAAGTTATATCCGTCCATGTTGCCCCCACAAGCTTCTGCCATTGATACGTAAGGTTCGTGGTGTCCTTGGTGGCCCCCCGGTACAGATGGGCCGTCAACTTCGTAGAGGAAGGCACCTTGTTCTTGAATGCAAACCCGGGATCAGCAGAAATCTCAGCAATTGCAATATTGTTCCCGTCGGTAACCTTGTTGAAGGTGACGGAATTCTTGTAGATAAGATCCAATCCGGTAGTTGGATCGGTGTAAACAATTGTACAGATGTATTCCACGGAGAATACGGTTGCACTGAAAGGCTGACTCGAAACAGTAAGCGCCTTTGGAAAGGATGATGCGACAGTCTCCCCCGAGCTTAGGTCATTCTCCCCAGTCTGAAGGTTGCTCTTCCTCTTCCATGTAACACTCTTGATGTTTGTTCCTGCCACCATCAAGTCAGTACTGCTACCAGCTTTGAACAGGCTTGGTGTAAGCACCAAGTTGTTGTCGGTGAAATCAGGTGAATACGTCTGACTGTCACCATTGTAACGAATGGACTTATTATGGTTTGATGAGATATACCCTGTGAGGGTAACTGCATCATTGAAATCCATGATTGTTATCTGACCAATTGATACTGCCATTTCAGCTCCTTTCCCTCAGCAAGTCGCAGAAGAAATTGCTCCTCCCGACTACATCGTCTTGGGTAATTGTCAATGTCCTCCCACCTGTAGAGTAGTGGGCTGCATTCCAAAGTTCGTCAGCATGGGTATCCTCACTGACCCTCCGCCACCTGAAATCCTCATCTGTGAAATTCGCTGTGATATCCTCACCACCTTGCCAAACCCGTGCCTCCATGACCGTTGAAAACGTATCTGTTGTCCTGAATACTGTCCCGTTATGGCTGATGATCTGTAATTGATAGGCGTCTTCTCCCGGCGGACCCGGAACTTCCTTCGAGAGCGTGATGAAACCACTCTTTTCGTAGTACATCGAATCGCTGTAATAGGATTTGAATTTACACATGAAAGATCCATATCCATAGACAAGATCACTGTAGGAGACTGTGAGAGTCTTGCCTGTAAGATCCTTCCCTTCTTCCCATTCAGCATCACCCGCTCGATCCTCCGTTATTCTGCTCCAGGAAAAGTCAGTATCGGGATATTCCGCAGTGACATCTTCCCCGTTGTGTAAAAGCATAACGGAGAGAGTGGTGGAAGTGTTATCAAGGGGAACAGATAACCCCAACGTACTATTGATGCGCACCTCGAACCTTTCTCTCCAATCCAAACCATTCAACATGCCTGTGGTATATTGGAAGAAACGCTCTTCCAAAATCGAGGACGTGTCGTAATAATTGTTGAAAAGAGCCATCATTTCTTGATGGGAGGCTATTTCTGATGAAGTCCCCAAGTCTTCCAGAAGAGGCTGGAGATATCCCCCCAAAGCATTGAATGCAGATATATACATTTGGTATTCAGAGGTACCAGTAATCTCTTGTTCCTCTGACTTAGTGACCATCAGTGCATGGTTGCTCATGATTATCCGGTACTCCCGGGCAAGAATCTGTTTTTCTTGTGGAGTAACATGATTATCTGAAGAAATTACATCAATCTGGGCCTTGATTGCAGAGGTATCCCTTTTGAGCAGTTGTGCATCCAGCCCTTGGGCGAACTTCGCTACATAGTCTTTCTTGACCCCCTTGAGTTCGATAAGTTCATCTACTATGAGGCTCTTACCTGCATTGTTATACTGGTTGCTCATTGATCCTCCCACAAACGGCCATAGTTGGCACCGAACAATTCAAAGGGGTTTCTCCCTTCGTATGCCTTTATTGCTCTGTTGATGAAGGCTGTCGGCAAACCTTGGATTGCCCCCACCCCATCCAAAAGGTCCCAAATTCGCTTGTTCATCTTTTCCCAGTCAGTCCAGTCGGTCCCTAGCGCCCTTCCGAATGCAGACGGGAGGTCCACAAGATCCCCGCCATAGAATCCGCTCAATCCTTGGGAAACCATGCTCCCCACATACGGAAGGGAATAGCTCGCAATCATACTGAAAACTTCATTTCTCAGCCTCTCCCAGTATTCATCGTCATCTTCCCCATCCCTACGGAAGGCAGCCCCAGATACCAAGATGATCAGCCCACCGGATATTGCCATGTTCATCACAATCCCGAACATCTTCCTTATCTGCTGGGGATCCTTGGTCATCTGGTAATTTTTCCAGCTTGTCGGCAAGTCGTACCAAACCATGTTGATGTATTGGAAGATCTGGTTCGTGAACAGCAATGCTGTCCTCACCCAGGGACTTTTCTTTCTCTGTACCCCGGCTAGATCCGTGGTAATTGATGTCGGCTGTGTCTCACTGATCAGTTGGGTAGCCCTGAATGCGGCTTCCTTTCTCAGCGCTAGCTCAGCCATGTTCTCCGGATTCCTCCTGATGTATGTGTCATAGGCGGCAAGCCAGAGGGTATATACCGCCGCATGGTCCATCATCTGGATTCCTTTCATACCGATTTTTTCGTTGAATTCCTGTACCTTCGAGGAGAAGGCCCCATCGAAATCCGTTGCCTGGTACTTCTCCACCTCGACGGAGATTGCACGCTTCTTCATATACGGACTCATCTCATGGATAAATTCAATCGCCTGCTTATTTGTCCTAGGATTTGTCAGCCTGAGAGCTGCCTGTGCCAATTCAATTGCCCCGATATCACCACGGATTGCAGCGGAAAAAGAGGGCAACTGCTTCAGCATTGTAAGGAAATTAAGCGAAAGTGCAGCAACAGCTGCATTGCTGACAATCTTGCTCCCCAGTTTCTCGATATCGTCCATGATAGATTGCGGGGACCCTACATCCTTGATATATTCAAGCACCTGGTCATAGTATCGTTTCCCAAAGCGCATCCTGATATTCTGGCCCACTGTCCCACGGACCATAAGGTAGTTCATGTCTCTCACCCACCCAGCCCACTGGATGAAGTGTTCCTGCCGTTTGATCTGGCTGGTGTAGGTGTGTGTCACGTTCAGTTTCAGGGGATAGATGGCATGTACATTCACCGGTTTGGTCATGCCCTTGTCCACCCAACGGAGGGATTCACGCATCGCCCCATTGATGATGTCCAGGTTGCCCTCATCCTCTACCCCGTCGGCAATAAACGTAAAGTATCTTTCCCTCCTACCGAGGTTCTGGTTGTACACCTCATAATAGACATCGCGCATGCGTTCCCAAGTCTCATCCCCCCCAAGACTGTCAATCATGTAGTCCCCCCACTTCTTCTCCTTCTCGGTGAGGGTGTCTATTGCCTCATTGATCTGGTTGAGGGATATTCCGTTTCCACGGTTATGGATAAGTTTCTGAAGACCAATCGGATTTTGCTCATACACATACAGTCCAATCACCTCTCCTTTTGTAAGCGTTTTCTTCTGACCGGAATACATCGTGTAAGTGTAAGCATCCTTAGCAAGAGCCCTGTTATCGATACCAAGTTCCTTCATCACCTTGTCGGCTTCTTCTATTCTCCGTAGTGATTCCCTGAGCTCTTCTGTCTGCTTTTCATACGCCTGCCTCACCAACAGATCATATAAATACCCTTCCTTGTTCCCATCGAGCATACGCGCAATCCTCTGCATCTTCCCGATGGAGGATTTGATGGTATTGAAGATGACTGCAAAGGTGCTCTCCTGGTACTGTTCCCGCTTGGTGGTGAGATCATCGAGGATATCCCCTACAACAGATCCATATCCCGGGTTGATTTCAGGATTCTCCCCATAACTCTGGCGATAGATCTGCACAGCAATGTTCTGCAACCTGTTCTGTCGCTCAAGGATTCTCCTTTCCAGCATGACCCGTGCATCCAGTCTCATCAGGTGGGCCCCATCCAAGAGAGCCCCCAGATCCTCCAAGGACCATTCCCCAATCGGCTTGCCGTACATGATCATCTTCATCATGTCTGATCCAAAATACTGCCCCATTTGTTCAGGCAGATTCACCGGATACATTTTCTCCCCGAACAGGCGCTGGATTGCAGAGAACATCGGCTCATATGAGGCATCAAGAGTCTCCGGCCTGAAGACAATTTTCTCCTTGATGCGTTTTTGCAATCTTTCGATCTCGTCACGCAACTTCCTCGAAGCCTCGCGCTTCTCGAGTGTCTCAACTCTGGAAGTAAGGGCTCTTGTTCTCTCATTGGCTTTCGTAAGTTGCGACCTAAGGTCTTTAACTCTTTCCCTACGCTCTTCGAGGGCCTTCTTGAGTTGGGCGGTATCCCCGTTTTTCTTGGCTTTTTCTTCGAGTTCCTTGAGTGATTCCCCTTGTTCCTCTAGGGCGTGTTTAGTATCAGCCAACTCTTTCTGGGCTTGGGAGAGTTCCTCCTTCACAATCCTGATGTCACGTTTTGCTTGGGCCCCCAACTCCTTCAGTTCCTTGTTTGCCTGTCTTTCAAGAGCCAGTACCCCGTTATGAGTGGCAAGCCGTTCCCTGGCATTGTACTGATCCCGCTTATCGGAAGTTGTCCTGAGATGGGCTGCTACCTCGCGATCACTCATATCGTCATAGTTCATCGGGCTGTCCAGCGCTTCTTGGATATCTTCCCCCAGGGAATCATAGTAGGCTTCCCTGTCTGCATGACCACTCGGCAATTCTCCCCTATACGCCTTCACACGATCCTCAGCCTGCTCGATATACTGGAGAGCCCTTCTGTATGGCCTGGGATCTTGCTGGACCAATGCTCGTGCCCTTTGGATCTCTTCTGCAGTGGAGTCAGCATCCAGTTGCTTGACAAAGGTAGAAACTCCCTTGAAAGATCCCCAGCGATGGACAACCCTATCCAGTTTCGGATCAACATCAAGATACCCCTTGAGAGTTCTCCCCAGCGCAATGAGAGCCTTGTCGGTCCCTGTATGCAGCCGGACAAATTGTGCATCCTTTTCCTTAGGGGTCATGATTCGTGAATATGCATGGACCCTTCGATAGAAATGTTCATCAGCGGCAGGCCAAGGGCCTACCTCACCTCTCATGTATTCCAGATACTCGTCGAGGTCGACAAATTCCTTTGCCATTGAAAGCAGTTGGGGGAACTCCTTCAGCCTTTCCCTGAACTGCAGTTCCCTATCCGCCCACTCCTGTCCAGCATATTCTTCCAGAATCTTGTCAGGGATCCAGTAATAGGCCTGTACCGCCTTCTTTACTTCATCCGCCCTTCTATGCAGAACCTCTTGTTTCGCTTCTTCAGAGAGCTGATATAAGGTGGGGGAACTTTCAAATACATAATTGTCAAACTCATGATTTCTATGACGTCTTCTGTATTCCCTTTGTTGCCAAGAGAAAATTGACGTACTGTAAATTTCGGCAGACTGGAGAGCAGAGATAAATTCATTGTCTTTGACAAGGATCACATCCCTGACGAATACTCCCTCATTCTGGTACCGCTCTTCACCATCAGCGATGGCCTTTTCATAGAGTGTTTCATCCGATGTCACAACAAACACATATACATAACCCTCTCGTTTTATAGTTGCAAACACATCGTCAAAATCCACTGTATCTTCGATTGGCTGTACATCCAGAACCTCGTTCTGGGTGTTGACATATAACAGAATCCCCTTCCGATCTTTCATAATCGAAAGAGCATACTGCCCGACTGTCTCATGAGAATAGGAAACACCAAGGGATGTCCTTGACTGCATCGGAACCTTATGGAATCCTTCACCAGATAGGAATGTGTAGAGCTCAGTGCTCATATCCGTCTTGATCATGGTAAATTTATTATGGTCCAGAATGATATGCCCCTTGAACCCAGGGATGTTTTCCCTATAGTTCTGTGAAACCCCAAAATCCTCCTTGGAAGGTTTGACATTCCCAGAGGGGTGATTGTGCAGGAGGAAGAATCCATCCGCCCGTCTATCAATCATCATTTCAAGTATGTCTTTGGGAAAGCGGGAGGAAACCCCTATCGTCATACCTGGGAGCCCAGAGGTAAGAGCATGATGCTCAAGGATCTCTACTGCCCCTTCTCCGATATCCTTGGTGATGATGACGTGGAAATATTCAACTTTTGGGTTCCGATATATTGAGAAGAGTTTTGCCAAATCAGTGGATGACCTGACTTTCGTCCCCTTCAAATCTATCTTCCTCAAGCGACTCCAGTCCCCATCGATAATAGGTGAGGATTCTGTGCCGTCATACCCCCATTGCGTAGGATCCCCTCTCAAAGGCCCCCAACCAGGTAATTCCTTGCTGGCAGCTTTACCCAATCCAAACAATGACTGATCTGGGAATTGACTATCATACTTCTGGTCTACGCCTGACTCCGGTTTGAGGTCCATGAGTTCTTCGTCTATGACATTGATTATTCTCTGTAGGTTGTCCTCGTCGTAGTTCTCATTATCATCATGCCTGATGATTTCCAATTCACCCCGGACCTCCACATCAATTCCCTTCAGCATGGAATCCATGTCGATCTCATGAGTGAATTCGTGTTCTTCCTCGAACCCTTCGCTCTCCAAGTAATATGCAGAAGAACCAATATTTGCATCATCAAATACGATGATGGTATTCTCATCGGTAAACCTATCATTGATGAGGATCACCCCATCATGTCCATCTTGCCTTGCCTGGGCGATCATGCCGATCCACTCATCACTCACCGTGGGATCTGTCAAATCAATCTCGACAGGGTTCTCGAGATTTACATATGCCCCTATGATGGTCGGGTCCCAGCTCTGCGCTCCCCTGTCTATGAGATCCTCTATATCCTCAAGGCTGGAATCAACCCAATTGATTTGCCTAACCACTGGATCGTCAGCAGTCGGAGACAATCCCCGATCATGCAACTCCTGGTACAGCTCCTCTCTGAGTTGTTTCAGGATCAGAGCCCGAGGAGGCATCGCGCTAACGGCATATGATTCTGCAGTGTCTTTGCTGGTTGAGAAAAAATGTCCTTGCAATGCATCCAAAGCATCAGTGTTTCTTCCCAACAATCTCGAGGAATAATCCGTAAACAACGAAGCAGACCCGTGATATACCATCAACGGGTTGCCATTTGCGTCCTTTATCTTGGTGTTCTTGAATTTCTCATCGAAGGCGACGGACCCGACCGGGGGCGCCTTCTGGAACAGTGATGTCCTTAGTCTTTCTTCGGTTCTTCTGAGTTGTTCTCCTGAGTATCTTTCAAGGAGTTTTTCGTAATGTGTCCTCCGATCACGAATCCACGCTTGTAGATCGGGTCGTCCGGCGAAGCCTCCCTCGAGCGCTTTTTCGGTTTCTTCCCGACCGCTTTCGGCCCAATTGTATACTTCACCATATTCTCCCTCCGTATAAATGCTGGCACTATCTACTATACCGAGTGCCTGTCTCTGTTCCTCGATGAATAGGTCGAGAGCCTCGAGAAAATCCTCATCATGCATCCATGGTGCGTGAGTAAAATCATCCCGATAGTTGACTACGATGATCTCGTTGCTCCCTGTACGGGTATACCCAGCATCCTCACCAATGTACTGTCGCAACTCCTCAAGGACATTGTTAAGTATAACATCATTCAACTTATTCCTGAAGGACAATACCATGGCTCTCGAGTACTTCCCGCCATGCACAGCCACATCTTCCGGGGACAAACCTGGATTCTTTGCAAGATAATCTTCCCTTACTTGTTCCGCTTCTGCTTGTGTCCCCACCTTGCTCTTTGGGATTGTGGTTTCTTTCAATATGCTGCCGTCCCTGCCCCGGCTGTACCTCACCACCTTGAATTGCATTTCTTCCCTAGCAGTCTTGGAAACCAACGGTACGGAGTTGGGCTTGAAAAACGGAACTGCATCTTGCTTGTAGATATACTGAATTGCTTTCGCATACTTCCTGACAGTATCGAAAGTCACTTCCTTCCCTTTCTCCCTTGCGGGGAACAAGGATGTCACAATATTCGGGGAAACGCTCCCCGCGTAGGCTCCTTCACTGGATATTGAATAATTAATCGGCACCCCGAGCATCGAGGCAAGAAGGTCATTTCCCTCGACATCCATGATCAAGGACAATGCCTCACGGGTAAACTGTCTCTTTGTGGCCATCGAAGCATGCGTTATATCCGCCCCAGTGGATTCAGAGGGAATCGACTCCCATGTCACCACTTGGGAAGAATCATAGATTGCCTCACTGAATGAGAATCCTGTTTCCTCGACCGCCTTGGTTATCTCGGCACTCGTGCCAGCCTTGTTAACGGCAAAACTTCTCCACAATTGCTTGTGAAGCTTTTCGTTCTCTCCAGAAGTAGGATTCTCCACCTTGCCCTTGGAATTCAATTTCGAATACCCAAGTCTGAGACTTTCCTTGTTTGTAGAAGCTTTTACATGATTCAACTCATAACGAGTCTTCATTGAGGACCAAATCGCCGCCTGCACCTGATGCGGGGTCCAAGGGTCCTCGAGTGGTCCCAACTTTGCATTCATCTCTGCGGCAAGGCGCCTTGTGATGTTCTCACTGAAGGAGTATTTACCGGATCCCTTGTCATTGGAATAAGCCTCTACGAGGTAACCGAAAGCCCTTGCCATCCAGAGGTCCATCGTGGCGACATCCGACAATTCCATATCAGGGAATGCCTCAGGATATTTCCTTACGAGTTCATACATGAGATTGATATAGAAAGAATTGGTCTTCCTGCCTTCCCAATCCTCCCCATGGTACAGTGCCCGTTTTGCCTTGTTGTCAAGCTCACTCATACCGGAACTGAGATCCTTCTCAGGGAGGCCAGCCGCCCAATGTGAGAAGGCCCTGATAGCCATCAGGGTATTTCCCGGTACATTGTTGTTTGGGGAATAGATAGCCAGAAGCTGGATGAACTTCCTCACCTTGTCAGGATCCCCCTGCATCATTCTCCAGACCGCCTCAGCACTCTGCTCATACCAGTACCTTCCTGAGACACCTTCACGCAGGAATTTGCGCATCTGTTGCATCATATGGTTGAAATCTTTTCTGGTCTTGACCCACTCAGGTGCACCCTTGATGATGCCGGTAGAGGTAATCTCCGGTTCCCAATGACGATAAGCCTTCAGTAATGGATCAGACTTCTGGTACAACGTGTCACTGCGATAGTTGAACCGCTTTGAAGGGGGTACAATGTTCCCATCCTCATCACGCACGATGAGATCAAACAATTTTCGATTGTTCTTGGTGTTGCGATATGCATAAGTCCTGCCATCATCATATCCCAGCTCTGCGATGGAATTCACATCCCACCATACATGCTCCAATGGTACAGAGTGGCTGATGATCCTGTATCCCCCCGGGATCATCCTTCCTTCGTTCCTGGCATATTCGACATCAGGCGTGACCCAGTCCCCGTTTCTGAACCAATCCTCTTTCACATTCTTGGGGATTGCACGATACAGACGGATATTCCCTCTGCCGTATCTTTCCAACCGGTCCAATGCAGACCTTACCTTCCAGAAGGAATACATCTCAGTATCCCCTGCATACCAGCGGGGGTGATCCCAATAGTCCTTTGGCAATAACCCTGATTCGTCAAGCCTAGCCAGATTGGCACTGAAGTTATCCTTGCTGTTCGGAGCCTGATGTTGCATCCTGAAATCATTGGAGGAGATGTACCCTCGTCTTCGGGCCATTTCATCCACGATCCGCTGGGCTGTGGTTTCGTCGCCTGCCTCCAGCGCCTTGAAATAACGATCGTCAGCTGAGGACTCCTGGAACAAAGGGCCCCTTGGGACTGATTCAATACTGTAGGGTTCAACCGATGCTATACGGATCTGTTCATTCCTGAACACAACAGCTTCCACAACCTCCCCATTGCGCAGATCAAGCACCCCGTCATACCCATAGGATTGGATTTTCTCTGCAAGCAACTTCCCAAACTCCGAGGAATATTGCTCCACTCTTGGGTTCTCTTTTACAATTTCGTCTCTAATTTTACTCCATTCTTTGTCCCATTCCTGATCATATCGAAGAGGATTATCCATTTTCAAATATGCATGGTAGATATATCCTATATTGTTTTTTGTAGCATAGGTCTGCGCTATACCCTTGTCCCCGGTAAAATAATACCCAGCACCCAGATATCCGTTGTCATTATCCTGTGTCCGAATGAAATCATCGAACATGTTCGGGCTTCCATGCAGCAATTCAATCGGATTCCCATTCTCATCCACGACCTTGCTTTCACCGAACCATTGCTTGAATGCTTCGCTGTCGGTTGGGGGAGCTGTTTGGAAGAGATCCGGCTGACTCTGGTCCTCTCCAATTGAATAGATATCATCGGGGTCAAAGATTGCGACAGTGTCTGATTCTAGACCGCTCGGGGAGTCACTGATATTCCTGAAATAAACTCCATTGTACCCTTCCAGTAGAGCCTTCTCGATCGTCTCATCAATATTGACATCTCCCTCTACTTCCAGAATATTCGTAGCACCAAGATACACCCTGTTTAGGACAGGATCTGTCTCTGAAGGGAATGAATTGAAATCTCCTGTGGCAAGTGAGGACTCTATGCTTGCAAGCTTTTCGTCTGCTTGGTTGATTTGCTCTTCCAAGTCCTCAAGCATCTGGTCATATTCTTCTGTATCAAGCTCATCATTGTGCCACTGCTTGGTGATACGCTCGCTTTCCTCATTCAGGTCATCCATCAAGGCCTCAAGACGCATTTGCTCCTCTCGCATTGCACGGGCCTCAGCTGCAAGGTCTGCATACTCTTGCGCAACCTCCTCGCTATCAGTAAAGAAGAATGCCTTGCCTGCACTGTTGGCACCAGTAATGAGCCCTTGCTGAGTTGGGCTATAATCATCTATCGCACGATCACTACCGTGGAAAAATACACGGAGAGACCCATCGGGATTCTTCAATGTTTCATGGGCACTCTTCGCAATCATCCTATACTGGAACGAATCTTTTGCAGGGGCTTTCTGTTTCAGAGCTATCCCTGGGCTTGATGTGGGGGGCGTCCCTTCCTTGGTGTTTGAGACAATCAGGTTGTCAAACATCTGTTTCACCTCTGGGTCCAGCTCACCACCGAACTCCAGGACGAAACGTTGGAGCACAGCCTTCATTCGTCTGAAGATGTTGCTGAGGCCTTCTGTCGGGGCCTCTCCTGTCCGCAAGTATCTGACAAAGTCATCGGCAAATGCTTCCTCATTCGCCTCGACCACTTTCAACGCGGCCTCAAATGAATCAAATGTCTGGTCTCCCACAACATATCTGTCACCCACCTTGTTGATGTCCTCAATCCAGACACCAGTGGAGCCCTTCCCATAATGGGCTGTAAATTCGGCAATCTGTTCCTTTGTCGCAGTACCACGCAAGAAGTGCCCGATCTCATGGAGCAGGGTGGAAGCATCTGCCCGTTCGGTGAGATGGATCGTATATTGTTTCTTCCCATCCACCGTTATGTTGTTGATATACCCGCGCTCCCCCTCAGGAGATGCCTTCACGAGCTTGAACAGCAGATTCTCCCTGAGCATCTGGTCAGTGCTGATACCAAGTGTGTCGGCAACCAGTTTAATTGCATCTACATTGCTCTCGAGATCTGCAGTTGAAATACGTCCTTCCGTATGGGATGCCAGGTCTCCCAATGCTCTCTTGATTGTCTCTCGCTCCTCCCATGCAAGAGCTTGTTCCTCTGACACCCTTGCCAAGCTATATGGGGATTCAGGGTCATCGTAATAACTGATGTCTGGATCGGTGCCTTCCTGCCCTTCCTGCAATACGCGCAAGGGAACCCTGCTGATTGCTCCATTCTCATCGCGAAGGATGATGTCAGCTCCATTCTCTTTTTCTTCCACAGATTCGATATTTGGGGCGAGAAGGTAAATTGCACGATTCATGGCATCGCCATCCTCGAATGCTATGCTCTCATCACCCAGAAGCTTCCCCTCCGTGGCAATCGCCGCACGGTTGAGCAGGGACAGGCGATCATCCGTTTCCATCGGGGCGAGGTCCTCTACAATAACCTCCATTGCCTCTGCATTCTTTTTCCTTGCCTTAGCGGCTTTCCTTGCCTCGGATTTATCCACAGGGACAAGATGGGTTCCCACGTTTGCAACCCTGATGGGATCCATTTTTGAATCTGGTTCTTCCTTGCCCTCTTCCTCGACATCAGTTTTCGGTACGCTAACAAATGAACTATCCACAGGTACTGAGGAATCGGTGGTATTGAAGTTTTTCTTTGCTTTGGCCCGTAGGGATGCTGAAACGACACCCTGTCCGATACCAGCTGAAAGCATGCTGGTAAGAAACATGCTTTTCCCTGCATCGAGGAAAGCCTTTGTGCCTTTCCTTATGCTGTCCCCAAGAGAGATCAGGTCAAATTCCGCCCCATCCTTGTTTGCCATGGCCTTCAAGGCATTGGTGAACCCATCCTCCAGGCCTGACTGGATCCCCTCCTCCACCGACTCTCCTGCCGTACCTTCAATGCTCTTGAAAGTGAAATTCTTGAATGCGTTGGCCAGCCCTCTCTCAAGATGTTTGACCAGTTCCCTGTCTGTGAATTTCGTCTTGAGCTGGCGATACCATGGGAACATTTCCATGCTTCCAAGTTCCACGAGCCCCATCATGCCTGCAAGGCTGTGGAACAACACCCCGCCTATTGGGGAATCCCAAGGAAGTGTATTCCCCTCGGCATCCTTCATCTGCATCACGTCATACAGCACATTCCCCGCTTGGGAGTATCCTGTGGAGAAGAGGTTCACGGCGTTTGCGGCAATTCCCCCTCCCTTGGCAAGCACTTTCGAGACCGCCGGGCCCCACACCTTGTTGGCGACACCACCCGGTATCCATGAGAGGAGTGCACTGGTGAGAATGAATTTAGCGGAGGAAACAGTAGGCTGTACGCCCGAGAGCACAAGGTCACCCAATTCCCCGTATGATTCGAACAACGGGGCCTTCAAGGCCTTCGCATTGTACTCATCCGCATTCTCAAGAAACTTCGTATCTCCGGTCATTCGGTACAATGAAGTATTGATACCACGCATATCGGTCCAATAGGCTTCCTGTGCCTTGTTCTTCAATGCCTCCCAATAGGTTTTCTCGCGTGTATCTATGCCTGTAGCGGCTGAGGCAAACCCAAACTCAGCCATCTTGTTTGCGGTCTCCATGTCAATGCCGAAATTGTTAAGCATGATGGCCGTATCATGCTTTGCTATAGCACCATCAGGATCGGGGGAATTGTAGATGATTTGTTCAAGTCCTTCCCTTGTCTTTTGCTCAATATCGAACAATCCAACCTGCAAATCGGGGATGCCGAAATCCTTTGATCTCTCAGGGTTTCCAATCTTGAGCATCCGCATGGTTTCACTATTCTGCATCAATTTTTCAAAATCTGTCATACAAATCCCTTAAAGCCTTTTTCTCAGAGTATTTGCAGGCATACCCATCAGGTTGTAACGGTATGCCATGATGTCGTCGGTGAGAGTCTTGAGTTCGTTCTGTTTCGCCTCGAGCTCATCAAGAACGCCATAGTACTTGTCGTCCAACTCCTCTTGGACCTTTACAGGGGAGATCCCGAGCCCTCCCAAGCCCAATACCGAGGAGGCACTGTCCCTGTTCCGGTCCGCTTGTTGTTTCCTGGAATCGAACATTGGGTCCCCAGCCTGTTTCTTGAGTGCCTCTATCTCATAAGTGAGCTGCGGGTCGACATAATCAGCAAACATCACAAGGTTGTGAACCCCATCGGAGTCTGCTGTTGCCATCCCCCAACCCAAGGTGCCTCGTTTTTCGGCATCTGCATCAGTGGCAATGAAGTACAATCCTTCCGCCTTCGGATCCGAAAAAGCCCAATTCTTACCCATGACCTTCATGTCACTGGGTTTGATGCCAAAGGATCCTGTCAGGGCTTTTTCAAGCGCTCCACCTGCCATCAGGAAAGACACATTCGCCATCACCTTCAATTGTTCAAACCGTGTCCCGTTATCCAGCAGTTCCTGGTAATCCTTATATGGAGTGAGTTTCCTGGAGAGTGCATCCTGGACAATTGTCTTGTCGGCATTCCTCAAGCTTCTGATTTCTGGTTGCTGGACCACGTCATAGTTGATCAGAACGTCATAATCCCCAGCCTGTACGTCCTGCAGGAATGTTGAGACCGTGCTGTGCTCAAGATTTGTAATGCGTTTGGAGATATCCCCGTTTGCCATCAAGTCAGTGACCTTCTCCAGGTCATCGAGGGAGTTCTTGGCCAGATTATTGACGGCAAACGTCTGGAGTTGTGCCTGCAACTTGGAAAAGTCACTCCCCAGCAATTCAGGATTCATTGCAATTGCCTTGTTTGCCGAATCATTCAATGTTGTTCTCAGCCGATCCCGATTTGAGTTGTAGACCTCACCCTTCTTGACGGGGAATACCTCATCGGCAATCTTCCCGATATAGGTTTGTAGATCCGCCTCCTTGGGGTTCTCAGCAAATGCATACTTCTGGGTGAGCCGTTTATCCTGCGCAGTTTCCGCCTTGATCAGACCGTTGTTGACGAATCCCTCAACCGCCTGGCGGAGGCTATCCGACGATACATTCTGGTCACGTCTCAAGGAATCAATGAAGGATAGTGCAAGGGGACTGTCCACCAGGAAAGAGTCCTTGGTACTGGCCATCTCAATCATTTGCTCCCTGATATCATCATTGCGGATTAGGGCGAGTTCCTCCTGGGTGAGATATTTCCCTTCACCGTCCTTGATGATCTGGAGCATGTTAGAAACCAGCGCTTCCTGTGTCATCCCTCTTTCAAGGAGCGGTCTCGAATACGCACCACTTTCCTTGGGGGCATCAACAACCCCCGCTTCCTTTCGTACGCTCTCTGCCTGTTTTACAAGCCTTGCCTCATATGCAGCCCGCTCTTCCTCGATTTCCTTCCTGCGCTCCGCACGCTTTTCCGAGTACTGGGAGTACCACCAAGGTTCTTCCCATGTAAGCTCGGATTCGGGCTCTGGCTCTGCTTCTTGCCCCTCCAGCGGCTTCTCCACACCTTCATGGGGAACAGCATCAACCTGCTCCTCAACGATCATTCTGGCGACTTCTCTGGCAACCTCGGGAGAAGAGGGCACTCCCCGGTCGCCCAGCCCATCCACAGAAATCCCGGGCAACCCGAGGCCTATGGAGATCTTGGGCGCAATAACTTCAGCAACTTCGCTGATGTGCTCCTCTATGTACTCTTCCCCACGCTCTCCCAACTGTGAGGCATCGATTGCGGGGGCTTCCGGCTTGGCTGTTTCCATCGCATCAGTGAGCGTGTCCTGTGGGATCCTTGCAATGGTGTCGATCCGATCGCCCGTATTGGCGAGCATATCCTTGGCTACCTTGGTGACATCACTCTCCAAGTCGAGCTGTGCTTTGGTGAACATCGCCAGAGCCTTGGTCCTTGTCCTTGCTGACACTGGGCCATCATAGCCCTGGATTGCTTCCCTCGCCTCGGATAGGCTTTTCCCGGAAGAGACAAGGGATTCCCCATAACCGACCAGCAAGGTCGAGCCCAACTCATCGCGTTTCTCCGGATCATGGACCAGTTCCACCTGTTTCCATTCTGCCTCAGTTGGCATTCTCGATTCGTCTGCAATGCTGAGAATTGATGCTTCCAGAAGTTTGTCATTGTTTGCATATGCATCTTTCTTGGCCTTGTATACTCCAAGCCGATGCTTGGCAGGAAGTGCTTCCATCATCCCGTCAAGCATGGATACATCAAAGATCTCACCATCATCATATGCTTGGGCTATCCCAGCGTTCACCTCGTCCAGCTGGGAGGCATACATGGTATCCATCTGCCGGTCATATTCAGTCTTCCAGGAACTGACTTGCTTCTTCATCTCCTTCTTCTGGCTTGCATCAAGCCCCAACTCAGAGGCAACCTGGTCAATGCTTTCCGTCAGGCTGAAGCTGTCATCGGCATAATGATCCATGTATGATTTCTGCACCACCTGCATTCCCTTGACCGGTGCAATCGAATACGCATACTCATCAACCATCTTCCCGACGGTCGCCTCGTTGAAGATCTGGAGCTCCTCGAGATGATCCTTGTACCCTTTCAGGGTCTGTGCATAATCCAGTGAGCTGTCACTGGCCAATGCCGACCCGAGGCCTTCAACCTCAACCTCGATCTCAGCCATCTTCCCCTTGGTCCTGAGAATGCCCGCATTGGTGGAGATTTGTTCCTTGTAGACGGGAATATACTCATCCCTGATGGTCCGTTTTGCCTCATCACTCAACAACTCGTTCTCGTCAAGCTGCATCTCGATATCGGCAAAATACGCATCAATCTTCTCTTGGTAACTGTCATAATCCCTGTCGTATTGGAGATTGTAAAGAAACTCCTCATTGAGCCCCTCAATACCGGTGGTTTCCCTGGTGATGTCTGCCTTGTCCTTTGCCTGGTCAAGGGCTTGGTCGTACTTGGCAAGTGATGCTATTCCCCCGAGGAAATTCATCCCTGTGTCCAAGGCACTTGCCTGTGCATCAGCCTTCAGCCCCGCCACATATGATTTCACACCCATGCATTTCTCCTAAGCGAACATAGCCATGCCCTGTAAGAACCCGCCGAAGCCTCCTCCTATGATGTCCCACTTTCTCGCTGAATCGAGGGCTTTCCTTCCTTCAGTCTTGAGGTAGTTGATATCACTTGCGAGGTATCCTCCCTTGAGCTCATAGGTCTCCTTCGCCTGCGCCAATTGCAGGTCGAGCTTTCCTATTTCCCTTTCCAAGGCATTGTTGTTCTGCGTGATTTTCCTTCTGTATGCAGCTTCCTGCTGGTTTGCAGAGACATAATTGTTCAAGGCACTCGTGTATGTCTGGTACCTTGCAATCTGGTTCTGCTTCCGGGCTGTATCCTTTGCCGTAGCTCCTGCACTGATGGCGTTCTCCACACGAGCTTGCGCGGTACCAGTTCCCCGGAAACCGCTTGTTGCCGCTTGTTGCCTAGCCGCACCCGTTTGTTGGGTGTTCTGCACTTCCAGCGTTGCCAATTGCAATGCATTCACGGTGCTTTGCATGGACCCGGCCGTTGCAGTTTGTTCCAGGGCCATGTCCCTGTTGGCAAGGGTCTCCTCTGCAAGCAGGTTCAGTTCTGTATTTGCCTCGGCCGTCCCCGCCTTTGCCTGCTCCACCCCCAGGTTGTAGCTTTGTTTTGCTTGGTTGTAACCGGTATCCAGCAGTGTCTTCTGCCTGTTCAGATCCTCAAGTTTGTCCTGGTACTCTGCTTCCCGTTGGGCAGCCTTGTTGCGCCCATTGATGGCACCCATCAGTCCACCTGCTACAGCTCCCAATACCAACAATCCACCCATCAGCCAACCTCCAATCCATACACCATCGCAAGGATCGTCAACGGCTTGTCCCCAATTGACCGCACTTCCATCTTCAGTTCCTTGTCATATCCGCCACCGATCCGGACCATCACATCCCCTTCCTCGATGCTTTTCTCATATGTCTCCAATCCGTTGTACCCAGCTTGGAATCCCTCGCTGTTCAGCATCCGGAAAACAATCCTGGAGATTTTCTTGGATTTCCCTATCGTGGTCCCGCTTTCCAGTTGCGTCTCAAACCTGTTTGAGACCATCACGGAGTCAAATGAAATGGGATTGTCTGTATTGTGCTGATCGCTGTACGTGTTTGATCCTTCATCGAAACGTTCAAGATGGTAGATACCCCCACGTTCAATGACAGCCACCACATCCTGCCCCATCGGGGTATCCACGACAGAGATGCTTTTTACACGGCCATTGAATGTCCATCTGGCCCATCCTTGGATCTGGTACAGCTTGTTGTAAGAAAGGACTGCAAGGTCCCCATTGTCCAGGACCATGTATACCCTTGGTTCAGGGATGCGTTGGAAAACCCACTCCCTGACCCCCGATGCGAGGATATGGTCTGCAGTGAAAGTCAGATCCGGGCTGCTGTAGCCCCCATCCGCCATCACATAGCCCCTGCAACGTTTCCGTCCGCTCTGGATGAACAGGATATCCTCATTCACGTTCAGGGCCTGTAGGGGGGCACTGCCATACGCTGATGTTTGCACGATGGAAGGTTCCAGTGCATTGATGTTGCCGGGCATGATCCATTCTCCGCTCGAGGTACCCACAACCAGGTTCTTCCCGACAGTGAGCCACTCGATTCGGTCATTCCTGTTGGATCCCACCTCGAGAATCATCGCGTTGTCGGCACTTGTCACTTCCCTGGAGGTGGTCTTCTCTTCATAGATGAGTGACTGGTCCTCTTCCCAGCCTTCAGGCCAAGGGGGGTCCTTGATCACCTTGTCCACAGAGACAACAACATCATAAGTCCTGAAGTCATTGGTCACGAATGGCCGTGAGGCCCACAACCTGTAGGGATGGTTGATGCTGGAGGCAAACCAGAGCCGGTTGCTGCAGTAGGCAACACAGCCTGGATAGTTGCCATCACCTTGGAACAACCCGTCATAGATGTTGTCCGTAGTGGGCACCAGTGTGGACCATGTGAAGCTCCCCCCGATGTACCGCAACTGTCTGGGTGCATGGTTCCTGTGTGCCAGATACAGCGTCTCGTAATCCTGGGTGAACTGGATCTCCGACAACTCTCCAGCGGTATAGGGAACCTTCTTCCCCCCGAGAGCGTCCTCCCCTGACACAATGACCGGGTACAGCGTCCCATCACTGTTCCTGATATAAATTTCCTCGGGTCGCAGCTCGATGATGAATGAGAGATCCACACTGATCGTGAATGGGATGAGCCTGCATTCCTTTTCCAAGGTATCGAGCAATTCAGTACCCGGCCTTCTTGTTATACCTCCCTGCAACATGGCAAGGAAGTTCTCAAGCCGACTGACACCGGAGTGATAGATCCCAAGGTCCGGTCTTCCCCCTAGCTTGGGTGACACTTCCCCGCTCGTGAAGTTGTTGATCAACACATCAGCCATCTCACCCCTCCCGGCTGTTGTTGTGACATTCAGTGGAAATCAATCCATTGAGCGCCCATGTGTACTTCTGAAGCGTAATCTGGTCTATCTTCCCTTCCGGTGCCAGGAGAGGTGCGATTTGGTAGGCAAGTGCATAGGCGATCAACTCATAGAAATCTGCAGGCACATGGCTTGCAGGCAGGCTTTCCATGATACCGTATACCACCGGCTCATCAATATCCGTATAGATTCTCCCCCCTGCCACCTCATAGGGGAATTCACTGAATGCATGGACAACCTTGAGCAAACCCTCCGGGAGAAGGAACCCATGAAGATATCCCCTCCCAGGTTCATCGTCTTCCAAGTCAAGCTGGAGCCTGACAATCAGAAACGACCAGTCGAACTCACGCATCACCCTGAGTTGGGCCAGGTTATGATACAGCTTGCACAAACGCACCTCCCTTGAGGGATTCGGGCTGTCCAGGTCTTCCTGGGTGACCTCGCGATCGAACAGGGAAAGTGCAATGCTGTAAAGCTCAAGGTCTGTCATCATATGCTCCAACAATTCGGGGGCCGAAGCCCCCTGTCATTCACTTTTTCGAGACTGCCTTCTTGGGGGCAGGCTCTTCCTCGGCCAACTTCTCAAGCAGGTTGAAACTGATGACCGTCCCTTTTGCCACCTTGATTGTCTGCCCCTTCTTCAGGAACAAACCATTCCAGTAGCAATCCCTCTTGGCTACATAGGTATCCATCACAAAGGCCTCACAACCCCGACTGCGGACCCTCCAGTGAAGGTATCTGCAGTCGCGTTCTTCAGACTGACCCGTACAATCTGACCACATCCGTCTGGCAGAGCGGCCTTGTACACCTCAGCCCCTTCACCGAGGTCTGCAAGGGAGAGCACCTCACCGGATGCCACCTGCTTGAATGCACCCTCGGGGTCCTTGGTCTCCACAATCACCTGCAAGGTCGGTGCACCTGCAGAGGTCGCTCCTTCGGCCAGATACACCTCCAGGACCTCATTGGTCTCCACGGTCTGGTTCTTTGCACCAAAATCAATCTCCACCCCGTTGTAGGTTGCATTTGCCCCCACCTCGGTCAATGGAAGCATGATCGGGCTGAATACCGTTCTAGTCTTCTCAATAATCATCTAGCACCTCCTCATACCAGCTTGGATTCGGTGGAAAGCATCGAATCACAACGGCGGACTACAAACGAGTCGAACATGACATCCCCGATGGCATTCTTGGGAATTGAATCGACATACTTTGCAGGGGAGACACGACCCGCATATCCCTTGCGCATGAGGCTGATCACCCTGTTGTTCGCATAGAGTGTCGCCCTGCTCTGGAAGTCCACGGGCATTGCCGCGAAGGCATCATAGATTGCCGCCTCAAGGTTCGTGAGTGTAGTGGTCATGTTCTCTGTTGAGGTATCAATGTTGGCAATCCTGATCACACTCTTCCTGTTGGCAATCCCAAGACCTGCAGTACATGCATACTTGGTCTTGGCAACCTCGATGATGGTTCCATCCGGCTGGGTTTCCGCCACATATGGATATGCTGTGAACTCCATGCCGTTGTCCTTCTTGTGGCTCGGATACAACAGGTGTGCTCCCTCGTCCACATCCCAATAGACAAGAAGCATGGAAGACATCCCATTTGCGTTGTCACCCTTTGCATCAAGCGTGATGAACGGCAGTTGCTCATCTCCTGCCACCCCGTCAATGTCTGTCACCTTCGTGAACCGGGGCATGAAGCCAAGGAACTTTCTCGGGTCCTGGTTGCGGTTGCCGTACAGCAATCCTTCCTCGAGATCCAAGCCGAGCCCACGCAGGTGCCTGCGATCCTCACGCCAGCGAAGCTCCTTGTCATGGGGGCTGATATCCATGGTCTTCTTCAGGCTTCTCGACCATGCCTCAATGATGCCGAGCTCCTCAGCATACTTCTCCTGCGATCCCTTGTTTGGCTTGGCCCCTTCATCGATGGCGACCCAAGTCCCACGCGGGGGATCACCCTCACGGCCACCGATATCCCTGAGCATGTCGCTCGAGGCCTTCCACGGTGCATCGTTCCACATGGTTACGCGCTTGGCTACCTCATCCACTACAGGGACGAGATCCTCGTTGTGGGTTGCGGCCGCAACGTCTGCGAATGTTAAATAATCAGGCATTTACCCTCCTCAGTCTGGATAATGGACCGGCACCTTGGGGTTCTTCCCCCGTGAGGCTGTGGTGTTGCTCGGGAATGAGCCATCTTCCCTGATGGACTCCCCGATTCTCGCCAACAAATCAGCCACTGCCGGGTTTATGCTTGCCCCTGTACGATCCAATGCGCTTGCAAGATTCTCATCGGGTTGTACCAACGCTACATACGCCCTGCTCATCGCCTTGCGCTTCTCGTCGTACTTGTCACCCCATGTCTTCTTCAGCTGCGCCTCACACCAATCCTTTCCCTTCTCGATCAGTTGCTTCGTGGAACCTTCCTGCCCGGCGGAAACTGCATCGAACACCTTCTCTGCAACCTCCTCTGGGACACCGGCTTCCTGCAATGTCGTCTTGAGGGAATCGGAAATCACTCCGAACGGGTCGGAATCTGCATCCAGACTCTTCTCAAAATTCTCGTATTGTATGGGCTCTGTTTCCCTTGTGTTGCTTCCAGGTCCCTCGCTCCCATCATTCTTGGCTCTTGTGCTCCGCACATAATCCGCCAGCGTTGCGTATTGCTGGAGATCAGCCTCGTTCTTCAGGTCGTTCGGTAGCTGTGCCATCCACGCAGGGCTGGCCGTACCCTTCCCACCCTCAGGGGTGGAATTGCCAGTGCTTTGGGTTCCCTCAGGTTTCCCAGACCCCTGTTGTTCCATCCCATCAGCCGCAGGCGCCCCGTTGACTTCAGGTTCAACAGCAGTGTTGGTCCCATTGTTCGTATCCATCGCGTTCTCCTTCATCCGGTCAGTCGACCGGTTGTTTCCATTCATGGCTGAGCATCCATCTCAGGAGCTCAATCAAGGACTCCTCATCCAGAAGGCCCAGGTCTTCCATCTTCCGTATGCCGTGGTTGTGCAGTTCCACAGCCCCGGGCTCACAAGGAATCTGGTCGAACACCCCGCATTCACGCAGGGTTCTTGCCAGTTCGAAAAGGCCTTCCTCTGTCCGATAGACGTTACGCAACGCATTGCGCATGCTGATGGTTTCCCTGTCTATCTCCTGTTCCTTGTTGATCATCTGCCTACCACCCCTTGCATCATCTCCTGAGCAGAGGACCCTTCTGGGCTGTTCATCTTCCCGGCTGCATCAGCCTGTATCTTGAGCCTCTCTGCCTCGGCTTGGGCTTCCAGCAATCTCTGCTGGTTCTGTTTGATTTTCTTCACTTCCGCCACCTCACGGATGATTGTCTGAGGCATCCCGTTTGCACTCATCGCCTGGCGAATCAGCTCATCGAAATCTACATTCACCTGTGCATCCGGATTCAATTGCATGACAGCTGCGAGAGCCTGCATGCCTTGTGTGATACCGGTCGTCTGGTGATATGCCTTCATGTTCTGCGCGAGTGGCCCATCCAACTCAACCTTGACCTCCCCATTCTCAGAAGCCTTGATGAGCTCCTCCGGTGGTGGGGGCAGGTAGCCTCCCTTGCGGAGGATGCTGTACGTCCGCATGATCAGTGGGGTGATTTTCTCTTCCTGCATGTTCCCGATAATTGAGGAGAGCAATACCAGACCTTCCCCCTTGATCTCACGTACCTCTGTAGCAGTCCTCTGTTGGTCCTGCCGCATCAGGATGTTGAACAGGTCCGAGTACAATACAGCCTGGAGCATACGGGTCAGAATCTGGATCTGATTTGCAAGATGATTGAGATCGAGGGAGGACGGGAACAGCTTTGGTTCTCCAGTCTGTGCAAGGTTTGCGTAATTCCTTCCCCCTGGATTGAGGTTGAGCCTTCCCTTGAGTATCTCGGGGGCAAAGATTGGAGGATCTGCCTGTTTTGCGGCGGATGTCGCATACAGGTATTCAAGCTTGTCCAGCTTCTTGATTTCCTCAAGGTATTCGATGACCGGGGAGCTCCCGTAAGGACTGGTGCCGTTGAGGGTCCACCTATGGACCGCTACAGGGAATTCGTCGTAGCCACTCTCTGCAAACACCTCATCACCCACATAGCTGTAGTGAACGGAGGCAAAGCGCTTCTCGGTGGATATGATCGCCTTACCTTTCTTGTCCAACGCATCGGTACGGGGATAGATTGCATGGAGCATCTTGATTCTCTGATGGCCTGCACCATTGTGGTACATCCTGAGGACTTCCTTCGGGAGTTGGTCACCCCAGCGTTCATAGGCAAGCTTCACCGGAATCTCGTAGACTCGGAAGAACTTGTCCACTTTCCGCATCTCATCCTCCCCGATGTAATACTCCTGCGGGTCGATGGTGTCATACACCATGCTCCCTTTATCGAGGTTGTCCATGATGAACTCTGCGCTTGTCCCCTGTACAAATGCGTCCTTTGTCGCGAGGTGTGTTGCTGAATAGAAATTGCACTGTGCAAATACATTGAGCAACATGGAAATCACCTGCTCGAGGTAATCCTTCGCCCCGTAGATCTTGTCCGATCGCTGGAAGTTCTTGCCCTGGGTTGTGAAGCTGAACCAGCGGATATTCTGGCTGATCAGATATCCCATGATCCCGTTCACGCTGGTGTTGATGGCCTCCACCTGAACATTGGTGTGTAGTTTTACAGACTTGATCTTGCTGTGTCCAACATTGAAAGCATTGGTCCTGTGCTTTGCAAATGCACAAGCTTCCCATCTGATTTCCTCAGTGGGCCGACGGATATCTTCCATCTCCGACAATGTCTCCAGCAATGATTTCTTGAGGTCTTCCAGCCTCTTTTTTCTTGTATCCACATCACAAGTGAAACACAATTCATGGGGACATTGTGTTCATCAGCAACGGATAAGGACCCTTGTTTACAAACGTTGACCCCACTCTCTTCAGAAAGAAGGTGAGTTGAGTATTGTTGAGTATTGCCCTGGAACAATTATTTATTTCATTTGCTTTGATCTATCTGTATTAGGAGTTTATTCGACCAGAAGCATGTACCATCGGACTCGAATAGATGGTAAACCTCGATGCAATCGGACAGGAAATTCCTCACAGTTCTTACATCTTCTCCTATGGCCATACTCACTACCTTGGCATTGAGTTCAGCTTTACCATCTGCAGAGAACAGATATTCTACTATTTCCCAGAAAAGGCCATATCCTCGAGCTCCGTATTTCTCCCGCATCTTCAGGACCTTCTCATCCCTGGGAGCATTTTCATCGTGAATGATATATCGTTTAGTTTGTTTTGCCATTTTCAGAACCTCCTGCCTTCTGGAAGCCTATTCATCTGTCTGTCTTCCTCTCCCAACTCCCATATCTGATTTCATCCAATGTAGGTACTTCTCGTTGTTCCAACCATGCCTGAATCTTGTTGATGTCGAATCGAACATGGCCACCGATTTTCAAATACGGAATCGTTCTTTTCCATACATACTTTCTAACAGTCTTTTCCGCTATGCCCAATAATTCGGCAATTTCCTTCACGTTGTAGTACTGCTTCTGTAGCTTTGGATTATTCATACAGATCTCCTCCTTACTAGATTACGATTGCTATGTTTGTCTCTATGATAGGTCTTAATGATTGAACTATAAAGGTTGCAAAAACATTGCTTTTACATTGCTTTTACATTGCATGTGTTTAAAAGATTTGTGAGATGGACTGTTTCGATCAGAATGGTTCTCCATATCAAAACGGCTCGTATAATTCCTCTTCCTCCAGGTCCGCTCCCAATCTCCTTCTTAAAAGCTCTTCCGCTGTAACAACATCAGGGTATGTGAGCATTGGGGTGACTTGCTCATCGGTCAGCTTACTCAACGCATCAAGCATGTCGTCATGGCTGCAGAAGGGATACGCGAGATATTCATCCTGCAGGAACTGTTCCATGAGGTTGACGGTCTCCCCTTCCCAGTTCCTCCACCAGATCACCTCAGGCATATATATCCGGTGATTGCTGAACAACGGCTCCAGGGATTCGATACGCAGCCCCTTCGCACTGGTAGCCTTCACGGGATACAGAGGGAACCGGTAATTCCTCAGTTCCATCTGCTCCTCGATATGCTGTGTATCTGCCTGCATACCGACAGATTCATAAAACACACCCAGGTTGGGCCTGTATTTCTGGTGCAGGGCAAAGAGGGCATTCGTCCTTCCCGTAAGGGACAGCTTGTCCCTGATCATGTCAATCACATAGTAGTTCCTGTCAGCCCCCAATCCAATCACCCACATGACCGTATAGTCAGACTTGCGCTTGATCTTGTCTGCAGGGTCCACAATGATTACCCGGTTGAGATTTTCCCAGATTGCGGGTGTCCATGGCTTGATCCACTCCCTCAGGAATCCCATGCTTCCAGCCTGTCTGGGATCACACATCATCTGCGAGGCGTAGACCCATGACCCAAGATCCTTCTTCTTGCCTGCCAGGATTTCCCTGGAGAGCAATACAGGATTCCCATGGTCATCCACGCATGGATAAATTCTCGGCTTTGCAGACCCTCTCTTGAGAATCACGGAATAGGTGTCGGCGTAATGGTATCTGGTACCGATGATCCTCACCTTTGTAGGCTTTCCCCCTGAACTGGCCCCGGTGTTCAAGCTCATCTCATAAGCCTTGGTGGTACGGTCAATCATCTCAGGTGTGGTAACACTGTCGAGTGTAACGACATCATCATACACAAGGATCGTATAGTGGCCACCTGTCTTCTGCCCGGTCACCAGCCCTGAAGCGGTGAGGGTATCTTCCTTGGCCCTGTTCCTACGTTTCACCCGTATGCTGTCGGTTGTCCATGGGATCCTTTGTCTTACGCCGTTCTCATCGATATAGGTACCCTTCAAGGGATCATCCCAAAGAATCTCTGGGAACAACCATTTCAGTCTCCAGTTCGTCTCGAACTCCGTCTTCACCTGGTTCACGAAACTCTTGGCAAGTGTCTGGTTGAAGCTGTAGATGCAGATTCTTTCCTCGGGATCAATCAGAATATCCTGCATGGTCTTCAGCCATGTGATGATCGAGCTTTTGTAGTGCTCCCTGGCCCATATGTCTATGAAACCGTCCGGGTGCGCCTGTACCTCTTGGCATCTATCATAGAGCCAATCACGATTGAAATCCTCGCGTTCACATACGAAAAGGGCAAGGAAAAAGATGTTGTGCCGTACCATGTAACGCATCCATTCCCTCAACCCTTCCATGTCATCTTTGCTGTTGAAACCATCTATGATCCGTTGGCATTCCACAATGAACTGGTCACGCGTCACCATCCAGACCCCCCAGCAACCGTCGTGTCCTTTCCATCATTTCCTTACTCAGCTTCCTGCCGATCTCATGGTCTACATGGATCTCACCGGATACCTCGTGCTTGTCGGCAATCCCCAAGGCATCCCTCTTGGTCTTCACGGCGAACTCGGCGAGGTTTTTCCATTCGGTAGGTTTGATCTCCCCATACTCCATCTGGGGAAGCTTTCGGAGCAGAATCTCCATTACCCTGTCCGAGAGGTCTATCTGCTCCTCAGCTGCCTTGATGGTACGCTCCTCATTCGATTCCCGCTTCTTCCCCTCCAGATACACATCATACGCCTCAGCCCTTTCGACCCACGCATACTTGCTCGACCATCTCAGGGTTAGTGATTTATTTGATCTACTTCCTGCATACTTCTGATTCAGCTTTTCATGCGATCTGCCTGGTCCCATGTCACGGTACCGACAGAACCACTCATAAGCCTTGCTGGACTCATCCTCTCGTTTATCCCAGATCATACCAAATCCTCCCATATTTCCCGTGCCTTGTGTTGCAATCCAGAGCAGTTAATATATCGGCTCATCGAAGGTGGTCACCCCATCCTCTGCAGTCCCCCCGGTACTGATGAGATGCTCCAGCTTTGACCGGGAAATCCCATACACCCGTGCACATTCGCTCTTGGAGTTGTACCGCTCCGATGATGTTGGGGTGTAGGCAACAACTGCATACCCTCTCCGATCGTTCCCTACGGCTTCCACGGTCACCCCGTCATATGGGTCTCCCGTTTTCAGGCATTTCGCCACCCGCTTTTTCGACCACCCAAGATAGGAAGCTACAGCGGCTTGGCTGTTTACTTCGGCCATCACCGCATCTCCCCTGCTGATCCGTATCCTCATGCAATGCCTCCTCTCTGACGTTCACGATCGGTCACACTCACCCTCGCTTTCGAGGATACGTGAAATCATCGCCTCCATCTCTTTAGACGTCATATACCCACTCATCAGCCTGTCGTAGGAGATGGCTTTGGCTTCAAGCCACTTAATATATGCATTCTTAAACACACCTACCTTGTTATCTTCCTTTGCTTGCTCCAGTGACCAATCCATTTCGGCTTCGAATTTCCTCACCAATTCATTCTTGTTCATTTACCTTTCCTCCCATCTCGGCCAGGTGCACACAATCGTGGTTGCACCCAGTTTTCTCCTGAATGAATCATCGAACTTCTGCCTGAACTCATCAGGCATGAGATTGCCAGCCATGACCGTCTTTCGGTTGTAGACATCACGGTTGTCTATGATCTCGTAGAGTATCTGCGCCTCATGCTCGGTCCATGAGGACCTCCCCAATTCATCGATTCCGAGCACATCAACCTTTGAATACAGGTCGATCACCTGTCCCTCGGTCATCAGGTCCTTTCGCCCCAGATATGATTCGTGTATGTCACGATAGATCTTGCGTTCCACGACATAGAGAGCGTCCCTGCCTGTCGAGATGCAACCCTTGAGCATACTGGCCATGAGATGGCTCTTGCCTCGCCCTGTCCCACCAAGCAGGACCAAGGACCTCACCTCATCCCGGATGAATGCAATAGCCATGTTCCGTGCCTCCGTCTTGGATTGGGAGAATGCACTATCTGCATCCTCGACCTGGAAATTGCGGACCATGCAGTTCTGGAACTTCGCAGGGATCCGTGATGAGGCCAACTTCCCTTCGAGCAGGATGTTCTCATAACTCTCTGCCAATTCCTGCCGTGCAGCTTCTTCCCTGCATGCCGGGCAACCGGAAAGGGGCAATTCCTCGCTGGTGCCATCATCGTAATAGCGCAATATGCGGTTGTTCTCGTATGGCCCGTGCTTGGGACATTCCAAGTGAAGGGTTTCAACAATCCTGAGCCCCCTCTCCTGCATCATTTTTCTTGTGTATTCAATGTCCATATTCTCAAAGCTCCTTTTGCATGGGTCTGGGCATATCCCACCGGTCTTCATTACCCAGTGTTCGCTGGGAAGGCTTCCCCCCTTGCCCGAAACTGGGCCGCTCTGCTTTGTCCTGCGCGCGTGAAAGCCAGTTGTTTGCAAAACGTGTCACATCCTTCTTGAGGTTTTTCTTGTTGGAGAGTAGCCAAGCCTTCATCTTGCTCAATTCAGCCATGACATCCACAGCAGGGTACGCGTCCTTGAATGTCTGGAACAGTTCCTCTGTGATCGGGAACTCTTTTCCCCCGAGAGAGGGAAGTGAGAATACAGCCGAAACCGATTCTTCGGTTTGGGCAGAAATATTACTCTTACTCTTACCTAAACTAACCTTACCTAACCTAACCTGGGTATCCATTTTGGACACATCGTGTATACATTCTGTATCCATTTTGTAAGCACCGTTTATATCTTCTTCCAGCATAAGCTTTTCTTCCCTGTAGATTGTTTCATGGTATCGGTCCTTCTGGATGTAGTTGTGGATCTTCCAATGTTTGATCACACAGACCCCTGAATCGAAGGGAATCACGAATTGTTTTGAGAATAAGATCCTCAGGTCATCATCCGATGCACCGATCAATCTGATGATGCGTTTCGGTGATGAGACAAACCCATCATCATCAGCGCGCATTGACAGATGGAAATACAGGAGCTGTGTGGTAGAGGGCATTTCCAAGAACATATCCGTATCAATGATGTCCATACTGAACATACGTCTTTTTGCCATCTTGTTCCTCCGACTGAATTTTTTTTGTGTACTCGCTGATTGATGGGTGGCTCTCCATCCCACACAGGTCCCGTACCTCCCTGAATCGTCTCAACACGGTATCACTCAACGGTCTGTTGAAGTTCCCCGAGCGCCACAACTCAGCGAGAACCCTCTCGTATAATTCGTATCCAAGTATCTTTTCTCCCGGATACATTGCATTGCACACATTGATAACTGCTTGTTTTATGGTCATTTTTTCTCTCTTATCCATAATTGACATACCCTTAAAACAGAGAAATCTGGTCCTCGTCCCCAGGAGACACATACAGCACTCTCTCTATGTCCTGCTCGTTTCTCTCAACAAGAGAGGAATCCTGTATACGCCTTCCTATCCATCGCATCACAGGTACAGCCATGCTGTTCCCAAGAGCCTTGTATCGTCTTCCGTCGGGTGATGTATCCTTGCCTCTCCATGCGATGTTTGTGTAGCCATCTGGGAAGCCTTGGAGCCTCTCACACTCCTTTGGGGTTAACCTCCTTACTATGTTCATGGTTCCACCCCGCAATAAATTGGCTGTTCATCTGTGCAATTGAGTGTGGGGCATTGGTCC
The DNA here is from genome assembly GCA_028532765.1 of Sphaerochaetaceae bacterium. GTDB lineage: Bacteria > Spirochaetota > Spirochaetia > Sphaerochaetales > Sphaerochaetaceae > Sphaerochaeta. Next base: position 53,247 of record JAQQAR010000026.1, on the reverse strand, counting down.
TTGAGGATCTCGGCATTTGCCTGTCCGGAAGCCATCACCAGTGGGACATTCCCCCCCCCGGTCCCCATGCGACTGCTCAAGGTAGGGGCTATACCATCTTCACATCTGGTAACCCGGCTGTCATTTGCATGGTTTTCGTAGATGATAATTTCGCAATCAGTGCTCCTTCCAGCTCCGGGGGAAGCTTCCTCTTCCGTCCACGTGCCCGTCGGAGGATTCCCCTGCAGGCTTTCTCGCTCAAATAGAATCGGTTCTCTACTCCACCATGCTCCAGTATCGAGGAGAGCGAAGATTCTTCTGCGTCTTTGGGGCACTCCGAAGTATTGTGCGTCCAACACGCGCCATTCGACACATCTGCTCCCATCAAGCGAAATGCCGATTCCACTGTTCTTCCATCCCCCTTCGGGGACCTGAATATCCCCGCCGACCATAGAGTCAATAACATAGGCAAAGTCATGCCCTTTGTTTGAACTGAAGGCTCCTGGGACATTCTCCCAGAGTAAGTATCTGCATCCATTATTCTTCCTTGCTGTCTCAAATATCCTCATCTGTTCGTCGAATAACCCGCTTCGGGTAACCGACCCATCCTTGTCCCTCAAACCGGTACGTTTCCCTGCAATGGAAAGGTCTTGGCAGGGGGACCCCCCTACCACAAGATCTATCGGACCAAGGGCCTTTATCTGTTCCTCGGTGATTTTGGTCACATCCCCTAAATCAGGAATGTTCGGATAGTGATGGGCAAGAACTGCCTTCGGGAACTCATCAATTTCTGCAAACGCCACAGGTTCCCATCCGAGTGGTTCCCATGCCACAGTAGCGGCTTCAATCCCACTGAAAAGGGATAGATATCGCATATGTTTTTTTGACATATCTATAGCCCCTTCAACTTCCGTATTCGCCTGATCTGTGACAAAAAGCTCTTGTAGAGCGACTCATAATCCTTGTGGATATGATCTCCCTCTGCCATCGCTTCCAGCTGCTCCACACGTTCCTTGCCTAGACGGTTGTCCAGCACTTCGCGGTACATTTCCTTATCCCCGGAGAGAAATCGATTGCAGACGACACATTGCGGCCATACATTGTCCGGTTCGATCTCCGTTCCCCTATGACGGCGGTCAATGAAATGCCCTCCGTCACACTCGTTCCACTTCACAGGACGACCACACGTTACGCATCTGACCATACCGTTGTAATCTGCCTCCTGGAGCCTACGGAGCTTGCAGAAGGCTGAGATTGCCTTGTTTCGATAATTCATGCCTCCCCCCTTTAGAACGGTATGTCACCACCGAAGAATTCAGGGCCCATCATCCCTGCATCCTCTTCCGGGTCTATGGATGATGCATACATCGCGGCCGCCGATTGGGGACCTCCCTTCGGGGGAGATGCATGTCGCCTTCTGGGGGGATCCTCATTAGTGGGTCTCCTGTCAGATCCTTGGGACTCTCTCCCTTCTATCGGTGAGAGCAATTGAACAAATTGTGCATTGACAATCACCTTGCTCCTGCTCCGCCCCTCTTGGTCCTGCCATGTCTGCTGGCGGAGTCTGCCTTGTACAGTGATTCTCTTTCCCTTTGTGAGAAACCTTGTAAGCGTTTCTGCTGACTTTCCCCAGAGGCTTACATCAAAGAAATTCCCTTTGTCTTCCCATTGCCCGTTTGGTTGTTTCACTCCCTCATTGACTGCAATGGAAAAATTGGCAACTGCTGAACCGTTTGTCGTATATTTCAGTTCCACGTCGCGGGTCACGCGACCGGTAAGGACAACATTGTTAAGATCATTCATCCTTGTCTCTCCTTATATCCAGATACGTGACACCCAACGCATAGGCCTGCCACGCATCTGCGGCGAACCCATAGAAGAATCCTGGTTTCGCCTTTGTTCCCTTCCCATAGTTCCTTTCACCCGGAGCAAAACGATCTACGAGAGATTGACGTATGTTTGAATCCTTTGCTCTCATGCTTCCGCATAAATGCATCTTCACTGTCTTTCTCGGGAGCGTGGTCACAGTGGACCCCCTACCGGCAAAGATCTCGTAAAAACGCCCTATCCAAACACAGGTATCGAAGACATCCCTGCCAGCTGGCATCCCGGTCCCATAGTGGGCAACCATCTCAATGACTACATTGCTTCCCCCAGCTAAAGGGGCTACGGTCTCATAGACAGAGGGATTCTCAATTTTCCTGGCAATGATTGGTATGTATGAATCAGAGTCGATGACACACACCCCGCTCATCCTTGGACCCGGGTCGATGGCAATCAGATTATGCATGGTCATCCCCCAGATTGATTCCCAACTCACTTGCAAGTTGCTGGATCTCGTCGATGAGGTATCCTGCTTCCACGGTGGAGAGGTTGGCCTCACTTTCTGGAAGCACTTCACCGGTTACCTTCGAATACACCAGCTTCCCTTCCCTTTCCATGAGCGGGTACCCCCTGGCCAGTGCACGTCGTTTGCAATACATCTTGATGACCCCGAAATCTTCCCCGGTCTCGGTGGCAATCAATTGGATGTACCCGTTGATGGCATGGTTCTGGGATTTCCACCCAGTGGACCGTGGCTTATGGACATTGCTGATTGTGATGTTGATGTAGCCATTGTCCCTTCGGTCAGCAATGTCATAAATCTTGTGGATGGCCTCCCTGAACCTCCTTGGCACCAGAAGCGCCAAGGTGGATCTGTCCGCTGTCCATTCAACCTTCAAAACGGTACCTCCATTTTTGTTGGCTCACCTTTTGCCAAGGCCACAAATGGATTGTTCTTGAGGCGTCTATCCTTCAGCAGGTAATAAACCATGCAGAGGGTGTTGAACAGGTTCGTATACCGCTCAATATTCTTCATTACAGGGATGAAAGATGGTTCTCCGGAGATCTTGTCCAGATGCAGGACTGCAAGATGCTCGATAGGCTCCTGCCCTTCCTCAAGCATCTCGTTGTATGCCTGTCGGTAGGCACAGATCTGGTATCTATGCTCATCCCAGACGCCCTTGGATGTCTTGAAGTCAATCAGGTATCGATGGCCATTTACCATCGCTATGGCATCGAATCTGCCCGCATACCCGTGTGCCTCAGAGAATACGGCCACCTCGCTCTGGAGCCATTCCACATGGTTCATCTTCTCCCATGCAAGGAAAGCCTCAAAACCGTTTCTCGCCTCCTTGCATTTGAGCGATGGATATGGGTCATGACCCTCGATGTACATCTGTATGGCATGGTGGCACTGGGTCCCTGCATCAGCAGCTGAATCCCGCTTGATTGTGTAAGCCTTTCTTGCTTGCTCAAGGATGTCTTCACCCTTGTGGACATCCGTGGGGTCCTTGATGTCATCCAACCGTTCCTTGATGAAGTCCACGGCACAATTGCTTGCCCATCCCAACAAGGCAGGCTTGTCGAGAATCCCTGTGATTGTCGTTACGCTGGGGTACTCCACCCCATTGAGTTCGTATGCCATCACTTCACCTCCTTCATGGAAGAGATGAAATCGGACCATCCAGTCTGTTCCCCGATGTGGATTGTCTGGGGGAACCTGCCTGTCCTGTCCTTGGAATCAAAGCCACCACCCTGCTGGGGGATGTACAGTACCCGCTTGATCTCGTTGTCGTTCCGAATGACCCCCATGTATGCAATGACATCAACCATGTTGGGAATCTCATCGGACAGCTTGGTAGCAACCTGTATCCTGTGCTCAAGGCCCTGCTCTGTCTGTATCTCACTCACGTGGCTTACGATGATCACATTCTTCCCGGTATCACGGAGGAACTTGATGAAGGAGCGCATTTGCTTCTTCACCTCTCCCCAACCGGCCATAGTGAGGCCTCCATCACCAGTACGGTATTTCACCCCCTTTATCTCAGGGGAATCAATGAGCTTTTCCATTGCCTCCCCAAGTGGGTCGATGACAATGGTCTCATGATCGGCAATGATCTCTACCAAGTCGGTTTTGTCCTTCCCGGTAAGCCATTTCTTCATCCTGATTACATCAACATCGAATCCACGGGTACCCAGATACTTCGTCCCATTCTCGAAATCGAGGATGAGAGGTCTCGGTGATGAAGCGGCAAAGGTGGTCTTGCCGACACCACCCTTCCCATATACAATGATCACGAGGTTGTCCTCGGCCTTGATTGATTTGGTTTTTTCAATAGTCATTTGGATGCCTCCTGGTCGGACGTTGCCGCGTCCGGCCTTGTGTTTTTTTCCGTTACTTCTTCCAGCCACCAACCACGATATTGGTCCCTCAAGATTCGGAGCTCCTTGATTTCCGACTTCAGGCCATCGGTCTCACTCTCATGCCTTTCAATCACTCCCTGCAACTCTGAGATTTTCCTGTTCAGAGATGAGATTTCCTCATCCTTGTCCTCAACCTGTTGCATGAGAAGTTCGATTTCCATTCTGGAGTCGTCTTCATTCTCCAGCTTCTCCCGTGTCGACTGCTGATAGATTTCGACAGCCTTTGATGCAATCGTCCCGAAGAGCTCCTGCATCATCACGTCACTTTTGTCTTGCATTCTTGATGCCTCCTAAAAATTTGGTTGGGACCGGCAGGGATTCGAACCCTGCATCAGTGACGGATACGACAGTTGCTAGCGGGCTCAACCGGTCACCTCCGTTAATCCTTGTCTACCGTGCATCCCCAGCGTTCCTGCGCCACGGTCCCGAGCCCTTCTATGGTGGGCAATACCCTTCCTCCTCCGAAAAGGCAGGATGCGATTATTGGGACTTGTGGGACTCGAACCCACAGGGCGAACGGTTGGTCTGTCCAGACCTTCTCTCCCTCATATGTAATCCGTTACCGGGTCCCGTACCGGATAGTCCCAAGCCTTCTCGACAGACAACGTCTATCGAGAAGATTCCAGAAACAGATTGTGAATTAATTTTCTGCCGTCTTTCCGGCTGTCTTTGGGTGTCCTCCCCATACGGGGCAGGTATTGGGTGCCGTGGAATCGAACCACGGGGAAGCCATTCCCTTTCACCCAACAGCTTCTATCGGGTCTCCCGTGAGCCACGCGGTCAATGAAGGTCAAAGACAACCTCGCCCTTTGATGCCGATCGACTCATCGGCAGGAGTGGTGGTGGTATTACCTTTTCTGTTTAAAAGATCCAACGGCTTCTTGCCGTGCTCGTTTCATCAACCATGCATCAAGCTCCTCCTGGTTTACCCGATTCACCCTACCGATCTTGAAGTGGGGGATCTTATTGGCGGCAAGGAGACGTCGCACCTGGATCTCGGAGAGCTGCAAGTATTCGGCAGTTTGCTTTGGGGTTAGAAGGATCATGTTTTCTCCTCCTTGTTTAGAAGCGTTGCGAACACCACGATTGCATCATGGTAAAATACTGGTCTACGTACTTGGGCTTTGGTTACAGCCTTTCTGATTGCCTCTTTCTCTGCTGAAGAGAATCGGCTGACAATTATGTGCCCAACCTTAGTTTTATCGGGTTTTGACTGATTCATGCCACTAACCTACCCGATATTTATAAGGTTGTCAATAAAAAATTCCATTTTTATGGTACTTCTTGGGTAGACAAATATAAGGTTCAGTGTAGAATGGAGATATGAAAACAAAGAAAGAAGCGGTGGGATTTTGGCATAGGGTGGAGCTTGCAGTATTGAGAAGATCTGCAACATTGAAAGATGTCTGTACAGAACAGAACATCAATTACGAATCAATAATTTCCTCGAAGATGCGCGGAGGATTCCCCAATGTCCTTACAACTTACAAATTGTCGAAGGGGTTAGGCATCACGATTGAGGAATTGATCAGTGGGAATAGTAATCACTCTCCTGTAGTTGAACGTGAACCAGCATATAGTCCTGACTCGCTGTTCGAGATTCTCTCTTCAAATCGGACACTAAAGGAATTGGTCTGGAGAATTGTCCAATGCAATGCCTTGCAGTTAAGAACAATCGGGACAATGCTCACCTCATGGGGAATTGGCTTTTATGATACAAATGGGAACTTAAGCAAACTGGAGGGATAGTCCTTGAGTTCCCATACCCCCAAGATGGAAGTAATAAAAAACAGGAGGCATCGTCAACTGGTGATAAAGACATAAACTAAAACTACAAAATCGAATTTTACTCTACTCAAATTTCTACTCAATTTGGTTGATACAAACTGATACAATGTGATACACTAGGATACAGTAACATGTTGCACGTAGCGAAGTTACGATACAATATGATACAGACAGATACAAGCTTAAACAGAAGCAGATTAGCTTGAGGTGCTAGTGGGAGAAATCTTGTGCTGGTTCAAGTCCAGTCTACCGCACTTACTAATCCTTTTCTGCTTAAGAAAAAGCAGGAAAGGATTTTTCTTTTTTATCCTTTCTTTGGAACTTATGAATGAGTCTACTCAGTTTATGGAGAAAGGAAAAATGGAAGGAGCATTCACACTGACAAGATTAAATGGAATTTGGCACTACTTCGCTTAACGTCAACACCACTGTACTGCAATCACTGTCACGATTTTCACTTTGGATGTATTCCAGGAAACATTTCATCACCAAAACACGAAAAATCCAAACAGATCGAACGAAAGCATCAGATATATGAATGTCACTTACTGAATTATCAGAGAAGGTTGGTAATACCATGGCAAACCTTTCAAACCTCAAGACAGGAAAAATCAGTGCTGTCAGGTTGGCAACCATGGAAGCCATCTGCAGGCATCTGGCATGCCAACCAGGCGATCTGTTTGTGTATGCAGAAGATTAGCAGGACTCTCCCTATGCTTCTTCTACCACAATGCCAAGCTTCCCAAGGATTTCCTTGTCTCGTTCATTCAGCTCACTCCTATAAGGAGTATCATTTTCTCTGAATGTAACTTCCTGGATATCCATAACTGTAAAGAGTGCCTGGCTCAGGCTGTAATCGGTATCTTCCAACTTTTCCAACAATTTCTGCCGGATGATCTCAGAGATGAGTTGGAGAAATACCCTACCGGGAAAATTCTGGGGAGACTGGACATGCAACAACCTGCAGTCCTCTTGGTTCATAAGGTTATTGAATCGATGTTCAAAGTCATTGCGCTGTTCATACTTGGCAAGGGCTTGTTCTGCCGAGAGCCCTGTGTTTGTGATCACTGCCCAGAAACCTGCCTGGGAGGCCTCAAAGGTTCTCAGTGGGTCACGGCTTAGGCTGACCCTATTACTTCCATTGGGGCGTTTTCGTACCTTGAAATAGGTTTCATATAATCGGGCATGCTCCTCAAGCGGTACTTCAAACTCCAGTTCTCGTTTACATCTCCCCAACAAGGAAAGGAGATTGCTCCGCTGGCTCTCTCTCCACTGCTCATCATAATAGAGATGAATGGTAAGAGACTCCTCCTCCAGGAAGGGTGCAGAGAGACTCAGACTCCTCAGCTCCCTACCCTTGCAGTCATAGAGCGTTGTCCCCACAACAATCTCATCACGATGTTTTTCAATGAATTGCTCCAACCATCGCTTTCGAGTTGGGATGCGGATAATGAACTGGTACCCCAGTTCCACCAACTCCTGAATCCTGGGGATTGAGAAGTATCTGCGATTGAGCATCAATACTGTATCGGTATCGACTTCCAGCGTATCCATCACATTCGCAATGGTCTTGCTGCTGAGCATCGTCCCATCGAGAATCTGGAACGAGTATGGGAGGTGACTATCACCATGAGCTAGTAAGATGATGGTATTCTGTTCCAAGGCCTCTATATCACGGTTGTAACCATATTGGAGAAATGGGTTATGGTTCTGATAACTGGCAGTACTGCAAAGGTCAAATATGATTTCGCTGGAATTCTCATTAAAATTTTCCAGACAACGTTGTCCCCAGATTCGGAGAAACTCAGCGTCCAGGGAGCGAAGGATTCCCTGCAGTTCTACCAAACTCTCCACACTCGTATAGATTCCTTGTTTCCAATGGGTAGCATAGGAGATGGGATTGTTTGAACAGATAAGGTACCAAGCAAGATGCAGGATTTTCTCCACCTTCTCCTCACTCATGAGTGGCTGCATCCACTCTCTCAGGCTGAGCTCCTTTTCAATGACTTCCTGCAACTGCTCAAATGCATAGGACCGGAATGAAGGAATCGCTTTCACCGTCTCCGTTCCCTGACTCTCCAGCTCCTGCTGATATGTAGGGTTATAGATTGGCTCTCCCGTTACTCCATCGAGTTTACCGATGCATCGACGTTTATGCCGTGTCTGTTTTTTATCAGGGTCCCAGTAGTACTGGTCCTCGTATAAATAGGTGACATGATTCTTCTTATTGACAATTTCAATGACTTTTGGGCGTGATAATCTCGAAACCATGTTATAATTTATAGCATTCTTTTTTTGTTTAATCAAGGGTAAAGTACCCCTAGTAAACTATTTATACCTGACCATGTTATAAACAGTAAAAGCACACAAAGCATTAAGGGTAAAGAAATAGCTGTTTTACAGTTGTATGTAATAGCTATTCATTGTTACAATTCTATATCAATTTTTTCAAAGGAGTTTATTTTGAAAAATACGAACAAATTGTATCGAAAGTTGCTTATTATTGGATTGATGTTACTGATTTCGCTTCCTGCCTTGGTTGCCCAAGGTCAAATGGAAACTACAAATACCATCACCTTCGCTGGTTCCGGTGGATACCCTCCATTCAACTACATGACGGAAGATGGAGACATCATCGGCTTTGATGTTGATGTTGCTGCTGAGATCGCCAACCGTCTGGATATGGAACTGGAATACGTAGCCACTGCATGGGACGGAATTGTTGAAGGCCTCAGGGCAAAACGCTATGACGGAATTCTGGGCAGTATGGGAATCACAGAAGAACGCGAGGCAGTCATCGACTTCTCCATCCCTTACTATTACAGTGGCCCACAGTTGATAGCCATGAAGGACGGCGGTATCAATTCTGTTGAGGACCTTACCAGTGATAATACCCTTGGGCTGGTAACTGGTACCACCTTTGAGAATGATGCAAAGAAACTTGGCACCAAGGTTAAACTCTATGAAGATGACAACCAGACTTTGATTGAACTGCTCAACGGTCGTGTGGACGGCGTCCTGACTGACAGGATTGTTGGACTGAATGCCATCAACCAGTTGAAGGATGGAGACAAGCTTACGCTCGTAGGATCGGTACTCCGTAGTGAAGTCATGGGCATAGGTTTCCATGAGGATGACGATGAGCTCCGGGAGCAGGTCAATGCCGCACTCAGCGATATGTTTGCCGATGGCACCATGAAACAGATTAGTGAAAAGTGGTTCAACGGTGAAGACATTACCGTAGAGTAAGGGAGAATCCTAGAATGAGTATATTACCATGGGATCTAACGGTGATTCCCCAGCGTTTTTTCCAATTCGCTGATGCAGCACTCTATACGCTACAGATCACCTTTTTCGGGATTCTACTTGGTCTTATTATTGGATTGGTGGCCGCTCTCGGCCGCCTTTCCAAACGTCAATGGATAAGTGCCATCAGTAGAGCTTACATCTTCCTCATCAGAGGAACACCTCTGCTGGTGCAGTTGTTCATCATTTACTACGGACTTACCAGCATTGTAACCATCGACCCCATCCCCTCTGCGATCATTGCTCTTGGTGTACATAATGGTGCGTACATTGCTGAGATTTTCCGTGGGTCCATCCAGTCCATCGATTATGGGCAGATGGAAGCTGCCCGAAGCTTGGGCATGACCCAGGGAAAGGCAATGCAACGTATTGTGCTCCCACAAGCTTTCAAGCGAGCTGTCCCCCCATTGGGCAACCAGTTGATCATCGCATTGAAGGACAGCAGCCTTGCATCCACCATTGCCGTTCCAGAGCTCATGCTCAAGGGAAGGCAGATGGGCTCTTCCTCCTTCATGTACATGGAGATGTTCCTTATTGTCGGCATCTGGTACCTGATCATGACGAGCCTGCTCTCATTCGTGATGCATCGCATCGAACAAAGATTGAAGGTGAGTGACCATGACTAAACAAACACATAAGACAGATGAAACAATCCTGAAGATAGAACATCTCAAGAAGTGGTTCGGTGACCTGGAAGTTCTTAAGGACATAAACCTTGAAGTTAAGCGGGGCGAAGTGGTGGTAATCATCGGCGCCTCGGGAAGTGGCAAAAGTACGCTGCTGCGCTGTGTAAACTTTCTGGAGAAAGCCCAGAAAGGGAAGATATACGTAGATGGCAAGCGAGTAAAGCAACAGGAAAAGCAACTGAACAAGGTCCGTCAGGGTCTTGGGATGGTCTTCCAGCACTTCAACCTCTTCCCCCACATGACGGTAATCGGGAATGTGATGGAAGGAATGGTACATGTCAAGAAGATGCCCAAGGACAAAGCAAGGAAGAAAGGCCTCGAGATTCTTGAGCAGGTTGGACTGAGCGACAAAGCAGATGTCTACCCAGCCATGCTTAGCGGCGGGCAGAAACAACGTGTCGCCATTGCCCGTGCGCTTGCCATGGAGCCCGAGATCATGCTCTTCGACGAACCTACCAGCGCACTCGATCCCGAGCTGGTTGGTGAGGTACTCTCAGTCATGACTGACCTTGCAAACAAGGGCATGACAATGTTGGTGGTAACCCATGAGATGTGGTTCGCCAAGGAGGTTGCAGACCGTGTCATCTTCATGGATGAAGGAGTCATTCTTGAGGAAGCTCCCCCTGAGGAGATGTTCAGCTCTCCAAAGGAAGAACGAACCCTCGCCTTCCTGAAACAGGTACTTCCCCCACAGGATGATGAATAGGACCGTACGTTTATTCTAATACCCAGACCCCTTGCCCTAAACGGCAGGGGGTTTTTCTTTCTTTACTCAGGAAACTAACAACGTGATTGCACTATAGACAAGCAGCAGTGCCAGCAGGCCATTCACCAATCGCCTGGTCTTCTGTGTGGTAAGGAATTGCGAGAACGCAGCACCAAAGGAAGCCCAGAGTGAGATTGCAGAGAAACTCATCGTTGTAAGAAAGAGAGCACTCAAGAACAAGGCTGGTATACTCCGGTCCATGGAACCAAGAAATGTTGTATAGATGGTAAGGGCAAGGACCAGTACCTTTGGATTGAAGAGCTGCAACAACAACCCATCCTTGTAGCCCAGCAGTTTTGTGCTCTGCTCGGAAAGTGCATAATCAGCATGCAGGACACGGTAGGCAAGATAGAGGATGTACGCTGCCCCTATATAAGAGAACACCTGCATCACCTTAGGAAGCACGCGAACTAGAAGGGAAGCAAAGAGCCCACCAAGGAGCATGATGGAGAAAAAGCCGGTTGCTATTCCCAAGAAATATGGGATGCTACGCCTATAACCCACCTGTATCCCTATCATTGCACTACTGATGGTATTTGGACCTGGGGTAAACGTGGTCACAAAGGTAAAAATGAATACCGAGACATAGTCAATCTCCATGAAATTCTCCAGCGTTGATTATAGCAGAATTGCACAGGATAGAGAGAAAAAATCCCCGGGAAGATCCCGGGGAGAAAATCATGAAATGTTCGATTAATACTTCTTTGGTCCTGCAGCAAGTGCTGCCTCAACCAAAGCATAGAAATCGTTGACGTGGATGGATGCACCGGCGATATCATCGGTGTGACCGTCCTCGTCCTTATAGGTGATCTCTTTTGGATCCTGGGTGGAGAGCAGGTATGCCTCGACAGCAGCAGCCTGTTCATGCCACTCCTTACCGATCGCACTACGTGCCAACATGCCATATTCACCATCAGCAGCAACCTGCTTCTTGTCACGGCCGTCTTTGTCCACTGCACTCCAGTACACATTCTCAATGTTGCCGTTGTTTACCAACAAGGAGACATAGCCTTTCCAACCGGAGGAACTGAAAGCCTCTTCGCTCGCATAGTAGGAACCATCCTTGAAGGGACCGATCTCAGTTGGGCCAGCTGCAAGAGCTTCCTTGGCAAGGTTGTAGAGAGCATCAACATGGATGGAGACACCCGCGATGTCATCGGTGTGACCATCATCATCCTTGTAGGTGATACCATCAAGGTCCTGGGTCTCAAGCAAGTATGCTTCTGCCTTGGCAGCCTGCTCATACCACTCTGCCTGTGCTCCACCGAACTTGACCATATTATAGTTACCGGCCTTGTCGTACGGCTTCTTGTCATCGCCTGCCCTATTGACTGCACTCCAGTTGACAGCAGCAATGCGGCCATTGAGTACGGTCAAGGAGACATATTCTTTCCAACCAGAGGAAGGATAGGAATCTGCAATGGCGAAGTATGCACCATCCTCGTATGGACCACGGCCAACAGGACCAGCAGCGAGTGCTTCGCTTGCGAGGTCGAAGAAGGCATCAACATGGACGGATACTCCGGCGATTGCATCGGTGTGACCTTCATCATCCTTGTAGGTGATGGCGGAAGGATCTTGGGTCTCAAGCAAGTAAGCCTCAGCCTTCTCAGCCTGTTCATACCACTCAGCCTGGGCACTACCGAACTTGACCATGTTGTACTTGCCAGCCTGGTCATAGCTCTTCTTGTCAGCGCCAGCATTGATGTTAACTGCATTCCAGTCAGCATCAGTGATCTTCCCACCTTCGACAGTAAGGGTTACTGTCTCCTTCCAACCGGAAGAAGCAAAGGTGTCACCTGCGGCGAAATACACGCCATCAGCATACGTTTCGGTTGCTGCAGGTGCTGCAGGTGCCGGTGTGGAAACAGTCGGCTCAGCTTTCGGTGCAGCAACAGCTGCCTGGGTCTCTTCACTCTCTGACTTGGCGCAGCCAACAAAGGCAAGCATGATAGCCAAGACGGTCAGAACCAGCAATAGATGTTTCTTCATCGTAAGATACTCCTCAAATACTTGAAAATCGTTCAAACATTATTTATATATAATCATATACTGATTTTTGACACTCATGCAATATCGTCATAAAATTATCAATATAAATTTTCAGTAACGATAAAGTGTTATTAATTACTTACAAAGAATAAACTTATTAGTAATAGCATACCCATTGTTTTACTCTGATATCAAAAATGTGCACAAAAAAATTTTCAAATTTTCTTTACTGTAAGTAACGCTTACAGGAGAATTACCTTACAGAGTGGAGAGGTTTGTAGCACAAGAATATTCAAGGATATGTGTATTTTGTATCGATAAAAACATGGTATAATTGCATTAATTCTTAGTTTTATGCTAGAGTGCCTTCTTGTGAGACTTGGTGGGATGAAAATGATAGTTCCCACCTTCCAAATAATTCTCGCTGTACCCGTACAGGGCCAACAAGGAACGTGATGATGGATAAGAAACAGATTGTTATTTTAGGTGGAGGCTATGCAGGTGTGCATGCAGCAAAAGCACTGCACAAGGCATTCAAGAAACAGAAAGACAAGGTTGAGATTACCTTGATCGACAAGAACCGCCACCATATTCTCATGACCGAGCTGCATGAAGTTGCAGGAAATCGTGTTGATGAAGCATCGGTAAAGATCTCCTTTGACCGTATTTTTTCCGGCAAGATGGTTAGGGTGGTACAAGACAAAATTACCAGCATTGATTTCGAGAAGCAGGTGCTAGCTGGAGAAAGATCCACCTACTCCTATGATCAGCTTCTTATCAGCACTGGTGCTCAGACTGCCGATTTCAATATTCCAGGAGTCAAGGAACACGCTTTCTATCTCTGGAGTCTTGAGGATGCATTGAAGCTCCGCACCCATATTGAATGCACTGTACGTAAGGCTGTCAAGGAAGCTGATGAGGAAAAGCGCAAGCAGATGCTCACTTTTGTAGTTGCAGGCGGTGGTTTTACCGGTGTAGAGCTTATTGGCGAGCTGACCGAGTGGCTTCCCATCCTGTGCAAGAAGCACGGTATCGACTTTAAGAAAGAAGTACGCTTGATCAACTGTGAGGGACTGGGAAACATCCTCAACATGCTTCCTGAGAAACCCCGAGAGAAGGCAGTCAAACGTATGGAAAAGAAGGGTGTTGAGATTATGCTCAACAGCCTGATCACCAATGTTGAAGCAGATAGATTCACCACCAAGAACGGAGATGTCATCAAGACAGAAACACTGGTATGGACATGTGGTGTTCGTGGTACTGAATTCTGCGAAAGACTTCCCCTTACCGATGGCAAGATCGGAAGGAAGGCAGTCAATGAGTTCATGCAGAGCCCAGACTACAAGAATGTCTATATCGCTGGGGATGGCATGTGGTTCATCGAGGATAATAGAGCAGTACCTCAGATAGTCGAGGCTGCAGAGCAGACCGCAAAGACCGCTGCCGACGGGATTGTCTATACCATCAAGCAGGAACTTGGGTTGAAAGCAACTCCTCCAAAGCCCTATAAGTCAAATTTCCATGGGTATATGGTGTCCATCGGTGGAACATACGCGGTTAGCCATACTGCTGGGATCTCTCTCTCAGGATTCTTCGCCATGGCACTCAAGCATCTGGTGAACCTGTATTATCAGAGCGGAGTATGCGGTGTCAACGCAATCTGGGGATACCTCAAACATGAGATTCTTGAGGTCAAGGACAGACGTTCTCTCATTGGAGGGATGGCTACCTATAAAGTTCCTTCCTACTGGACTGTGTTCCTGAGAATGTATCTCGGAGTCATGTGGCTTATTGAAGGCATCGGGAAAATCAACAAAGGATGGCTCACCGACACCACTGGATCGAAAGTATATTGGGGCGCTCCAGCTGGGGCAGAATCAGCTGACAGCTGGGCATCAGCCAGCCAGGCAGCGGTAGAGACGGTAGCATCAGCCAGTCAGGCGGCAGTAGAGACCGTAGCCTCTGCTAGCCAAGCGGCAGGAGATGCAGCTGCTGGTGCAGTTGAACAGTTTGCACCACCACTTCTCTCTGAGCCTCTCGCAATCTTCACCTGGATAAACGATACCTTCGTGGCCCAGGCTCCTTACTTCTTCCAGATTATGATCGTCCTCGCAGAGCTCGGTATTGGACTGTTGTTCCTAGCTGGTCTCTTTACCTTCCCAGCGGCCATTGTCTCGCTTGGACTCTCTGTCATGTTCCTCATCGGAGCTCTGGCAGGCAAGGAGATTCTCTGGTATATGGCTGTATCCATTGTAATGCTCGGTGGAGCTGGAAAGGCTTTCGGGTTGGACTACTGGGTCATGCCGTATATCAAGAAGCTTTGGAACAAGACCCCACTTGCAAAAAAAACTTATTTCTACCTCGATGAACCAGAATTCACGAAGAAGCAAATGGAAAGAAAGTTGGGCAGGAAGTAGGCAATCATGTCAGAGTTTTGGGACGATGAGCCTCATATCCAAGCACAACTTCAGGTAGTCCGCAACACCATTGAACAGACTGTTGCTACAGCACATGGTTTTATCAGGCCAATCCTGGAAGACCATGTGAACAGCACCGGCAAGATGCTTCGTCCTGCCTTGGTCCTCATCACCAGCAAGATCGGCGATGAGGATCGCAGTGAGGATGCAATCAGGGTGGGGTCAGTTATTGAACTCATTCATCTTGCATCTTTGGTACATGATGATATCATCGACGGTGCCCAAAAACGACGGGGAAGAGCCTCGGTCTTTGCCAAGGTTGGAGCAAAGCAAGCTGTTTTGGCAGGAGATTTTCTCTTGGCGCGAGCATTGATGCTGACCAGTGGGAAAGAGCGAGGGATGGATAGTCAGGTTGTATCACGAGCACTGACGCGACTGTGTGAAAGTGAACTTGACCAGGATGCTGGGCAGGGGGACTTCTTCATTGACCGAAGTACGTATTTGCGCCGTATTGGGGGTAAGACCGCCAGTCTGTTTGCGCTCAGCTGTTACAGCGGAGCGGCGCTACAGGAAATCAATGATGCAACCAGTAAACTCGCGCACCATATCGGTTATTGCATGGGAATGGCTTTCCAGATCCAGGATGATATTCTTGATTATATCGGAAGCAGCAAGAAACTCGGCAAACATACCGGTGGGGACGTAAAGAGTGGAATCCCTACCCTCCCACTCATCTGTGCCCTGGAGATAGAGAACGAGTTGGGCAAACATGAGCTGAAGAGTATGCTCAGCGACAAGAAAATCCCACTGGACCAGCGTACCACAACAAACGTTCTTACATTGGTTGAGAAACTGGGTGGTATACAAAAAGCGCAATTTCTTGCAGAATCCTATAGAAAGCGAGCCTTGGAAGAAATACACCGCCTCGGCAATCCTGAGGTTGTGCGTATGTTGACTTCCCTGTTTGAAAAATTATCTGCTCGCTCAGTATAGGAATTGCTATGAACACTACCCATAATCTTGATCCCGACCTCACTGGAGAAGAGAGAGTATTCCACGAATCATATGATAGGACAATGTTGTACCTGGAGAATCGACAGAAGATGGCTCCCCTGTCTCTCATCGATATTGAAGGAGAGCTTCACCATCTCACGGTCTATGAAGGACAGGATTGGGTTGGACGTGGAGAATTGAAGAACAGCGAGATCCAAGGGCAGATCTATGCCTACATTGCATTCATCGACAAGATGAAGAAAGAGCTACAGAACAAGTAATCGCCCTGTAGCTCTTCAAATGCAGATTGCATGATCAACCAAGCAATGTCTTCTGACCATCCAGGCTTCTCAGCTCAGAAATCTCTTCCGTCACCTCTAGCACACCCAGGTACTCCTGGTTGTTGTTTCTCACTGCATAATAGCGGATCAAAATGAACTTGGAACCTTTCTGAATCCAGAAAGACTCACTGTCCTTGATTCCTGCCTTGAAGTCAGAAACCAGCTTCTCTACAACAGCAAGACTCTTTGGTGGATGACAATGTTCAACATCACGTCCGATGATGCTTCGAGTTCTTGGGAATACACGTTCCTTTCCCTCACTGAAGAAACGGACCTTGTCATCGGCACCAACAAAGGTGATATCAGCAGGCATGGTATTCAGCATCCATGTCAGCTCTTCCAGGGTAAAATGACCACTAGGGAGCGTAACCTCTCCACTTGTCTCCTGTTTGGAGGCAAAATCATCCTTTCCACTCATGGTTGCATTCCAGCGGTACCACGTGGTTGCATCTGAGGGGCTTGCACCTTCTATCCCACCATTAAAGCAGTATCCGATGTCAGCACTATCTCGAGCAACAATCAACCAGGCATCTTTATCCATGCAACCCTGAAGCATAGGCATAAGAATGTTGTTCTCCTTGTCGATCATGCTTCTCACTTGCTCTTCGACATGGGTTAGTTCGGTCTCGAGAACCTTGTCTGAGGATTCGAGGGTACGGATCAGGAGCTTGTATAGGTCCCTGATTTCGTCATCAACTCCCCACATCACCTTTGGAGGAGCAGTTATCCCAGCCTTCTCCAAGTACGGGAAGAAAAGGTTCTCCTTTCTGGAATAGTGGTTATCGAGCTTACTGAGGCTCTTGAGTGCTGAGAGAAGGTCAGCCCTGGTACGTTCGTTATTCTCTTGTTTGTACGCCTTCACTGCAGCTGAAAACGCTCCATCGAGGAATGAGAGCAAGCCTTCATTTTCCTTCAGGAACACAAATGCGGGATGGCCGGGGGTTTGTTCGATGGTCTTTCCACCATGAATCTCTTCCACACTGCCACCAAAAATGGAAGCATGTACGTCACAGAGCTTCTGTACCTGCTCTACTTGAATCTCACCATCTTCGATCAGTTTCTTTTCTGCTGCCGCCAAATCTTCTGCACTGATGGTTCCAAATTCTGCTTCGAACTCCTGTTTTACCGAATCACTGGAAACTCCAGCGTGTAATTTCTCAATTATGGTTTTCAGGCGCTGGATCTTTTTCTCGTCCATACAAACTCCTTCAATTTAATTCCTACTTAAATAGTATGATAAAAAGCGCCCCGAAAGTGAAGCGCTTTTATGAAAAAGATTTATAATATGCCCTCTTTTAGTAGGCATTCGTGATATAGTGCTCCAATTCGCCGATCTCAAAGTCACGCTCCTCAAGAGCTGCCTTGACAACATCGCCAATTGACACCATACCAACCACCTTGTCTTCATTCACCACAGGAAGGTGGCGGAATCTGCCAGCAGTCATTAGCTGCAAGCAATCATCAAGATTCTGCTCTGGCTTTATGCAGGTAACACCAACGGTCATCACTTCCTTCACCGGAATGGATGCAGTGTTCAAATGCTCCAGCCTGCGAGAAAAATGGCGGATGATATCACGCTCTGAAAGAATACCCTTGATATCCCCATTCTCATTAAGTACCAACAGTGCACCAATCTTATGCTCGGTAAGTTTCAAAAGGGCATGAGCCAAGGTATCCTCAGGTGTGATACTGTAAACGGTGCTTCCCTTTTGGTCCAGAATTGATTGTACGTTTGCCATACATAACCTCCATTTCGTATATTATCTAGCTCCCTTCTATCACAAGCGTACTCCACCAGTAGCAATTTCGCAAGGAAATAATGGGAGACCTATCTACATCGAAGGGACGTCAATGCCCTTATTCATGTGTTATACCCATAATATATGCACATATGATTGTCAATAGCAAGTAAATTTGCTATACATTGTTCTATCTTTACTGTAAGGACCTTCACATGAACTTGATACTCTATAGTGTTACAGCACTTTTATTGGTACTCTCATTTCTCAAGGACAGGGAAAAGACAAAGAAAGCGCTTTTAAAAGCGTGGAGAGCATTTGAGAATATTCTTCCCCAATTTCTTGTCGTTATTCTATTCGTCAGTCTCCTGCTCAGCATCCTCGACCATGAGACCATTGTAAGGATTATTGGCAAGGACTCTGGATGGATTGGTGTTGTCCTTGCTGCCATTGTAGGCTCAGTTACCCTCATACCAGGTTTTGTGGCATTCCCCACCGCTGCCTTGCTTCTTGAGGGAGGGGCTGGCTATATGCAGATCGCAGCCTTCATCTCAACGCTGATGATGGTGGGTGTAGTAACCCTACCCATAGAGATACAGTACTTTGGAAAGCGCTTGACGCTTTATAGAAATACACTTGCATTCATATTCTCATTTATTGTTGCCTTTGCAATCGGAACAGTTCTGGAGGTGGTGTTATGACAACTCTGGTAAAACGCTACAGCGCATTCCTGCTTGTTCTGGTACTGTTGGGGATTGTCAGCCTATTCAATAAAGAGTTGGGAACAGGCGTATTCAATATTACGGTCATGCAATTAAAGGAAATGTTATTGGTCATACCCCCAATCTTCATTCTGCTTGGTCTGCTTGATGTATGGGTCCCCAAACAGACAATGGTAAGATATATGGGGAAAGGGAGTGGATTGAAAGGTATACTACTCTCCCTTTTCATTGGTTCTGCTGCTGCAGGCCCCCTGTACGGAGCTTTCCCTGTGGCAGCGGTGTTTATGAAAAAGGGAGTGACATTCTCCAATATCCTTATCTTCATCGGGGCATGGTCCACAACCAAGATACCAATGATTCTCTTCGAATTCTCAGCCTTGGGAGCACCATTTGCACTTACCCGGTTGCTTATCGATATTCCAGGCATCATCATCATAGCATTCCTTCTCTCTAAAATGATGGGCAAGGAAGAGATTGAGGCTATCTATGAGAGAGCAAGCAAGCAGTAACCGATACTTAGTCAACAAAGAATGAGAGTTCTGTGAGTCTTTCAATATCCAATATCCGGATCACACGGTTCCCCACGGCTAGAATGATCCCTTCTTCCTCGAATTGTGTGAGTTTCCGGCTCAGCGTCTCCCGTGCAATCCCCAGATAATTGGCAAGGCCCTCCCTACTCAATGGGAGGGTTATTTCAAGGAAATTGCCATTATAGTGACCATACGATTCCTTGAACTCCAGAAGGAGGCTGGCAATCCTCATATCGGCATTGCGCCCCCCCATACTTTGCATGGCACTCTCAAGCCGGCTCATCCGGTTTGCCATGGCCTCAATGATCTCGATGGCAACTTGACTGTGTTCAGCCAGTAGATTGGCGAAATTGGTCTTGTTCAGGATACAAACCGTTGTTGGCTCCAAAGCTTCCACCGTATAGGGAACCCGCTCTTCTGTGAACAGGAATCTGGCACCAAAATAGTCGTTTGCAGGAAAGATATAGAGGATTTGTTCTCTTCCGTCCGGTGTGATGCGATATGCCTTGGCACTCCCCTCCCTGATAACAGTAAAAGCAGAGGCCTTCTCTCCTTCCCGTACAATAATCTCTCCCTTCTTGTAGCGACGGTGTTCCATCTCACTGGTGAGCGCATGCACGGCATCACGTTGCAAAGAAGAGAAGAGTGGTACATTTCTCAGGCAGAGATCATTACTACAACCATCACATACATTGGACACAGTATTTCTAA
Organism: Sphaerochaetaceae bacterium; assembly: GCA_028532765.1. Classification (GTDB taxonomy): domain Bacteria; phylum Spirochaetota; class Spirochaetia; order Sphaerochaetales; family Sphaerochaetaceae; genus Sphaerochaeta. The sequence goes on along the minus strand of JAQQAR010000026.1, from coordinate 33,029 downwards.
CTCCTACTTTTTTACTTGGTTTGTGATTTCAATCACAGAACAAAAATCGTCATCATGGTACATCTAACGTATCTGAAGTATACGAAAACTTATTGAAAGGGGAAACACCATGAGTGAAGATACATATTACGAAATCAATACAAGAAAGTACATCACAGAGCACTACACCCCCTATGACGGGGACGAATCTTTCCTTGCAGGGCCCACTGAACGGACAGAGAAACTGTGGGGAGAACTCAAGGAACTACTCGAGGTCGAGCGCCGGCGTGGCGGCATGTATGACATCGATGAACATACCATATCCACTATTGTCAGCCACAAGGATGGATACATCAACCGAGATCTTGAGCAAATTGTCGGCTTGCAGACCGATGAGCCCCTCAAGCGTGCCATCATGCCATTTGGAGGTATCAGACTGGTACATACCGAGTTGAAAGCCTACGATCGTACCCTTCCAGAGTCCATCGATGAAGTATTCAAGTATCGCAAGACACACAATGACGGAGTCTTCGATGTATACACAGAACAGATGCGTAAGGTGCGTCACAGCGGCATCATCACAGGACTTCCCGATGCATATGGGAGGGGAAGGATCATCGGTGACTATCGAAGAGTTCCCCTCTATGGTATCGATTACCTGATCAAGGAAAAGCAGCGAGCAAAGGATAATTTCCACTTTGATGCAATGACTGAGGAGGTTATCCGCGACCGTGAGGAACTCAGTGAGCAAATCCGCAGCCTTCTGGAGCTGAAAGAGATGGCAGCCACCTATGGCTATGATATCTCAAAGCCCGCAACCGATACAAAGGAAGCCATCCAGTGGTTGTATTTTGCCTTCCTTGCAGCAACCAAGGAACAGAACGGAGCTGCTATGAGCCTGGGAAGGGTCTCCACCTTCCTTGACATCTATGCAGAGAAAGATCTGGGGAGCGGCCGTTTCAGTGAATCGGAAATCCAGGAATTGGTGGATCATTTCATCATGAAGCTCCGAATCATTCGATTCCTCAGGACCCCCTCCTATGATGAGCTGTTCAGTGGCGACCCCACCTGGGTTACTGAATCCATTGGCGGTGTTGGCCACGATGGACGTCATCTGGTTACCAAAATGAGCTACCGGTTCCTGCACAGCCTTACCAATCTTGGTCCTGCCCCTGAACCAAACCTGACTGTACTCTGGAGTGACCGTCTTCCACAGTCCTTCAAGAAGTTCTGTGCCCGTCTCTCCATCGAGACCTCCTCGATCCAGTATGAAAACGATGACCTGATGAGGAAGGATTACGGTGATGACTACGGCATTGCCTGCTGTGTCTCAGCCATGGAGTTGGGCAAGCAGATGCAATTCTTTGGTGCTCGGGTGAATCTGGCAAAGACCTTGCTCTACGCAATCAACGGGGGAAGGGATGAGAAGAGCGGGGAACAGATTGGACCTAAACTGGCTCCAGTGGGTGATGATGTTCTTGACTATGACACCGTTATGGACCGCTATGAGGCGATGAGCAGCTGGCTTGCAAAACTGTATATCGATACCTTGAATGTCATCCACTACATGCATGACAAGTACAGCTATGAAAGACTTGAAATGGCCCTGCATGATGTACAGGTAATGCGTACCATGGCAGGGGGAATCGCTGGATTGAGTGTCGTTGCCGACAGCCTCTCAGCCATCAAGTATGCAAAGGTAAGACCTATCAGGGATGAGCGGGGACTTGCTGTCGATTTTGAGATTGAAGGAGACTTCCCCACCTACGGAAACAATGACGAGCAGGTTGATGCAATTGCCAAGGATCTGGTAAGAGGTTTCATTACCAAGATGAGGCGGCATACGACCTACCGCAAGAGTATCCCCACCCTCTCTGTCCTTACCATCACCAGCAACGTGGTCTATGGGAAGAAGACAGGGAGTACCCCGGATGGAAGAAAGGCTGGCGAGCCGTTTGCTCCGGGTGCAAACCCGATGCACGGACGGGACAAGAAGGGGTGTGTTGCGAGTATGAAGAGTGTGGCGAAACTCTCCTATGACGATGCGCAGGATGGAATCAGTTACACCTTCTCGATCATCCCGCAGACCCTTGGAAAGGATAAGCAGATGCAGGTGGCAAACCTGGTCACACTCCTGGATGGATATTTTATCGAGGAAGGACACCATATCAACGTGAATGTCATGGAGAAGGAGACATTGCTCGATGCCATGGACCACCCAGAAAAATATCCCCAACTAACGATCAGGGTAAGTGGATATGCAGTGAACTTCATCAAGCTCACCCGTGAACAACAGCTTGATGTCATCAACCGCACCTTCCACGGAAGCCTGTAAGGAGGTATGTATGAGCGTACAGGGAAACATTCATAGTGTTGAGAGTTTTGGGACATTGGACGGACCGGGACTCAGGTATGTCGTCTTTCTGCAGGGATGCTCCCTGCGTTGTCGATACTGCCACAATCCAGACACGTGGAACATGAAAGGTGGCACTTCTCAAAGTGTCGATGAAGTGGTCCATGACATCCTCAGCTACAAGAACTTCATCAAGGATGGAGGGGTTACTATCAGTGGCGGAGAGCCACTGAGACAACCAGAGTTTGCCCTGGAGCTCATAGGCCGTCTGAAGAGAGAGGGGATCCACACGGCATTGGATACAGCAGGAAGCGTTCCCTTGGAAATCTCAAAACCGGTACTGGATGCAGTGGATATGGTCTTGCTCGATATCAAGAGCCTGGATGATAAACTCTGCTTCAGCCTTACCGGTATGGGCAATGCCAATACGCTTGCAACTCTCTCCTACCTGCAGAAAATCAAGAAGCGGGTCTGGCTGCGTCATGTACTTGTCCCTTCCTGGACGCTGGTAGAAAAAAAGTTGGAAGACTTGGCTTCTTTCCTCACCTCCTTCAGCTGCATTGAGCAGGTAGAGCTGCTTCCCTACCATCGCATGGGACAGTACAAATGGGAGCAATTGCATCTCACCTACTCATTGGCAGATGTACAGGAACCCACCAGAGAAGAACTGTCAATGGCACGTTCCATTTTTGAGAAGCAAGGCCTTCATGTTCTGATGACCTCTTACAAGGATGAAGATTCACAGACAAAGGTTGGCTAAAAAACGGGAAGGCACCTCACAAGAAGCACCTTCCCAACGAAAACGAATTATCAATAATCAACGCTCTTTCTGGGGAACCAGGAAGAGCTTTTCCATATCATATCCCTGTTCTACGGCAATCGCCTTCATGGCATCGAGTGTAGCATCATTCACCTCAGGTGTACGTGAAAGGAACCACAAGAAATCACGGTCATCACTGCCAACCAGTGCCCACTGGTAATTCTCATCCAATCCAAAGACAAGATAATCGGAGGTGAAGAGGCCAAAGAATCGCACCTTCAAGCGGCCTGGAACTCCCTCATCAGGTCTCCATGCTACTGCCTTGACTGATGTGATCTTTCCCTCCAGGTCTCCCTTGATACCGCTATTGACCACTTGTATTCTGCCATCATCCCTGAGGGAATAATCAGCTTTTGCCCCCACCAGGTTCTTCTCAAAACGATGCTGATATCGAGCAATCTCATACCAGGAACCCAGATATCGGTCAAGATTCAGAGAGCTGACAGTATCCAAAGGAGGGTACTTTCCCGTTGTAGCACAGGAAGTAAGCATGACAAGCATAGCCAGAATACCGCCAATGGAGAGCAAGCATTTCCGTTTCATCGCCCTACCTTTCTTGTTCCCGTTCATTGCGGGAATCCTTCAGTTGAGTGAGTGTCTCATCAAGCATCTCTTTCAGTGCCTGATACTTTCTTCCCTGTTCACTCTTGTCGTTTGAGAGTAAGCAGGAGGCAATATGCTCAGGGACAGAGATAGCTTTCTGCTCCAGTTCCCTTCCTTTGTCAGTAAGTTGGACCATCACGGTTCGCTCATCACTTGGCAGTCTATGTCTCTCGATCATACCTGAGCTCTCCAACCTCTTTAAAAGCGGACTCATCGTCCCTGTATCCAGGCTGAGTGCAGTACAGAGTTCACCTACCGTACCCTCTTCATGTTCCCAGAGGTAGAGCATGGTGATGTACTGGGCATAGGTCAGTCCCAGGTGATTGAGTAGTGGGCGGTAAGCAGCCATCAGTTCCCGTTCCAAGGCATAGAATCGGAAACAGAGTTGGTTTGAAAGCAGTAGTTGTGGATAAGCCATCACAGCACCTCCTCAAGCTTCGGGATAATGGCAAGAGGAGAATCTTTTGGGGCGTAACGATGTACCGTTACCCCATCCTTCTCCACCAGGAATTTGGTAAAATTCCATTTAACCGTCCCTCCAAGAGCTCCTGGAGCTTGCTTTTTCAGCCAAACAAAGAGGGGATGGGCTTCCTTTCCATTCACCTTCACCTTGCTCATAAGGGGAAAAGTCACCCCATAGTTGATTGAACAGAATTCCTTGATATCTGCATCACTACCCGGCTCTTGGTGTGCAAATTGGTCGCAAGGAAATCCGATCACTACCAGTGAACGGTCCTTATACTGTTGATGCAGTTTCTCGAGCTCCTCATACTGAGGAGTAAACCCACACTTACTTGCGGTGTTCACAATCAGCAGGGTCTTCCCCTTCAGAGAGGAAAAATCCAATTCAACCTGATCATTCTTCACGGCTTTGAAATCGTATACTGTCGCCATAGGCTTGTTTCTCCTAATTAAGTTGGGTACAATATAACAGAAGCCGATACAAATGTCAATTATTGCTTGACCTTGCCCAAAGGTTTATATTTCCTTCCTTTGCAAAGGAATCAATCCGCTTAAGTTCCTCATCACTGAAATCCAGGTTCTCGAGGGTTGCGACATTTTCCTTAATCTGTTCAGGCGAACTGGCACCAATAAGCACACTGGTGATCTCTTTACGTCTCATGCACCATGCAAGCGCCATCTGAGCGAGGCTTTGTCCACGTTCCTGTGCGATTGCATTAAGTGACCGGATATTCTCAAGGTTTTCCTTTGTCAGCATTTGCTCACTCAGAGAACTACCCTTTCTTGCCGCTCTGCTATCTTCAGGAATTTCTCCCAGATACTTATCGGTTAACATGCCTTGTGCAAGTGGAGAGAAACAGATGGTCCCTACTCCCAACTCATCCAGTGTGGAAAGCAATGACTCTTCCACCCAACGGTTCAGCATTGAATAGGACGGTTGATGAATCAAGAGAGGAACTCCCATATCCTTCAGGATAGCATGTGCCTCTCTCGTCTTCTCTGCGGAATAGGAAGAGATCCCGACATACAGGCACTTGCCCATCTTATATGCGGAAGCAAGAGCTCCCATGGTCTCTTCAAGTGGAGTATCAGGATCGTAACGGTGACTATAGAAGATATCGACATAGTCCAGCCCCATTCTCTTCAAGGAAGCGTCAAGGCTGCTGAGAAGGTATTTCCTGCTCCCCCACTCCCCGTAGGGACCGGGCCACATCAAATACCCTGCCTTACTGGAAATGATGAGTTCGTCACGGTGAGAGCGAAAATCCTGGGCAAGCAACTTGCCGAAATTCAGCTCAGCAGACCCCGGAGGTGGCCCATAGTTATTTGCCAGGTCAAAGTGTGTGATGCCAAGATCAAATGCTGTATGAAGCATCTTTCTTGCATTAGAGAGGGACGTCTGGTCTCCGAAGTTATGCCAGAGCCCCAAAGAGATGGCAGGTAGCTGCAATCCGCTCTTTCCACAGCGGTTGTATTTCATTGAATCATATCGTTCTGTTTTCGGTGTATACATACATACCTCCTAACTTGCCTATCAGTATAACCTAATTGACTATAAATCTCCATTTCTTTTGACGGATGCACTTCCTTACCCTACACTAATGGCAGATGATCCCATAGGAGGCTTCTATGAACAAACGGGCAAAAGGCTTGGCTTTTCTTGTTGCACTCACGTATCTTGCAATGATTACGGTAAATGCATTGGCAAACATCCTCCCCATTGGTGGCATGGGCACCGGTGAGGTTTCTGATTCCTATCCCAATCTGTTTGCACCTGCAGGAATCACATTCTCCATCTGGGGAGTCATTTACATGCTGCTCGCCCTGCATACGTTCTACCAGTTCAGGAAGGGAGATGAGAGCATTCAAATCATTTTCTCGGTCTCAAGTGTGGTCAACATTGCATGGCTTTTCTCCTGGCACTATCAAATGATTGGACTCTCACTGCTCTTGATGCTGATACTGCTTGTCTGTTTGATCAGGATCAATGACTTGATCGACCATACATCCATGGATAGATACTCTTATTGGGCTCTCTCGGTTCCTTTCTCTGTGTACCTTGGTTGGATTACCGTAGCCACCATTGCAAACGTCACTACCTTCCTTGTCTCCATCGGTTGGTCGGGATGGGGGATCAGCGAGATGACATGGACAGCAATAATCCTCGTGGTAGGAGTATTGATCGCTCTCTCTTGGGCATTCCGCCGTCGTGATCCAGCATACCTGCTTACCTTGGTCTGGGCATACACCGGCATCATGATCAAACATACATCCAAGGAAGGATTCAATGGTGAATATCCCTTGATCCTGACGGTGACAGCAATTGCAATTGCAGCTTTTGCCATCTCTTTCGGGGTATTTCTCCTTCGTAAGAGGCAACCTGTGGCATGAAGCAGTCCAGGGAAGTCAGGGCTCTTCAGATAGTATTGGCCCTCTATATACTGTTCTCTCTGGTACTGGCCTCACTAAACCAAGGGGGATCTCCCGAGGTAGCAGAACGGGTCGCTCCCTGGTGGCATTTCTATGAGAACCAGTTCAAGACATTTCTCATCGTAGTATGCGGCTTCCTCACCTATCGTATTGCCAAGCGAAAAGGGAGAGCGGGTATGAGGTTGAAAAATTTCATCGGATTCACCCTTAGTGCCCTCATGATCCATATACTCCTGCCCTTGTTCACCGGCAATCCTGAACTCTATTTTTTTGCCATGCCCCTCCCCTGGACAACCATACCATTGCAGGCAGGTATTCCCAGCTCTTCATTTGCCCAAAGCCATCAGGCGACCCTGGGTTTGGATGGGATTGGGTGGGCAATTACCTTCTTTTGGGTCTACAGCACGCTCATCGGTATAAGCACAGTCCTCTTTGGTCGACGTCTCCATTGTTCCCATCTCTGTCTGTTCAACGGCTTTGCTGCCGAGGTATTTGACCCCGCGATTCCTCTCTTGACCAAGGTCCACCATCCTCTCAAAAAGAGAACACTCAAACCCCTTCGTTCCATCAGGATTGTGTATCTCCTTATTGCTCTCTTCTTTACCGGCTTCTGGCTGGTTGTCCCCACTATTGGGTTCTCCAGTACCACCATGCAGACAGTAAGAGTGTTGGAACTCTTCTGGTATCTATTGGCAAACCTAATACTTGCCATGGCTTTCTGGGTTGTTTCCGTTGGACGATTATACTGCCATCTCTGTCCATTGGGAACAGTATTGTCATTTCTTTCCCGACTTGGAAGAATGCGCATTGAATCAGGAAAGACACATTGTATTGGTTGTGGTGGATGTGACAAGGCCTGCCCACTTTCGATTTCCATCAAGGAACGGGCAATCCACGGTGAGCCGATTATCAGTGACCAATGTGTTGGCTGTGGGCACTGCGTGGATGCCTGCCCTACGGGGACCCTCTCCTATACCACGGCATTTCTCCATTGTATTGGAAAAGCGCACTGAGAGGAGATCTGTTTTGTTGACTCGTATCATCGCTGGTGGTACCTTTATGAGACCAATGAGGAGGAAGTGTGCAAGGCTCATTCCTGGAAAAGAGGGGTGGAATTTCTAAACGCTCCGTCATCATACCAATTATTCTCATTCTGGTACTTTTTTTTGCCGCTGGCCTGTACATGACCTCCATTGCGAGGCAATTCTACTTCCAAGAGAAAGTCAAGGAAGCTTCCCTGCTTGCAAGAAGCTATGCGGAGAGCCTCGGCATTGTCATCGATGCGGAGTACCAGCTTGACCAACAGATGAGGAGCACCCTGAATGTTGCTGGGGTGCGGCTCAGTAAATATTCAGAACCCTTTACCAATGATGTTCTTGCAGAGTTTGCCGAGGATCTAGATGTGGACGTCATCTATCTCTACAATCAAGACCTTTTACTTACCCACTCCAGTGACAACACCTATATTGGATGGAAAGCGGAGGAAGGACATCCGATTCAAAACTTCCATAAGAGTGGGATGCGAAATTTCGTAGAGGGTATCAGGCAAGATACTGTTTCCGGAATCTTGTATAAATATGGTTATTACCGGTTTCCCGACAACAGGATGGTACAAGTTGGACTGCGAGCAGAGAATATCAGCGAGTTGTACGCCCAGTTTGATCCACAGTACTTGATAAACGAACTGATGAAGTATGACAACCACACACAAATTGTATATGTTGATAATGAGGGGAAGATCATCGCCTCCTCCTTGCCTGACTATAATGAGATCATGATCAATGCAACCAAACATTCCTTGCCGGTCCTCTTTGGTGAATACCGGAATATTGAGTGGGCAGGAACTCCCTATCTTGTATTTCGCATGCCTATACATGTGAAGGAGGTACTGAGTGGTTCCTTGTTACTCTTTTACGATATGCGCATGGCAGAGAACCTGTTAGCTGGACTTGTGCTTGTTATCAGCATAACACTGGGATTGTTCTTTCTCCTCTTCTGCTACTCCATCTTGCACACCTACCGCAAGAACAAGCATATCGTCACCATCGCTTACCATGATGAATTGACAGGACTTCCAAACCACCGGTATTTCAATGAGTTCATAAGCGAGTCACAAGGCACGTCATTGACGTGTCTTATGCTTAACCCGAGAAATTTCAAGGCGATAAATATCCTGTATGGGTATTCCTATGGTAACGAAGTGTTGATTCATATAGCTGATGTACTCTCAGCGCTCCAGCATAGGCAAGCAAGTCTTCAGGCCTTCCGCATCTCCGATGATCGTTTTATTATCTTGATGCATTCCCAATCAAGCGAGAAGCAGATAGATACACTTATCGGTTCATTACGTCTGCTTGCCACCCAATACCAGGATGTCAGTTCCTTGGAGTTCTCCATTGGTATTGCAACAACCGATACCGCTGGACATGATCCTTCCTTGCTCATCAAACAAGCATCCATTGCTTTGCATGCCACCACTGATGAAATCTTCATCCAACAATATGACAACAGCATGGAAGAGTCGCTCTTACGGAAGGATACCATTGAGCAGGAACTTAAACGGGCCATCAGGGGAGAGGAGGGAATACTCTCGCTCGCCTTCCAACCAATTGTTGAGGCAAGAGACTCAAGGATCCATGGTTTCGAGGCACTCGCGAGAATGAAGAGCCAGAACCTGGGGGTGATCTCACCTATGGAGTTCATCACTTTGGCAGAACAAAGAGGACTCATGGTCCCCCTAGGGGACAAGATCATTGACCTTGCCACAGATTTCCTCCAAACCATCCAGGAACGTTTTGACGGGAATGTTAATGTAGCAATAAATGTATCGGCACTGCAGATGATTGGAGAGAATTTTACGAGCAAACTCCAGGAGTTGGCTGAAAGAAAACAAATCAATCTCTACCAAGTTGAGTTGGAACTGACAGAATCGATCTTCTCGCAAGACCTCAACCTTATTGCCAAAAGGCTGAAGGAGCTACGCCAGCTTGGAATAAGTATCTCCATCGACGACTTCGGAACAGGCTTCTCTTCCCTCTCCCGATTGGGCTCACTGGAAATCGACATACTGAAACTGGATAGACTCTTTGTCATGGCTCTCTCAGAAGAATCGGAACGTGATCTCGTTTCGGACATCATCTCCATGGCGCATCATCTTGGGAAAAAAGTCGTAGCAGAGGGAGTGGAAACAACAGAACAAAAACAATGGCTTGAGAATGCACAATGTGACTTGCTTCAAGGTTACCTTTTCAATAAGCCACTGGCTCCATCTGAGGCAATCCTCCATCTTGAACAGGAGAAAACCCATCATGCGTAACGTATTATTTCTTACGCTATTGATGTTCTTCTCTCTTGTTTCCTTGGCTGCTGAAACACTTCCTGCTCTGGACAGGGGAGTTGAGAACGCCAGAAACCCCATGCTTCTGATAGATGAGCGAGACAACTCCATACGCTATGCAAATCCAGCCTGTGCCGAATATTTTTCAATACCCAAGGAAAGACTCATCGGAAGAAATTTCCCAGCTCTAATGGGAAAAACCATTCACTCTCTTACTGATTTGCATAACCAGATAATTTTCCTTGAAACCGACGAGGAAAGAGAGCTCTATTTTCTGGTAGGAATCCAACAGGTCGGAGCGACCGGATCTCCATATTTCATGGTTTTACTGCAAGATAAAAGTGCTGAACAGAGGCTGCTGGTCCGTAATAGACGAATAAGTTATGCCTTGGTCGCAACATCATTACTTACCATCCTCTTCCTCACACTTTTCTTGGTTTTTCAATCTCGTCAGAATAAACAATTACAGAAAGTGAACCAGCAACATGCTGACAACCTCTCATTGCTCAAGCAATTTCTCAATGCTGATAACCGATATAGTTATATAAAAGATGGTGAAGGTCGATTCCTGACCGTAAATGATAACCTTTGCCGGCTTCTCTCCTGTGATGAAGACTCCCTCCTTGGTAAGCAAATCGAAGAGGTAGCCCATCATGATCTTGCAAGCTTGATGGTGGAGAGCGACCGGGAAGCATTGAATGAGCTGAAGACTGTGGAAAAGGAAACGACCTGGAGAGAAAGGCTTTACAAGACAACAAAATTCCCCTTATTACTTCCGGGAGGAACCATTGGCCTTGGAGCATTTGCTGAAGATATTACTGAACAAAGACATCTTGAGCGAACCCTCAGGGAAAATGCACGACGTGCTGCAGCATTCTCCCATCTCCTCTCCTCTTCGATCAAGAACCCAGATAATCAACTGACCAATACTCTTGAAGAGGTATGTGCAATCAACGGAAGCAAGATTGGGGTATTGCTCATTATTGATGAGGAAACCAGGACGATAACCATGGGAGCTGCAAAAGAGGCCAAGCCTCTCTATGATCTACCTCAAAAACAAGGAATGGTAATCCCCTCCTCCGTTACGGACTGCTATCTTACCGAAAAGAGCGATGCATCATTCTCAATCATCAATGAGCAAGTTGATCAGGAACCGATACTCTCCTTCATTACGGGAGAAGAGATCAGTGTCATGAACCTTCTTGTTTGTACCTGCATGACCGGCACCACGCTCTCAGGCATCCTCCTGCTTGCAAACAGCAAGGAAGGCTATAATGAAACAGAGGGATTTCAGATCCAATTACTCTTCTCTGGTATTTGGGCAAACATGCATAAGGCACAGAATGCAGCGGCTTTGGAAGCAAGCAAACGGGACCTTAGACTGATACTTGATTCCACAGCCGAAGGTATTTTTGGTACGGATGGCAAGGGACGCTGCACCTTTTGCAATGCAAGTTGCCTTCGTTTGCTTGGATACGAGGATGAACAGGAACTACTGGGAAAAAACATGCATCGGTTGATCCATCACAGTACCAGGGAAGGCCTGCCCATTGATGAAGGGACCTGTCCGATCAGGTCCTGCCTTTCCAGCAGTGATGGAGTGGCTATGGAGAGTGAGGTATTCTGGAGAAAGGATGGGACCTGTCTCGATGTTCTGTGCTATGCCTATCCGCAGCTGGAGAATGGCACAATCATTGGGTCTGTTATCACCTTCCTGGACAATACTGAGAGAAAGAGGAATCAAGAGAAGATTGCATTCCTCTCTCTACACGACCAGCTGACCGGTCTCCATAACCGCACCTATGCTGACCAGGCTATGGTAAGACTCGATACAGAAGACCAACTCCCACTTTCCATCATCATAGGGGATGTGAATGGGCTGAAACTGACCAATGATATTTTTGGACACGCCATGGGAGACAAGCTCCTACAGCGTATTGCCAGAAGTCTACGATTGTCATGTAGGACCAGTGATGTGGTGAGCAGAATTGGAGGTGATGAATTCCTGATCTTGCTCCCCTATACTGATGGAAATGAAGCGAACCAGATTGTCAAAAGAATCGAGGAACATCTGGAAGAAGATGGGATACGCGCAGGAAAACGCAGCATTGCTCTTGGAAGTGCAACCAAAAATTCCACAGAGGACGCCATCCAAGGAACGTTTGACCGGGCAGAAGATCAGATGTATCGCAGGAAAACACTTCGTAGAGCTGAAACCCAGAAACAGCAACTACAGGATCTGTGTGAAATGCTCTATGAGAAGGCTCCTGTTGAACGCCTTCATGCAAAGAAAGTACAACAGCACGCTGCCCATTTGGCTACCTTGCTGCATCTCAACGATGAAGAAGCAAGCAAACTTCAGCGTGCAGGATTCTATCATGATATCGGAAAAGTCGTACTGGCACCTGAGATAATCACCTCAAAGAACCGAGATACTCTGATCCAAGAGCTTTACAGAGAACACGTCAGTGCAGGTTATCGCATCCTCAATATGTTTGAGGAGACAGTAGATTTGGCCCCCATGATTCTCCATCACCATGAGTGGTGGGATGGTAGCGGCTACATGAAGGGATTACGGGGCACGGAAATCCCCTATTTTTCCAGGCTCTTGCGATTGGCGGAAGTCTGGGAGCGGGAACATCTGGATCAAGCAACAAATAAACAGATTGAAAAAACCCTTACTAAGCTCGCTGGAATCGAGGTCGATCCACACCTAGTTGAGCGAATACTCAGCTCCTTATAGCAGCAAAACCACCAGATCTTGGAGTGGTTCTGTACCAGAGATGAAGATCAATATCCCACTCTTTTCCCCCATCATACACCCGTATCCTCCCCGATTCAGCATCCAGGGCAACAATGGTAACCCAGTGCCAGGAGTCAAGGTTCAGGACTTCCCCATGGTGGAGATTAAGGAATGCCACAGGTTGGTCACGCAACAAGCTCTCCTGAATGAATTCCACAACCATCGAAAAAGAAGGTCTCACCTCTCTAGATTTGGGGAGTGACAGACTCTCCACTTCCCCATCGATTTCTTGCTCAGGTAGTGCAGAAATCAGACCCTTGGTAAATTGACTGACCAAATGCACTCCCATCAAGGTTGGGGTCACATGATTCCAGAGCTGTTGCATCAAGGTGACCATCTGCTTCTTCTCTGTTACTGCAGATACTCCATGTCTTTTCCCAAGGTTGTACAACACGAGATGGCTTGCAGTGGTAGGCCCACATCCTGCCCGTCTCTGCCAAGATTGTGGAAACCACTCCTGGTCAGCTCCATAATATACTGTTTCATCCGTACGAATATGTAGATACTCTGGATGCTTCAGAGACAGCAAAGATGCCTTCACCACGATTCCTCCTACCTGACAGTACCATATGGCCAATTGATGATTCCACCAAAATCATACACCGAAGTGTACCCCTGTCTGACTAGGGATTTGGATGCACTGGCACTACGAGATCCACTTCTGCAGTAGATAAGCAGTCTTTGGTCCCTGTCTGGAAGCAGGGAGAGATCTCCCGCTTCAATCGACTGCAAGGGAACATTGATGGCACCTTGGACGTGTCCTTCAGCATACTCACCTGGGGTACGAACATCAACAATGAGAATATCCTGCTTCTCCTGCATCATGGAAAAGGCAGTTTCAGCAGAAATCTTTTCATATGTGCCACTCTCTGGCTGTCTTGTTTTCCAAATCACTCCACCCACCAGGGCAATGAGGATAAGGACTATAATTAATATCTTACTCATTTACTAGGTTCTCCTATATCCAAGATGGCGAAAACGCATCGAAGCGTCAAGACAAAGCGAGAGCCGGAGGGAATATTCCCTCCGGCCCCAATTGTTAGTCTCTGAAATTACTCTTCTGAAATTTCCTCTTCCAAAAGCGCGTCAAGATAGGAGAGCAATACCTCTGCCTTGATCAGATCTGCTTCAGCACTGGCCTTATCCAGTTCAAACTGGCGTTCCAGCTCCTCTGCCTGTTGCTTATAAGCATCCTTGAGATTCTTCACTGGATAGGAGGCAAGGACATAGACCGTCCCATCAGGAGCATTGTAATACTCTTCAATGGATACACCACGCAAGGCGATACTCACTGTCTGTACACTGAGGTTCTGCAGCACTTCCAGCATCTGCTTGGTCCTCAAGACCTCCCCAGACTCCTCAACGAAAGTAACCAGTGCATTATCCACGCTGGTGGATGCCCATCGGCCGATCGCATCGCGTGCAGCCGACTCGGCTCGCATCTTACTGAGTTGGGCAGTTGATTGCTTTGCCGACCCCACCTCATAGTGCAATGAACGGGAACTCTTGGGAGGGTGCGTTGTCCAGTACGGAGAGCCATCTGCATTGGCTTTTGGGGTTATCGCGCACGATGATACAAGCAGAATGCACAGAAGACTCACCAACATGATTCGTTTCATAGCAATGTTCCTTATTCCAGACTGGCAGCAAGACTCCAGTAGGTATCGGTTTCCTTTTCATAGTAACGAGCTATGATGGTAAACCCCTTGAGCAAGCCACGCTGAGCCTGGTAGAGCGAGCGCTCCATTAGCTCGTTCTTTGTGGTCACGTTCTCGATTGAATAGGCATGTTCTGTCTTCAGATCGAGAAGATTCTGAGCAGCGGCAAAATCCGCCGCCTCCAATGAATTGTTAAGGAAGTAATGGCGTTTAGCTGACCCAATACCAAATCGATACCCTTCCCTCTTGGGGTAGACAGCAAGCCAAGTCGGCTTACCCTCCTTGTTGTACTCACTCTCGTATATACGGTCTTCCCCATCCTCCTGGGTATTCTCCACGATTACGACAGCACCGGCTTCGGGATCGAAATGGACTTCCAGGATTGCAAGTTGGTTGATGGTCTCGGCCATGGCTGTATCGTCAAAGAAGGCTGCTTCATCCTTTGCAAAGGACTGCAAACCCTTGTCTGAACGATAGGAAGTAACAAGCCTGCTATCCAGCGCAAGTGCCTGCTTAATATGTATGGATCTTGCCGCAGATAGGATTGCCTCACTCACCATTCTCTCTTGGGTGGAATATGGCCCAGATAGACCCACATACACATTGGAGGGATATTTGCTCACATCAAGACGGGATAGAGCATCCTCCTCTGCAATGGGGGCACTGGTGGTGGTGCAACCTATGGCAAGCATCACCACCAGCAAACTGATGGCAACTACATATTTGCGTACTGACAAACTCAGTTAGCTCCCTTCAACAAGTTGGCGAATGCTTCTTTCATCTTGGTGTTGGCTGCCTCAGCTGCCTCACTCTCGACAAAAGCCTCTGCAACAGCTTCTGAAGCTGGTTCAAAGTTCTGCTCGATATTGGCAATGGGAATTGAGCAAAGTACCCATACCCCATTCTCAGCATCGACCCAGACTTCTTCTGTACTTACACCAGAGAGGGTTGCCTCTGCTACCTGCTGGCTGATCACTTCCATGGCATCAAGAGCCTGACGATTGTCGCCGCTACCGGCATCGTTGATGTAGGTGACCACTACTTCCTTGACCTGAGTACTGATCCAAGCGGCAATCTTGTTCTTTGCTTCAACGGTGGCACGCTTGATTGAGTTCTGTTTGTCACTCATCTTGCCGTATCCGGTCTCAAAGTGCATGTCCTGGGTGGAAACAGTCTTGTAGACCCAATCCGGCTGGGGAATACCCTCAGCGCCAATGATGACTGGACGAGTAGGTTCGACAGGCTCGGCAACCTTGGCGGTAGCACAACCGGTCATTGCAAGTGCGAGTAATGCGAGTACCAGAATCGTTAACAACTTTTTCATATCATCCTCCAACTATGTTTCATCCCCAAGCGTTTCCAGCATCAGGGTAAAGAATCCATCAACACCAGATGAACTTGCAGCTTTCAACGCCTTTGCAAGAGCATCCCTCTCACTCATGGCCGCCTCTCTGTCCGCCTTCTCATAGGAGACATAGACCTGCTTGCTATCCTTTAATTGAACAGACAGGGTATATCGAGCATAGGCATATGGACTGCCCTCCATAGTAATCGGCTCTACGGTGTACCAGACATCCAATATTGCATAGGGGTCCTGTGCACCGGTCGCAAAACCTCTCTCCTGCAGGCCCTGTTCAAAGGCTGCCCTGAGTACAGGAGAGGCATTTACATTCTCAGAAACCTCTACTGCAATGGTTATCTGCTGTGCCAGTGCTGATAGGGCTCGGTCAATCGGAGCCAGCACTTGCATCTGGGGCTGCTTAAGCAACACCTGTAACTGGTTATAGAGAGCTTGTTGTTGCTTTGCCAACTCCCGTGTTTCACGAAGGAGCACATACTCTGCGAGCAGGGTATCTGCAGTTGCTTTTCGCATATTCAATTGTGCGATTGAGCTACCCAATTCAGCTATTTGTTTCTGATACAGTGAGGCAGTCCGCTCTCGGTGCAATGCAACGCGGGCATGGACCCTGCCTAGTTCATCAGTATAGACATTGACCACTTCAGAGCCGATGATCTGGTCAGTCTCGCTGGTGACACTGCCAAAATCCATCATCTCAGAGGATTCGGTAAACGTCACATTTCCCATTGTATCGGTTGCAGCGGTAGAGAGACTGCTGACTTCAGTAACTGAGCGAACCTGGGCATTGAAAACCTGTGACAGGCTGGCAAGTGCTGCATCAACAGCCTTTTGTCGTGATGATCCAGAACCAACGGCACAGAGGTAGGTATCTTCGTCATAGGCATTGTCATAGGGGTGGTCGATCCAGGAGGGAACCTTGGAGGATCCTAAGGAGGTACAGGAAAATCCCAGGACCAGGAAGAGCAATACAGGCACCACAAGATATTTTCTCATGTACCCTCCTACAGCTTATATTTACTTTGCTTGATGAGCTTCTTGATTGTCTCTTCTCCAACCCACACTTTCCTATTGGTCTCGATATCGATCAATTCCGCTGAAACATAGTAGGTTCTCACCATCTGGCCACCACTCTGGTCAAGATTGGTTCTCACCGATCCTTGCAATAGGTAATCTGCTCCAATTTCCTTTCCAAGTGCTTTGGCCGTTTCCTCGCTCGCAAAGAACTGTTGTTCCTCACGCTCCTCTCTCACTGAAGCACGGAAGCTCTGATCAGCTACCATATCGACCTTTCCTGAATTGATGAGAGCCATCTCATACCGTTTGGATATAATCGAGGTATCGATATGCTCACTGCTACGGTTAAGGAACGTTCCTACGATGACCACTGGATTGTCCCCAGGATGAGCCATCTTATACTGCGTGATCCATGGAGAGGATAGACTGGAATCAACCAGTGCCTCTGCCACAATACGAATATCGGTGTCGTTCCAATTCCCGCTCAAGTCAATATCGGTATCAGCACTTATGCGGCTAACTGACACGGGAGACTGACATGAGATCAAGAGTACAGATACCAGCACTATAAAGAGGCCGTAGAGGCTTAGACGTTTCATTACAAATCTCCTTCACATTTCGCTTCGGTATACGCCACAGTGTAACAGACTCATCATCACTTGTGTAGGAATCATTGGTACGAAAAATGAGACATTCTACATTTTTTTAGCGATTCATTATTGCGCCACGCATAACCCAATGCTACATTGTGCCCATACAGAATGAGGAAGGATGTAATGAAATACCGCAAGAGTGTAGCAAACGGGTTGTTTTTCGTCCTCCTTCTTATGCTCATTGTGTTGATGAGTGGGTGTACGTCCTTCATGGACATGTCAGCAACCCAATCCCTCTATAAGGGCGCCAAGTACCAGGGAGCATATGAAAGCCTCCTCCTGGAAGCCCCTTCCCTGCTCAAGAAACAGGGGCCCATCATTGTCAACTATGACCTTGGAATCCTCTCTCGTCTGGGTGGAAACTACTCGGATTCCAACAACTATCTCAGTGAATCAGAGCGGCTTATATGGGAAGCATATACGGAGAGTGTTTCAGGCAATATTGCCTCATTTCTCGTCAATGACAACACAAAAGCCTACCAAGGTGAAGAGTACGAGGACATGTATCTCAATGTATTCAAGGCTTTGAACTATATGCATCTGGGAGAAACCGAAGCTGCATTGGTGGAACTTAATCGAAGCATAGAGAAACAAACATTCCTCAAGCAAAAGTATGAACAATATGAGCAGCAGATGACTGAATATGCGAGAGAGGAAGGCTTGGATGCCCCTGCAGTCCAAACCTATGCAACAGCTTTCTCCACCAGTGCTCTCTCCAATTACCTGAGTGCTTCGGTTGCTCAGGCTCTCGGTGAGGACAATACTTTGCACTTTGCCATCGACCAGGTCCGCCATGCCTTCTCATCCCAGCCATCCCTTTACCCCTTCCCGCTCCCCTCCGTAGTGGCACTTGAAGAAGATCCCTTCCCACAAGACAAGGGCAGGCTTCAGATGGTCTCCTTCAGTGGGCAATCCCCGTTGAAGGAAGAACGTGTAGAGAGGGTGTATGTATCCTCATACAATAGGGCAAAGATTGCCTATCCTGTCCTTGTTGGTGGATCCTCGCAGGTACAGGCTGTCAGGGTCTCCATCGAGGGACAGCCGATGATCCCACTACAGCGGATTGAGTCGATCAGCAACATTGCCATCGATACCTTTAGAGCGAAGAGTGAGTTGATTAAAATGAAAGCAATAACCCGTGCGATGGCCAAGGCAGTAGGGATTGCTCTCTATGACGAGTATGCGGCAAAGGACAACAAGGTAACAGCAGGAGAAGAACTCCTGGGTATGATCTTCCGTATTGCTCGAGATGTAACAGAGAGTGCTGATGTACGCAGTACCCACTTCCTCCCTTCCGAGGCCTGGGTTGGCTACGTGGATCTACCTGAAGGGACCTACACCATTACCACAGAGTTTCTAAACGCTTCAAACCAAGTAATACACCGCAGCCCTGGAAAACCGATACAAATCCAGGCAGGGTCCTTGCATCTCGCAGAAGCCTTTTGCCCTCATTAAAAACACTCCTCCTGATGAAAGAAAGAGTATAATTGAACATGCAATTGAGGATATTTATAACTCCTCATCCTCTTCGCTTTCAAAGAGATCATCTTCGTCAAAATCATCATCCTTGGGCTTTTGTGCCATCTTCTTTGGCATTGTTTTCTCATCAAGGTCCCAATCATAGTTTGTTTCAATCTCTTTGGGTCTTCTGATTGTTTCCCGTGCATGCCTTCTCATAGTCAATCGCTTCTTTCTCAACGAAAAACCAATTGAGGTACAATCAATCCCTCATCTATTACCATCATGCTAATGAGTGGAATCGTCAAGTCTGTTCAGCCCCTGAGATGAGAAACTCCTTGATCTGGTTGAATACCAACTCCTTCTCCCTCTCCATCAGCACCTCATGTCTCATTCCTTCATAGACCGTATAACTGAAGCGATGATACCCGATCCGATTCAGGGATCGTTCCGTATCAGAGAGGCCACGCTCCCCTCCAGGGATGGGATCATCCTCTCCAGTGATCGAGAGGATGGGAAGATCACCCTTGGTTGGGTGAAAAAAGGACCAGTCATGAAGCCGTTGCAAGGCATCAAAGATAGTATAAATTGATTGCAGTTGGTATTTGAAGTGTCTCCGGTACGGATCATGCAGTCGCTCCCTGACCACCTCAGGATCGGAACAGACCCATTTCAGGTTGGCTGAAGTGGTTAGTTTGGTAGAAATCATACCATAACCATGAGGGGTGAGAAGCAACATCAAAAGCCGGACAAATGCTTTTCCCAGTGCTATTCCCCTAACATAGCAAGGGGTACCTGTCATAATCAGGCCGGCAATCTCATGGTCATAGGAACCGAGGTAGAGCCTTGCAATCATGGAACCGAACGAGTGACCAAGTAAGAAAAGCGGCAAATCTGGATAGAGGTCCTTCAGGAAACGGGTGATGATATGTTGATCTTCCACCAGAACATCCACACTCGGCATATACCCCCTGACAAAGTGGGCATCGACTGAATCCCCATGTCCTCTCTGGTCACTCACCAGAACACAGTAGCCAGCTTCCTGAAGAAACAGAGCCACTTGTTCATAGCGGCTTTTCACCTCAGCTGCACCATGGATGATCTGTACGATCCCCACGGGGGAAGCAGGTCGGTATAAGACACATGAGATGAAGAATCCATCAAATGAGGGGACAAGCGTTGGTTCCATGAGAATAGTATTATCCAAGAGCATCATGAAAACAAGCGGAAATATTCGCTAAGCAGTGGTTTGGGATGAGTTGTCCACCAATTCCAGGATGTAGTTGTATAGACTTTGTGGGACAGGGTGAGAAAGCATAAACCGCATCATTACCACTGGTAGGTGCTTTCCTTTCCCGTTGATCTTTGAACTAGGTGCATTACGGAGGAAGGAAAGAGGTCCAAGGTAGTAGAATGAACGCCCCTCATCATTGCTTTTCTGCACAAAGAGCAGCACTTCCATGGGCCCCATTTCTCCCCGTATTGCTCTCGCTTCCTTTGACTCGAGACGTACATTGGTACGGGTTTCCCAGACAAACTGTTCAGGAGAGAGAAACTTATCCCGATAATCAATACCAGGATCAATAGTTTGGGAATCCTTGTGATACGTAACAAAGATTGGGCACTGGTGGTGCTCGTAGTCAACCTTGTATCCATAGATGGTATTTGCCTCATCATGTTCCCAACCCAGAAGCCTACACACTTCTTGGCGAGTGTACTTCTGGTAAAGCACCAGATCATACGAACCACGACGCTCAGCAAAATCATTGAGATACGAATACTTACTAACCTCCAGAAGGTCATCTAGCTCAATGCGATACTCCTCATTTTCCAGCAACGTTGAAAAAGACGGACTCTTTCTGATCCCTGTCTTTGTCAAGGTCACATAGGAGAGTGAGCCAAAAGAATTCTTGTGTTTTTCCTGGAAAAATTGGTTGGATAGGATCCTAAGCGCCGATTCGATCGACTGGTCTGTAGGGATATATCCATAGGATTCCTGTATAAGCTTGGGAATAGATGCGTATTCAATCTCTCCATCATTTTCCAAAAGGGATCTGATCATGCAAGTCTCCTGAATCCGTACTCCTCTTGCCAGTATCTTCCCAAGATAGTACAAGCTCTTCAGATGCAAGTCGGTAAGTGTGTGTACAAAGTGCTTCTCAACTCTTTCCTTGAACTGAATATACGTCCTAGCATACTCCAGGATGACAACAGGTGAGAGAGAGCCCATCGTGATGAAATCAATAAGGTTGGGTGTTCTGCCCAGCCTCTGCTTGAGGCTTGCATACTCCTGTCCAAGCAAGGTTTTGTTCTTGAAGGAAACACGATTGATTGCTTCAAAGATCTTCCCCCTGGCCACTGCATCAAACTGTATGGTCGATGGACCACTTAGGGCGGTAGAACCTTCACTTAATAGTTTTCTAAGCGTATCCTTGCGATAGGTCCTATCGCCAAAGAGAGCAATGGGTATCATGTAATTGTTGGCATGGTTTCCAATAAAATCTATTACTGTAAGGAACTCTTTTCCTGGGTACTTTCTGAGTCCTCTGCCAAGTTGCTGGACAAAAATGATTGCCGACTCCGTCGGTCGGAGCATCACCACCTGATTCAAGGAAGGAATATCAACTCCTTCATTGAAAATATCCACCGTCACCAGATACTCCAGTGCATCCTTACCACTCTCCTTCTCCAATCGGAGAAAGGCCGCTTCCCTCGCCTCCTGCGAATCCGCACCCGAGAGGGCCATCGCCCTTCTTCCCAAATCAGACAAAGCCTGTGCAAGAAAAGCGGCATCCTTGTTTCGGCTGCAGAAAATCAGACCACGTACCCGCCTATTGCCAATACTGTATCGTTTGAGCATCTGGTTGATATGCTTCACCTGTTCAACTTTCTCCAGACGGGCAAAATCCTTGTACTGAACCTGTTCATGACCTTGGATGGAGAATTCAGTTACCCCGTAGTAGTGAAAAGGACAAAGCATTCCAGCATCCAGCGCTTGGTTGAGTTGGATTTCACAGGCAACAGCATAATCAAATCGCTGGAAGATGTCTTTGTCATCATTTCGGTATGGCGTTGCCGTCATCCCCATCAGAAAGGCCGGTTGAAAATGGTTCAAGATTTTCTGGTATGATGCAGCTCCCGCATGATGCACTTCATCAATAACCAGATAATCAAACCAGGTTTTTGGAAACGTATGCAGCACTTCATCCTTTGACAGCGTCTGAACAGTTGCAAAAAGGTAGGGAGCGTCTGCTTCCTTGGTTTCCCCGCAGAGAAGACCACACTCCAAGTCATCACCGAGGTGTTCCTTGAACCGTGCAAGGGCTTCTTCTGCAATTTGCTGACGATGTACGACGAAAAGGAACCGTTTAGGGCGCTGGCGTTCCACATCCTTGATCAGGAGTATGGTCTTTCCTGTACCGGTCGCGGATATCAACAGCGCCTTGTCCTTGCCTTGTTCCCTGAGCCGTTCAAGACCATCCAATGCCTGGACCTGCATGGCATTAAGCACCAGCTGTTCTCTCTTTTCTTGCCTCTGGGCTATTGGAAGGGAGGGAAGCGGCAGCGGCTCAAATCGCTTATGGGTATGGAGAGCAGCATACACTTCACGATAGTGAGCAATCCACGCAGGGCTGACCTCTACAGCTTTGTCCCAAGCCTCTTGAAACGTTTCCTGGGTCTCTTGGACGAGACTGCCGGAACACGAGCTAACCAAAAACAAGTTCCACTCCTGATTGGTGGCAAGAGCCTCATGGGTCAAGTTTGAGCTTCCTACCACCAAGGTGGCATAATCTTCCTCGCGAGTGAAGAGATAGCCCTTGGTATGAAATGCTTTTTCCGTATACACCCTGAGCTCTATCGATGGAAAGTATTCAAGCAAGAAAGCAAGCGCATCGGGATCGGTGAAGGTAAGGTAGTCAGAGGTGAGAATTTTCCCTTTCACTCCCCTCCTCTGTGCCTCGTAAAGTGGCTGCAAAAGCATTGCCAACCCACCTTTGGTAATGAATGCAACGCTGAACGAGAATGAAGTACAAGAGGCAAGCTCACGAACGAGTGTCTCCATCACTTTTGTCCTTGGTGGTTCATTGAGCACCAAATGAGGACGCAGACTCATTGCAGAGGGAATGCGTGCATCAAAAAAACTTGTCTCAAGGCTTGCCAGCAGCCGCTCATCTTGCATCCCTCTCATGACAATAAGTGCTCTACGTTCTGTACGATGGGGATATCTGCCTCAGCCCAATCAATCTGCCATAACTCATGTTTCTTCAACCAGCGACTTGCCTGATGCTCATGCAACTGGATGGAACCTTCCTGTATAATCCCTAAATAGGCGTGCATGATGACAAAAAAGCCTGGGTATTGGTGTTCTACTCTCATAAGGTAGCGTTGTATTTCTATAGTGACCCCAAGCTCTTCCTGAATCTCTCTCACGAGCGCTTCCCGCCCAGTCTCACCGATTTCCAACTTCCCTCCAGGAAACTCCCACATGCCCCCAAGAGAGCCTTTGTCTTTCCTTTGGGCAGCGAATACCCGGTTATTATTGATCAACACGAGTGCGGCTACTTCAATCTGTTTCATGAGATCATCCTAGCAGCCGAGTGGGTTCTTGACCAGGGGAAAATGTACTTTCAGTAGAGGCTGTTCACCCATTGTGCGAATTTTCTCTTACAAATTTGCAAAAAATGTTCAATTGCAGTGACTCCTCGATTGACATTCGGCCTTGGCCATGCTAGCCTGCAGTTGCTTTGATTTTTTGCGTTGCAGCTAGTCCCTTACCCTCTCTATGTTCGTGTTCTTCATTTGAATTCCATCAGCAGACAGGTTAAACGTTCGAAACTGCGCCAAAATGAGCAAATACTTTTTTGAGACAGGCTAAAGGCCTGTAAAGGATGCTTTGAATGGCAAAGAAAATTTATGTTGGTAACATGAGTTACAACACCAGCGAAGAGGAACTTCGTGACCTGTTCGCACAGTACGGCACTGTATTGAGTGCAAACATCATCATTGACCGTGAAACCCGTCGCCCCAAGGGCTTTGGTTTCGTAGAGATGGAAGACGATTCTGCTGCAGTTGCTGCTATCAGCCAGCTTGACGGTCAGGATTTCGGCGGCCGCAACCTTCGTGTAAACGAGGCTATTGCAAAGCCACGCCCGAGCTACAACCGTTACTAAGCTATTGCTTTGTAATAATCAGGAACCCTTCGGGGTTCCTTTTTTTTTGTTTTCATGTAAGTAATTACGAAATATTTCTTCAAAAATTCAAAATTCTTGCTTAAAAACCTTGATTCTATCAATAGAAACATATATGCTCCTATTCCAAGGAGTCACCTATGGAACCAGGACGATTCGGTCCCTATGGAGGCAAGTACATACCAGAGATCCTGATGAGTGCCATCCAGGAACTTGAAGTTGCGTATACCTCACTCAAGGATGATGCAACCTTCCAGGGTGAGCTTAAGGCCCTCTACCAGAACTATGCTTCCAGGCCAAGCCTCTTGACCTATGCCGAGAATATGACAAAGGACCTAGCCGGGGCCAAGGTCTATCTCAAGCGAGAAGACCTCAACCATACAGGCTCCCATAAGATCAATAATGTTCTTGGTCAGTGCTTGCTCGCCAAGCATATGGGAAAAACACGGGTGATCGCAGAGACCGGAGCTGGCCAACATGGTGTTGCCACGGCCACAGTAGCTGCACTGATGGGACTTGAGTGTGAGATTTTCATGGGAGAGGTAGATTGCCAGAGGCAAGCACTCAACGTCTACCGTATGCGCCTGCTCGGTGCCACGGTTCACCCCGTACAAAGCGGTACAAAAACACTCAAGGACGCAGTGAATGAGACCATGAGGGAATGGACCAAGAGAATAGATGATACTCACTATGTCCTGGGCTCTGTTATGGGACCACACCCCTTCCCCACCATGGTGAGGGACTTCCAGAAAATTATCGGACAGGAAGTGAGGACCCAGATACTTGCAGCTGAAGGCAAATTGCCGGACTACATCATTGCCTGTGTAGGAGGAGGATCGAATGCAATCGGTATCTTCCATGAATTCATAGGAGAACCTTCAGTGCATTTAATCGGTTGTGAAGCAGCAGGAAAGGGCATCGATACCAACGAACATGCAGCAACGCTAAGCAAGGGCAGCGAGGGAGTGTTCCATGGGATGAAGAGTATCTTCTGCCAGAATGATGATGGACAAATAGATGAGGTCTATTCCATCAGTGCAGGACTCGACTATCCTGGTATCGGCCCAGAGCATGCTCAGCTGTTTGCAACCAAACGAGCAACATACGTGCCAATCACCGATGCTGAGGCAGTTGATGCATTCACATACCTCAGTCGAAAAGAGGGAATTATCTGCGCCATTGAAAGTGCCCATGCACTCGCCTACGCCATGAAGCTCGCTCCTACTTTGGAGAAGGATGCAATCATCGTGGTCAATCTCTCCGGACGGGGAGACAAGGATGTGGCAGCAATTGCCCGCTACCAAGGAGAAACACTCTATGAATGACCGAATCCAGCATGCATTCTCAGGAGGCACCGCATTCATCCCCTTCGTAACCTGCGCTGATCCAGACATATCGATGACTGAAGAGTTGGTACTCGCTATGGCAGATGCAGGAGCTGACCTCGTTGAACTGGGCCTTCCCTTCTCTGACCCTATTGCGGAAGGACCTGTAATACAACAGGCTGATGAACGAGCCCTTGCATCAGGATTCAAGATCCATGATCTATTCACCCTGATTGAACGACTGAGAAAACACACCCAGATCCCCTTGGTCTGTATGACCTACTTCAACCCGGTGTATAAGTATCAGAAGGGCCGGTTCCTTTCCAGCGCAAAGCAGGCAGGCCTCGACGGTCTGATTATTCCAGACCTTCCCTATGAGGAACAGGGTGAGATTAAAGGCTCCTGCAAAAAGGAGGGTATCAAGCTGATCAGCATGATCGCCCCAACCAGCAGGCAACGGGTCATCACGGTCTCCAAGCATAGTGAGGGATTTCTCTACTGTGTAAGCTCATTGGGTGTTACCGGCATGAGAAGCAATCTGAATGACAGTGCCAGGAAGATGGTGGAACTTGCAAAAGCGAACAGCGACACTCCCTGTGCCGTTGGATTTGGCATCCATACACCGAAGCAAGCTCGTCATATCGCTACCTTCGCGGACGGTATCATCGTAGGTTCTGCGATTATGAATATCATTGCTGAAAAAGGAAGAGGCAGTTTAGAAGCGGTATCAGGATACGTGAGGGAGATGAAGAGGGCCATCACGGTGTGATATCTTTTTTTACCCAGATAGTTTCTTCTTACAGAAACATGAGGAGCATACATGCAGTACTATCCAACAAAAGAAGCGGCGTTGGCCTACCAGGATGATGGGGGTTATCTCCCTCTCACCCTCGAAATGCTTTGTGACCAACACACCCCTATCACCGTGCTATCCCGATTAAAGGCAGAGAGTTCCCACTGTTTTTTACTTGAGAGCGTCGATGACAGACAGAGATGGGGACGATACTCCTTTCTCGGATATGACCCCTTGCTGGCCCTTTCGACCCAAGACCACACAACCACTGTTCAACACCGGGATGGGAGCAAAGAAACATCACAGGGACACCCTGAGAATGTAATCAGAAGCATCCTGAAAGCATACAAAAGCATTCCCATTGAAAAGCTTCCCCCATTCACGGGAGGCCTTGTAGGATACTTCAGCTATGACTACATCAAATACCAGGAGCCCCATCTACTCATCGACTACAGAAAGGATGAGGCTTTCAAGGACCTAGACCTTATGTTCTTTGACCAGGTGATCTGTTTCGATCACTATCGCCAGGTGTTGACCCTTATTGTTACCTATCAGGCTAAGGATGGTGCGAGAGGATATGAGAAAGCACAGCAGCGTTTGCTTGCAATGCACAGGATCCTGCAGAATGAGCATCCTCTTAAGCGATTTCCCGGTGTCATGAAAGATCCACTAAAACCACTCTTCAACAAGGAGTCCTACTGCTCCATGGTAGAGAAGGCTAAAGGCTATATCAAGGAAGGAGACATCTTCCAGGTGGTACTTTCCAATCGTTGGGAAGCTGCATTCGAGGGGAGTCTGATGGATACCTACCGAGTCTTGAGAACCATCAACCCTTCCCCGTATATGTTCTACTTTTCCGGCAGCGAGATTGAGATTGCCGGGGCATCACCAGAGACCTTGGTCAATCTCAAGGATGGCATACTGCATACCTTTCCTTTGGCGGGCACCCGAAGACGGGGAGAAACAGAGGAAGAAGACTTAGCAAATGAAAAAGACCTTCTTAGCGATGAGAAGGAGCTTGCAGAGCATAATATGCTGGTTGACCTTGGTCGCAATGACCTTGGAAAGATAAGCAAGTTCGGCAGTGTTGAAGTTGAATCCTATCTCCAAATCCAGCGTTACAGCCATGTAATGCATATCGGCTCAACGGTAAAGGGATCCATACGGGAGGACCAGGACGCGCTCTCCGCCATTGCCTCTGTTCTCCCTGCAGGGACACTGAGTGGGGCTCCCAAGCTACGCGCCTGTCAGATCATCGAAGAACTGGAGCATACCCAGCGAGGTATCTATGGCGGTGCTGTCGGTTACATCGGCAGCAACCAGAACATGGACACCTGTATTGCCATTCGCTTGGCCTACCGGAAAGGGAATAGAGTGTATGTACGTAGCGGTGCGGGTATTGTAGCCGACAGCGTAGCAGAGAGTGAGTATGCAGAGTGTGAACGGAAAGCAAAGGCGGTAGAGGAAGCGTTGCAAAGAGCCTCAGGAGGCATCCTATGATCCTATTGATTGATAACTACGACAGTTTTTCCTACAACCTCTACCAGATGATAGGGGCATTGGAACCGGATATCCAGGTAGTCCGTAATGATGTCATGACCGTAGAGGAGATTGCATCACTTGGTATGCAGGCCATCATCATCTCCCCAGGCCCCGGAACCTGCCAAGAAGCGGGGATCATCATCAGCCTTATACAGCAGCTTGGTCCAACAGTTCCCACCCTTGGTGTGTGCCTAGGTCATCAGGCGATTGCTACCGCATTTGGAGCCACAGTCTCTTATGCAGAAACACTCTACCATGGCAAACAATCAACATGTGTATTGGATACCTCATCCCCCCTCTTCCACAACCTGGAAAGGGAAGAAAAGGTAGGTCGATACCACTCCCTGACAGTAAAGGCCGACAGCCTTCCCCCTTCCCTGACCTTGACTGGATGGACAGAGGATGGACAGGTAATGGCCATACAGCACACACAGTATCCCATCTATGGAGTGCAATTTCACCCAGAATCCATCCTCACCCCCAGAGGAGAAACATTGTTGAAAAACTTTCTGGAGGTGGCAAACGCAAACAAAGGAGCAATACAATGATACGGGAAGCCATCAAGCAATTAAGTATGAAGCAGAACCTTGACTACGATACAGCGTTGTCTGTCATGCATGAAATCATGGAGGGTAAGGCAACCCCTGTCCAGATGAGCAGTTTCCTCACTGCCCTCTCCCTGAAGGGGGAGACAATCGAGGAGATTACCGCATGTGCAGAGAGCATGAGAAGTCACTGTATCCGACTCCTACATGACCTGCCGGTCCTGGAGATTGTTGGCACTGGAGGTGACCACCTTAAGACCTTCAATATCTCATCCACCAGCAGCATTGTTATCTCCAGCATGGGAGTTCCGGTCGCGAAACATGGCAATCGCGCCGCCTCTTCAGATTGTGGGGCTGCCGATGTGTTTGAAAGGCTGGGAGTAAACATCCAAGTCAATGAACAAAGAAGCAAAGCAATGCTGGATGAGATCGGGCTCTGCTTTCTCTTTGCCCAGAATTATCACATCAGTATGAAATATGTTGCCCCGGTAAGAAAGGAGTTGGGAATCAGGACCGTATTCAATATTCTCGGTCCCTTGGCCAATCCTGCAGGCGCTTCCTTGCAGCTTATGGGTGTTTACGATGAGAGTCTTATCGTTCCCTTGGCCCAGGTAATGACCAACCTTGGGGTAAAACGGGGAATGGTTGTCTGTGGGGAAGATGGTATGGACGAAATCACCTTGACTGGAGAGACACATATCTGTGAAGTACAGGATGATACCTTTACACACTACACTATCACCCCTGAACAATTCTCCTTGAAACGATGCAAAGGGGAAGATCTCACAGGAGGTAATGCAGAGGAGAATGCTGAAATTACCCGTTCAATCCTCAGTGGCGAGATGCAGGGTCCAAAGCGGGATATTGTGCTGCTTAATAGTGGATGCGCGCTCTATATTGCAGGAAAAGCAAGTACCATTGGGAAAGGCATTGAACTCGCTCGAGAAGTAATTGATAGCGGAAAAGCACTACAGCAACTTGAAGCCTTCGTACAACTGTCAAACAGGGAGTAAGCATGGATATCCTACAAACACTTGCAGCAAGTACTGCCCAACGGTACCAGGGTAAGAAAACCGTGAATATTGAAACTCGTGCGTATTCTTGTGTACTGGACGGCCATCCATTCAAACACGCTTTGAAGAGTGACCACCTTGCGGTAATTGCTGAAGTGAAAAAGGCATCCCCTTCAAAAGGAGTCATTGCATCTTCCTTTGATCCACTGGCAATCGCAAAAGAGTATGAAGCGGGAGGCGCTTCTGCATTGAGTGTTCTTACTGAACCTACCCGTTTTTTGGGTGATGATGCATATCTGACCAGTATTGGAGAGAGTGTCTCCCTGCCTCTCCTCAGGAAGGATTTCATCATAACTGCCTACCAGATCCTGGAATCACGGATTCTGGGAGCCTCTGCAATTTTGCTCATCGCCGCCCTTCTAGACCATAACACCTTGTCTTCCTTTCTCTCCCTCGCCAAGAGCCTTGGGATGGATGCATTGGTGGAAGTACATGATAAAGTGGAGCTGGATCTTGCGCTGGGAGCCGGAGCAACGATTATAGGAGTGAATAATCGCAACCTCCGAAATTTTTCAGTCGATCTTGAAACCAGCCTTCGCCTGATTCACTCAATCCCATCCTCTGTAACGGCTGTCAGTGAGAGCGGTATCAGGGGAAGAGAGGATGCGATTCTGCTCAAGCAAGCTGGATTCTCCGCAATATTGGTAGGTGAACAGCTGATGAGAAGAGTCGACCGAGCACAGGCCGTACAGGAATTGAAAGTATGACAAAAATCAAACTCTGCGGCATGCAAAGGGAAGAACACATAGAGTGGGCCAATGAAGCAGGATGTGACTATATAGGCTTTGTCTTTGCCCCAAGCCGGAGGCAGATAAGCAGAGAGGTTGCAGCTGATTTACGCAAACGGGTGAATCCAGCTATTGCTGTTGTTGGGGTGTTTGTTGACGAGCCGGTTGAACACATCATTCGCATCGCTGAAGAAGGAATCATCGATCTCATACAACTGCATGGCCGCGAAAACGAGGCATACATCTGGACCCTTCGCTCAGTCTGTTCGCTTCCCATCATCAAAGCGGTCTGTAATCCTCATACTACTGCGGTTGAATCCAGTACAGCAGATTACTTCTTGCTCGATGGCGCAAAAGGAGGGAGTGGAAAGGTGTTCGACTGGAGGCAAGCCTCTGGTTATGACAAGCCAATATTTCTCGCAGGCGGATTACACGCCGGCAATCTGGAGGAAGCAATCAGAACTGTCTGTCCTTATGCGGTCGATATGAGCAGTGGCTTGGAAGAAAACGGGGGAAAGCAACGACATCTCATGGTACAGGCAACCGCAATCGCTCATGCCTTATAACTCGATTATTCGGCTGCCCTGAATACCTGCCTCATGAAGGTAGCCTCATCCACCGGCTTGCTGAAGAGATACCCCTGATAGTAATCACAACCAATGATCTTGAGGAATTCAAGCTGTTCGGCTGTCTCCACTCCCTCCGCGAGTACCATAGCTCCCATTTTCTTTGCCATGAGCAAGACAGTCCTGTAAATGGTGATGGACTCGAAATCGGGATATCGGGAGATAAATGAACGGTCAATCTTGATCATATCTGCTGGCAATTCAAGCAAGTAGGAAAGCGAGCTGAATCCAGTACCAAAATCATCAATTGCCAATGAGACTCCATTTGTGTGTAACCGGTCCATGATTGCATTCGTATTACTGAGACTCTCCACTGCAGTATGCTCGGTCAATTCAACTTCCAACATGGAGTGTGGGATCTTTTGCCTGTTCAGTTCACTGACCAATAGGTCGGTTAGATGTACATTGGAGAGTTCCTCAGCACTCAGATTGATGGATAAGGTAAAATCTGGTATGGAGGTAGCAAACTCCTTCCAGTGTGAATGAAGGAAGCAGATCGCGCTCTCAATCACGAATCTACCCAACAATTCGGTCAATTGGAGCTCTCTGATAAGGGGAAGGAACTCATCCGGATAGATGGGCCCTAACTTTGGATGATTCCACCTGATAAGTGCTTCTGCCCCTATGATCTTCTCTTCCTTGACCGAGACAAGTGCTTGATAGGCCAGATAAAGCTGGTCCGTTTCAAACACAGAGGCAAGTGCATCCTTGATTGCTATTCTCCTGGCATAGCGCATTGCAACCTGTTTATCGTAAAAAAGATATCCATGTTCAGTACCTGAACTAACCATATGCATGGCGATTGCAGCATTCTTTACAAGAGCATAGAGGCTGGCACTTGGTTTTGGGTAAAGAGAAATACCTACAGAGAGCTGCAAGGCAAGGGAGGACTGCCCGAAAAGATAGGGAAGATGAAAACCGGAGAGAAGTGATGCTACCCTTCCCTCGATTTCAGTTGCACTGCTTTTCGTTTCAAAGAAGAGCAGGTATGAATCAAACGCTGTGGAAAGGATAGGAAAGATCGTATCGAGGACTTTCTCAAGTGTTGTAGAGAACTTATTCGAGAAGAGCACTCGCTCCCGTTGATTGAGACGCATCCCAATCTCCTTACTGTTCAAGAGTTGTATCTGCAGACAGACAAACGAACCAGTACCTTCAGGAATCAGTATGGATTTTGCAAAACACTGATGGTAGTCAATTTGATTCTTCTTGCATAGCTGAAGCAGCTCCATCGTATTCCACCGGGATGGGCTGTAGATCTCTATTGCATGATTTCCCTGCCCCCGTTTCCCCTCTACTTGGATAATGTCCAAGGAGCAGAGTACTCTGTGTTTGCTCTCATGATACACCCATACAGGACGAAGTGCTCCTCCATCTGATTCACGGGAGATAAACAGGTCGTATCGCAGAGCCACTTCCTTCTTTCCTTGCAACTCCTCCTGTGTATAACCACATAGTTCCTCAAATGCCTTGTTGCAAAAGGTTACCCGCCCTTCGGGGTCATATACCACCACACCGTTGGAGGCATAATCTGCAATCAAGGAACTGATACGTAGTTGCTGCTTATCATCTGCCCTGATCTGGAGGATGACTACGGCAGCGGAACCAACGAAGAGAACCAGGAAGGAAAGCAGGAATTTTACCGAAGGGTGCGACAACAAGAAATCCTGTGTCAAAACCGGCAACTGATCATATTCATAGCTGCTGACAACCGCCCAGAGCCATTTGCTCGATGTAGAGAAGAACAACCTCTCATTGCTTGCTGGATAGATGGCTTGAAAGGTATATGCCATATCCTCAGAAACATAGGAACCAATTCTATTACCTGTCAATTGACTGCGCATCCCTGGTTCACGTGAAAACAGATTCATTCCTTCTACATAGATGTCACTGCACGCTGATGTACCATCGATGATAACATTCCCCTGGTTGTCAATGATGCTAAACTGCAGGTCCTTCATCAGCGAAGTCTGATACACTGAAAGAAATGAGAGAAGATAGCAAGCATCATAATCGATGGCAATAATACCTGTCATTTTAGATCCCTGATACACGGGAAGTGCCAGGGTAAGTATGGGATTTCCTTCATCTTGGGGGAGAATGTCTGAGATGTAAAGAACATTTGGACTAAGTGTTTGTATCTCCTGCACCATCTCACTCATACACTATAAAATCATAAAAACATGGAGACTATTAATAATTGGAAAACTATAGCTATGGATTCCCTCTCTACAATGATGAAGGGAGTAGCCTCGGCTTTTCCCAAAATATTTGGGGC
>JAQQAR010000025.1 GCA_028532765.1 Sphaerochaetaceae bacterium | reverse complement strand
AGTCTGGTCAAAACGGAATATTTTTGTATAATTATACTAATATTGTTTATATGGAGGAACGTATGCTACAAGTTGGAGTCATTGGTGCTACAGGCTATGCGGGGTCACAGTTGGTAGCCCTCTTGGTAAATCATCCCTCCGTGGAAATAACCTACCTTGCCTCACACTCCTACAGCGGAAAGCGTTTCAGTGAGATATATCCCTCTCTTGAGGGAGGGTGTGACCTGGTCCTGGAAGAGGAAGATATTGAGGAAGCGAGCAAGCGGTGCTCTGTCCTGTTTCTTGCCCTTCCCCACGGGATGGCGAGTCATAAGGTAAACCGGGAAATACTGGAGCGTTGTATCATCATCGACCTCGGAGCCGATTATCGACTCAATGACAGCAGTGTCTATGAATCCTGGTACAAGACTAATCACGGGAGCAAGGATTTGCTCAGTGAGGCTGTCTATGGACTGTGCGAACTGCATCGTGAGCGCATTGAAACAGCAAATCTGATCGCCAATCCTGGTTGCTATACCACCTGCAGTATTCTCACCTTGGCTCCCTTGGTAGCTGAAAAGCTGGTTGATCCAGCTTCCCTGATCATTGACAGCGCCAGTGGTGTCAGTGGTGCCGGTCGCTCTGAGAAGCTTGGCTCACTCTTTTGTGAGGTCAACGAGTCATACAAGGCATACGGGGTGACGAATCACCGCCATACCCCGGAGATTGAACAGGAGTTGAGCGAGCTGAGCGGTAGTGAACTTATGGTGCAATTCACTCCTCATCTGGTTCCCATGCACCGTGGGATTCTCTCTACCTGCTATGCCAACCTGAAGGATGGGGTCAGTGAAGCAGAGGTAACCTCGGCATACCAGAAGTGGTACGCTGACGAGAGGTTTGTTCGTTTGATGGGATCATCTCTTCCTGAGACCCGATTTGTAAAGAATACTAACATGTGCGCTATCGGCTGGAAGGTTGATGAGAGAACCAATCGTGTTATTGCAATCGGAGCAATCGATAACCTGGTCAAAGGAGCTGCCGGCCAAGCCGTGCAGAATATGAATATCCGGTGCAACCTGGGTGAAGAGACAGCTCTTGCCTCCACGGTTGCCAGCCCCCTGTAAGGAGGAACATGTGATGCAAATAGTAGACGGTGGCGTTACTGCTGCCTCTGGATTTTCAGCCAATGGCGTAGCCTGCGGTGTCAAGAAACGCAAAAAGGACCTTGCCTTGGTATACAGTGAGGTTCCCTGTAGTTTTGCAGGATCTTTTACCACCAACTTGGTGAAAGCAGCCCCGGTTCTCTGGGACCAGAAGCTGGTCTCCTCTTCCCTCCAGGCACAAGCTATTGTGATCAATAGTGGGAATGCCAATGCATGTACTGCAGAGCAAGGAGAGAAGGATGCCCATGCCATGGCCGTGCATACGGCAAAGACCTTGGGTTTGCAACCTGAGGAGGTATTGGTATGTTCCACCGGTGTTATAGGGCTTCCCTTGCCCATGGATAAAATCATTAAGGGTATTGATGATTGTGCAAAGGTTCTCGATACCTCGAGATCGGGAGCTGAGGAAGCGGCAAAGGCAATACTAACTACCGATACCTTCACCAAAGAAGTCACAGTTTCGCTTGAGATTGATGGGAAACAGGTAACCATCGGGGGTATGGCAAAAGGATCGGGGATGATTCATCCCAACATGGCCACCATGCTCAGCTTCATTACCACTGATGCAACCATTGACAAGGCGGTTCTCCAGGAGCTGCTTGGCTCCTCCATCCGTGACACCTACAATATGATCAGTGTGGATGGGGATACCTCCACCAATGATACTGTCCTGGTGCTTGCCAATGGAAAGAGTGGGTGTAGCACCCTCTCTCCATCCCACAGCCAGTGGGAGGCCTTCACCGAAGCCTTCCTGTATGTGCATAAGGAACTTGCAAAGGCAATTGTTCGTGATGGGGAAGGGGCTGGAAAGTTCCTTGAGGTAACGGTCAAGGGAGCAAAGGACAAGGAAACAGCCCAGATTCTTGCTCGCTCGATCATCAGCAGCAATCTGGTAAAGACGGCCTTTTTTGGTAGTGATGCAAACTGGGGACGGATTCTGTGTGCCATGGGCTATAGTGGAGCTGAATTCAATCCACTTGCTGTTGACCTCTTTTTTTCCTCTTCCAAGGGGACGATACAGGTAGTCTCAGCAGGGACTCCCCTTGCCTTTGATGAGCACACAGCAAAGGGAATCCTGATGGAAAGGGATGTGCAGACACTTGCAACCTTGACAGACGGAGAAGGGGAAGGCACAGCTTGGGGCTGTGATCTTTCCTATGAGTATGTTCGGATCAATGGAGATTATAGAAGCTGATGAAACACAGGATGGCAAACGAAATCCTCAAGGCTGAGGTGCTTATCGAGGCGATTCCTTACATCAGGACATTCGCCGGCAGTATTGTCGTGGTCAAATATGGTGGTTCTGCCATGGTTGATGAGCAACTGAAGAAGTCGGTTATCCAAGATATTGCGATGCTCAAATACATCGGTTTGAAACCTGTGGTAATCCACGGCGGGGGCAAGGAGATTACCAACCTGCTCGACCGTCTGGGTAAGAAGAGCGAGTTCCTTGATGGACTGCGTGTAACCGATGCTGAGACAGCACAGGTAGCTGAGATGGTGCTCAGTGGATCCATTGGTAAGAGCCTGGTCAGTGAGCTGGAGCAGGTAGGCATCAGTGCCGTTGGCATCAGTGGCAAGGATGGAAGAACCCTGCTCTGTTCAAAGAAGTTGGATGATAAGGGGCGAGATCTTGGGTATGTTGGCCATGTGGAGAAGGTAGACACCAGTCTCCTTGAGACCCTGCTTTCCAACAACTTCGTACCGGTTGTCTCCCCGGTTGGGGTTGATGAGGAAGGTAATACCTACAATATCAATGCCGATTATGCGGCCAGTGCTGTTGCAGGTTCCCTCTCTGCGCAGAAGTTGGTGTTCCTCACCGATGTGGAAGGTATTCTCAAGGACAAGGATGATCCCTCCTCCATCATGCGCGCATTGAGTACAAGACAAGCTGAAGAGTACATACAGGATGGTACGATCAATGGCGGTATGATCCCCAAGGTGCAGTGTTGTCTTGATGGATTGGAGAAAGGGGTGAGCAGTGTTCACGTACTTGATGGCAGGGTTCCCCACGCCATCCTGCTTGAGATATTCACCACAAGGGGAATCGGGACCATGGTCACCAAGGAGGAACGCTCATGAGCATGCAAGAAACAATACAGACAGGCAAGCAGTACCTGTTGGATACCTACAGCCAAGTACCCGTGGTGTTTACCGGTGGAGAAGGTATGTACCTCATAGATGAAGAGGGTAAGCGCTACCTCGACTTTGTCGGCGGCATTGCCGTCAATGCCCTTGGTTACGGAGACCCTGGCCTTTCAGAAGCTATTAATAAAGTCGTTAGTGAAGGCCTTTTGCACTGTTCCAACCTCTACTACAACAAGGTAGGGGTGGAAGCGGCAAAGGAACTTTGCTCGCTTGCCGGAATGGAGCGGGTATTCTTCTGCAATAGTGGGGCGGAAGCCACAGAGGCTTCCCTCAAGCTTGCCAGGAAATTCGGACACCAGAGTGAGACCCCTCGTAGCGAAATCATCTCCATGGTGCATTCATTCCATGGGAGGACCTACGGTGCTATTACTGCAACAGGGCAGAAGAAGTACCATAAGAACTTTGCACCGCTTCCCCAGGGATTCAGCTATGCAGAGTTCAACAACCTGGAGAGCGTGAAAGCGCTCATTACAGAAAAAACCTGTGCAATTATCGTGGAACCTATCCAAGGGGAGGGAGGTATTGTTCCAGCTGACCCAGCCTTCCTGCAGGGACTCCGCTTTCTCTGTGATGAGCACAATCTTCTACTCATCTATGATGAGGTACAGTGTGGAATGGGCCGCAGTGGAAAGCCTTTCGCGTATCAGGTCTATGACGTGAAACCCGATGTACTTACCTCTGCAAAGGCTCTCGCTGGTGGTGTTCCTTGCGGGGCGATGCTCACCACGGGAAAGGCAAGTCATATCTTCACTCCCGGAGATCATGCTTCCACTTTCGGAGGCAATGCCTTGGCAATGGCCGCAGTGAGAGAGATGGTCCGTCGTCTCAGCGATCCAGCCTTCACTTCCCATGTCCAGGAGATGGGGGAGTACCTGAGGGAGAAACTCTCTCAATTGGTGGTTCGCTATCCCGACCTTTGCGTTTCTGTCAGGGGAAAGGGACTGATTAATGGATTGGTGCTTACCGTTCCTCCCCGGCAGGTCGTGGATGCCTGTTTTGCCAAGGGTGTGTTGGTGGCAAGCGCTGGAAGCGACGTACTGCGCTTTGTTCCCCCCTTGGTTGTTGAGAAAAAAGATATCGATGCTGCACTCTCTGTAGTGGATGAGGCACTTGCAACTTTGTAAAAGAGCAGGTAGTATCCTTCCAAGAACAAAGACGTTCCTACCCAAGTACTGGGAGGGGAGCGTCTTTTTTACGTTTGGAGGTATACGATGTGTGGATTTGTAGGAATGTTTGACATCCAGCGCAGCGCAAAGGCCTTTCGTTCCCAGATTCTTTCCATGTCAGGGAAGATTCGTCACCGTGGTCCCGATTGGTCGGGGGTGTATGAAGGGGAAAAGGCCATCATCAGTCATGAACGACTAGCTATTGTCGACCCACTCTCAGGAGGTCAGCCGCTGTATAGCGCAGACAGGAATGTGGTGTTGGCTGTCAATGGTGAAATCTACAACCACCAGCAGATCAGGAAGGAGTATGAGGGTGTCTACGAGTTCCAGACACAGAGTGACTGTGAAGTCATCCTTGCTCTCTACCAGGAGAAGGGCCCAGATTTTCTTGAGGACCTGAATGGTATCTTTGCCTTCGCTCTTTATGACCAAGAGAAGGATATCTACCTCATTGCCCGTGACCATATAGGCATCATTCCTCTCTATCAGGGGTGGGATGACCAGGGACATTTCTTTGTGGCGAGTGAATTGAAGGCCTTGGAAGGGACCTGTAGTGCAATCGAACTCTTTCCTCCTGGACACCTGTATTACAGTCCTGAGAAAAAGCTCAGGAAGTGGTATGAGCGCTCCTGGACCAGCTATGATGTGGTCAAGGAACATGGAGGGACGATTGAGATGGTGAAGGAGGCCCTGGAAGCTGCCGTGAAGCGTCAGTTGATGAGTGACGTTCCCTACGGGGTATTGCTCTCAGGTGGCTTGGATAGTTCCATCATTGCAGCCATTACTGCAAAATATGCCCAGAAGCGGGTGGAAAGTGCAGACACAGAGGAAGCTTGGTGGCCACGTCTTCACTCCTTTGCCATCGGGCTTGAGGGTTCTCCTGACTTGAAGGCAGCCCGAATTGCTGCCGCCCATCTGAAAACTGTCCACCATGAGGTACATTTTACCATCCAGGAGGCACTTGATGCTCTCAGTGATGTCATCTATCATCTGGAAACCAGTGATATCACCACGGTAAGGGCAGCAACCCCGATGTACTTGCTTGCTCGCGTCATTCGCTCGATGGGAATCAAGATGGTGCTCAGCGGGGAAGGGAGTGACGAGCTCTTTGGTGGGTATCTCTATTTCCACAAGGCTCCCAATGCCAGGGAGTTCCATGAGGAGACGGTCAGAAAGCTCTCCAAACTCAACCTCTATGACTGCCTGAGGGCGAATAAGTCACTGGCCGCCTGGGGTGTTGAGGGACGGGTTCCGTTCCTGGACAAGGAGTTCATGGATGTAGCGATGAACCTGAATCCCGATATGAAGCTCTGCCCGGTTGTTGGGGAGAATAAGCGTATCGAGAAGTGGATTCTTCGTGAGGCGTTCAAGGAGTATCTGCCGGATGAGATTGTCTGGAGGCAGAAGGAGCAGTTCAGTGACGGGGTGGGCTACAACTGGATTGATACCCTGAAACAGCTCACCAGCTCTCTGGTCAGTGATGAACAGTTTGCCTTGGCGGCAAAGCGGTATCCGATTCATACCCCCGCTACCAAGGAGGAGTACTACTATCGTACCCTCTTTGCTTCCCACTTCCCCAGTGAGAGCGCAGCACGCTGTGTTCCTCGTGAGGACTCGGTTGCTTGTTCCACAGCAACAGCTCTGGAATGGGACCGGGCATTCAAGGCAATGAATGAACCGAGCGGAAGAGCAGTAGCTGGAGTGCATGATTCAGCCTACGAGAAGTAAATAAACATGCTCAGATGAGCAACGACATTGGGCCTTGGTGTAATAGCCAAGGTCCTTTTTAGGATTAGAGAGTAGGTACTGGGGAGAGCCTTGGCTATTTATACAGTGTGTACCAATACTTCGTACATTGACCGTAGGGGTAAGGTGGTGTAAAAAAAAACGGAGTTCAGAATATAAGGAGGAGTGCAAGGTGAGCAAAGCCATTTCACAGAAACCATACCTGTATCGAATCATGGGAATCAGTGCTGTAGTTGCTGCCTTGTTGATCACCATCGCTGACTACCTCTTGGAGTTTCAGAAGGAGTACGGGGTCTCTTCCTCTATTGTCGAAACCGCTTGGGCTACCATGCCAACATGGCGATTCACTGTTTCGCTCTCCCTGTGTGCATTCATGATACCGTTCTATCTTGCGGGATTCTGGCTTCTCTATACAGCATTATGCAAGAACAACAAGGGCATTGCACTGTTTGTCTCCTTGTTGTTCTCCTACGGGGTGGTCATGGGATCCCCCTTGATTCATGGTGTGATGAGCCTCAATGGTGTTGTCTATGCATATGGTATAGAACAGGGCTTGACCCATGAGATTCTTGTTTCTCTCATCGAAGGAAACATAACCAGTGCCATCCTTCCTGTTTTCCTGTTTCATTATCTCGTGACCTGGGTTGTTGCACCAGTGATACTCTTTATCCATATCATCAGAGGAAAGAGTGTCTTCAAACGATGGACTGCACTCCTTAATCCGCTTGTATTTCTGATTGTAGGACTTGTCGGCTTGCAAATATTCCCACAAGTCTTTGTGTATCTTGCTCCAGGTTCAATCAATAAGGGAAATATTGCAATGTTCTTATTGGTAACGATCAATCTATGGAACGAAGATGATAAACTAGAAGAATAGAGAGTATTTCCTTGATCGATTCTTGCTCATTCAGCTACATTGTGAACGTTCCAACGATTTTCACTTTGGGTTTCTAAAGATAGTTTTTGACTCTCTGTTGATTCTTGTTGGTAAACCGCTTTCCTCAATAACTCATGCTCGATTCTCTCTTTTCCACTCAGATGGAGTTAATCCTGTCTCGCACCTAAATACCTTGATGAAATAGCTCGGATAAGGGTACCCACAAGATGTTCCTACATCCTTTACCTTCATCGTCGGTATGGTGAGAAGCTCCTTAGCCCGCTCTATTCTGAGCCTTGTAAGATAGTGGGAAAAATTCTCAGAGAGTTCCTTCTTGAACAACGTACTCAAATACTGCGTACTATAACCAAAGTAGTCGGCTACCATATCCATACAGAAAGAAGGATTGGTGAAGTGGGTAGTAATATAAGTAACAATAGAGTCTATGGATTTATCTTTGACCACTTGAAACTGCGGATCTCGTATGGCTTGTTCTATAAAGGTTCTTTGCTCGTCAACAGTTTCAATTCTCTCCTTGAATGTATTGCTGAAGAAATCAGGATCAATACGAAAGGACCTTGTGTTATTACACTCTCTCCATGCATCCAAGGCTTCAATCATCTGGACAATGTCTTTGGATTCAAACGCAGACACCAGTTGTTGGATACTTAGGGAAATCTCCAGTGCCCTCTCTTCAGACTTGAGCGAATACGCATCTTTGAGTGACAACCCACGATAAATTTTGGACTCTTCTGATTTGATAATATCTTCCACTTGTGAGTACCGTACAGGCTTAAGCAAATAGTCCTTAACTCCCAGCTTAAGAGCCTGCCTTGCATAATCGAAGTCACTATATCCAGACATAATGTAGATTGAGGTACTCTCTGAGCACTGGTGCTGCCTGATCTCATTAATGGCTTCCAATCCGGAAAGGCCCGGCATGCAGATATCCGTGAAGATTACATGAGGTGACCACGTATCACGGCTTTCTCTTAGTGCATTCCCATCATGTACTGTTTTTGTCTCAAGGTACGGAGAACCATAGAGGGAAAGATGGTGCAACAAAACGGTACAAACAGGCTTCTCATCATCAGCAATTAAGATTCTCATATAGTATCCTTACTGGTATTTGGGATTGTGATTACCACAGTGCATCCTCTGTGTATACTACTTGCGATGTCTATGCTTGAATCAGGATAGAGCAATGAGAGCCTATGCACGCAATTTGCAATCCCCACTGAGCTCATTACATCAGTAGTTGACTCATCAAACCCAACTCCATCGTCCTGCAAAGAGATTACTGTTGCCTGATTCGCGATGTATACCCGAATTTCTATGTGACTTGCTTCTGTTTTTGGTTCAATCCCGTGGATGATGGCATTCTCCACAAATGGTTGGAGAATCAACCGAGGGACCACAATATGTTCGGAGGCAGAGTCTACGGTAATCTTGTAGAGCAACTTTTCAGAGTGCCTGATCTGCTGGAGGAGTAGATAGTCAGCGATAAACTTCAGCTCTTCCCTCAGTGTTACCGTTTCTTCCTTACGAAGAACATAGTGCAACATGTCGGATAACCCGAAGAGTCCTGTTTCCAGCTTGGAAATATCCTGATCATAGGTAAGAGCAATCAACCCGTTAATTGTATTGAACAAGAAATGTGGTTGTATCTGTGACAACAGAGCCCTGTTCTCTGCTTCTCTTTGTGCAAGTTGGGCCACATAGGTTCTTTGTATGGTCTTATTTAATTCCTCAATCATTTGGTTGACTCTTAGTCCAAGCTCTTGTAGTTCCCACTGAGGTTCAGGAAGATAGCGAACAGAAAAATCGCCTTTTTCTACCGATGCCAATACACTTCTCAATTGTGCTATTGGATCAGTAATCCTTCGGGAGAAACGCTTGTTGAGGAATAGGGCAGTGAGAAAAGCGATTACATAAAGAATGATTCCAATGAAATAAATCCTTGCTGATTTAAACCAAATCGTAAAGCTATCGAGGATGATATGTAATGTATAATCAGTATTCTTAATAGGTTTTTCAATATGAGAAGAGCTTCTTGTCTCCTGAGCAAGCTTCTGTTCATGCTCTCCAGTCATTATAATATCTAATTGATTCAGCATGGAAGGTTCTGATGCTGCTATATAGATCAAGCGATTAGCTTGGTCAGTGATGTAGATGCATGAAGGGGCATGGAAGTCCATATTTTTCAAGAATCGATCAAAACTGCTTGTAAGCGCATCTATCTTTATTACTGCATAGGGTTCTCTTGTGAGTAGGTTGCGAATGGTTCCTATATATGAGAAACGTTCTTTCTGGTCGGTAAAATCATAGTAATCTGGAACATGGGGTGGCATGAAGACAGCTTTTCCTTCGGCTTCTATTGCTTCTTGGTACCACGGTTCCTTTGCCCAATCATAGTCTGGAATGGGGATAGAGTTGATATAATTTGAACTTGAATACAGAACATTTTGGTCTTTTACAATCAGTGCACTATAGAAATCGTTTCGGGTATAGCGAACTGAGCTCAGGAGGGAGTCCAAAGCCGAGTCAAGTCTTGCTTGCTCTGAAAAACTGATTGAGTCTTCTTTGGATAGTCTCTGTATTTGCGTCATTACCTCATTGCTGAAGTAGGGAAGCAGTGCTACCTGCTGTAAGTCCTTGATGTAGAGCGATACATTAGTAGCCAAGCTTTCTAGATAGCCATCTGTAACAAGAAGTATGTCTTGTTTGTAGTGATAGTCCATCAAGCTGGCGCTGATGGTTACGATGAGAAGAAAAGGGATAAATGTACTGGAAATAAAGTATCTTATCAGCTTGGCAGCGAGTTTGTCCCTGCTATATCTTTTCATGCTACGCCAAGCTACCATAGGCTATTTCCTTTGTCAAAGTGAAAAGATGAATATCTCAAAAAAGTGTTATCGGATGTAAAGAAATCATTATTTCTGTCATCCCTTCTAGAGGGTAGGATGGGTTGCAAGGAGATTGAAATGAAAAAAAACATGATCATGACTCTTGTACTGAGCCTGCTTCTGGTTTTTCCTGTATTTGCTTCAGGAAAAAAGGAAGAAAGTACTTCCAATGAAACCGGATTGCGCGGTACTCTTTCTGTGGCTACCAACACTGAAGACCCTACCTTCAGTGCCGTTGATGAAATCGTCAACCGATTCATGGAAGCGAATCCTGGGGTGGAAGTAGAGTATGTATCCTATACAAAGGACTACGAGAACCTCATGAAAGCTAAAATGGCGGCAAATGACCTTCCTGATGTATTTGCAACCCACGGTTGGGGTGTAAAGCGATATTCCGAGTATCTTATGCCTTTGAATGAACTTTCATTTGCAGAGCGCTTCACGGAATCAATCTTGAATGTCATCTCCACCCCGGAAGGTGACATTGTTACCATGCCGGTGACCACAGAGTTGAGTGGCATTATCTACAACAAGGATATTCTTAAGGAAGCAGGATGGGACAGAGTCCCCCGCACATGGGATGAATTCTTGCAGAGCTGTGAGGATGTGAAGGCACTTGGTGTTGTTCCTGTATACATCGCAGGAAAGGATACAAGAAGTCAGGCAAACCTCATGGATGTTGCAGCTCCTACCTTCCTTACCACCTATGAAGAGGAAGACTTCTCTCAGTCCTTGTACGATGGAACGTTTGATTGGAAGAACTGGAGTCGTGTTGCAAGATTTTTAAAAACGCTCTCCGATCGTGGATATCTGAATGTGGATGCCAATACTGCTGATCCTATATATCGTGGAGAAAAGCTTGCCTACGGTGAAACAATGTATGTGTTCCAAAACCAAGCACAGATTGCCTCTGCTTGGGATATCAACCCTAATGCGAATCTCTCCATGATGCCTGTTCCCGTATATCATGAAGAAGACGATCCAATCATGATCGGTGGTGAACGAGAGAGTTATGGTATCTGGAAAGATACCGAGAATAAGGAAATTGCGATTGCTTTCCTGGAGTTCATGTCCAGGCCAGAAAATATTAAATATGTCTGCGAGACTACAAGCATGCCTACCGGCTTTGTTGACGTAGATGTTGACCTTAGGCTATCCAGTGACTTCAAGCAGTACCAAAACCTGCGGACATTCCCATATTTTGATCGCGAGTGGCTTCCTTCCGGTATGTGGGCTACGATGCGTAGCACTGGTGGAGCACTTACAGCAGGTGAAATTACGGTTGACCAGGCTTGTGACCTAATGGCCGAAAGTTATTACTCACTACTCTCTCAACAGCAATAAGAATGATTGAGGATGTCTGTACCATGAGGTGCAGGCATCCCCTTATAAGGGGTAAGAAGATGGCAGAAGCTACTATGAAACGTTTTTCTCGCTTTTTATACGCAGATCCTAGAGCCTTGACCTTGCTTACG
This sequence comes from Sphaerochaetaceae bacterium, assembly GCA_028532765.1. Taxonomy (GTDB): domain Bacteria; phylum Spirochaetota; class Spirochaetia; order Sphaerochaetales; family Sphaerochaetaceae; genus Sphaerochaeta. The sequence continues at coordinate 12,144 of JAQQAR010000025.1, read as the reverse complement.
CTTCCGGCTGTCGTTTTGTTTTCAGTATTTGTGGTATTCCCAATTATTTCGGGACTGAACATTTCATTTACAAACTGGAATGGGTATTCACAATCATATTCCTATGTAGGACTCCAGAACTACCTAGATGTTTTTAGTACTGAATCGGTGTGGATAGCTTTTCGTAATACGTTGGTCTATGGATTTGGTTCTACCTTGGTGCAGACCGTACTTGGATTGGGTCTTGCCATGTTGTTGGTTGATAAATTCTTCTTGAGAAACGTAACTAGGACTATTGTCTATATTCCAGCCATGGTAGCCCAGTTGGTCATAGGCTATATCTGGTATTTTATTGTTACCTACGAACGGGGCGCACTCAACGATATTATTCAACTGTTCGGGGTAGCTCCAGTTGATTGGATGAGCAAGGGTAGTAGGGCTGTGCTTATTATCATGCTAATCAACTCCATAGCGTATTGTGGGAAAACAATGATAATTTTCATTGCTGGATTGGAGTCAGTTCCAAACATGTACCATGAAGCTGCATCTATTGATGGTGCCTCAGGGTGGCAGTCTTTTCGTCATATTACCATTCCACTGCTTCTTCCTGCATTTACGACCAGTCTCGTGTTAAATATCATTGGAGGGTTAAAAATGTTTGGCTTGGTTATAGCAATGACTGATGGAGGACCTGGATATGCAAGTCACTCGTTGTCTTCCTTGATAAACACCATGTACTTTGCCAACCAACGGGCAGGGTTCTCTGCCGCTATCGGTATTTTCAGCTTTATCTTTATTATGCTGGTAAGTATTCTTCTTCGACGATATCTCGACCATAAGGATCAACAATACAATGGCTAAGGCAAAGAATAATTTACAGGCACGTCATAATTGGATCAAGAATTGTATCGCTGTAGTTACCAGTGTTTTTTTCTTTGCTCCGTTTTATATCATTATCTCTCTCTCGTTTAAGGTACGGGGAGATAGGTCAAGTCACTGGTTGTTTCCCTCATCTCCGAAGATAGAATCCTACTTCGTTGCGCTTACCAAGGGGAATATTGGGACAGCCATTGTCAATACGCTTATCGTTACCGTATTCGCTGTTGTCCTGATTGTATTGTTTGGATCGATTGCCTCTTACCCCTTGGCTCGTCATCGGTCAAAACTCAATAAGTTTATTCTTTCTGCATTTGTCGGGGTCATGATGGTCCCTCCGTTATCTGTCTTGGTGCCAATTTATCGGTTGATGGTCTCTCTTGGTGGAATAAATACGTTTTGGGGAATCATTATCTTATCCACTACCTACGGGTTGCCTATGTCAGTATTCATGTTCTCGAACTTTATATCGACCATTCCGAAGGAATTGGACGAGGCAGCATTGTTGGATGGTTGTTCCCAGTTTGCAATTTTTCCCCGTATCATACTGCCTAATATGATGCCGGTAGTATCTTCTGTGATTATTCTCACTGGAGTCTCCATATGGAATGACTATAGTTTTCAGCTCTACATTCTACAGAAACCAAAACTTAGGACAATCACCTTGGCTATGTCTTCCTTCTTCTCTGAGGGAATGACCAACCTGCCTGCTGCTGCAGCTGCAGCAGTCTTGGCTGTATTGCCCGTTGTCCTTCTCTATCTCTTTCTTCAGAAATATTTCATTAAGGGTACTGTGGATAGCGCAGTTAAATAGGAGTTTATCGTGTTAGATGTATCATTTGGATCATCAGTTGGGAAAAAATTCAATGCTGATGGTACGTTTCGTAGGTTTCCTGGAAATACAATTGTATGTCTTCTTGACCATGCATCAGAGATTTTCGATCGCTCAAGGTCTATTCGAGAGGAATTGACGACAAGCGTAATAGCTTCTTGTCTTGCTCCACTACCTGATGAGAGTTTGCATATGACCGCAATCGAAGGGGTGTGTGACCATGTACGAAAGCCAAGGTTCTGGACGCAAAAACTACCGACTGACTCAGATATTACTCAAGTAGATGCTTTTTTTTTGGAAACGTGGGATACACTACCTCTTCTTGGTGAGGTTCGTATGACTGTTGACCATCTTAGGGTAGATAATGGAATATGCATTGGTTTGGTCCCATCTACAGAACAGGATGAAAAGCTGATACGTGACTGGAGGGATTTGGTTGGTGAAGCTTTGGGACTTCGATTTCCGGGACATGATTCGTACGCTTTTCATATCAGCCTTGCGTATGGGATTAAAATGCCAAATACACCCCAAATGGAGTTTCTTGAGCAGTATAAAACTTCGTTTGACCAGATGAGTAAAGCCGTTCCCTTTTCCTTTGTTGTGCCAGAGCCATCCCTAACGTTCTTTGATGACATGTCCTATTTTTCTTCCCATCCAATCTCGAGGTCTCTATGATAACTAAGAATTTTGGGTCTTGTATCGGAAGCAAGTTCAATGCTGATGGAACATTTCGACCTTTTGCCGGAAATACCATTATCTCATCGTTGGCGGGCCAGCCGATACACACGGAACTTGTGCAATTACAGAATACACTGCTTGCTGGAGGACGAAGTCAGTACTTGATTCCCCTCCCTCCGGGCAGCTTTCATATGACGGTTTTTGAGGGGGTTTGTGACCCGGTAAGGGAGCCTAAGCACTGGACCTCATTGGCCCCATTAGATGCTTCTCTTGAAACGGTGACAGAACTCTTGCACAAGAAGTTTCTCGGTATTCCGGATTTCCTATCAGTCTCCATGCAGTGTGTCGGGCTCCGTATTGATGGGGCTGTGAGTATTCAGGTGGAACCTTGTTCAAAACAAGAGAAACAAGCCCTATCAGCCTATCGGGATGCATGTTCTCAGGTGTTGGGGATTAAGTTTCCAAACCAAGGCTCCTATACGTTTCATATAGGGCTTGCGTATGGACGGAAGCCTGCCGAGGCAGATGATGCAAGCTTTGGTATTTTTCAGCAACACGTAGCAAAGGAACTGCGAGAAAATCCAATTCGATTTGTTGTTCCCTCTCCAGCATTTTCCATATTCGATGACATGTCTCAATTTCAGCCATACAGGGAGTGAGCAAATGCAGTATCTTCTCGTGTTTCTTGTAGCTATTGCTGCAACCTTCCTGCAGACCAGTATCGGGTTTGGGTTCGCTGTGTTTGCAATGATCTTTCTTCCTATGGTACTTCCCTACGGAACGGCTATTGCAATTTGCCAAGCAATCGCAATCCTGAATACAACATACCTTGCAATACGTTACTACAAATATATCCAGTGGAAGATAATGATTCCCCTTCTCATACCAACATTGGTTTTGGGTATAGCCTTCACACTTGTTTCCTTTTCTTTTGAAACACAGTATCTGAAAGCGATGTTGGGATTTGTACTCCTGTTGCTCTCATTGTATTTCTTTCGGTTCTCGAACAGTTTTCATGTACAACCAACACGCAAGACAGGGATGGCCATGGGTGCAATTTCTGGGGTGGGAAATGGCTTGTTTGGTATTGGGGGACCTCCCGCTGCGTTATATCTGCTTCCTGCCATCAATGAAAAACTTGCCTATCTGGCTACAGTCCAGGCCTATTTTACCTTCAATAATATTACGAATCTGACCACACGTATTCTGAAGGGTGCATTTGAGTTGAGTCATATAGGACTACTTATTGTTGGTTGGTTGGGTGTTGGATTGGGGACTGTACTTGGCTTGATTGCCTTCAAGCGTGTGAAGACTGAGATTTTCAAGAAACTTGTCTACGCATTCGTTGGGCTGAATGGAGCGTGGATCATTATACAGGAGTTGATTATTCCTTTCTTTCAGTGAAGAAAGACAGATTTGTTACATCGATACAGATATTCAGCAAGAATTAAACTAATCATCTCCATAACCCTCTTGCATAAACGTAACCAGTTACCTATAATGCGTAACCAGTTACCTAATAGGAGTTGAAGATGAGTGATGATGAGATAAAGGCAAATGTATTCGGCTCACTCTTTCTTGTTGCTAATCGGTTACAGGTGTTGGGGGATTCCATCGATGAGCAGGTTTCCACTAAGCAGTGGTTGTTGTTGGCAGTATTATTCTCCTGCGAGAACCAGAAGTGTTCGCTGACTGAACTCTCAAAAAAGACTGGGAGTAGCCGCCAGAATGTGAAAAAGATGGCTGCAATACTCGAAAAGCGTGGGTTTCTTGAGCTTACGAGATCAGAGTTGGACAAGAGAACAGTGGAGGTGGCGCCGACACAGGCCTGTCTTTCCCATCTGAAGACACGACAAGGGGATGAACGTGCATTTGTTGACACCTTCTTTGCCGATTTTGATACTGAGATGCTTGCGGTAGTACACAGGAGCATTACCCAATGGATGAAGAATTTAGGACGTATGGAGGATACGTATGGGAAGGAGGAGTAAGGTGGTCTTGAGCATTGTTGCGATAATTGTGGTGGTTTTATTGGTGCTATTGCTACCGCCTTCTGTACTGCAGAAGCGTTTTGCTGGTATTGAGCAGGAGTTCGTACAAAACCTGGAATCAAAGGAAGAGGTGTTCACCCTCGAGGAATTGGAAGGGTATCCCCTTCCTGTCCAGCGGTTTTATACTGAGGGTGGATTTATTGGAAAGCAAAAGATGAGTGGACTCAAGGCTGTCTTCTCTGATGTGCCCTTTTCCCTTGGAAGGGATAAGCCTGCCATCTCAATCGATTATACACAGATCAATGATGCAAGTGAGCCTCTGAGGTTTGCGTATATTAATTCCCATATCTATGGACTTCCTTTCCAGGGATTGGATTCCTTCTCCGGTGGAAGAGGTTCCATGGAGGGGTATCTTGCAAAACGAATCAGGCTGTTCAACCAGAGGGGCGGTCATATGGATAAAGCCTGTTTGGTGACCTATCTTGCAGAGGCTTTCTTTCTTCCCACTGTTGCACTCAGTGACATGGTATCGTGGGAGGCTATTGATGAAACCCATGCAAAGGCAACGATGAAAGCCTACGGAATGGAGGTATCGGGCATTTTTACCTTCTCTGAAACAGGTGAGATGCTGGTTTTCTCTACCGAGGATAGAATGGCGGCCTCTATGGACGGGTCTCTTGAACAGGTTCCCTGGAGCGCCGAGTGCGGTGAGTATGTAATCCAGGATGGTATGCGAGTTCCCACTCGGCTCAAGGCAACATGGCACTACCCTCAAGGTGATCTACTCTACTTCGATGGTACGGGTGTCCAGATAACGTACTACTATTGATAGGTTGTTTAGTATTGCAGGTAACACGAAAAGAAAAAGGAGCCGAGGGAATAAAAACCTCGGTTCTCTCTTTAGGCTATGGTGTTGCGAAGCACTCCCAGTCCTTCGATCAGTATCTCCACCGTATCACCCTTGTGCATACCGCTGATCCCTCCCGGTGTACCGGTAAGAATGATGTCTCCTGGGAGCAAGGTCATGATTCTAGATAGGTAGCTCACCAGGAAGGGGACGGAGAAGATCAAGTTGCTGGTATTGGATTTTTGCATGGTCCTCCCATTGACCCTGCTCTCAATAACAAGGTTTGCTGGATCGACCTCATCGCTGACAAACGGTCCAAAGGGGCAGAAGGTGTCAAAACTCTTTGCCACGGTCCATTGTCCTTGCTTTGGTTGCATGTCCCGGGCAGTAATATCGTTAGCACACGTGTAGCCAAGTATGTAAGATGATGCATCTGCTTCTGATACAAAACGGGCTTTCTTCCCGATTACCACGGCAAGCTCAGCCTCATAGTCAAGACGGTTGCTCATCTCTGGGTATATGATTTCCTTGTTTGGAGCAAGGGCGGCTGTGGATGGCTTCATGAATACAACTGGTTCGGTTGGAATGGGAAGCTGGAACTCCTTGGCATGGTCACTATAGTTCAAGCCAATGCAAATGGCTTTTGAATAGTCACAGGGAGTAAGTAATTCGACCTCTTCCAAGGAGAACTTCTCACTGGTTTCTCTGTAGCTCGTAAAGGGTGAACCCTTGAGCACCTTGATGGTGGTATCGCTAAGTAGGCCATAGGAGACCTCTTCTTGGTGTTTGAATCGTACGTATTTCATAGCATAAGCATACCAAAGAGAGTGGACAAACACAATTGACAAACATCGTTTTTACCCGCACCGTAGGGAGTATGGAAACCTATGCCAAATGTCCCGCGCTTCGTGTCTGCGGTCACTGTCCACTTATGGAACACCCGTATCATAAGCAGCTGGAATTGCAGAGTACGTACTTGCGTACCCAGTTTGCAGAGCTTACCTCTTGTGTGGGGCCTGTGATTGGGATGCAGCAGATGGAAGGATTCCTCCACTATGTGGAGGTCCATTTTGGGCTGGACTGGCGTGGAAAGTTTGCATCCGGGTTAATCAGTACGAGACAGAATCAATTCATTGCCTTGAGGGCTTGTATGCTGAGACATCCCTTGGCTGAGCGGATACTGAGAAGTATCAATCGTCTTGCCTCTACCCATGGTATTGATACCTCTTTCCCTGCAACTAAGCTGACACTGCGTATCAGGAGCAATCAGGAGCAGGTGTTGCTGTGCTTTACGCATCCTGAGCGGATAGATGCCACTTTTTCCTCTTTCCTCTATGCATTGAGACGGGAACATTCTGAGATATTTGGGATAGTACTGCGTGACGGGGAGAGTAAACCTAGTACATTCTGGGGTCGTCCAGCAATCGAGGATTCCCTTTGCTCCCTGAAATTTTCGCTTCCCCCCTCATCTGATTTTCCCTCCTGCCCATCCCAGGCAGAGGTGCTCTATATGAAGGCGATGGAGCTTGCCCAGGTGCAGGATGGAGATATTGTGATCGACTGCTGTACCACCCATGGTGTACTTACCCTGCTCTCCATGAAAGGGGGAGCAAGTCGGAGTTATTTGCTTCAGGAACATACTCCTTATTGTGATGAGGCAGCTCTCAATGGCATTGAACATGTGGAGCGTTTTGTGGGAAACAACGAGAAACATCTTCGTCAACTTGCAAAACGGGGACAGCGCTGTAATACGCTCTTCCTCTCTCCATCTGAAGAGGGGTGTGAACGCTCTCTTCTGGACTCTGTTCTTACCATCAAGCCAGAGCGAATTATCTATCTCAGCAAGCAGGAGCGTACCCTGAAACGGGATCTTCAGTACTTGGTACAGAGAGGATTCTACCAGGTAGAGGTCATTCAAGGTGTTGATATGCACCCACATAGTGCGCACTTGCACGTAATAGCCTCGTTGAAGCATGTTCTAGCAATTCGTCCGCTTTGGAGGAGAGAGTACCCGCTGATCGGGCATTTCTTGTATGAAGCAATCTATGTTGCTGAAGGTGAAGCGCCTCCACCACTATCAATCCTGGAGGATCCTTCACTAAGCCATTATATTCAGGAGTTTGGCAGGGTAGGGGATTATGCATTGGCAGCAGAGGTCCATGACAAGGTGGTAGGTGTTGTGTGGGTACGGTTGTTTGATCCCCAAGACCCTGGATACGGGTACTTTACCAGTGAAACTCCTGAGCTGTGTATTGCAATAGAGGAGCCTTTCCGTAACAGGGGCCTCGGGAGACAGCTCATTGAGGAGATGTGTAAGGTTCTGTTACATGCAGGATACGAGAAGGTATCACTCTCTGTGCAGAAAGAGAGTAGGGCTTATATGCTTTACCAAAGTCTGGGCTTTCTTGTCGCTGAAGAGAGAGGGGATGCCTATGTCATGGTAAGATTCCTCCAAGGAGAACGTGGGTAGCTATGCAGATTGAATATGTAAAAAAGAACGGAATCGAGGTAGCCAAGGTTTCCAGTGAAGAGATGCTCTTCTCAGATGTTGATTCAGCCTTGGATGTGATGGCAAACGTTCGCTATGGGACTGGATGCAGTAGGATGGTTGTAGGCAAGAAGGATATCAACCCTGAGTTCTTCGATTTAAGTACAAAGATTGCCGGTGATGTGCTCCAGAAATTCGTGACCTACCAGATGCGGCTTGCCATTGTTGGGGACTTCTCTTCAGGTTGTAGCTCAAGCTTGCGCTCGTTTATCCTGGAAAGTAATAAGGGGAAGGAAATCTATTTCACGGATGAGGAAGAAAAGGCAATGAATTGGCTACTTAGCTAGGTTCTTTCTGCTGATTTCGAGATATTTAGTACTTCTTCCTCAAGATCATGAAAGCAAGCAGAAAACCCTACTGTCGATATCAATCCCACAGAATTCTGTCTTGAGCAAAAAAAAATCGGAATGAATCTGTCCGTAAAACGGCGGGATCCATTCCTATAAAAGATACCTTGCCGGCATCTTTTTGTTCATCAGCCATACATTACACCAAGCCGGCGACGCCTTCAACCTATGCCGGCTAAAAATTTTACGACGCCGGCAAAGAATGGGAAGATTGAATGGATCAATAATGAAAGGTATCAAAACCTCAGGGCAAGAGCTGAACTCAGCAGGCGTTGCCTCCTTTTCCGCCCCAGGGGACAGGGTATCTCACCTTGCTTTCCCTGCACTCGCTCAGGAGAGGGACTAGTATGATGGCTCCTTTCCTCTCGCTCCGTTGGGGAATGAAATTTAAGCCTAAAAGAGACAAGGGTATGGTTATCCAGATGACGACTATTGCTTCCTCAAGCTCTTCTATGCAAGCAGGAAAGGCTATGTCAGGAAATCTACGACTAAGAGAATTCGCCAAAATGTATGATTGAGCCTTAATTTCTCCAATATTCTCTGGTACAATGCAGAGAATCGCAAGGAGTTGTGCATGCTTAGCTTTCCTGTCTTATTCTTCAATCTGCTCTCCATTGGCATGCTTCTAGGAGTGCTTATTGCAGTTTGGAGGGTGCGAAGTAAGCGAGCAGCAAGTGAGTTGTTCATTACCGTTCTCTTTATGCTTATCTGGTCGCTGACCTCGTTCGCCGAGATGGTCAGCTATACCTTTTTCTTCAAAGTACTATGGCGTAATATTTGCCAAATTGGCGTATTCTATACTCCTGTTGCCACCTTGTTGTTCTCTTTGGCATATACAGGATATTGGAGAGAGAAACAAAAACAGATCGGGAGGATACTCTATATCTACCAAGGAGTTGGTATCATCTTGGTAGGGACAGATTTCCTGCACCACTGGATTCGTCACTCGGTTTCCTTGGTCACCTCGTCCCAATTTTCAACGCTGGTCGTTGAAACCACGGTGCTTGCTAAGTTTCTGATTTCAGGTAATTTCTTCCTCATGGTTTTTTCTCTTGTATTGGTGATTGTTTTTGTTGTCACCACCAGTACCTCCATGAGAAAACAAGCATACATTTTGTTGCTTGGAATGGTGATCCCCTTCTTGTATGCCATGGCAAAGGTGGTGAGCAATGAGCAGTTCCTCCAGATATTGCCCATCAGTGGAGTCTTTGCCCTCTCTGGGCTGTTCCTCCTCCTTGGAATCTATCGATTTGACCTACTCAAGCTTGCCCCCTTGGCAAGGGAACAGGCATTTCGGTTTCTTGGGGAAGGAATTGTCATCTGTGATGGGCAAGGGCATGTAGTGGACATGAACCCTGCAGCAAAAGGGCTTCTGGGTACTGATATGGGATTAATTGAGGAGCAAATGTATCTTCAGATTCCACGATGGGGTAGAGCTGTGCGCCAAAGCGAAAGAACCTCTCTCGAATTTGCCTTGAAAGGAAGGTCTCTTTTTGCTGAACTGTATCCGATTACCTCCAAAGCAACAGAGACAATCGGTACCATTACCCTGATCCAGGATGTCACCCTGCTGAAACAACGTGCAGAAGAGCTGCAACACCGGGCAGAGATTGACGGGCTTACAGGGCTCTATAATAGACAGACCTTTATCGAGAAGGTGGAGAGGCAGCTTTCTCTAGCCACAGGGGAATCTCATCTTATCTATTTTGATCTTGATCACTTCAAGCAGATAAACGATCAGTGGGGACATCGTTCAGGCGATGCTGTGCTACATTCCATTGGCTCCATCCTTAAACAGGAAGTTGACGAAGCTTGCATTGTCTGTAGGTTTGGAGGTGAGGAATTTGCCATTTTCAGTTCCCATAAGAGTAGGGATGAGATGATCTCTTGTGCTGAACATCTCAGGAAGTATGTTGAGCTGCATATATTTACCCATGAACAACACTCCATTCGTCTGACTGTTTCATTGGGAGTCTCATCTGCGATCACCAAAAGTTTTGATGAGCTGTACCGGGAGGCTGATGCCTGCCTCTATGAGGCAAAAAAAGCTGGACGGAATTGTGTCCGCATAAGAAGTACACCACTGGACTAAGTTTACAAGGCTCGCTACAGTGCTAGGGCTGGTAGGGATACTCTATTCCCTGTTCTTACATATATCTGTGGTACTACAATGAAACAAAAAAGCAACAATGCTTTATTTACTCCATCCGTTGTCCTCTTCCTGATCAGCCAAAATCTTTCACTGTTTGGCTCTTCAGTTGTTGGATATGCCATTATCTGGTACATCACCCTTGAGACCTCATCAGGAGTATTCCTGATGTATGCCACCCTTGCCCAGATGGTTCCCCATCTCTTGATCAGCCTCTCCAGCGGGGTGTGGGCAGACCGCTACAACCGCAAGCACCTGATCATGCTCTCTGACAGTTTCATTGCCATTGCTACGCTGGGTCTTGCCCTTTTCTATGCCACTGGGGCAAAGTCGATCACTGCCCTGCTCGCTGTTTCGGTCGTACGGTCACTCGGGAGCGGGGTACAGACTCCTGCGGTGAATGCCATCATTCCCCAATTGGTGGGTGAAGAACATCTTGTTCGAATCCAAGGGGTGAACCAGAGCATCAATTCAGTGCTGTTACTCCTCTCTCCTGCTGTTGGTGGAATGATGCTTGGATTGTTTGACCTTACCTGGACACTCTTGCTTGATGTTGTCACTGCTGTCTTTGCAGTGGTGATCTTTTCTTTTATCAAGGTAGGAGCAAGGAAGCGGTCGGAGGAAGGGACCAGTATGATGCAGGATATCAAGAAGGGAATCTCCTACACATTCAACAATGTTCTCTTGCGTAATCTCCTGATCTGCTATGGTTTTTCCTTCTTCCTCATCACCCCTGCTGCAATCCTGACTCCCCTGTTGGTGGAACGGAGCTTCGGTAGTGAGGTGTGGTTCCTTACCGCAAATGAAATGGTGTGGACTGCGGGTACCTTGTTGGGTGGCCTGATCATCTCCCTGAAGGGGTCCTTTTCCAATAAGGTTCGTGCCATCGCACTCTCCTTGGTTGCCTTCGGGGTAAGTTTTGCCCTTCTGGGAGTTGCTCCCACATTCCTTCTCTACCTCATCATCCTAGGACTCGGGGGTATCTTTGTTCCCGTCTTGAACTCTGCTGAGATTGTCATGATCCAGGAGATAACCGATGAAGACAAGATGGGAAGGGTGTTCTCCATCGTGCAGCTGCTCAGTGGCAGTGCAATACCGCTGGGAATCTTGCTCTTCGGCCCCCTGGCTGACAGGGTTCCTGTGGAGTGGCTGTTGATTATTTCGGGAATTCTGCTTGCTGTCGTTGGCCTGCTCTATGGTTCAACACAGAAAACATATCAAACGGGTAGTGTAACCAGGGAGAGCTGATCGTACTATTCTCAATTTATAGATTGATTTCCGTTAAGATCAAGCCTTTACTACCTTGGTTATGAATGTTTCAAGCAACACGGGGCTGAAATACGTATTTGATCGTTCCTGCATGAATGCAATGGTTTTCTCCAACCCTAGTGAGGGAAGATTGTCTGCATAGGTGTTTGCAATGGCAAGGATTTGGGCACTTTCTGGAATCTCTTCCTGTTTCAGGCTCTGTGGATATCCACTACCATCCCACTTTTCGTGATGATGCAATACTGCCTCTGCAAAGGGGGCATACTCCCCAACAGAGCGAAGGATGTTGTATCCAATCTCAGCATGCCTCTGCCATTCCATAATCTGGGTCCGGCTGAGCTCCTTTCTCGGTTTGGAGAAAAGGGAGGGGGTAATGGCAATCTTGCCTAGATCATGGTACAGCCCAGCAAGTCTCAGATTTTTCACCTCTTCCTCTCGATATCCAAGCACCTCAGCGAAAGCACTGCTTAGGGACGCAACCAGATTACTATGTTCTTCTGCCCCTTCCTCCTGCTCAAAAAGTCTGAAGAGCAGGGTGTCAATTACCTGTTTCTTGAAAGCCATGCTCTCCTTGAGCTTGTTGCGATACATTGAGTCCTCTGCAACCTTGAAAGCATCCTCATAGCTC
>JAQQAR010000024.1 GCA_028532765.1 Sphaerochaetaceae bacterium | reverse complement strand
TATTGCTTGTTTACCCAATCCTTGGTTTGGTATACTGCTTATCATGAAAGCAAACCCAACAACTATAGTGATTTTTTTTATCATGGTGGCCCTCTTATCTGGCTTTGTAGTCCTGGGGCCGTTCGCTGATGAAACAGTGCTGTACCAAGTGGGCAGTATCACGTTGGGCACTGTAATTATTAGTCTTTGTTTTTCACTGCTCACGGAAGATTACTCGTGGACCGACCGGCTGTGGAGCACGCTGCCTGTAGCATTTGCCTGGATCTATGCCTACAAGGCAGGTTATTCCTCCCCGGTAATCGTTGCTGCCCTGCTTGCCACCATCTGGGGGGCCAGGCTTACATTCAATTTTGCCCGACGCGGAGGGTACAGCGGAGAAGAAGACTATCGTTGGAAAATACTGCATGAGAAAATCGGGAACCCTGTAAAGTGGTTCTTATTCAACCTGCTCTTTATCGCTCTCTACCAGCAGTTCCTCTTTATCGCATTCACCAGCCCACTAGGGTTGCTCCCATCGACGAATGAGCCATTCACCCCACTCTCCTTCATTGCAATCTTCTTGTTTGTCTGTTTTCTTGGTATTGAGACCATAGCAGACCAACAGCAGTATACATTCCAGCAAGCCAAGTACCAATTGCTTCCCAGAAAGGATGAACTTGAGGATGAGTATACCCAAGGGTTCCGTAGTTCTGGACTTTTCAGATATAGTCGCCATCCCAACTACTTCGGGGAGCTGGGGGTGTGGTGGTCCATCTACCTCTACTCGGTCTCCTTCCATGGATCGCTGTTGCACTATACCATCGCTGGTCCGATCTTGCTGACGCTCTTGTTCATTGGATCCACCATCTTCACGGAGAGCATCACCTCCTCCAAGTATCCTGAGTATGCTACATACAAAGAGAAGGCGGGTGCAATTATCTTCCGATTCTGGTAGCAAGCGTGCTACAGTGAAGTCAAGGAGAATCTGCAGATGAAAACAGTCTTTATGATCATTGCATTGCTCTTGGTTGTGTTCCTGCTGCTCTCATTTGCTTTGTATAAACGAGAAACACCGACAATAAGTGAGGAAAAAGCACCCATGGCTGATACAGACCGATTTACATACCAACCTCTTGATGAGGCATTGAAGAACTCCCTTACCAGTGAGGAGCGATCCATCATTGTGGAAAAGGCCACTGAACGAGCCTTTACCGGTGAGTATACCGATACAACAGATTGGGGAACCTACTACTGCAAGTGGTGTGACTCCCCCTTGTACAGCTCTGAGAGCAAATTCCACTCCGGCTGTGGGTGGCCCTCCTTCGATGAGGAGATTCCCCATGCAGTAAAACGTAAGATCGACTCCGACGGAATGAGGACTGAAATACTTTGTGCCACCTGCGGTGGACACTTGGGACACGTCTTTGAAGGGGAACGCTTCACCGATACCAATACAAGGCACTGCGTCAATTCCCTCTCCCTGGTCTTCAGGGATGGCACGCCGGTATCTGAGGCGGTGTTTGCCGGAGGATGTTTCTGGGGTGTCGAGCACCTGTTCGCCCAGAAGGAAGGCGTATACTCAGCAGTATCCGGATATACGGGTGGAACTGTCGAGAACCCAAGCTACCAGGATGTGTTGACCCATACCACTGGACATCTGGAAGCCGTCAAGGTGCTGTATAATCCCTTAGAAATATCCTACGAGGAACTCACCAAGTATTTCCTTGAGATCCACGACCCCACCCAGGCCAATGGGCAGGGTCCGGATATCGGGAACCAGTATCTCTCTGCAATTTTTTACCGATCAAGGCATGAGTTTGATGTGGGAGTACGCCTTATTGAAATCCTTGAAGCAAAGGGATTGAAGATTGCTACCACCCTCCGCCCGGCAGCTGTGTTCTATCCAGCGGAAGAGTATCATCAGGATTACTACGAGAAGAAGGGAACCCTTCCCTACTGCCACGCATATACCAAACGGTTTTAATCGGTCAGGACATCTGCACTGATTGCACAGCTGGCAACTACATAGGAGCCCTTTTTCAGGGGCTGCTGTAGTTGTTCTGGGGCAAAGACAAGATCTAGATGTCCCATTTCTGTGGAGATGGTGGCTACCGTACATCCGGTATCCTGAAACCCATGCTTACGGTTCTCCACCCCAAGCACAGGACCACAGAGCAACATCATCTGCTCCTCTGCAGCAAAACGCTCCCTGTCCTTCTCACTGAGGCTCTCATCACGTGCCATGATGTAGTTGAATGGAAGCAATTTCTTGTCCTCAAGCCGGGCGCCCTCTTCAGTAACCGTCTCATAGGCTTCCCTGCTATCAAAAACATCAAGAGCCTGGGGAAATGCACAGACTTGCAAATCCAACAGTGTGTCCTCATCAATTTGCTCAACGGTCGCTGCATGGACAAGTGTGGCAATGAAAGCACTCTTTTCTGAGTCATTGGTCATCAGGAGCGTGAGCGAGAGAGGTTCTCCCTTGCCGATCTGTACCAGTGGTTTCCCTGACCAGAGACATCTTCCACTCATATGCATGTCCAAACCTACAATTTGCAGGTCTTCCTTGTCTGCCACCGTGCGGAAGATGATGGTCAGACCACTGTCCAGCATCTTCGTATAATAAGATCCTTGTTGGGCTGGAATTCGCTTTGCTTCGTGAAACCATTGCATCAAGGGTTTTTGGTCGAGTGTCCCATCCTTGCTGAGTAATTGCAATCCAGTATTTGCGAGATAGACAGCCATATACACCTCCTGGGGGGTGTAGTCTATCATGAATGCCACTTGCAGGAAACCGGCAGAATCACTAATCTGCAAACCATGGAATCAGAAAAACTCGACAAACTCACCTTTAGCCAGGGTTGCCAGGAAGGATTCCCCATTTTTGTTGGGTATTTTCCTACTGCCATGGCCTTCGGTCTTGTTTGCAGGGATCTTGGGATGCGAATCTGGGAAGCGGTACTTTTTTCCCTGACCAACTTTGCTGGCAGCGGACAGTTTCTGGCAGCGAATCTCATCGGAGGGGGAGCACTGCTGGCAGAGTTGTTCGTCAGTGTCTTGTTGGTAAACCTACGCTACTCCTTCATGGGCGCTGAGCTGAACAGAAATCTTGAGAAGGAGGTCAGAGGCTGGAGGAGGGCATTGCTTGCCCATGGTACCACTGATGAAGTATTCAGCGTCGCTGTCCTCCATAGGCAACCCATCAGCAAAGAGTATCTGGCAGGGTTGGAATTGACTGCATACAGTGGATGGGTCAGCGGTACTGCTGTGGGATTCCTTGTCGGTATGGTTCTTCCTTCTGCACTCCAGCTCGCAGTTGGTGTAACCCTCTATGCAATGTTCAGCTCTCTCCTGGCACAGGAGTTCCACCAAAAGGGGTTCAGGGTTCTTGCAATTGCAGGATTCTCTGCAGCACTGAACTCCTACCTGATCGTGCAGTGGTCATTGGCGATTGGCTGGTCCTTCGTCATCAGCATGCTCTCAGCAAGCTTCCTTGGGGCCATAATCATTGGCGACAGTGAGGATGAGGTATGATGAAAGCATTTCCATTCCTTATCCCTATTCTTGTCAGTGCACTAGCCACCTTTCTGGTGAGGGCTCTTCCCTATTATGCCTCCTTCCTTGACAAGCTTCCGAGGTTTCTCTCCAGAAGTCTTCGCCTTCTCCCCATTGCTGCGCTTGGCCCCCTCATCTTTCCCGGTGTCATCCTTGACTTCCAAGAACACTGGTATGCAGGGCTTGTCGGCATCCTCTGTGCAGCATTCATAGCCTACCGCAAGAACAGTATGATCTTCCCGATACTCCTGAGTATATTGGTTACCTATCTCCTGTTGCTCTAGCTTGACTGAACAGGCTCTTCATCCTTAGGATTGAACCATGTTTGACGCACATCGCCACTATGGCTCCAGCATGAGCGAGAATGCACTCTATGCCACCAGCAGCAGAGATGAGTGGGAATTGCTCTCCTCACTCACGCCTCCGGCGCTGGGGGGGCTTGGGGCACTTGCAGACAACCCTTTGCCTGAAATTGAAGCGTTCGAGCAATTACTGAAGACTTTTCCTGATTTCCAGATAGCCGAGGTTGGACTGGATAGAAGGTTTCCGGAAATTGAACATCAAGAAGCATTCCTGAAAGATACCCTCGCCTTGGCCTATGAACTGGGACGCAGTGTAAGCTTGCACTGTGTAAAGGAAGACGGAAGGATGCTCTCCCTTCTCCACTCACTCCAGCCAAACCTCCCGGTACTTCTCTGGCACGGCTATACTGGAAGCTGGGAGACTGCACAGGAGGCCGCCAAGCTTGGCGTCATACTTAGCTATGGGAGCAGGCTCTTTGGGAGCAAACTGGCAAGAGAGGGGAAGCGACTGGTCACCCTTCCCTTTGCCTTGGAAACTGATTTCCAGATGGGGGATTACTCCCAGATACTCTGGACACAGATTGAGAACTTCAGCAAACTCAGTGGATGCACCCATGATGAACTGATAAGGAACAATGATGAGATCAGAACAATTCTTACGCATAACACGTCTACTCGGTGAAGAACCGGTAGAACGCCTTCATAAGAAACACGTGGTGGTAGTCGGCCTTGGGGCGGTCGGGGGAATGGCATTGGAGTCCCTGGTCAGAAGCGGTGTCGGCAACCTGAGAATCGTTGACTTTGACACAGTGGGGATCACCAACTTGAATCGGCAGATCCTTGCCACCTATGAAACCCTGGGGAAGCCGAAGACTGAAGTTGCGAAACAACGTATCCTCGCCATCAACCCGGAGTGCAACGTTGAGGTGCTTCCTCTCTTTGTACAACATGAGACATTGGATACCATTTTCTGTGGGCCTGTAGACTTGGTGGTCGATGCCATCGATTCACTCAATCCCAAATGTGCATTATTGGAAGCAGCTTACAAGCGAGGCATCCCGGTAGTGAGCAGCATGGGGGCAGCACTGAGGAGAGATCCCTCCCTTGTCCGCAAAGCCGACCTGATGGATACCTATGGTTGCCCTCTTGCCCGTCAGGTGAGGGGAAATCTCCGCAAACGGAGGGTTGGACGAGGAATAGAGGTCATCTTCTCCCCTGAGCTGGTACGTTTTACCTACAAAGCTCCAGAGGAAGAGGAACATGCTGACTTCAATGAACAGATCAGCAGCAGAGGAAGAAGACGCAATGTTCTGGGGAGCTTGCCTACCATAACTGGAATATTTGGGCAGAATCTTGCCCATCTTGCCCTAACCAAGCTTCTGGATGAGGAGATACTCAGTGGGGAGGAAGCATGGAATCCCCAGAAAAAGCAATCCTAGAGGAACTCCAAGGCCATGAAGGCGGAAGGAACTTCCATATCAGGTTCAAGGGTTCCTGTCTCCTGCGCAAGCAAGAAATACTTCTGCTCAGGTAGCTCACAGCAACTGTAGAAATTTCCCAGGAGCTGGCTCTCAGCTGAGATGTTGAGTTCCTTCAGGTCCAGATGTATCTCAACACTCCAACGGCTTTGAGCATTGGAATTCTCCAAAAGAGTCACCGTGACCGGTATCGTCTCCAAAAGAGGGACTGGAAGCAGGGTTCTCTCCCCTTCCCTGTTGATCCACCAAGAACGAAGGGCACCTGAGGCACTGCACTGAAGATGCAGATACTGCTCAGCATTTTCTGCCTTGATCAGTAGGCCAACACAGGAGTCGTCGCTTACCTCCTGGTTGTGTTGCTGCACCATCCTTCTGAGAAGAGGTGTACGTACCATGTAGCGCAGGGAGAGGGTATTTCCCTCTCTGGCAAGACGCACCGATCCTTCAGTTTTGTCATAGGATCCCCAACAGGGAACCAATGCAACGGGGAGACTTCTTTCAAGTGCATTACCAACGATAAGTGTGGGTTGTGTTTCCATGGGTGTCAGTATAAACAAGTTGGGCTTCCTCTCCTAGAGGGAGTTGAAGCAAGAGTGAAAGGTTTTCTTCTTCTTTTATATCAATAAGAGAGGAGAATGACATGAAACAGAAAAGACTCACACATGTACTGATACTCTTGCTTGCCATGGTACTCTTGGCAACTGGATGTAAAGAGGAAGCGCACGCAGAAACAACTGATTTAAGATTACTGCTTACCACCGAGCAGTTTTCATCTGAAAGAAGCCTGATACCCGAATCCCAGAAAATGGTTATCACGGACTACCACCTCAGTGGTACAGGGCCCAGTGGACAGACCTTCTCAGTAGATTCCGTGGAAAGAGCTGTAGCAATCGGGAATCTCATGGTCGGCCGTTGGACGATAGAGGCTATAGGATACAATGCAGAGGGAGTCCCACTTGTATCAGGGACCATCACTACCATGCTCAGCAAGGTCACCAGTACTGCCACCCTACAGCTCACCGATCTAGTGGGATCTGGATTGCTTGAAACATTGGTTACCTGGGATCCAGACCAAGTAGCTGATGATGTATCCTTGCAAGTGGTGCTGTTGGACCAACAGGGCAACCCCCTCAGTCTGGATATACCGGCATTGAACAAGGAAGTGGGCGAAGTACTCCTGCAATCCTCACTGGAAAGTGGCTCCTACCTGCTACAGCTGAGACTCTTCAGTCAGGGGATGTTGGTAAGTGGTGCTACAGAGGCTATACGGATCCTTTGTGATACCACCAGTGATGGAACGGTGAATATGATCATCGGAGATCTTTCCACCAATTTCGAGATCACCGTCATCAATGACACCATGCTTCCCATTGAAGGCACCATCACGGCAAACCCTGCAAGTCCTGCAGCAGGAGAAGAAGTCACGCTCAGGTATACCCCAACCAACCTACCGGAAGGTGTCTTGATGAGTGATCTGGAGATTGACTGGTATTGCGAAGGCACCATTGCACAGGAACAGAGTGAGACCTTCACCTCAATACCAGATGCAGGTACCCATCGCTACGATGTGGTGGTCTGCCATGAGAAACTGGGAAGTCTGGGCAACACCACCTTGTTGGTGACGATGCCCTATTAAGATCAGAGTGCCTGTACTGCCTGGGTAAACCAGGTAGGCAGTGGTGTGGGACGGAGTGTCTCGGTGTTGATCGAGGCAACCCGCACCTTGAGCACACAAAGTACCTCCTCACCCCGCTTCACCGTCTGGATGAAGGTAATGGAAAAGCGCTTCTCACTCTCGATTTCCGTACATACTTCCAAGAGATCATCCAGACGCCCTGGCCTCTGGTAGTCGACCGTGATTGATTTCACCACAAAGGCCATCTTTCCCAGTTCAATCATACTGCTTTGGGAACCATCAATGCCCTGCCTCTGGGCTACTTCCCTCAGCAATTCAGTACGGGCATGCTCCGCAAAATCAAGATACCGAGCGTGGTAGACAATGCCACCACAATCGGTATCGCTGTAATACACTCGTATCGTGAATGAATGCATCAAACCTCCACAGAAGCACCATCGAAGCGAAGGGTCGACACATAGTCATCATAGGTTTGTGCCCGCCTGATCATCTTCACCGATCCATCTCTCTTGAGCAGGTACTCAGCGCTGCGCAGCTTGGCATTATAGTTGAATCCCATGCTATGGCCATGAGCTCCTGCATCATGCAGTACCAGGACATCCCCAGGCTCAACCTTGGGCAGCTGCCTGTCGATGGCAAACTTGTCGTTGTTCTCACAGAGACTGCCTGTTACATCATAGAGGTGGTCATGGTTCTTTTTTCCCTTGCCTACAACGGTGATGTGGTGGTATGCACCATAGAGTGCAGGCCTCATCAAGTCAGCCATGGAGGCATCGAGTCCGATGTAGTCCTTGTACTTCTTGGTGACATGCAAGACCTTGCTCACCAGGTATCCATACGGACCGGTGATCACCCTTCCGCACTCAAAGACAATCTGCAAAGGATCAAGACCAGCAGGTACGATGATCTCATCGTAGAGAGCCTTCATTCCATCGCTGACCATCTGCAAATCCATTGCATCCTGATCAGGACGGTAGGGAATACCAATGCCTCCACCCATATCGATGAATTCGATGGTAATTCCTGTTTCCTTCTTGATTTTCACCGCCAGGTCAAAGAGCATCCTGGCCGTCTCAACAATGTAGGAACCATCAAGCTCGTTTGAAGCAACCATGGTATGCAAGCCAAAGTGCTTTACACCCTTCTCTTGCATGATTCGGTAGCTCTCCACTATCTGCTCATCCGTCAAGCCATACTTTGCTTCCACTGGGTTGCCGATGATTGCATTTCCTGTTCGGTTCTTTCCCGGGTTGTAACGGAAACAGATGGTCTCAGGCACCTTTCCGATAGCTTTCTCAAGTGTCTCAATATGGGTAATGTCATCAAGATTGATGATGGATCCAAGCTCATAGGCAGCAAGGAACTCCTCTTCAGGGGTATCATTGCTGGTGAACATGATCCTCTCAGCGCTGATCCCACTTGCCTTGCTGAGCAATAGCTCAGGAAGGGAGGAACAGTCAGCCCCAAACCCTTCCTTGGCGAGAAGCTTGAGAATGGTAGGATTAGGACAGGCCTTTACCGCGAAGTAGTTACGAAATCCTGGAGCCCATGAAAAGAGCTGGTTGAATCGTCTGGCATTATCCACGATGGCCCTCTCATCATAGAGATAGAAGGGAGTGGGAAGCTGATACGCGAGTTCCAGCAAATCGCCATGCCCCATGGGAAGTGTTTTTTCACTCATACCTGTAAGTTCTCCTCTATCTGGGCCATGGCTTTGATTACATTCTCACGGTGTCCATAGGAGGAAACACGGACGAATGCTGCACCTGATGGCCCGAATCCCCCACCTGGAGTTACCACTACATGGCATTTGTTGAGCAGGATATCGAAGAACTCCCAGCTATCCATACCATTCGGGGTTTTTGCCCAGATGTACGGGCTATTTACACCACCATACACTCTCAGGCCTACTTTCTCCAGTCCTTCCCGTATGATTCTGGCGTTCTCGAGGTAGTACTCGACCAAGGCACGGCTCTGGTCGTATCCATCACCCTCCAAGGCCGCAAGCCCACCACTTTGAGCTATATTACTAGCACCATTGAAGAAGGTGCACTGCCTGCGGTTCCACATGGAGTTCAAGAGACCGGAGGGAGCATCCTCACACTCCAATTCCTCGGGAACAATCGTCCACCCCAAACGAACACCGGTAAAACCGGAGAACTTGGAGAAACTGTTGATTTCAATAGCACAACGCTTTGCCCCTTCCACCTCATAGATGCTTCTCGGGTAGCCTTCCTCGGTAACATACTCACTATAGGCACTGTCGAAGATGATGATGCTCTTATGCTCGATTGCATAGTCCACAAACGCCTTAAGCTGTGCATGGGTGGCTACTGCACCGGTAGGATTGTTCGGGCTGCAGAGATAGATAAGATCGACTTTCTGCTGGGGAGGGCTGGGTATGAACCCATTCTCTTCTGTACTTGAGAGATAGACAAATCCATCGTAGAGACCCATTTCCTTGTTGAATAGGCCGGTCCTTCCCCCGACGACATTACTGTCAACATATACTGGATAGGCTGGGTCCTGAATAGCAACGACATTCTCAGAGGAAAAGAGATCCTGGATATTTGCAGCATCACTCTTGGCTCCGTCGCTTACAAAAAACTCCGTGCTCTTGAGTTCCACACCATAGCGTCCATAGTAACGGACCAAGGCTTCCCGAAGAGCTGTATCACCTTGCTCATCCCCATATCCTGAGTAGGTTTCACGGTCAGAGAGCTTCTCAATTTTCTCTTTCATTGCATCGCAGACCGCAGGAGGAAGGGCTTCGGTGGTGTTCCCGATGCCGAGGCGAAGTACCTCGACTCCCGGGTTCGATTCCTGCCATACCTTGGTCCTGCGGGCTATCTCAGGGAAGAGGTATCCGCTCGCCAGCTTTTGGAAGTTCGTATTGATTGTCGCCATGTACACTTATCTCCTTATAATTGCACCCAATGCTTCAAGCTTGTCCAGCTCTTCGTAGAGGGCATTTCTATTCTCTTCACGTTCAAAGGTGCAGATGGGAAGCCTGAAGGACTCCTCGCACCAACCATAGCGGGCCATTGCCGTCTTGATGGGAATCGGATTGGTTTCCAGGAAACATGCCTTGAAGAAACCACTGAGATTCGCTTCCATCTCCCTTGCCTGCTCCCACTTCCCCTCGAGGGCCAAGTGGATCATCTTTGAAATATACCCGGGAGCAATGTTTGAGGCAACTGACACAACACCATCCCCACCACTTTCCACCAAGGGAATGGAGAGATTGTCATCTCCGCTGAGTACATGGAACTTACCATGGGTTGCATCAATGACAGAGCGCATCTGCTCCAGGCTTCCACTGGCTTCCTTCACTCCAACGATGTTGGAGCACGCATCACTGAGAGCCTTTACGGTCTCTGTCTCAATGTTTACACCGGTTCTCCCCTTGATATTGTAGAGGATACAAGGGATATCGACACTGTCAGCAATTGCCTTGAAGTGGTAGTACAACCCCTTCTGGGTTGGCTTGTTGTAGTACGGATTGACCAAGAGTACTGCGTCTGCCCCAACCTGCTGTGCATGCCTGGAAAGCCTCACTGCCTCACTGGTCGCATTTGAGCCTGTACCGGCAATGACAGGAACCCTGCCATTTGCAAACTTGACGGTCATTGCGATCATCTGGTCATGTTCATCGTGACTGAGTGTTGGGCTTTCCCCGGTAGTTCCACAGGGAACCAGACCATTCACGCCATTGGTGATCTGTGCTTCGATGAGTTCTTCCAGACGTTCTTCGTCCAGATTGTCCTTCTTGGTGAATGGGGTGATCAGGGCAGTATGTACCCCTTTGAAATTAATGTCTCTCATTGTGTCTTCTCCACTGATAGATATACATCTTCGAGCATGTCATCAAGGCTAAAGAATCCCTTGCGACCTGATGCGATCCAGGCAGCTGCCTGTACAGCACCTACGGCAAAACCTTCCCGTGATCGGGCTCTATGTGTCAATTCGATCGTATCTTGCGGGCTGTCAAAATACACGGTGTGTGTTCCAGGAACCCAGCCGCCCCTTACTGAGGCAAGATGAATGGATTCGTCCTCCCTCTTGTGGTGCAGGGTCTCCTTCTCCACTGAACGTTTGCTGGAATAGTTTTCCAACACCAAGGAGCCCAGCATCTCTGCAGTACCTGAAGGACTGTCCGCCTTCTGAGCATGATGGATTTCTGTCAGGAATGGATCATAGAGACCGCTTTTGGCGAAGAGTCTGGAGGCTTCCTTCACCACCTGCATGAAGAGCGCCACTCCCAGTGAGTAGTTTCCGCTATAGATGATGGCACCATCAGACTGTGCTGTGATCTCCTGCAGTTCAGGTATCCTGTCATACCAGCCTGTTGTCCCGATGACTGCAGGAATACCGAGCTTTGCATAGAGGATGATATGATCCACAACCACTGAGGGGTGGGTGAAATCGATGACTACTTCGCACTCGCTCAAGTGCTCGCTACTGACCTGATTTGCCGTGACTTCGCTCTCCTGACAGATCGGGTCAATAACAGCGGCAATCGTATGCCCCCGCTTCAAGGCTTCAGAGCGGATGAGTTTCCCCATCTTCCCAAATCCAACAATACCTACGCGCATACACTCCTCCTGTGATGCAGGAAGAGTAGCAGAAAGTTACAAATATGTCTATAGTTTAACAAAATGTTTTTATTATAACAAATATTGCCCTATTTTCTTTTCTTATCGCGTTTTTTTCGTTCTTCACTGGCCTTCAGGAAATCAGCAAAGCTCCCACCACTGGAAGGCACATCCTCTACTATATGTTTATTCTGCACAGGAGGTTTCCACCCTCCCCTGTCCTGATGCTCATCCCTGCGTGGGCCACGAAAGGCCAACTTGCTTGGACGAACGACCTCGATGACAGTCTCCCATGTGAACTTGGGCCCCTTGTCATCATCAGGCAGGGAGAATGCTTGCATTGCCGGTTTCTTGGTTACAGATTTCTTCAGTACTACACGTTTCTTGGTCCCATCAGATGGAGTACTAACACTCTTGGCCTTCACCACTACCTTTGCCGGTTTCTCCTTTCCTGGAACCATGACCCGTTTCTTGATCTCCATTTCCTCATAGGAACAGGAGAGCCGCTGACAGAGAAAGTGATTCTGGCCGATATCATCAACTACCTTCATCATGGGACCCTTGCAGAAGGGACACTGTTTTGCATCGGGGAATTTTGGTGAGAACAGCTCACTGCTCTTGATGACCTCATCAACGAGTTTCACTGCATGGGTCTTGATATCCTCGAGGAAACGACGACTATCCTCCTTGCCATCAGCAATCGCACCCAGGCGTTGCTCCCAGAGCCCGGTCAGCTCAGGGGAGCGGAGCTCCTCAGGGGCAAGACGAACCAACTCCCTTCCCTTGGGAGTGGGAACCAGTTCCTTTCCCTGTCTTTCGACATAGTGGTTCTGTATCAACTTCTCGATGATGTCTGCACGGGTTGCAGGAGTTCCAAGCCCTCCTCCCAGCTGTTTCTTCAGTTTTGCGTCCTCAACAAACCGTCCTGCGTGTTCCATGGCAGAGAGCAGTGTTGCCTCCGTGTACCTGGCAGGGGATGGAGTGGTAAGCCTTCTAAGCTTCACACTGGAGATGGTCAGTGGGTCACCCTCCTTCAGGGAGAGCAGGAAGGGACTGGCCTCTTCCTCATCGGTAATCGAAGGCTGGGCACTGCGTTTACCGATTATACGGGCAACATCTCTCCATCCCTGCTCAACAGGAAGGGTAAGACGGGTCTTGAATCGTGAACCTTCCACATCAGCGATCAGGGTGGTGGTACGGTAGGTGTAATCGCTGCTGAGCACTTCAAGGAAGCGAAGCACGATCAACTCCCAGAGAGCGCGCTCCCTGGCGTTCAGTCTGCCAAGATCAACACGTTGCTCGGTTGGGATGATTGCATGGTGGTCGCTTACCTTCAGATCCTGGACAA
Source organism: Sphaerochaetaceae bacterium (assembly GCA_028532765.1). Classification (GTDB taxonomy): domain Bacteria; phylum Spirochaetota; class Spirochaetia; order Sphaerochaetales; family Sphaerochaetaceae; genus Sphaerochaeta. The sequence continues at coordinate 19,491 of JAQQAR010000024.1, read as the reverse complement.
ACCGCTCTTGGTCGACACGATACCCCTGTATCCGGTATGAGCTGGCAAGACTCCCAAACGGGGTTGCATCAAGAGCCTGCAGTCGCTTTTCCAGTGTGGATACAATATCACTGGTAATGTAGCGGCTGTCAGTTCTTGGATAGGTCACAATCTTGTGCTGTTCATAAAGTGACTGCAGGGTATCGAGTGTCTCCTTCGCACTGAAATCAAGGAGATTGTTTGCATCCCGTTGCAGTTCTGTCAGGTCATAAGCAAGAGGTGGTTGTTCAGTGCGCTCAACGGTATCCAAGGAGAAAACCTGCCCTGTCTTTCCCGTGAGCTCTGCCTCCTTCTGCTTGGCACTCTTCTCATCATTGATCCTGATTGAGTCCTCAGTGGGGTAATAGGAGGCAGTAAAATCAGTGAAGTCGGCCTTGAGTGTCCAGTAGAACTGACCACTGAATGCTTCTATCTCATCCTCTTTCTGGGTCATCAGGGCAAGGGTTGGGGTTTGCACTCGCCCTGCTGAGAGCTTTGCATCGTAGTGACACGTCAACGCCCTGGTGACATTCATCCCTATATACCAGTCAGCAGCAGCACGACTCTCCGCCGCCGCATACAAGTCGTCATAGAGTGCTGCATCCTTGAGGTTGCTGAATCCTTCCTTGATTGCCCCTTCGGTCTGGCTGCTGATCCAAAGCCGTTTGGCTGGTCCTTGGTAGTCTGCAAGTTTCATGATCCATCGTGCAACCAACTCGCCTTCCCTTCCTGCATCAGTGGCAATGATCACTGAATCAACATCCTTTCTTTGGATGAGTTGCTTGACCACGGAAAATTGTTCCTTGCTCTGTTCGATCACTTCCTGTTTCAAGACTGGGGGCAACATCGGAAGATCCCTCAGTGACCATCTTTTATAGCGGTCACTATAGGCAGCAGGTTGAGCAAGCTCAACCAGGTGTCCAAGCGCCCAGGTTACGATATAGTCATCCCCTTCGCGGTATCCTTTCTCCGATTTCCAACAGTGCAAGACACGTCCGAGTTCCCTTCCGACGCTCGGCTTTTCAGCTAATACCAATTGTTTCAAGATTCACTCCTCCACGAGGCTGACTATATATCCAAGAGAGCCTCTGTGCAAGGGAAACCCAATTCTGGTTTTTGTTGTTCACAATATTTGCTATTAACAACCATTTGACAGAATATCTGTTTTCAGATACGGTTCTGGGATCATACACGAGAGAATTATCAAGGAAGAAAGCACTATGGCATTTGATATCGCATCTTTTTTTGGTTTGAAACCAGCAGGGCCTAAAGAGCCAAAAGTATTGACCGTACTCACCCACAGGTGTCCACAGAACCACCGCTGTCCAGCAGTAGGTGTCTGTCCTTCCGGTGCCTTGACCCAGAAAGGGTTTGCAGCACCGAAAGTAGACAAAAGGAAATGTACTGATTGCGGTAAATGTACTCGTTACTGCTTTCCCGGAGCCCTGAAGATGAAACGGAAGGAGGGTGCATGACCAAGCATTCCAGAGGATTGCTCCCAGGCCTTTTCATCATCACCCTTGCCTATTTTTCACTGGGTTTTGTCTCCATACTCTTTGCAAACCTTGCCCTTCTTTGCATGGCGCTTCCCTTCATCCTGCTTGCAAGGGTTAGTAAGAAGATATGGTGCCAGCGCTACTGTCCACGGGCAAGCTATCTCAACCAGGTAGGGAAAAAGCACAACTGGAGAAAAAATCCTCGATTCATCACCAGCGGTAAAGCAAAGTACTACATGATTTGGTACTTTGGACTGAATCTGATGTTCATAGCTGGTTCTACAACCCAGATTGCCATGGGGAATATGGAAGCAATGCCGTACATACGTCTCTTCATTGCCATCCCGCTATTTCCCCTACCACAGTTGCTGGAGGTAAGTGTACCATCATACCTCTTGCATCTCTCCTATCGATTCTATTCGATGATGCTCAGTACCACGATTCTCGCCAGCATCCTGGCCCTCATCTATCGTCCCCGACTGTGGTGTGCCATCTGTCCGATCGGGACGCTCCAGGACAAGGCCTTGTCTTGGATGAAGGAATAATGTACATACCTCCAGAATTATGTTGGGGGTAATTTTTCATGCATCCTTGCTTAAAATTTGTTAGGGTTTTATAACTTATAACCCATAGTAGGATATCGTTTTGTAAGCATCGCTATCAGTACAGTTTTCTCATATTCCTTGACTTGAATACCAAGTAGGTATATAGTCAGAAGCAACGAAAACGAAGTAAGGAGTCAATATCATGGCTTACAAAATCACAGATGCATGTATTGCATGTGGAACGTGTCTGCCGGAATGTCCTACCGGTGCGATCTCTGAAGGCGACATCTATGTAATTGATGCAGATGCATGCATCGATTGCGGTACTTGCGCTGATGTATGTCCTACCGCTGCTATCATTCAGGAGTAGGATTACAACTTAGACTGAGAGACAGCGTATGTTGCTGTCTCTTTTTTTTTACGTGAGAAGGAACATACATGCAAAGTGAAATAACGACCATCGGTGCCCCTGTAATGCTCATCGGCCTTCTTGTAGGCTTCTTTCTCTGTTTCTATGGGTATAAGTCCAAGAGCTTGCTTGTAAGGCTTCGCAGTGTCGTCTCAGGATCGATTGTTTTTCTCTTCATTGCCTTGATGATCTATGGAAGGGAATCCTTCATGCAGGTCCTGCAGGATCCCACCCCCCTCAGATCGCTCTGGAATGTCCTTTTCAATCCTTCTGATTATCGTGGTGTACTACTCTACCTGGTCTCCTTTGCCTCTGGCGGTCTGGTCCTGTTCCTCCTTGCAAGGAAGAAACAGAAGATCGTCGAGCTGGTGGTAGCCCTCTTTACCGCCGTTTCGATGAGCCTTATCATCTTCTTCCTGCTCTTGAGCTTCCTTCCCCTTACCCCAAGCTTTATCGTAACAGCGGTGGCATTGGTCGTTATCCTCTCACTCAGTATCACGCGATTTGAATCCTACATGGCCCTGGAAAGTGCCATCGCAGGTTCCCTGATCGTAGCCTGGTTGCTTTCCCGTTTCTGGTATCTTCAGTTCTGGCTCTTCTTTGCTCTTTGGGCAATCCTTGCCTTCCTTGGCATTCTCAACCAAATGCACATGCTCTCCAAGAAAAAGGAAGCAGAGCATGCATGAACTGTTTCACACTGATTTGACGGTCAGTGAGCTGACAAGTCTGATCAAGCGGACACTCGAGGAAGGTTTCTATGGATTGAAGGTCACCGGGGAAATTTCAAACTTCCGCCCTTCATCAACCGGTCATTGGTTCTTCACCCTCAAGGATGCAAACGCCCAGATCAGCGCAGTTATGTTCAAGGGCAGTACCTGGAAGGTCGATTTCACCCCATCTGAAGGCGACAAGGTCACGGTAACCGGCAATCTGGACGTATATGGGGCTAGAGGAACGTACCAGATCAAGTGTGAGAGCATGGAGAAGGCAGGACAGGGAGAGATCCTTGCTCTGCTTGAGGCACGCAAGAGACTGTACGCAAGCAAGGGGTACTTCGATGAATCATTGAAAAAGCCCATTCCCAGCCAGCCCCATCGCGTAGGCGTGGTAACCAGTGCAACAGGGGCTGCCCTTCAGGACATTCTCAACGTACTGAACCGTCGCTCCCCATCTCTTGATGTCCTGGTTCTTCCTGCAGTTGTACAGGGTGAGAGCAGTGCTCCTTCAATTGCCAATCGCATCATGCAGGCAAACAGCCTCCTTCTCTGTGATGTCTTGATCGTTGGACGAGGAGGTGGTTCCCTGGAAGATCTGCTTCCCTTCAGTGAGGAAGTAGTACTTGAGGCAATGCATGAATCAGAGATACCCATCATCAGTGCAGTAGGACATGAGATAGACTGGGCGCTCTCTGACTATGTTGCAGACCTGAGAGCCCCTACCCCTTCTGCTGCAGCTGAGCTGGTAAGCCAGGGATACCTCGATTTGCGACAGAACCTGAAATCTCTGCAGGCAGAGATGCAGAAAGCCATGCAGTATCGCCTTACCCTTGCCACCCACCAACTAGGCAAGTTTGATGCAAGGCAGATTCATGCGATCATAGATAATCGAGAGTACCTGCTGGCCAACGCCAGCCAGAATCTCATCAATGCCGGCCAGCAAAAAGTACGGGAGACCCAAGCACGATATGAATCAGCGGCAAGAGAGTTGCAAGCCCTTTCTCCCCTTGCTATACTAGCGCGAGGCTATGCAGCGGTCCAAAGCGAGAGTGGAACGCTCATCAAGAGCAAGGAACAGGCAACAATCGGGGAAGTCGTGCGTCTGACATTCGTTGATGGCAAGCGAACAGCACAGATAAAGGAGTAAAGATGAGTTTTGAATCGGATGTTAAAAGAATCGAGGAAATAGCTCAGAAACTCAACCAGATGGAGACTTCTCTTGAGGAGAGTCTTTCCTTGTTCGAGGAAGGCATGCGCCTATCCAAGGCACTGGAGAACACACTCTCTGAGGCCAAACGCAAAGTAGAGGTCATTCTCTCAGAGGACCTAACGGAAGCAGAAACAACAGTACTCGAATAAAGGCAGACATACATGGCGAGCAAACAGAAGAAAATCATCTTCCTCATCCAGTGTGAGGATCGTAAGGGCATACTGAGCGCAACTTCAACCTGGTTCTACCAGCGTTCCTACAACATCCTGCATTGTCAGCAACATACCGACAACACCGAGGGGCGGTATTTCATGCGTATCGAACTGGATATGGCCGACCTGAAAACCACCCGCAAGCAGCTGGAAGAGGATTTCTCAGTCTTTGCCGAAGAGTACAATCTCTCTTGGGAGTGTCACTACAGCGACTATCGCTCCAGAATGGCCATCTTGGTGAGCAAGACCAGCCACTGTCTCTACGATCTTATCGCCAGGAAGGATGAAGGGGATCTCCAGTGTGATATTCCCTTGATCATCAGCAATCACCCCGACCTGGAGATCATTGCCAATCAGTTCAGGATCCCTTTCTACTATCTACCGGTCACTCCAGAGACCAAGGCAGAACAAGAGATGAAGGTACGTACATTGCTCAAGCGTTTTGATGTTGATGTAGTCGTACTTGCCCGTTATATGCAGATTCTCTCTTCTGACTTTATCGATGAATGGCAGGGAAAGATCATCAACATCCATCATGGCTTCCTTCCCGCCTTCCAAGGGGCAAATCCCTATCGCAGGGCATATGAGCGTGGAGTGAAAATGATCGGGGCAACCGCACACTATGCCAGTGAGGACCTGGATCAAGGTCCGATCATCGAGCAGGATGTGGTGAGAGTAAACCACGAACAGGGACCAGCCGGCCTCAGGGATGTGGGCAAGGATGTGGAAAGAAGAGTCCTGGCCAAAGGGGTGCAAGCACATCTGGAAAGCCGAATCATCATCTTCAAGAACCGTACAATCGTCTTTAGCTCAGAACAATAGAAATACTACTCTATTAAGAGAAGGAGAAACGCACCAAAATGGTGCGTTTCTTCATGTACCGCATTGAATGTTATTCGGGAACCACTTCATCCTGCAGTGCATCGTACCCTTCCTCACCGGTACGTACCTTGACGACATTATCAACCGTGTACACAAAGATCTTGCCATCTCCAACATGTCCGGTATATAGGGCTTTCTTTGCCGTTTCAATCACCGTCCGTACAGGAACCTTGCTTACCACCGTCTCAACCTGCATCTTCGGAAGCAAGGTCGGAGAGACGGGCACCCCACGGTAGTACTCCTTCTGACCTTTCTGCATTCCACAGCCCATCACCTGGGTAAGCGTCATTCCCATGACCCCGATATCATTCAAGGCTTCCTTGAGCGTATTGAACTTGCTCTGGCGACTGACAATGACCACCTTGTACATCTCTGCATCACGTGAAGGGGTAGAAGCAGGTGGGACTTTGTTTACCACTGGGATTGCCTCATCGATGGATGCTGCCGGCTTGAATCCAGCTACAATCGGCATAAAGTCAGCATAGCTGGATGCAAGGCCATGTTCCTCGAGGTCCAAGCCTGCAATCTCCTCTTCCCTACTGACTCTGAGTCCGACGGTCTTCTTGATTAAGAAAAATACCAATCCCATGGTCAGGGATACCCACAGCATCACAGAGAGAACACCAACACTCTGGATGCCTAGTAAGCCAAGGCCCCCACCATAGAAAAGTCCACCATCAAGCGCGAACAACCCGGTGAGTATAGTACCCAGCGCACCACAGACCCCGTGTACAGAGATGGCCCCAACCGGATCATCAATGTGTACCACTTTCTCAAAGAATTCGACAGAGAACACAACCACAATTCCGCTGATGATTCCGATAAGCGCAGCACCTACAGGGGAGACTGCATCACAACCTGCGGTAATGCCAACCAAACCTGCGAGGGCTCCATTGAGTGTCATGGAAACATCCGGTTTCTTGTACCGAACCCAGGTCAGAACCATGGTAGCAGTAGCTGCAAAAGCTGCAGCGAGGTTCGTGGTTACCATGATGGTAGATGTGGAGACAATTGCCTCATCACCGGTGAGAGAGAGGGAGGAACCACCATTGAAGCCAAACCAACAGAACCAGAGAATGAACACCCCGAGTGCTCCAAGGGTCAAGCTATGCCCTGGGATTGCCTTTGCATTACCCTTCTCATCATACTTGTCAATCCTTGCCCCGATGATCTTTGCTCCCCAGAATGCTGCAACCCCACCAACCATATGCACAGCGGTAGAACCTGCAAAATCGTGGAATCCCAGGGTTGATAGCCAGCCACCTCCCCAGATCCAGTGTCCGCTGATCGGGTAGATTACTGCACTGATCACAATTGAATACAGGCAGTAGGAGGAAAACTTGGTCCGCTCTGCCATTGCACCACTTACAATGGTGGCCGCCGTTGCACAGAATACCGTCTGGAATATCAGGAATGCAGAGGTGGGGATGGTTGAGTCGTATGAGCCACGGACAAACAGATCAAGGGACCCTATAAAGGGATTGCTTCCCCCGAACATCAACGAGAATCCCAGAATCCAGAACACCGCACTTCCCAGACTGAAGTCCATCAGGTTCTTCATGATGATGTTTCCTGCATTCTTTGCCCTGGTGAAACCAGTCTCAACCATGGCAAATCCAGCCTGCATGAAAAACACCAACACAGCACCCAACAACACCCACAAGGTGTCTACCGATACGAACATACGCTACCCCCTAAAAATGCCGAAAGGGTGCACGATGGTAATCCACCGTACACCCTTGTACGCCTGCCCAACGGACAGCAGAACGAAGAAAGGGCGATGCGGATTACTCCACATCGCCCTTGACGTTTGACCCTTTATAGCGAATTATCCCTAAGACTGTCAAGCACTCCTAGAGGGAAAGATTCAGGCAGGTTAGTTTCGGGTGGACAAAAACACCGTCCTTCCTGACCAGCTCACCATCGAAGTACATCTCTCCGCCACCATACTCACCTCTCTGGATCTGAACCAAATCCCAGTGGACTGCTGACTTGTTTCCATTGTCGCAATCTTCATAGGCATTACCCGGGGTAAAGTGGATTGATCCATAGATTTTCTCGTCAAAGAGGATATTATCCATGGGGTTCATGATGCCTGGATTACATCCAAGTGCAAACTCCCCGATGTAACGAGCCCCTTCATCGATGTCAAGGATTTCATTGATCAAGGCATCGTCATCACTGTGAGCCTCAACAATTTTCCCATCCTTGAAAGTGAATCGCACATCCTTGAACTGATGACCGTGATAGGTACTTGCAGTGTTGTAGGCAATCGTTCCATTCACTGAATCCTTGACTGGGCAAGAGTAGATTTCCCCGTCCGGGATATTCATCTCCCCTGCACAGGGTATCCAACCCATTCCCTTCACAGAGAACTGCAAGTCGGTTCCTGGTGCTTTGATATGCACCTGGTCCACAGTATCCAAAAAGGTTTTCGCTTCAGCCATCGCTCTTGCCATTGCCTCATAATCGACTTCAGTACACACCTTGTAGAAGAAATCCTCGAACTCCCTTGTTCCCATGCCACCCTGCATTGCCATGATTTCGGTCGGATAGCGGAGTACCACCCACTTTGTGTAGGGAAGACGGGTCTTCATATGAACAGGGATATTGTAGTACGTACTTGCCAGATTGGACTGGGCAGGTATGGTTGCAAGTTCTCGGACATTGGCAATACCCCTGATGCCGATGAACGCGTCCATCTGCTTCATCCGATAGGTATCTACATCAGCCCAAGCCTCCAAGGACTCCTTGCTTGCGTTTTCCACCATCGCACGTTCAATTCTCTGGTTCCAGATGTTGACTACAGGATATCCACCTGCATCATAGACTGCCTTGATCAAGGCCTCAGTCATGCTCGTGGGTACATCCACTGCATTGATCAAGCAGGATTCTCCCTTCTGTAGTTTTACTGAATACTCCACCAGAAGCTTTGCCAGCTTCTCTTCTCTAGGATCTGCCATTCCATGACTCCTTACACTATTAGATTCTTATTTCCATTGGTTGGGCTGTTACCGGGTGGGGAAATTCCACAGCCACGGCCTTGAGAGCCAAATGCTCTGCCTCCGCCCCTTTGTATACCGTATCGCCATCGATAGGCCACCCACACCAAGCCAGATGAGCCCGAACCTGGTGACGGAACCCCGAGCTCAGTCGACACGTAAACTTCTGGGAATCGCCCTCAGCCCCACTGTACCATACCTTGGTGAGATACCATGTACCGGTTGTCTTGTCGAGTAGATGACGGGGACTATCAGCGAGTACAGGACGAACTTCCTTCCGATTTTCTCCATACCGCCTGAAGAGGCTTCCGATGGAGATTTCCCTGCCTTTATACATAAAGGGATCTTCATAGGGATAGGGGGGAAAACCAACTCGTGTGGTGTCTTGGTATACATGAGAAAGTGCATGATACTCCTTGAAGAAGAGATCTGCTTTCTGGATAGCCTGCAGGGAGATATAGGCTTCTTTTGTGCGTGCAATGACAACCAGGCCACTGGTCGCAGTATCCAAGCGGTGCAAAACACCACCCTCCCATGTATTAACGCCCCCGACATCCAACACCTCCGGGAAAGACAATGACACCAGGCCAAGCAATGTCAGCTTGTCCTTTGGGTCTGTCTTCAACGGTACGGTGGGCAGGTTTGCCTGTTTGTTCACCACCAGAATATCGTGGTCCTCATAGACAAGTTCCAATCGCATAGTATCATTCATACCTCTCCAATATAGCAAATATCCAGAGGTTCGGCACCTGAAAAACTGAAAAGAGAGAAAACGAGTTGCTTTGCACTGGAAGAAAGCTGTTGTATACTCTGCCTATGCAAGAGATACCTATCAATACCTATAATTCGCCAAACGTCATCCTGGAGTTGATCTACAAACTGAAGATCAAGGATGTCATGACGACGGACCTGGTCACCGCTACCAAGGACACACCGCTGCGCGAAATACAGTACATCATGAGGGAAAGGCAGGTCACCGGACTGCCAATCGTACTCGGTAAGCGTCTTATCGGCATCGTCAGTATGGATGACATCATCCAGGCACTCGATAAGGGGTATATCGATGAGAAAGCCCAGGACCACATGACACGCAATCTCATCGTCCTTGAGGATGATATGCCGATTTCTTTTGCAATCAGCTACTTTGACCGTTTCAGTTACCACCGATTCCCGGTTTTGAACAAACATAAGGAACTGGTGGGAATGATCACCAGCCGGGATATCACCAGTACCTTGTTGGTGGAGATCAACAGGGAGATTGAGGACCTTGAGAAGAGAACCCGCACCACCAGCCTCAGCGAGGAGATGAGTGGGGAAATCCACACCTATTCCATTCTCAAGCATGACTTTGAGAATGCAGGGTATGCCAGTACCGAGATAAAGAAACGACTCAAGAGTGCGGGTATTGCCCCTCATGTCATCCGTCGCGCTGCAATCGCAAGCTATGAGCTTGAGATGAATCTTGTGGTACACTCCGATGGTGGCGAGTTGATCGCTGAGTACTCCCCACAAACAATCCAGATCACTGCACGTGACAGTGGACCGGGTATCAGCGACGTGGAATCGGCTATGACCGCTGGTTGGACTACCGCCAGTGAATGGATACGCTCCCTCGGCTTTGGTGCCGGAATGGGACTACCCAATGTCAGATCAGTGGCGGATGACTTTACCATAGAGAGCACGCTCAATGGTACAACAGTTGTCTGCGTTATTGCATTGCACCCAAATCAGGAGGAAACATAAATGCATGTACAGGACCTTGCAGCCTTGGAAGGCTTCAAAGCAGAACATAGCGAATTGGAGAACTGGGAAATTACTGATGCCTATTGTGGGGATCTGCTCAGTGATGTAATGGGGAATGCTCCCTCTGAGAGTGTCCTTGTCACCATTCAGGCCCACAAGAATACGGTAGCTGTCGCGTCACTGGCGGGCATTCGCGCGCTGGTCATCTGCAACAACCGCAGTGTTCCTTCCGATATGCTGGAAGCAGCGAAGGAAGAGGATATCTCCATCTTTACCACCAAGGATACCCAGTTTGAAGCCAGCTGCAAGATAGCAAAAGCTTTGGGGAGACTTGATGCTGGTACCGATTGATCTACACAACCACAGCTGTTTATCCCCTTGCGGGGATGACGATCTTACCCCTTCCCTCCTTGCCGTAGAGGCCATGGAACAGGGTATCGAGATTCTTGCCCTAAGTGACCACAACAGTGCAAGGAATCTTCCAGCTTTTGCTGAGGCATGTGAGCTTTGCTGCATTCTCCCCCTCTTTGGCATGGAAGTGACAACCAGCGAAGAGGTACATGTACTTACGCTTTTCCCGAGGTTGGAGGATGCCCTGGAATTTGGAACATTTATTGAGTTTCTCCTACCACCAATCAAGAATGACAGGAGATTGTTCGGTAATCAGCTGGTGGTAAATCTTGAGGGCGAGGTGCAGGAGGAGGTGGATGCGATGCTTGCTGCTGCCACCTCACTTTCCTTCTCCGATGTGGTGGAGGAAGCCCTAAGCCGGGACGCATTGGTCATTCCAGCACATATTGACCGGTTCGCAAACAGTGCCCTGGCCAATCTGGGCTTTCTTCCGGACCTTCCCTACAGCGCATTGGAGGCTATGCACCCCCCCGTGCATGCCGATACCCACGGTTTGGTGGTGCTTACCGGCTCGGATGCACATAGCCTTGAACAGGTAGGGAGAAGAACCTGTTCCTTAGAGATGCAAGATTGCTCCTATGAGTCACTCAAGAAAGCGCTGGCCAAGCGAAACCTGGTAGCGTACCGTTCCTAGGCACACTGGTTTCAGCTTAAGCCAGCTTATTGCTGTTAGCGGTCTGAACGACCGAAAATCCGCAAGAGGAATAGGAAAAGGTTGAGAAAATCGAGATAGAGAGAGAGCGCTCCTATTATGCTCAACTTGGTGAAGGTCTCCTCGTCGATATCTGTTCCATAGCTCTGGTTCCAACGTACAATTTTCTGGGTATCCCATGCAGTGAGACCAAGAAAGATGGCCACTCCGGCAAAACTGATCAAGTAATCAAGGCCGCTTGAGCCAAGGAACATATTAAGCACCATTGTTCCGATCAAACCCCACATGCCCATGACCAGGTACGAGCCGATCCTGTTGAGATCACGCTTGGTTGTCATGGCATAGAGACTCATCCCGGCAAACATAAGCGCTGCTGTGAGGAAGCTCTTATATATGACTGCCCCTGTATACACGATAAAGATGGTGCTCAGCATAATGCCGTTGAGTGCAGAATAGGCAAGGAATGCACCAATGGCACTTGCCTGGCTCATCCTATCAAGGCGTGCAGTGAGGTAGAATACCAATGCAAACTGTCCGATGACGAGCAGGAGAAAACCCATCATATTCCCGACAAGTGCCTGGAGAAGTGCAGGATTACTTGCTACAAAATAGGAAATCAAGGCCGTCAGGCCAAGCCCTGCGGTCATCCAAAGGTATACGTTTTTCAATATCGTCCGTTCACGAACTTGTACATTCTGAAGTATTGAACTCTTTTGTTCTGCCATTGTTGTAAGCCTCCTAAGCTATCTTACCATAATTTCATCAATCCTGAAGAAAAGGTCAAGCATTTGCTTACGTTCAGCCCGCTATGCAAGTCCATTTCCTGATGGTATAGTAAAGTCTATGACAAACAAGCCTCTTTTACTCCTCATTTGTATCATCATTGTTCTGCTAATGGGCTGCACTTCCACGAGTCGTGATGAACGTGTCAGTGCCGTCGAGGCTGAGAATGCCCTAAGGGAAGTAACAAAACTGGCAAGCCAAGCAGTGAATGCCAATCTTTTCACTGAGATGGGGTTGCAAGACCTTCTTCCCCAGAATGCCGCTCATTTTACAGAGATGGAAGGAATACCACTCTTTCTTGATCACCTGGACCGTTGGCAGACCCAGGTACAGCAGGCATTTCGCAGCGTACTGGTGCAGACCACGATTCTCGTGACAGATAACAGCGACGAAGTTGTTTGGGAAAACCCAGAGGCAGCTCTGGTGCAAGGGAACCAAAGCGCTACAAGAGAGTTGACCAGGCAGAGGGGAGATGTTATCAGGGAAGAAGTACTGGAACAACTCAAGGATGCCTTGGCTTCAAGCAATGAAACATGGAACGTACTCCTCGATCGTTATGGTATTTGGCAGAAAGGAACCAGCCTTTGGGGAGAAGAGGTGCTCGTCGAGGTCAAAGGTAATCCATTCGACCACCTCTCAACGCAATTCCTGGAGACCTATTTTGAAGAACTTGGAAGGCAGGAAGAGATCCTGAGAACCACCCCGGTTCCCAGAGGAAGCGGTTCCTTCCTGGAACTATTTTGGCAGGATGCATAGCTATGAACCTATTTGCTGCAGCAAACGAAGCTGAAGAGCGGAAAAACCAACCACTGGCCTATCGGATGCGGCCAAGAAACCTGGATGAGTATATCGGCCAAGATGCCATCATCGGCAAAGGACGACTGCTTAGGCGTGCAATACAGGCAGACCAGCTCTCTTCTGTCATCTTCTATGGGCCACCGGGAACGGGGAAAACCACTCTTGCAAGAGTCATTGCAAATACCACAAAACGACACTTCTCTACTCTTAACGCAGTACTCAGTGGTGTCAAGGAGCTTCGCTATGAGATTGAGGAAGCTCGCCAACGCTTGGAGTTATACAGCCAGGGTACGATTCTCTTTGTCGATGAGGTCCATCGCTGGAACAAGAGCCAGCAGGATGCACTACTGCCCTGGGTGGAAAATGGGACGGTTATCCTTATTGGAGCCACTACAGAGAACCCCTATTTCGAGGTAAATGCTGCTTTGGTGAGCAGATCACGCATTTTCCAGTTGAAGAGCCTTACCAGTGAAGATCTTTTTGCCATCGCAGCGCAAGCACTGGGGGATAAGGAGCGCGGATATGGGGAGTATCCGGTGCAGTTTGAGGAAGGGGCCTTGGAGCACTTGGTAGAGATTGCAAACGGAGATGCAAGGAGCCTGCTCAATGCCTTGCAACTTGCTGTAGAGACATCAATTGATATTTTCCCCCCTCCTCCAGGAACAGAGATCTATATTTCCAAGGATTCTGCAGAACAATCAATCCAGAAGAAGGCCGTGCTGTATGACAAGGAGGGTGATTACCACTTCGATGTCATCAGTGCCTTCATCAAGAGCATTCGTGGCAGCGACCCCGATGCCACACTCTATTGGCTTGCCAGAATGGTGAGCGCCGGGGAAGACCCGAAGTTCATTTTTAGAAGAATGCTTATCAGTGCCTGCGAGGATGTTGGATTGGCCGATCCATCGGCAATCGTTGTGGTTCAGGCTGACGCTCAAGCCTTTGAGCGTATTGGATTACCCGAAGGCCGTTTCCATCTTACCCACGCTGCACTCTATCTCGCAACTACAGAGAAGAGCAATTCCACCCTGGCTTTCTTTGATGCACTCAAGGGTGTTGAGCAACAAGCCCAGGATGAGGTACCGAACCACCTTCGTGATGGAAATCGAGATGCAAAAGGCTTCGGACATGGGGAAGGATATCTCTACCCTCATGCCTACCAAGATCACTGGGTTGCCCAGCAATACCTCCCATCTTCCCTGCAAGGAAAGGTGTATTACGAACCGAGTGACCAAGGCTATGAAAAGAGCATCAAGGAGAAGGTACAGAGACATAGGGAAGAGCAGCTCGAGAGTGCCCAAAGCGATGCCTTTGTCGAGAATCTCTCCTACTCACCGGGAGACAAGAGCAGACAGAGATGGGTCAATCGTACCATCAGTGAGCGGGGCACATTGCTCAAGGAGATTCGTGAGCGCCTCTTCCGTGGTGTGCAGCTCAGACGGAGTGACCGGGTGTTGGTGTGTAATGCTGGACATGGAATGTTGCTTTGGGAGGCGTATCGATCAACACCGGAAGGCTTGGTGGTGGCCCAGGTACGAAACAAAGACCAGGCGGACCACATCAATCACTACGCTGAGTCACTCTCCTCAGTGGAACGTCCCCATGTATATGCAGAACCGCTGGAAACACTGCTTTCCCACCTTGAACATGGATTACAGTTTGAGGTGATCTTGGGAAGAAACCTGCTCAGCAGGGCAAAGCTATCAGAACCACTGCTTGGTAGTCTTGTATCCCGTTTGGCTAAGAATGGTTCACTGCACTTTGCTGAAAGCGTCCCTGTTTCAGGCTCAAGACTCTCTCACTTCATCAAGGGGGAGAAGCGGCTATTGCTTGAGAAGGCTGAGACCCATCTCTACGGCGACCCAGAAAACCCGCTTACCAACTGGGATGAGAGTGACTTGGAAAATCTCTTCAGCGAGCGAGGTCTTGATGTTGATATTCGCTCCCTCAACTTATTTGAGCATAGGATGATGGAGAAACAGGACATCGAACGGTATCTCTCCTCGTCCTATCTCCCGGCATGGAAGACCTTGGGAATAAAGATTGATGAAGATGCGCTGAGAACCGCATTAATTGAGCAGCTGGCAAACCGCCCGCTCGAATGGAAACACCATCTTGCGATCATACATGCCTACCGAGAGGGAGCAATTACCAATGAATCCCAGAGCATTGATGCAAAGCAGTGGAAAGACGTACAAGAGAAAGTGCATCGAAGCAACTGATTACCCAAGAAGCACTTGCTATGGAAAGCTCATTTTTTTAGAAAATTTGACAGAGGGTTGTTGACAAAGAAAAGCGTTTAGGTCATAGTATGCAACGTTGAAACGCACTGGTGATGTAAACCACTGCTTCAGCTACCATGGTGGAAGTAGTTCAATGGTAGAGCACCAGATTGTGGATCTGGCTGTTGCGGGTTCGAGCCCCGTCTTCCACCCTAACCGGGTCGTTAGCGCGCTCGTAGCTCAGCTGGATAGAGCGCCGGACTTCGAATCCGTAGGTCGAAGGTTCGAATCCTTCCGAGCGCAGAGGTTTGGTTTTTTGAAATTTTATTGTCATGGGCCGCTAGCTCAGCTGGTAGAGCAGCAGACTCTTAATCTGCGGGTCAAAGGTTCGATCCCTTTGCGGCTCAATACATGGCGAACCTCGCTAAGGGGCAAGACATGCACCGCGAGAGTGGTGAAATTGGCAGACACGCCAGACTTAGGATCTGGTACCTTACGGTGTAGGGGTTCAAGTCCCCTCTCTCGCAAAGGACAATCCAAGTTGGACTGTCTGGCAGAACGGTTTTTTGCGAAAGTAGCTCAGTGGTAGAGCTCCACCTTGCCAAGGTGGATGTCGCGGGTTCAAGTCCCGTCTTTCGCTCTTAAAGCAGTCAGAATATTTCTGGCTGCTTTTTTTGCTCTAAAGGGAAGATGCGATTATGGTAGATTAATTTGTATTCCAATATACCCAAAAGATATAGCTAATATATATTTTAATCGAGACGCATTCTCTTTTCCAAAAAGAAGGAATACTCTAGGTTCAAAGAGGCAAGGTAACGTTCAAGTGCTTAGTACCATCGTTTTCTCAATGTTGTTCATCTCCGTGTCCATACTTGCACTGGCAAGTGGGATACTTGTGCTCCAGAGCAACCATACAACCATCTCCAACCGAATCTTTTTCGCCCTGGTTACCGCAATTTCCATATGGTCTTCAGGATTGGCTTTTGCGAATCTTGCCCCTAATCGGGAGGCAGTTGAACTCTGGCGAAGAATATCAGCCCTAGGCTGGGGTTCTGTGTATGCAATCTTTCTCCATTTCATCATTCTTATTTCCAGCAAGAGAATTGGCAGACGACCATGGTGGTTCTATGCCCTGTTGTATACCCCTGCTCTCCTGACCATTCTTGCCTTCTCCATTCCTTTAGGGTTGAACGCAGAACCGTACCAGCTCAGGCACACTGAGTTCGGTTGGGTCAATATTGCTGAGCACAATATCTGGGATATCATATTCTACATATACTATGGAAGCTATACCATCCTAGGCTTGGTGCTCCTAGCATTATGGGGCAAGAAGAGCAAGAATGCAGACATCAAGAAACAAGCCAGGCTCATTATCTTTACCATACTCACCCTTTTGTTTGCAGCCACCTTCACTGACATCATCCTAAGCAGCATGGTTGACGATATTCCCCAGATGGCTCCTGTTCTGATGCTGTTGCCTGTAACCATCATCTACAACACGATCAGAAAGGGCCAAGAGAAAAAAGAGAACCCCTTGCGATTGGGTTTCAGCTATATTCATATCATCATCAGCGTGGTGTTCTATGTATGTATCTCATTCATACAAATCAGTCTCGAACCAGGAGCCGTTGCCATAGGACAGCTTCAGCTTACTGAATCCACCTTCAGGGGCATCCTTACCCAAGTGCAGATGTTCATCTCCATCTACCTTGTACTGAGGGAATCCAAACCCGGATTCATTATCTCAATATTGATGAACACAACCAATCTACTGAGCTCTCTCGTATTCTGGATCAGGATGGATTCTGGTGTCCCTATTCCCGGGATCATCTCCTATGTCGGAGTACTGATTCTTTTGTTGATCATCAGAACATTCAGAAAACAATCAGCAATGTATATTGAAAGAATCCAATCCCAGAGGCAGGATCTCAAGGAGTCAGAAAGGCAGCTCTACAAGCTTGCCTACTATGATTCGCTTACCGGATTGCCGAGCAGGGATTATTTTATTGAAAAGCTCCAGCAATCCTTGGAGCAAGCAGATAAACACCATAAGCGTGTTGGCATCATCTTCATCGATTTTGACTCCTTCAAGGCTATCAATGATACTGCAGGTCATATGGTGGGTGATCTGGTATTACAGTTGATCTCACAGCGGCTTACCAAGCGAATTGGGAAAAAGGGAACCTTGGCAAGATTTGGAGGGGATGAATTCTTGGTGGAGATACCGGACTTGGATACTGACGAACCTATCCATGCAATGATCGAGTCCATTATGGAAACCCTGAAAAAACCAGCGGTAATAGATGATGAGGAATACCATGTCTCGGCAAGCATCGGCATTGCAGTATATCCAGATGATGGAGAAAGTCCCGACACCCTGATCAAGAACGCAGATATTGCGATGTACGAAGCAAAAGGAAGAGGAAAGAACCAAGCTGTTTTCTGTACTGATGACATCAAGGATAGTACCACGATGAATCACACCTTGGTAAACAATCTCTACTGGGCACTGGATAGAGACGAGCTACATTTGCTGTATCAGCCAAAGATATCATTAGAAACCAACAAGATTATTGGTTTTGAAGCCTTGCTGAGGTGGAACAACAGTGAGTATGGGGTTGTTAATCCGGAAGTATTCATCCCCATGGCAGAACAAACAGGAATGATCAGACCCATCGGGCTGTGGGTCATGAGAACGGCCTGCCAGCAGATCCAGCAATTCAATGAATGGGCAGGCCGTGAGCTTTCCATCAGTATCAATATTTCTCTTATCCAGCTTCGCGACCCTTCCATGGTAGAGCATATGGCTGCAATTCTTGAAGAAACACACACACCTCCTCATTATGTTGAGATAGAAATCACCGAGAGTATTGCTTTCCAAGATGAGCCATTCATCATGGAACAGCTAAGAAAGATGAAAGAACTGGGCATCTCGATTGCAATCGATGATTTTGGAACCGGGTACTCTTCCTTCAGCCGATTACGGACCTTCCCTATTGACCTTATCAAGATTGATATCGAGTTTGTCAGGGCAATCAGCAGTAATCTCCACAAGGATCAGGCAATCATCAGAAGCATTATCCAGCTTGCAAAGAATCTTGGATTAAAGGTACTCGCTGAAGGAGTGGAAACGGAAGAACAATTCCAGCTTCTCAAGGAACAGGGGTGTGATTTCATCCAGGGATTCTTGTTCTACACACCTCTTCCAGTTTCCAGCATCAAACAAATGTTGGATACCTCCAAAGAAAACTGACTGTCCACCTTGCCATACTGAAATTAACTCTGATATGCTTGGTCCATTAACAGAGAAAGCGAAAAATTCCAACTTTCCGATACTCGTACGCTTACTATCAGATCACTCACGCCCACTGATGCCCCCCGTGCGGTCAACTACATGAAAGCTATGTACATTGACAGCCCCTATCTTGCCCGTTACGGAGATGAATGGAATATCAGCATAGATGACGAAGCCACATTCCTGGAGAATGCTGCAAGATCCCAGAACAAGTTGATGCTGGGGGGCTTTATCGATGACGAGTTGGTAGCTCTCTGTGACTTCTCCCCTTTGGGTTTAGCATACAAGATGGCACACCGCTGCCAGATTGGAATTTCCGTTGCAGCGAACCAACAAGGAAACGGTATCGGCTCCCTCTTGATGAAAACCTTGCTCGATGCTGCCCGTCTGGCAGGATACGAACAGATGGAATTGGAAGTTGTTGCCAGCAATACAAGGGCTGTACATCTCTACAACCACTTTGGTTTTCGAGAAATGGGCAGGATACCCCGTGGATTCCACTATCGTGAAGGGTACTACGAGGATCTGCTTCTCATGGTCAGGGAATTGCAATAATCAGCTGAGGTGCGTTTCCCACTCCTTTTCCTTGAATCCGACCAATACAAACTGATCGGAAACCAACAGAGGTCGCTTTACCAGCATCCCATCACTGGAAAGGAGGTCGAGCATCTCTTCCTCATCCATCCCTTGGATTCGGTCTTTCAAATTCAGGGACCGGTACAGCTGTCCACTGGTATTGAAAAAGCGTTTCAAGGGCAGATTGCTTCGCTTTAGGAATTCTCTCAGTTCCTCTTTATCCGGCCGATCTTTCTTGATATCACGGTAGGTATATTCACTATTCCTGGCATCAAGGAAGGTGATGGCTTTTTTGCATGTAGAACAAGCTGGATAGCAGATTATGGTCATTTTCAGGCTCCTTATATGAATGCTAGCAGACCGGTAGTATGCTGGCAATAGGATAAATACGCTCATTCCCCTAGACCAAAGCCTAAAAAGTTGCTATATACAATGTGTTTCGGGTAAAAGGTTTTTGCAAGAATCCTGCTGACAGGGTGGTCGAAAATCAACTGTTTATGTATACTTAGCAGGATTACATT
>JAQQAR010000023.1 GCA_028532765.1 Sphaerochaetaceae bacterium | reverse complement strand
ATGCGACGGTTCTCTCACCCTCTGCCTCTTGAAGCACAACCTCTGGAGGAAGCTTGGAAGCACAGATGTCCATCGCCTTATCACAACGGTCACGGAAGGGACAACCAGGAGGAAGGTTTGCCAGATCAGGAGGGGACCCCTTGATCGAATGGAGCCGCTGGGCACCCACGTTTCCCATACGAGGGATTGATTCAAGCAACCCTCTCGTATAGGGGTGCTTCGGACTCCCGAAGAGCGCTTCCACCCCAGCGCGCTCCACGATACGCCCGGCATACATGACACATACCTGGTCGCACATCTCTGCGATGACCCCTAAATCATGCGTAATCATAATAACAGAGGTCTGATACTGTTCCTTCTTCTCTCGAATGAGATCAAGGATCTGGGCCTGGATGGTAACATCTAGGGCAGTGGTCGGTTCATCGGCGATGAGGATATCGGGGTTGCAGGAAAGCGCCATCGCAATCATGACACGCTGGCGCATTCCCCCGGAGAACTGATGGGGGTAACACTCTGCGCGCATCTCAGGGTCAGGAATGCCAATGATCCTGAGCAGCTCAATTGCTTGCTTCTTTGCCTCTTTCTTTTTCATGCCTTGGTGAAGCATCAAGGCCTCTGCAAGCTGCTTCCATACCTTGATCACCGGGTTCAGGGAGGTAAGCGGGTCCTGGAAGATCATGGAGATATGCTTCCCTCTGATGGAAAGCATTTCGCTCTCGCTCACGCTGAGCAGGTCCTGGTCATGGAAGAGGACCTTCCCTCCGGTGATCCTCCCAGGTGGGTATTCGATCAGGCGGAGAATGGAGAGGTTGGTTACCGATTTTCCGGAACCCGACTCTCCTACGATTCCCAGTGTCTGACCCTTCTCCAGGTCAAAGGAAACCTTATTCACTGCGTTGACGATGCCACGTTCAGACTTGAACTCGGTAACCAGGCCCTCTACTTGTAAAATGGTTGTTTCATGCATACCCAGCACCTCCTACCTGACGTTCCGTAGTCGGGGGTCCAGAATGTCTCTCAGGCCGTCACCCAAGAGGTTGAATCCCAACACCAACAGGACAATGGCGAGTCCAGGATAGATTGCTGTCCACGGTGCAAACATCATGACCTTTCGGGCACTGCTGAGCATATTTCCCCAGGAAGGGTCTGGGGGTTGTACGCCGAGCCCCAGGAAGCTCAATGCCGATTCAAGCAAAATGGCTGTTGAGAGCGATAAGGAGATCTGGACGATCAGGGGAGCGGTTATATTGGGCAGGAGATGGTGTCTCAGGATGTAGTTCCTGCCGGCTCCGTTGGACTTTGCGGCACGGATGAACTCATTGCCCTTCAAGGCAATGATGGAGCCCCTGCTTATTCTTGCAAACTGCGGGATGTAGACAATACCGATTGCCAGTACCACGTTATAGGTATTCTCCCCCAGAATTGCCATGATGAAGATGGCGAGCAAGAGGGAGGGGAAGGCGAAGAGGATATCGGCAAAACGCATGATTGCGTTATCGGTTTTCCCTCCCAGGTATCCTGCCCATACGCCCATGAAGATGCCGATTACAGCACCCAGGGCTGTCGCACTCACACTGATGATGAAAGAAACAGAGGTTCCTTTCATGATACGTGAGAGAATATCCCGTCCGAACTCATCGGTTCCAAAGAGATGACCGCTCGCGAAGGACGGTCCTTGCAGGACCTCCGCTGAGTTCATCGCAACCGGGTCGAAGGGTAGCCAGAAGAGCGAGACGATGCTCATCAATACATAGAGAAGAATGACGATGAGCCCTGCGAGTGCTATTTTGTTTCGTACAATTCTTGGTGTTTTCATAGCATCACTTCTCCTCATCAACCAATCGAATTCGGGGATCTGCCATTGCATAGACCAGATCCGTAACAAGATTGACCAATACAAAGAGGGATGCGATGACCAACATGATCGCCTGGATCACAGGATTGTCTCTCTGGTTGATCGCTTAGAGGGCAAGCCTGCCCATCCCGGGAAGTGCGAAGACTTCCTCGATGACAATCGAGCCACCAAGCAGGTACCCTGCATTGAATCCTGTCACGGTGATGACAGGGAGGATGGCATTCTTCAGTGCATGGATGATAATCACTTTCCGCTTGGGAAGGCCCTTGGCCTTTGCCGTTCTCACATAATCCATCTGCAGCACTTCCAGCATGCTGTTTCGTGTGTAGCGCATTACCACGGCTGCAAACCCAAACCCGATGGCAAGAGACGGAAGAAAGAACATTTTCAGATTCTGTAGTGGGTGTTCGAACAGACTGACATAGTTGCCCATGGGTATCCAACCCTGCGAGGAAGAGAAGGCAATAACCAAGAGGGCGGCCAGCCAGAACTGGGGCAATGAGAGCCCTATCAGTCCTATGATCCTATTCACAAAGTCACCAAAGGTATCTTGCTTCAGCGAGGAGAGTATTCCAAGCGGTATGCCAATGATCAGGGCAAGCACCAATGAGTAAAGGGTGAGTTCCAAGCTGATCGGAAGCCTGCTGAGAATATCAGGGAGCACCGGCCGTCCGGTCCTCAGTGAATACCCGAAGTCACCCCGCATGATATCCCCTACCCATTCAACATAGAGTACCGGGATGGGCTTATCCTCCCCAAACAACCGTTTGAGTTGTTCCATTTGTTCAGGAGTAGCCTCTACCTGGGTACCCATATACATCTGTAATGCAGAACCAGGG
>JAQQAR010000022.1 GCA_028532765.1 Sphaerochaetaceae bacterium | reverse complement strand
CCTTCAAGACCACCTTGGAGTCTCTGTTTCAACAAGATGATTAAGATCGTTTCAACACGATCTACTCCAACGCATTAGACCATGAGACTGAAGTTATTTGTGCTCATATACCTATTAATGAGGAACAGGAGCAACTCTGTTTCTTCATTGTCAGTGCAAAGAAATTCGTGTATGTATTGGCATTGGATTATCTTGCTAATCTTCCTTCTTCTATCCAAGAAGCACACAACCAGGTCATCTTTGCCATGATCAAGCAATTTGCTGTGTTGCACGGTGAACAACTGATGCACGCCTCGGAAGAGGTATACAACCACTTTGAAGAGATCCAGAAACTCAACAATGATTTGGTCAATACGCAACGCCAGCTGCAGCGGGCAAACCGAAAACTGGAACAGCTGAACCTGGAGCTGAATAATCGTCTTGTAAAGGATGCATTGACCGGTTTGGTAAGCCGCTATCAGTACCACTCTGAAATGCAAAGGGTCATCCAAGAGAATCCACAGGCTCAAGGGCTCTTTGTCTTCATCGACATCGATGACTTCAAACAAGTCAATGACAATTATGGACATGCCATAGGAGACCAGTACCTAGTTGGATTCTCAGCTCGCCTTGCCAGCCTCTCCTGTACAGGAGTCTCCATCGCTATGCGCATTGCAGGAGATGAATTCGGTCTCTACCTCCATGGGATGGAAGCAGGTGATGAAGCAGTCGTACAGCATTTTTATCAAACCTTTACATCCCACGTGACAAAGGTTCCTATCCATACCGATGCAGGGGACCTTCCTATCTGCTGTAGCCTTGGTATGGCTGTCTATAACAAAGACACTACCAATCTGTTTGAGCTCATCGAGTATGCCGACTTCGCAATGTACCAGGCAAAACGATCAGGGAAGAATTCCTATTGCGTGTTTGACAAAAAAACCTATGAAGCAGAAAAAAACGAAGATTGACGCTTGACCTTCACGCAACGTCAGGGTGTATGTATCTATCTATGAAGTATACGATCAAAGAAATGGCAGAGCTAAGTGGAGTAAGCGAACGTACCCTCCGTTACTGGGAGGAGTATGGTCTCCTCATCCCTGTCAGGCACCCTCAGAATGGATATCGGCTCTATGGTAAAAAGGAATTGCTGGTGATACAGCAGATTCTTTTCTATCGGGAGCTGGAATTCTCGTTAAAAACCATCAAATCTCTACTTGATGATCCAAATTTTAAAGCCGAGAGCGCCTTGGAAAAACAGAGAGAACTACTCCTGAAAAAACGTAACAAACTCGACCAGCTCATCACGACCATTACGTATACCATCCAGGAAAGCAAAGGAGAGATTACCATGAGTGACAAAGAGCACTTTGAAGGTTTCAAGAAGCAGATGATTGCTGAGAATGAATCACAATTTGGTGAAGAAATTCGCCAAAAGTACGGAGAGGAAACCGTAGAGAAGGCAAATGCACAGATGATGGGAATGACCGAGGAAACCTATAAAACGTTTACAGCATTGGGGATTGAGGTGTTAGAAAAACTTCAGGCAGCGGCCAAGGAAGGAGACCCTACCAACCCACTTGCCAGGGAAGTGGCATCCCTCCATGCCGAATGGCTCCGATTCACGTGGCCCCACTACTCAGCGGAAGCCCATCGGGGTATCGTACAGATGTACACAGACGATGAGCGGTTTGGAGCCTACTACCAGGGCAACGCCCAATTCCTCAAGGATGCCGTAAACCATTTTCTTGACGAGGAATAAAACTAGCTCTTTTTTTCTAATAAGACGTTAAGCCTGAACTGGATGATCCTCTCAATCACATCAAGGGGCAATGCAGACCCAAAGGGGAACTGAATTGCTCCTTTACTTGTATGATAGGGAGCCAAGGCTTCCTGGAACTCTTCAATCGCTTCAGGAAGCGGATAGAGGCCAATATGTTTCTTGAAAGCTGCCATATGGATGATATCCCCACCACCAGGCAAGCTAAAGGTAGGCATCCTCCACTTGATGGACTCCACGACATCAGGAACTACCTCATGGACCAGAGTACGTATCTGGTCCAAGGGTATTCTCTGCTCTTTCTCAAGCTCTGCAATATAGGCATCTACTTCCTGTGCATACATGACTTTTCCTCTACTCCCACCGTTGCAAAATAGCATCCAGCTCAGAGAGCTCTTCTGAGGAGAATGTAGACGGCTTGTCCAATGCCTTTAAGTTCTGGAGCAACTGTGCCTTACTGCTGGCACCAATGAGTACACTGGTTACTTTCTCATTCTTGAGCAGCCAACTGATGGCAAGCTCAGAGAGGCTCTGCCCACGGCGCTTGGCTACCTCATTGAGTTCACCAAGCAGTGCAACCCGCTCCTTGGTAATGGAATCAGCCTTCAGGAATCGATTTTCACTTGCACGTGAACCTTCTGGAACGTTTCCATCAAGATAGCGTGAAGTCAACAACCCTTGGGCAAGGGGAGAGAAACAGATGGTTCCTGCCTGGTTACCCATGGCATCCAGCAAATCATTCTCTTCCACCCAGCGGTCCAGCATCGAGTACCGCACCTGGTTCAATACACAGGGAGTACCCATCTCTTTCAACAGCTTGATAGCTTTGACTGCTTCTTCTGCACGGTAATTGCTGATTCCCACATACAAGGCTTTTCCCTGACGGACCAAATGGGCAAGAGCTCCCATGGTCTCCTCAAGAGGGGTGTTGGGGTCAGGGCGGTGGTGGTAGAAAATATCCACATACTCAAGCCCCATTCTCTTCAGGGACTGGTCACAACTGCTGATCAGGTACTTGCGGCTACCCCACTCACCATATGGCCCTGGCCACATATAGTAGCCAGCCTTGCTGGAAATAATCAGCTCATCCCGGTAGGGAGCGAGGTCGTGTTTCAGAATGGAGCCAAACCGCTCTTCTGCGCTGCCAGCGGGAGGGCCGTAGTTGTTCGCCAAATCGAAATGGGTAATACCATTGTCAAATGCAGTAGTAAGAATGCTCCTACATACCCCTCCATCAGCTTCTGCGCCAAAGTTGTGCCATAGACCGAGGGAGAGCTCAGGAAGGCGGAGTCCGCTCTTACCTGCATACCGATACCGCATGGAATCATATCGTGTTTCGTTTGCTGTATAACTCATACTCTTACTATATCCGACAAGTTGGTGTGGTCAAAGCCTTTTTGCCTGTGGTATAGTCAGCACATGCAAATCCTTATTGACACCTTTTCAAAATTGGTCTCTTTCGACTCGGTCTCCTATGAGGAAGACCAGATCGCACTCTTCTTGGAAACAGCACTGCTTCAGGCAGGACTCCATACAGAATACGATGAGGGAGAGAATTTGTATGGCTTCCTTCCCGGGAAAGGCAAGACCATTCTGCTCAATGCCCATATGGATACTGTCAGTCTAGCCCGTGGAGCAAAGGTTGTCGAAGATGGGGAAAATCTAAGGAGTGACGGAACCACCGCTCTTGGCGCTGATGACAAGGCAGCTATCGCGGCCATCCTGGTCGCTCTCGATACCATAAAACAGCAAAAGATTGCGCATCCAAATATCGTGGTACTCTTCACCAGAAGTGAAGAACAAGGACTGGTAGGAGCACAAAGTATCGATGTAAGTAAGCTTGCTGCCGTATCCCATGGATTCACGTTTGATGCCTCGGGCCCCGTGGGAGGAGCGATCAGCGCTGCCCCATCACAGGACAAGATAGAAGCGGTATTCCATGGAAAGGGAGCTCACGCCGGATTCAAACCTGAGACTGGTATCAGTGCCATCCAGATGGCAAGCCAAGCTGTCAACTCAATGAACTTGCTCCGCATAGATGAAGAGACCACTGCTAATGTGGGGTCATTCATTGCTCCAGGAGCCAAGAACATTGTATGTGACAAGGCAACCCTGGTCTTTGAGGCAAGAAGCCTTGACCCAAACAAACTGGCAGCACAATCGACAAGCATGATCGATGCAATGAGAAGAGCAGCCAAGGATCATGGCGGAAGCGTCGATATTACCCATGAACATCAGTATGAAGCATACCACCATAGGGAAGATGCAACAGTACTGAAGCACTTCAAGGAGGCGTGTGGGAGGCTGGGCTTTTCTGTGCGTCTTGCTCCTACGCTCGGGGGAAGTGATGCAAATGTCTTGAACAAGCTAGGTATAGAGACCCTTGTCTGTACCTCTGGTTATGAAGAACCTCATACAAAGAGTGAATACATCCCCAAGAAAGAACTGGAAAATCTGTTCTCCTTGGTATTGGAGTTAATTACATTATGAAACACATTGCAATGATTGGTGGTGGGGCAGTTGGAGCCCTCTATGGCCTACGATTACATAACCTGCTGGGTGATGAACATCTCTGCTTTCTCGTCGATGAGAACCGAAAGAAACGGTATATGCAGGAAGGCATATACATCAATGACCAGAGAGCTCCCTTTCGGTACTGTACAGGAGAAGAAGCACCGGTAGCCGATCTTATCATCATTGCCACCAAGAACCATCACCTAGAAGAAGCTATTTCCATGCTGAAGCCTGTCGTTGGCCCAGATACAACCATTCTTTCCTTGCTCAATGGAATTGAAAGCGAACGGGAACTCTCAAAGGCTTTTGGAAAAGAGAAAGTACTCTATGGTTTTGCAGTAGGACTGAATTCCACACATGTTGGTAATCATATCACTTATACCAAAGAAGGCAGAATTGTCTTCGGCGAGAAGAGCAATGAAAAAACAGAACGAATCAAGGAGATCACCGCCCTGTTTGACCGTGCAGGTGTTTCTTATGTAGTGCCAGAGAACATTGAGCGTGAGCTCTGGAACAAGTTCATGCTCAACACTGCGTACAACACAATAAGCGGACTGCTCTCTGCAACCTATGGAGATCTGGATCAAGAGCCGGTATGGAATCTTGCGCAGCAAGTATGCAAGGAGGTACAGAACGTTGCAAAGGCTGAGGGAGTCCTCCTCCCTGATTCACTCATTGAAGAGAACCATCGTATCGTGACCTCACTTGGTTTTACAGGCAAAACCTCCATGTGCCAAGACATGGAGGCTGGAAGAAAAACAGAAAACAAGTGGTTCAGTGGGACAGTAATCAAGCTGGGAAAGATCCATGGGATCCCTACCCCAACCTGTGAAGTGCTCTCAGCCTTGGTTGAGGCACGGGAAAATATCAGCCTTAGGCTCGGCCAAGCTCGATAAGCGCTTCCTGTTTAGCTTTCTTCAGTGTCTCTACCAATTCATTGAGCTTCCTGGGGGCACATTTTCCACAGTAGATATGAAAGTCGATATCAGAGGCTGGTACGTTCTTTGCCATTTGGAGCAACAGAGGTTTTTCCAGAATTCTTACTGCAGGGACATTATACTTTCTTGCAAGACCATCGCGAGCGAGGAAGAAGTGCTTAAGAAAAACCTTCTCATCTTTTGACAGATACTTCCAGGAAGAGAACTTGGTCCAGCCTGGTTTGTCAGGGCCTTTACTCTTACCCACCACCTGCATTTGCTCAGCCACCTTTGTCTGCAACCCCTTCTCGGCTACTGCTGCAATCAATAGATCTTTCAACGCAAACAAATGTTCTACATCACTCAATGCATATTGGATCTGTTCAGGTCTCAGGGGTCGCTTAAGCCAATTGGTCATCTGATTCTTTTTCTTGTTTGACATCGGCTGTTTGGGGATTTCTGGAAGATAACGTTCTACCAATCCACTGAGATTTCCCATATAGCCCAAGGCCATGGCAGGAACCCTGATATCATACACACCTTCCATAATAATTCCATACTGCTTTCTTACCAGAGCGGAATCACTGGCACAGTCGAACATCACTTTCTCAAGTGAGGTATCTTCCAAAAACTCCTTCAAGGATTCCTTGGAGAGGTTGAAAGGATCAACCAAATAATACGATTTTCCATCAAAAAGTTGGATGAGACAGAGATGCTCCCCATAGATATGGAGATTGAACTCCCCTTCAAAATCCATGGCAACCGATACAATGCCACGTTCTCTCCAAGAGGCACGTAGCTCCGCTAAGGCAGAATCAGAATCAACGATGGTATAATTAAGCATAGGGTGAAAGCATACCAAATACCGAGAGAATAGAGAACCTATTCATACCACTCGTAGCGAAAATGTTTGACAGATGTATAATTACTTTACTTGTTACTCGAAAAAGTATATTTATATTCTTATATGTAATATTAATTGCATATATTTCTCTTATATATGCATTTTAATTTTCCTTTTGTAATTTTAATTTGTACTATTAACGTTATAAAATTGATTTTTTTGAAATTCTTTCGATATTTTTGAGAAACCCCTTAACACGATAAAATAATATCGATACCTTATGGACAAACAGATTCACCTAAGGAGTCATCAATTATGAGCGTTATGAGTTTTTCCATTCCCAGAACCATCTACTATGGAGAAGGTTCCCTCGATAAACTTGCCCAGCTTCAGGGCAAGAAAGCAGCAATCGTGACCGGCGGCAGTTCAATGAAGCGTTTCGGCTTCCTGGATCAGGCTGAAGCCCTCCTGAAAAAAGCAGGCATCGATTCTATCCTGATCGACGGTGTTGAACCCAACCCATCCGTGGAAACAGTTCAAAGAGGCGCCAAGGCAATGCTTGAATTCTCCCCTGATTGGATCGTCGCAATCGGAGGCGGATCAGCGCTTGATGCAGCCAAGGTCATGTGGTGCTTCTATGAACACCCAGAGCTTGCCTTCGAAGATATCATCCAGCCGGGAAGTATGCCCTCCCTCCGCAACAAGGCAAAATTCATTGCAATCCCCTCAACCAGTGGAACAGCAAGTGAGATCACTGCGTTCTCGGTTATCACCGATACAAAGAAGCACATCAAGTATCCCATCGTTGCTGCCGACATGGTCCCAGATATTGCCATTCTCGACCCATCATTGCCCATGACAATGCCGAAGCACATCACAGCCAATACCGGTATGGATGTCATGTGCCATGCAGCAGAGGCTGTAGTCTCTACCGCAGCGACTGCATTTACCGATCCCTATGCCATCCAGGCTAT
>JAQQAR010000021.1 GCA_028532765.1 Sphaerochaetaceae bacterium | reverse complement strand
TGAGATCACTGTTCAAGAAAGAAACCTATCTCAAGGAGGATGGGTCGCTGGATGTACGAAAGCTGCTCCTACGTACCTTTCTCCTGATGCTTTTCATCTTTGGGATGTATTTCATCGGCCTCAGGTACTACAGGCTTTCAGGCTGGGACCAGAACGTGGTGGTACAGCAGTTCATTGAGAACTTCGGGGTACACGGCGTTGCAATCTACGTATTCATCGTAGACCTCTTTGTACTACCTCTCTCTGTGGATTTGATGTGGCCATTTGTGATGGAGTGGCATCCAGCACTGGCTATCCTGGTAATGGGTGCGAGCTCGGTAGCAGGAGCGTTCTTTGCCTACCTCTTTGGGAGACTTGTCGGCCTTATTCCTATCTTCAGGAAATGGGTACTTAGACAGTCAGGAACCCATACCGAGCAGATCATCACCAAGTATGGAATCTGGGCCATTGTCATCAGTGGCTTGACCCCGCTTCCTTTCTCTACCATCTGTACCGTGGCAGGGATACTGGAACTGAAGGTTCATCACTTCTTGCTTGCCAGCCTTATCCGCTTCCCACGTATGGCAATCTATTACCTGATTTTTACCGGCCTGATCGTTATCGGTTGATCAGGGGGGCAATCTCCTGGGCTACCAGGCGGGTACGAAGGGCACTGTCCCCGATATATTGGGTAGCATCAAGTGTCTCAAGAGCTGCTTCCTTGGATAGAAATGAGAGGACTGTCTCATCCTGGGTGAGCATATCCTTCAAGGTATTTGGCTTACCCTCTTGTACCTCTGCCCAAGCTTTCAGGCTGTACTCCCTGATAAGTTCATGCATCTCCTGACGGTTGGCACCTTTTCTTCCCAATTCCATCAAAAGGCGTTCACTTGCAGCAAAGATACCGTACGCCTCAAGATTGCGAGCGATACCACTTTGGTGGATCTGCATTCCCCGGACCACCTTATTGGCCGTGAGGAGCACTTCATCCAGGGCAAGGAACATATCGGGAAGCACCAGGCGACGGTTTGCACTGTCATCGAGTGTGCGCTCAAGAAGGGTGGATGCAGCATTCTGCCAGAGCACTTCGCTCTGTGCGGAGATATACCTGCAGAGGCTGTCGATTTTCTCACTGTTGATCGGATTACGCTTGAACGGCATGGCTGAAGAGCCTACCTGCTTTGCCCCGAAGGGTTCACTCCACTCCCCAATGGGTGGACTCTGGAGCAGACGGAAGTCAATAAAAAACTTATAGAGGGTGCAGGCAAGTGAACTGAGTGCTGTCCCTACTCGATAATCCTGCTTGCGGGGATAGACCTGGGTGGCAGCGGTGAACGCTTCCAGTCCAAGGTTTTCCATGACCCGTTGTTCCAGCTCCATGGCAGACACCGAACGGTCTTTGAGCAACTCCGTATAACTTGCACTGGTACCTACAGCTCCCTTCATTCCCTTGCCACGAACCGATGCCTGTACGGCCAAGAGACCTTCAAGGTCCTCTTTGAGGTCCTGGGCAGTCTGGGCAAGACGATAGCCTACCGTGGTGGGTTCTGCGGGTTGGATATGGGTAAAGGCCATGCAAGGGGTATCTGCATAACTCTCCATCTTCTCTACGAAAAGGGAGAGCAACGTCTTGGTTTTTTCGATGATCAGGGTGAGGGCTTGCTTCAGGCGCATCGCATCCATGTTGTCCAGGATATCCATGCTGGTTGCCCCAAGGTGAAT
Source organism: Sphaerochaetaceae bacterium (assembly GCA_028532765.1). Classification (GTDB taxonomy): domain Bacteria; phylum Spirochaetota; class Spirochaetia; order Sphaerochaetales; family Sphaerochaetaceae; genus Sphaerochaeta. The sequence continues at coordinate 29,644 of JAQQAR010000021.1, read as the reverse complement.
GATAGAGCCAGCATTGGGGCATTGTTCTGCGAAGGTCTTGATCTCTGCCATAAGGTCATGGTGAATCTCAGCCTCAATCTCGCTGGCTCTCTCGATATCGATGTCTTCCTGATGTGCGATCAACTCAGAGAGCTGTTCCGTTTTTACCAGACCAGCTTCTGCCTGGGCGCTTGCAAGGGCAACCCATACCTTTCTCAGGAGTTTTCTCTTATGCTCCTCACTGAATACGGTTCGCATTTCCTCGCTTGCATAGCGCCAAGAAAAAGGTGAAATATAGGTGTCATGGGTAAAGCTTTGCATAGAGACCTCCGCTTACCCATGACTGTACCCTCTAAGGAGAGAGTAGGTCAATCAACATAACGGATGCTCTCCCACGCCTTGTTGTACATTTCCAAGCTTGCTCCCAGGTCATCCTTCAACTCATAGGAGGTGAGCATATCAACGGTATAGAACGGGGTGGTTGTGCGGTACTGCTCGGCTTCCATGTTTACAGAAGAAGGGAAGTGGAAACGGTCGAGGAACTGTGCATAGTTCTCCGGCTTGTGGATATAGTTGATGAATTCAAGGGCAAGGTCGTAGTTCCTGGCTCCTTTAGGGATACACATCGAGTCAATATACATCGGTCCTCCGTCGGAAGGGAGGAAGAAGTCCACATTGTCCCACTGGGATTCCTGAAGCTCCTCAAAGATAGCCTCTGCGTAGCCATGTGCGATCCAGTACTCACCGCTGGCGAATCCCTTCGCAAACCCTTCTGCATCGAATTTGACCAAATTGGGTTTCCACTCGGTGTTGATCAGTATCCGTGCTTCCTCGAGCTCGGCTGGGTTTGTGGTGTTGACTGAATAGCCCAGGTAGGCAAGTGCATCACCGATGACCTCACGCATGTCATCCATCATCACCATGCGGTCCTTGTAGCGCTCATCAGCAAAAATGTTCCAGCTCTTCTCATAATCGCTGACCATCTCCTTGTTGACGGCAATACCACTGGCACCAAGGTAGTAGGGTACCGAGTACTCCATTTGTGGGTCATAGGTAGCCTTTTCCAAGGCGAGCGGAGAAATGTATTGCAGGTTGTCCATCTTGGTGGTGTCAATTTTTTCCAGCATATTGAGATTCTTCATGATGGAGACATAATCCCCACTAGGGAATATGACATCATAGCCAGCCCCTGAGGAAGCCATAAGCTTGGTGAACATCTCTTCATTGGATGCAAAGTAATCGAGTATTACATCTACACCGAATTCCTCTTCAAACGAGGCGATGACTGAATCGGGAGTATAGTAGGACCAGTTGTAGACATAGAGCTTTTTGCTGCTGCTCTTTGAATCATTCGTTTCGGACTTCTGGCAACCGAGAAGGGCGATCATGCTGAAGATGGTCAGCAAAATGATGATAACATGCTTGGTGGTAGGTCTGCTCATGGCGAAACCTCCTGAAAGAAAAGATAACTACCCGTCCAGGTCAGCATACGCCATTCCCTGGATCGGTGGCAAACTATGCCTACATGGTAGGCCAATAGGAGATTCTAGGCTGGAGTGGAGAGGCTAAGAGACTGATAAGAATTGATGCTTGCTTGCATGGCAGCCTCCTTTAAAATTCAGCCCAATAATTAGGTATTTCTCTGGTTGAGTCAATCACTTGGCATGCAAAAAATCGGCAAAGATTGAAATTTTTTTGAAATATTTATATTGAATGAAATTAAAACTGCTTTTCTTGAAGTCTGATATCTACAGTTGTTTGAGAAAATCCAGAATCTCGGAAGCGATGAGATCAGCCTCCTCATGGTGGACATAGTGATCAACAGCAAGAATCGTATACGAACTTTTTGACACGGAGGACAGATAGGTAGTTGCCACCTCTATCCAACCTGGGGCTATATGGTCCTGCTCTTCTGAAAGGAAGAAATGCATAGGTGTTTCAACCGGTACTCCGAATTGGTCTACAATCTTTGAATTTTCCCCGACTACTTCTGCTTCACGGATCATGTCAGAGGTAACAGTACTTCGGTAGAACATTGCCCGATAGTTCGCCTTCTCAGCATCGGAGAGGGACTTGGAAGCAAGGAGTGGTAGGTAACTCTGTATGTCAGACTTAGGTATGAAGCGAGTGATCCCGATGAGAGAGAGGACCTGAAGAGCAGTCAGTTGTGACTTCTGTGCTTCAGGGAGTGTACGTAATGCCTTTGGTGTGCTGGGGTCCAAACCGATTATTGCTTGTACTTCATCAGGGTATTTCTGTGCCCAATGAATCGCTTCAAGTCCGCTCATGGAATGAGGGATCAATACATACGGTGCAGTGTGGCCGGCTAGCTGCAAGGCAGTTCGACTCTGCTCGAGTACGGTATCAATATCACGGGGAGATTTTGAAGTCGGGCTCCATCCATAGCCTGTTCGCTCCACTACAACAATCGTAAAAGCATCAACCAATTGGGACCATAAAGGTTTAAAATCCAATGTAGGGCAACTGGTTCCATGGCCGGCTAAAAATACCAAGGTGGTATCTGAATTTCCTTGGACATACAGATGAAGGGTGACACCGTCAACAGGAATCAATATCCCAGGAGGAGGAAATGCTTCTGTTTCTTTTTTTAATTGAAGTCTATGATTGATGAAAGATCCTGCAAACACTACCAATACAACAGCCAAAACCAGTATTACAACTATCCCTACCATCTTTATCAGTAACAACATATCTATGTATTCTCATTGATTGTTTTCCAGAATACAAGAAAACAACTCAGAAAATTGTATTATTTTTAAAAAGAGGTAAGGTACATGGGCCTGCTCTAGCATAGTCCATCCTGCATCTGGAGGGTGTTGCACAAACCTCATATATTTCTGATACTTACAGACAAAGAGTGATGCAAAATAAAGAATATCCCCAAGAGGTGGTTAACCTCCACACCCATAGTTTTTATTGTGGCCACGGCAGTGGCACCATTGCAGAATATGTCCAAGCTGCAAATGAGCATGGACTCGCCCTGCTCGGCATGAGTGAGCACTGCCCGGTACCTGATGACAGGTGGTATCGTAGCCGAATGGACTACTCTCAGATTGAAGCATATGAAGATGACTGCCAGGTGGCGAAAGAGACTGCTCCCGAAGGGCTTGCTGTGATCACTGGTTATGAGTGTGACTATCTTCTGGAGTATCAAGGGTACTATAGGGAGGTGGCTGAGAGAGTAGACTACCTCATCGGCGCCATCCATGACCTCTCTACAGACCTGAACAGTGAACACTCAGTGTTTTGGCATCAGCTGTCCAAGAAGGATCTTGCTACCTATACCGATATGTACTGCGACATGCTCTCTTCAGGCTTGTTCCTCTTTGGTGCTCATCCTGACTTGTTTGGGTACTACTACCATCAGTGGGATACTGAGGCGGAGGCGTGCAGCAGGGCAATTATTGAGTGTGCTGTAGCCAACAATGTAGCCTTGGAGATCAACGCAAACGGGATGAGAAAGCGCAAGGTTCAGCTTGATGAGGGTTGGCGCCACCCCTATCCACTTTCCCCGTTCTGGGAGATTGCAAGTGAGTATCCGCTCCAGGTGGTGACCCATAGCGATGCCCATAAGCCATCCCTGATCAAGGAAGGATACGAGGCATGTGCTAATATTGCAATGGAGAACAACCTACAGCTTTGTTCCTATAGGGTGGAAAGAGAACAAAGAGAAAACCTGCGTATTTCCCTGATCTAACGGCGTTTCTTCTCGGCACACTGTACACAGAGCAGTGCTTCAGGTACCAATTCCAGTCTCCCGAGAGGGATTTCTGCTTGGCATCGAATACAGGTACCGTAAGTTCCCTTTTCTATCCTTTGCAGAGCATTTTCAAGCCCAATAATCCTCTTCTGGTTCAGGGACTGGGCATGTGCACTGATCGCTTGTTCACCGATGGCTTCCATTCTGGTTACCCTGCCAAGGCTACACGATGGAGCGATGGCCTGGGTCTCTTGATCAAGAAATTCTGCATGGTGATTCAACTGGGCAAGCAAGGTAGTAATAAGCTCTTTCATTCGCTCAACATCTTCTTGTTTCATTGATTGTTCCTTTTCTTATTCTTCTCAGTTGAGAAGGGGATGAAGAGAATTGCAAGCATGATGAATGAAGAGACGGCAAGACCGATTACCCCAGTTCCCTGGTAGGAGTGGGTGAAACGGTGCACCATGCTGAATGCCCAAGGACCGATTGCACTTCCTGCCACGATAATCGACATAGCAAAGCCACTCACTGCTCCAAGGTGTTTTCTTCCATAGATCTTTGGCCAGGTAACAATATTGAGCATGCCAAATAACCCTGTCCCGATTCCATAGCCGATAATAACAAGCACAGTTCCGGCGACGGTGTGGAGCATCATCATGGCAATTGAAGCTATGATCAGGGAAAGTCCGTAGACAATGTAGATATATTTGATCGCTATCCGGTCACTGAGATAACTTCCGAGGAATCGGGAGATTACTGAAATGACTGAGATTGGTAGGAATATCTTAACTGCTTGACTTGCATCAATGCCAAATTCCCCATAGATGGATACGATGTGGAAAGTGAATGCAGTATTAAACAGGGACCAGTATCCCAAAGAGAGGAGGATAACCCAATATGCGGCATGCCTTCTTGCATCCTTGAGATCTAGTTCCACATGGGCATCCTCACTACGCGCTGAACGATTCTTCTTTGGCTTTGGCAAGCCCCTCTCCATTTCCAGACCACATGATTCAGGATCGCTCCTAAAGAATGTGAGGATAAAGGGGAGGAATAGGAACATGAGTAGTGCTGAAAGTATTCCCAGCGATGATTTCCATCCATATTGATTAATCAAATGTTGCAGTGGTTGTGGTGCATAGGAAAACGTGAAAGAGGTGGTGATTCCCATCAAACCGGTTGCAAGCCCTCGATGGGTACTGAACCATTTTGCTACCATTCCACGACTGACCAATGTCAATACGCCCTGTCCAAAAAACCTTATCCCAAAAAATCCGAATCCGATTACAGCAAAGGCAGCAATCGAAGAAGGAATTCCGATAGAAGCGAGTAGGGATGCAATATTGCTGGAGAAAACAAGCAACAAAAGAAACAGACTTAAAAAGAACGCTGCAACTGCAGCAACAGGTCTGGCTCCATAGCGGTCGAAGAGGACTCCTGCATAGCTGATAATAAGGCTGCTTCCCAGTGTCCCAACCATATATGCAGATGAGATACCGACCCTGGATATATTCAGAGATGTGATAAGATGGTCGGTGAATACAGACACACCCATGGTCTGTCCAGGGATACTTGCCAAAACTCCTATTGCGCCAGCAATGAGAATTACCCACCCATAATAGAAAGGAAGGCGCGAAATATACGAACGTTGTTGAATACCCTCTGCGGTATTCTCGATTTGCTTCATGCAAAAACTCCTGGGATTGTTTGGTAGAAGCAGAAGTATGAAGAAATTAGCAAGTAATTGCAAGAAACATGAAAAAAAGTACCCTGCCTCCGCGAGACAGGGTAGTACGTATGATCCTGAAGCCTTTCCGGTTATTCACCGCACTCATCATGATGGGCATGTTCGTGGCAAACACTCCCTGTGGAGGCAAGATTTCCTTCCAGGTACTGCTTGACAGCTTCTTCTGCAGACCCTTTTGCCCCAACGATGACCTCAATGTTGTGTCCATTGAAGATATCCACGGCACCTCCACCCATTCCACCACTGATAATGGTGTTCACACCCAGTTCATGGAGGTAGTTGGGTAGAAATCCAGGACGATGCCCTGGGTTTGGCATGCTCTCATGCTTGAGGATCTTCTCGTTCTCCGTTTCGTAGATCTCAAAGGTCTCACAGTGCCCAAAATGACCACATACATTCTTTTTCTCACTTGCTACTGCTACTTTCAACATTCCTTATTTCTCCCTTGCTTCCAATATATTACAGAGTCCGCTAAGATCGGCTCCCTGGTATGCTTCTATCGTTCCATTATCACACGCTTCACTCAACAGTGGGTCGATGGGCAGTTTTGCAAGTACTTCAAGTGCATAGTGCTCCGCAACGCCATCGATATGGCTTTCTCCGAAGACCTTGTATTGCTTCTGGTTGTCAGGGCAGAGGAAATAGGAGAGGTTCTCCACCAATCCTACAATCGGTACATTCATTTTCTGGGCCATGTTCACTGCTTTTTCCACTACCATGGATACCAACTCTTGTGGAGAAGTAACCATGACGATTCCTTCAACAGGAAGGGATTGGAACACCGTCAAGGGGACGTCTCCTGTCCCAGGGGGCATGTCAACAAAGAGATAGTCCAACTCTTTCCAGTCCACATCGGTGTAGAAGAGCTTGACTGTGTTTGCAATCAGGGGGCCACGCCATATGACCGCATCACTCTCATTATCCAACAACATGTTTGTTGAGATAATCTTGATACCATTCTTGCTTACCGCTGGTTCAATTCTTCCTTCCTCCCCGGTTGCCTTGCTATGGATACCGAACATCTTTGGGATGGAAGATCCGGTGATGTCTGCATCAAGTACTCCCACCTTGTGACCACGCCTTTGCATTTCAGAAGCGAGTAGGCTGGTAACCGAGGATTTTCCAACCCCTCCCTTTCCGCTGACAACTGCGATGATGTTACCGATGGTGCTTCCTGTCTTGGAATGCGCTCTCATATCTGTATTAGGTTGTGCCATATTGTTACTCCTTATGGGCCTTGAAGTCGAGGATATCTCCTCCTGCAAGGTAATGAATCGCTTCCCCCATCTTCCCCTTGAGATAGGTATAGTTTTCTTCTCCTGTGCAATGACAGGTGTAGAATATTGCTTTGGTTGCCAAGAGGATGGCTGCAATCTGGTCCAGGACTTCTGGATCCTCAGGCTTGCCCGTGCGGTGGTTGTAGAGGTGGAATCCCCCGATTACGCGAGTGGGATAGGACCCGAACTCATCGTGGAAGGCTTCCAAAATATTTACGATCCCACGGTGCGAACAACCGCTTACCAAGACATGTTCATTACCCTCCTTGATCACCAGGTACTGCTCGTGGGTGAATGGGTCGACAATATATGCCTCTCCCTCCTTCTTGAACAGGCTCCTGTTCCCTGTGGGAATGAAGCGAGTGCCTTCCACCCTGCTGAACAAGGATACTCCTTCAGTTACCGGGGTGAGTGCAGAGGTAAAGATAAGGCGATTGTTCCTCAGTAAATCCTGGTCGACTCCAATATAGTGGTAGTCTCCCTCACTTCGCTCGGAGAAGAGCGGCCCAAAGGCTTCCTTTCTGGCATAGAGAGGGGCGGTACTGTTTATACTGAAAAAGGTTTTGATACCACCTCCATGGTCATAATGGCCATGACTGAGGATGGCAAGGTCAACCTTCTTCAGATCAACATTGAGTTTTTCTGCATTCTCAGCAAACAAGGGACTTGCTCCCATATCGAAGAGCATGGTTTTCTGACTTGCTTCGATGTAGAGACTCAATCCATGTTCTGCTCCCAATGTTTCATTGTTGGTGGTATTCTCCACCAGTGTGGTTATCTTCATGTGTGTATACGCTCCTTCATCAATCGTAAGGTCTTCTCATAGATGGTCTTGATTGCCTCAGCTCCCTTGCTGTTCATTTCGACCAACGTCCTATTGGTATTGATTGCTTCCAGTGCCATCTTGTCGTAGGGAATTTTCCCAAGGAACGGTACTCCCTCTTTGTAGCAGTATACTTCTATTTCAGCACTTTTTCGTTCATTGGAGTCATATTTATTTACAATAACAGCTACTGGTACCTGTAATTGTCTGGCACTAGCCAGCACACGTTTCAGGTCGGCGAGCCCACTGACCGAGGGTTCGGCAACCATAAGTGCCAAGCTTACCCCGCTCAAAGAGGCTATCACCGGACATCCTATACCAGGGCTTCCATCGAGGATGGCAACTTCGTGCTCGCTGCTTACTTCCTTCAGCTGATTCTTGACTTCACTGACCAGTTTCCCTGTAGTACCACTGCCCATCAGCAGCGTTGCTGTTGAGAATACCTCATCCTTTCGCTTCAGCAACTTCAGGTCCCCGACTTTTGCCTCTTCCCTGTGTATTGCGTCCACAGGGCAGACATGGATGCAGTAGTTGCAACCTTCACAAGCGAGGGGAAGCACTTCATACGGATTTCCCGGCTTAATGGCGTCGAATCGACATACCTCGAAGCACTTGTTGCAACTGATACACGCATCTGGGTCGATCACAGCCTTGGGCAATCCCATGTAGTCTTTCTTCTGCTCTTGCTCATAAGTGCCCATGACCAGATGGAGATTGGGTGCATCGACGTCGCAATCGGCATAGGCTTTTGCTTCGCTGAGGTTGATAAAGGCACTGGCCACCGTGGTCTTGCCTGTTCCTCCCTTACCGCTGAGGATCAGAATCTGATGCATGACTGGCCTCCTGTACTACCTTTGACAGTAGTTCCTTGAAATAGGTGTGATAGTGTTCATCTTCCTCGGCAGCTAGATACCCGTCACTGGAGAGAAGGGCCAAATGCTCATCATAGGGGAGTGATCCAATAATCTTGAGCCCATGCTGTCTTGCGTAGACCTCACTGGGGTTCTTTCCCTCCTGTGTCTTGTTCAGGAGTACTGCAGAGGGTTTTCCCATAAGGGTGACCAACTCATGTACCATCGCCAGGTTGTGTGCTCCAAAAATCGTAGGTTCAGCAACCAGGAGACAGAAGTCAGCGTTGCCGACGGTCTCAGTCACCAGGCACCCGCTACCAGGGGGGCTGTCGATGATAACCAAATCAGTTTTCTTCTCTCTCATGAGTGCCTTGATGATGGGAACTGCAGAGCTCTCCCCAACATTCATCTCCCCTGCGAGGAAGGTGATTCCATTCTTTTGTCCTCTTTTTACCACGCCCAGTGGGTGCTCTTTTTCACTAAGGGCACCCTTTGGGCAGATGTAGGTACACAGCCCACAGGAGTGACAGATCTCATCGAAGACCAATAGGTTCTTTCCAATGAGTGCCAAGGCATTGAATGCACAGGCTTCCACACATTTCCGACACCCATCGCAAAGATCCTGATTCACTACAGGTTTTGGTTCCGTGATTACATGTTCTCCCACAATGGTTGGCTTGATAAAGATATGTCCGTTCGGCTCTTCCGTGTCGCAATCGATATAGGTTGCATTTGCTGCCACAGCGGCAAGGTTAACGGAGACCAGGGTCTTCCCTGTTCCTCCCTTGCCACTGAGAACTGCAATGGTAGCCTTAGTGTGCATGATGAAATCCAGGATGTACCTCGTTCAGGGAGGTAAGCTTGCCTTCCAGAAGGTTGGCAATATTGTCAGCTATACTCAAGTTGAGTGCCTTGAGGATGCTGATATTTGCAGCACTCAGTACTTTCGAGGCATTCTCTCCCAAGCGGAAGGTGATCAGGCTGTCGATCTTCTGGTCAGCGAGGAATTGTGCGGCCTGGATTCCTGCTCCCCCTGAAGCTTCAGCTGCTTTGTTGTCCAAAAAGGTGCTGGTCTCTTTTTCTGTATCATAGAGACAATAGATGGGTGCTCGTCCAAACGATACACAAATGGCGCTGTCCAAGCTCTTTTCTTCTGCGGGTACTGCTACAATCATTGCGGTATATCTCCTTGTCTGTGTTGGTGGCGACCCCGGCCCATTCTGCATCCACGACCGCAGCCGTAGTGATGGGGACCACCATGGTCATTCAGGTGGTATTCACCACCCTCAATGAAGAGCAGCTTGCCCTCCACCAGTGATTCTGCCAGTTTCTTTCTGGCACTTTCATAGATGCCTTGGACCGTAGTCCTGGCAACATTCATCTGTCCAGCGCACATCTCTTGGGTCAATCCTTCCTGATCGATGAGGCGTATGGTTTCATACTCATCAACGGTCATGATAATGGATGGGGTTTCATCCAAGGGGGCCCCGAGGGGCCCGAACTTGGTGATTTGGGGAAGTGCGCAGACGTTTCTCCATTTACGTGGACGGGGCATAGCTCCTCCTATTCGTTACTCTCTTTCATCTGAGCTTCAAGTTGTTTGAGTTCTTCCTCAAGCATGCGCTTGCGTTCAGCAAGGGAGATGGGAGCGACGGGAGTAGCGTACATTCCCCAGCCGAGTCCTCGGCCGAAACCTGCACCACGTCCCATGCCATAGCCAATTCCGCCACGGCAGTATCCCATGCCTCTTCCAGTCATTGGTCCGTTGCCGGTAGGGCCTGTTCCATTTCTTCTTGGCATAGTGTGCCTCCTTAGTATAATAATTGTTATCGACATATGTCAGTAACTGTCTTTACTATAATAAGGTTATTGGCATATGTCAATAACTAACGAAAAAGTTTTATCATTTTTTTCTTAACCCAAAGAAAAGGCCCTTCCGAAGAAGAGCCTTTGATACAAGAAAACCAGTAGTTACATGATGATGATCTGATCACGCTCAGGTCCAACCGAGATGAACTTGATCGGTGCACCCACCAACTCTCCTAGTCGCTTACAGTAGATCTGTGCATTCTTCGGCAGATCCTCCCACTTGCGGGCACCACTCGTGTCACTCATCCAGCCATCGTACTCTTCGTAAATCGGCTCGGCAATCTCCTGCTGGGCCGTCTCAGGCAGGTAGTTGATAACCTCTCCGTTTACCCTGTAGCCCGTACATACCTTGATCTTCTCAAATCCATCAAGAACATCAAGTTTGGTAAGGGCGATGGAGGTAAATCCATTGATCCAGCAAGAGAATTCGGTAGCAACTGCATCAAACCATCCGCAACGGCGGGGTCGACCTGTTGTTGCACCATATTCACCACCAACGGCGCGTAGTTTCTCTGCATTCTCATCAAACAGTTCAGTCATGAATGGACCGCCACCAACACTGGTTGAGTAGACCTTGGTCACTCCAATTACCTCATCAATCCTTCTAGGACCGAGGCCGCTGCCATTGGCTGCCCCTCCAGAGGTAGGACTGCTGCTTGTGGTGTAGGGGTAGATGCCCCAATCAAGGTCTCTCATGACACCCAGCTGACCTTCAAGAAGAATCTTACGGCCCTCTTCGTACGCCTGACGTACTACAGGAAGGGTGTCGATGATCTTATCTCCGTAGGTTTCTTTCCACTTGCGGCAGAGTTCCATGATCTCATCAACGGTGTACTCTTTCAGGCCAAAGTAGGCAAGTTCACGATTCTTCTGCGGGAGGGCCATCTCAATGCGGTTCCTAAGTCGGTCCTCATCGAGGAGATCTGCTGCCCTTATACCGCTACGGGTAGCTTTGTCACTGTAGCAAGGTCCGATACCACGCTTGGTTGTACCAATCTGCATCTTGTCACTCTTGGATTGCTCTTGAGCACCATCAAGTGCCCGGTGGTATGGCATGATCAGGTGGGCACGTACGTCGATGAACAGATTGTCCACCGTTACACCCTTGGTGGTAATGGTCTGTAGCTCTTCACTCATGGTCTCGAAATTGACGACAGTCCCTGCTCCCACGATGTTCATGGTCTCAGGATTGAAGATACCGGACGGGATGATATGGAGGGCGAACTTGCCCTTGTCATTGATGACTGTGTGTCCTGCATTGTCTCCGCCTTGGAAACGGATAACCAAATCGGAGTTCACTGCCAAATAGTCTACGATGCGGCCTTTTCCTTCATCGCCCCACTGGGCTCCTACAATTGAAGTAACGTTGCTCATTGGTATAACTCCTTGCCTTCTTTTTTCAGATGATCAAGCATCAGATTCTCTTTTTCTGTATGGCTATCGATGTCATCAGCATCCCAGGGATACTTGATCCAGACATCATCCAGGTTGAGGCCGGCGAAGTAGCGCTTGATCTCCACAGGGAACTCAACATCCTTTTCCTTGTTCTTATTATGTAGAACCAAGACAGCGATTTCTTCAGGCTTGTACTTAAGCAACTCACCAATACAGTATGCCAAGGTGGCACGTGTATCATCTACCTCATCGATGAGGAGAACCTTCTTGCCAACCAACTGGGACTGTACTTCATCGATCCATTGGATTTTTGTAGGGTGGTCCTTGTGTTTCTTGTCGATACCGTAATAGGAAATTCCCACTGCATAAATCGGACGATTTATGAAGGTCTTGATAATTCTTGCAGGGATGTAGCCTCCGCTTCCGATTGCAACGATTACATCGGGGTCATACCCTGATTCAATCAACTCTTTGCTGAGTTTCTTTACCAGTTTATGCACCGAATTGTAACTGACGTAGAACTTGTTGTCGTCCATTTCTCTCTCCTTGGTTAGGCTTGTGGGTACATCTCTGCGATGTAGGGGAGGGTCCGGTATTTTTCATTGTAATCCAGGCCGTATCCAACAACCCAGACATCGGGGATGGTGAAACCGATGTAGTCGATTTCAACAGGCAGAATGTGCCTGTCAGGTTTATCCAAAAGGACTGCGGTCTTCACAGACTTGGGATTTCTTGTTTTGAAGTTTCGAATGAGATAGTCCAGTGTATTTCCACTGTCAAGTATGTCTTCGATGATCAGGACATGCTTGTCTTCCATATTCTCTCTGGTATCCATCAGGAGGCGGACATTCCCGCTGTGGTCCCCCTGATAGGACGAGAGGGCAATGAAGTCCACAACATGCCTTACATTCAGTTTTCTTGCTAAATCTGCAATAAAAATGAAGGATCCCTTGAGAACCCCTACAAGGATCAGGTCATCTACAGTATCGGCATAGTCACTGCTGATCTGGCGGGCCAGTTCATCGACCCTTCTATTGATGGTATCGGCATCGATGAGAACACGAGCGAGATCCTCTGTCAAAGCAGGGATAGCGAGGGAATCTTTCATTGGGCCTCCTCAATGCAACAGACGAGCTGTTGAAACATGTACTGCATGCTAGTAGGCATATACGAAAAAGAGTGGAGTGTCAATGTTGGAAAAGAGTTGCACCGATGAACAAATATGTGAAGAATTCTTGCTACTTGACGACACTATTGCTGTACAGCTACACTAAAAGCGTAGATTAGGAGGCCACCATGTATGTTGATGTTCCTGTAGAAGTTTTACAAATGAACCCCTTTACAGCGATCGGAACTGATGGATTCCTGGTTACAGCGGGAACTCCTGAACATTTCAACACCATGACAGCATCCTGGGGTACGATGGGTGTTCTTTGGGGAAGAAATGTTGTAGTTCTCTATGTACGCAAGAGCCGCTACACCCATCAATTCCTGGAGGAGAGTGACGGGTTTACCGTTTCATTCTTCCCTTCCGAGATGAAGGAAAAATTGCTTTGGTGTGGTGCACACAGTGGTCGTGAATATGACAAGATCAGCATGACTGGACTGCAACCAACCTTTATTTCCTCTCTAAAGGGAGGAGAGCGTGTAACCTTCAAGGAAGCTTCGTTGGTTTTCTCTTGTACGAAAGTTGCTACCATGGATATGCAGAGTGACCAATTCCTGCTTGACGAGATCAAGGAGTTCTACCAAAGCGGCGACCTTCATACCGTATATATTGGATTTATTGACAGCATCCTCTCCAACCAATAGGATGGGGAGACTATACAAAGGCAAGGCTTAGGCCGGCTTGTAAAGGCAGGACTGCATATCCTGCCGGGGAGCACTCATGGACCTTTCTGTACAACAGGCGCAACAAGCGCTCTCGATTATGGTACGTTCACGCCATTTCGAAGAACAAATTGACGAGTTATTCAAGCAAAAAGAGATGCATGGAACAACCCACCTGTCCATTGGACAGGAGGCTTGTCAGGCGGGTTTGGCTTTGGCTTTACAACCAGGCGACTGGATTGTGCCCACGCATCGCTGCCATGGGCACACCATAGCAAGGGGTACCAGTGAAAGGCGTATGTTCAGTGAGATGTTCGGCTCCTCGGATGGTATTTGTAAAGGACTTGGTGGTTCCATGCATATGACTGATGTAGAGACCTGGAATACCGGTTCTTCTGCTGTAGTCGGTAGTGGGATCAACCTGGCTGCAGGAATCGGGTTTGCCTTGAAGATGCAGAAGAGCCAGGCGCTGAGTGTTGCCATCTTTGGGGACGGAGCATCGAGCCGGGGTGCCCTGCATGAGAGCATGAATCTTGCCTCTGTCTGGTCTCTTCCTGTCCTGTTTTTTTGTGAGAACAACAACTATGGTATGAGTGCTGCTGCCTCAAGAATGATTTCCACTTCCTCCATTGCCAGGCGAGCGGAGGGATATTCCATGCCCCATGCCACTGTTGATGGCAACGATGTCGAGGCTGTCTACAAGGCCTGCAGACTTGCCGTAGATACCATCCGCGCCACTTCAAAACCGTATTTTCTGGAACTCAAGACGTACCGTTGCTGTGGGCACTCAAAGAGTGATGCCTGTGTGTATCGTGACCACAAGGAAGAGGCTATGTGGGCCTCCAAGGATCCCATCTTCCTTTTTACCCGCTCCATGGTAGAGAGTGGATTGTTCAATGAGGAGGAAGTCTCCCGCATTATTCTGGAGAGTCGTAAGCGCGTGGATGATGCGGTTCGTGATGCGCTCTCTGTACGCGATCAGCACATCAGCCTTGAGAAGGCGATGGAGTACCTCTTTACAGAAGAAGATGAAGAACTATACAAGGTCTGCAAGACCACCAGCCGTATCAGTTATCGTGATGCGATCAGGGAAGCGCTTGATGAGGAGATGTCCCGTGACAAGGCGGTCCATCTTATCGGAGAGGATATCGGACTCTACGGGGGATGTTTCCGTGTGACGGGAGATCTTTATAAGAAACATGCCCAGCAGATGCATGAAACCCCTGTCAGTGAGGAAGCGTTCACGGGGCTAGCCGTCGGTGCAGCGACGTTGGGAATTCGCCCAGTGGTGGAAATCATGTACGGGGATTTTTCCACACTTGCGAGCGATCCCATGATAAATCATGCTGCGAAGATTCGCTTCATGAGTGCTGGACAGCTTTCCTGTCCGATGGTCCTGAGGGCACCTATTGGGAGTGGGACAGGTCACGGAGCCCAACACACCCAATGCCTGGAGGCAATGTTTGCAAATATCCCTGGTCTTGTCATTGTAGCTCCCTCATGCCCCGGTGATGCAAAAGCCCTGCTCAAGAGTGCCATCAGGAGCAACAATCCAGTACTCTATTTTGAACACAAACACCTCTATAACAATCTTGGTCCGGTAGGGGATGAAGACTATCTGATGCCGATAGGAAAAGCGGTTGTCAAGAAACGAGGGCGTGATGTAACCATCGTTGCCTATAGTCATGCAGTGCAGACTTGTCTCGAGGCAGCAACGGTGTTGAGCTTGCAAGATGAAATCGATACTGAGGTCATTGACCTGGCTACCATAAAGCCGATGGATGGCAATGCCATCCGTCAGTCAGTACGTAAAACAGGAAGGCTCTTGG
This sequence comes from Sphaerochaetaceae bacterium, assembly GCA_028532765.1. Classification (GTDB taxonomy): domain Bacteria; phylum Spirochaetota; class Spirochaetia; order Sphaerochaetales; family Sphaerochaetaceae; genus Sphaerochaeta. The sequence goes on along the minus strand of JAQQAR010000021.1, from coordinate 14,323 downwards.
TAGTTCATGATAGCCCTGAGTTTGGAGGCTATGGAGCTGAGGTTGTATCCCAGGTGACCAGCGATGCCAAGAGTTTTGCATCCCTGAAGGTACCCCCCTTGCGATTATGTGGAAAGGAGAGCCCGATCCCCTTTGCCCCAGAGCTGGAAAAAGAGACAATTCCCTCCAAGGAAGATGTGGTTGCCGCTGTTCGCTCACTTTTCTCCTCGCTATAGCCTTTCCTTTTTTTCCTGATACCGCTAGAATAGTAACCACTTGCGCCGCAGACCTCTGCGGCGCTCATGTACAGGAGTAAGAACAGCATGGAAATTGATGTAAAGAACCTGCATCCGCTGGAAGTCCGCCTACTTAGGCATGTGGCATTGGGTGAACCCATTACCGCCGGCCGTATCGTGGACGAGCTTGACTACAAGGTGGGGCAGTGCAACCAGGCGTTCAGCTGGTTGAGCGCAAAGGGCTATCTGGTCGAGAAGAGTCGCGAAAGTCGCGTCTTGTATGAACTGACAGAATTCGGAAGGGAGCAAGCAGAGAAAGGGACTCCCGCCCAGCGTATCTTTGCATTTATCAAGGCTGAGGGACCTCACTCCCTTCCTGAGATTGCCTCAGCCCTGGGACTGGAAAAGAGTGAAGTGGGTTCGGCCTTCGGTCAGCTATCAAAGGCTCGTTGTGCTCAAATGAATGATGAAAACAAGGCTCAATCCATCGCTGATGAGCTGAGCGGTGAGTTCCTTCTTACCGCCAATCTCCTGCAGAAAGGCTTGCAGGGGGACCTTGATGAATCAGCATTGGATGCAGATGAGAAGAAAGCAATGGGCAAAATCGCGAAGAAACGCGGTGCTGCTTCCTCTCCCTTCAAGGTCATTGAACGGGAAGATATCGTCTACGAGTTGACTGAAGAGGGCTCCCAGGCCAAGGAAGCGGTCCTGAAGGCAAACATCACAGGAGAGGAGCTTGGCTCCCTTACCCCAGAGATGCTTGCTACCGGAAGTTGGAAAACCGGTAGCTTCCGCCCCTATGGTTTGAATGCTCCCACCAGTCGCTTGATCCCAGGTCGGCACAACCCATACGGCAACTATCTGCAGTGGGTCAAGGATAAGCTCTGCAGCCTCGGCTTTGAGGAATTCGATGGCTCTCTCGTGGAGAATGAGTTCTGGAACGGCGATGCCCTGTTCATGCCACAGTTCCACAGTGCTCGTGACATCCACGATGTGTATTATGTAAAGGACCCGGTGCATTGCAAGGAGATCGAGGAACCTTGGCTCAGCCAGGTTGCCAAGACTCATGAAGATGGCTGGGAGACAGGTAGCCGAGGTTGGCGCTACAGCTTTGACCATGAATTCACCCGTCGCCAGGTGCTACGCAGCCAAGGAACGGTTCTCAGTGCACGCCAGCTGCCCAATGCAAAGATTCCAGGCAAGTATTTTGGTGTTGCCCGCTGTTTCCGTTATGACCAGGTTGATGCAACCCACGGCGCTGATTTCTATCAGACTGAGGGTATTGTCTTAGGCAATGATGTGAACCTGAAAACTCTGTTGGGTCTGCTGAAGATGTTTGCTGAAGAGATTGCAGGAGCCGAGGAAGTGAAATACGTCCCTGGCTACTTCCCCTTCACAGAACCTTCTATCGAAGTGCACATCAAACATCCTGTATTGGGATGGTTTGAACTTGGAGGGAGTGGGATTTTCCGCCCTGAGGTTACCAAGGCACTCGGTATTGACGTGCCGGTACTCGCATGGGGACTCGGTATCGACCGAATGGCCTTAATGCACCTTGGATTGAACGATCTCAGGGAGCTCTTTACTCCGAACATCGAGTCGGTACGCACGAGGAGGGGAAACTAATGCCAAAGATTGAGACTACCGGCAAGTTGTTCTACAGCTTGCTTGGAAAAACCATACAAGATGAGCAACTGGAAGAAATTTTCCCCGTTGCAAAAGCTGAACTGGATGGTCATGAAGATGACCTGCTGAAAATTGAGCTCAACGACACCAACCGTCCTGACCTCTGGTCTGCCGCAGGTATCGCACGTCAGCTCAAAGCATACTGGGGAGTTGAAGCTCCTCTCTACGATTTTTTCTCTACCGCTGATGAAACCTTTGACAGCGAGGGAAGGGAGCTCATCGTAGATGCCTCAGTAAAGGAAGTAAGACCGTACTCAATTGGCTTTGCTGCAAAAGGCCACAAGGTAAGTGAGGATGAACTTGAAGCATTGATCCAGAGTCAGGAAAAGCTCTGTTCCAACTTTGGGAGAAAACGCAAGACGATTGCAATTGGGATCTATCGCTCCGATCTGATTACCTACCCGGTACATTACCGTGGGGCAGATCCTGATACCACCAAATTCATACCGCTTGGAATGGATAAGGAACTCACCCTGAGGGAAATCTGCAGCGAACACCCCAAGGGCAGGGAGTATGGTCCGATTGTAAGCGACAGCAAGGTATTTCCCTATCTGCATGATGACAAGGGAGAGACACTGAGTTTCCCACCGGTGATCAACAGTGCTCATATCGGGGCTGTTGAGGCAGGAGATGAGAATCTGTTCCTTGAGCTTAGTGGATCTGATCTTCACGATCTCTTGCTTGCAGCCTCCATTCTTGCCTGTGATATGTCCGACCTTGGGTATGAGATTCTTCCCGTGAAGGTCTCTTTTCCAGAGGAGACAGAGTTTGGAAGAGAGATAACGGTTCCCTATTATTTCCAAGAGCCTATCTCCTGCTCACTCAGCCAGGTCCATAAGACCCTTGGTGAGCTGATGAGTGGAGACGATGCTGTTGCAGCCTTGAAGAGAATGGGAATCTATGCTGTCTATGATGAGGACACCATCTGGGCAACCGTCCCAGAGTGGAGAAATGACTTCCTGCATCCAGTCGACCTAATCGAGGATATTATGATCGGTTATGGGCTTGGAAACTTCCAGCCTGAGATGCCTCAGGATTTCACGGTTGGACGACTCAGCCCAGCTGAAGAGTTGGGCCGCAAGGTCAAGGACTTGATGGTGGGTCTCGGATTCCAGGAGATGATGTACAACTATCTGGGCTCCAAACGGGAATACGTGGACAACATGCAGTTCCCTGCTGAAAAATGTATCTTTATCTCCAATCCAATGAGTGAGAACTATGAGGTGGTACGCCCCTCGGTCATTCCTTCCCTGTTGGAGAGTGAGAGCGTTAGCGCCCATGCACCTTTCCCTCATAAGATCTTCGAAGTGGGCAAGATTGCTTTCCTCGATGAGAACGAGAACAGTGGGACCACAACCCGTAATAGTCTCGGTTTCCTAGCCAGTGACAGTGTGATGGGTTACAACGAGGTCTCCTCGATTGTGAACACCCTGTTCTACTTCCTCGGCAAGGAGTATCAACTTGCAGCCTTGGAAGGCGATGGCCGGTTCATAAAAGGTCGTTGTGCCAAAATTATGCTAGGCGAAGAAGAGGTTGGGGTATTTGGAGAAATCCATCCTGCAGTTCTGGAGAACTGGGGAAGTGAAACTCCCACCATTGCCTGTGAGGTAGACCTGGATATGTTGTTGAACTAACAAACATCCAAGGTGAAGAGAAGAGTGCTGCAGCCAGAAATGCGTTGTGGCACTTTTTATTTTACCATCCAATCAAAGCAAGCGCCCCGAGTGCAACGGAAAAGCCGAGGAAGAGATCGGTGAATCCTCCTCGTCTCTTCTCCAAGAAGTGCAATACATGCCGTCCTGGTTTGATAACGGCAAAACTGAAGAGTACTATGCCTGCGAGGACGGTGAGAGCAGTCTTGATAAGATTGTCCTGTGTGAAGAAGAAACTACTACCATAGGTTTGTGCTTCTTCTGGGCTTATCAATTTAGTAATGAAAAGAATCATTTGCTCACTGAGCAGGCCGACAGCAAGACAGGAGAGGGCAAGCAGGATAAATGAGAGGTGTGTGGAGACGGAAAAGCGTTTTTTCTCTTTACTGACTGCACTCATCAGTGGTTGTTTGGATGGAAGAAAAATACGGGAAAGCTTAATAAACGAAGCAATGGTTCCCGCTGATGCAAGGGTTAAGAAGGTATAATGCATACTTCCCTTGAGAGTGTAGGTGACCAATATCTTGCTGTAATAACCATTGAACGGGGGAAGTGCAGAAATGGAGAGCGCACCGACGAGGAAACAGAGCATCGTAAGCGGTATTCTTTCTCCTTCGTTTCGTAATGCTTGGTTTGCTCCCCTGAGCGTGTAGACATTACGGTTGCCTGCTGCATCAGTAGCCTTTCCGATGGTAAGAAAGAGCAAGGCTTTGAACTGCGCATGGCTGAATGCATGGAAGAAGGAGGCTGAAAGAAGCAGTGCCCCTATTGATGTGGTGATTCCTGCATGCAGAGCCAACCCCCAGGCACTTACGATATAGCCTATCTGGCTGATGGAGTGATAGGCAAGCAGTTGCTTTGCATCACTCTGGGAGAGAGCAAGCAACACACCGATCAAGGCCGTTGCAGCTCCAGCGTAGCTGACCGGAAGGGCAAGCTGAGTGGCAAGTGGCGAGAGGGTAAAGACTCTCAGCAGTGCAAAGAGAGGAACTTTCAACAGTACTCCCGAGAGGAGCGCTGAAACAGCATGTGGTGCTTTTGCGTGTGCATCTACCAACCAAAGGGAGAGCGGCATGACTGCTACTCGTAAAAGAACCGGGACGATGATAAGGAGCAAGGAGAAAAGTGTAACATATTGGTTTCTTCCAGAGATAGCTTCCAATCCCCTGGAAATCCCTGCATAGCTGAGTGAACCGGTGAGTTTGTAGAGACCGAAGGTCCCGAGCAGGAAAAAGACCATTGCAGATGATGAGAGCATAAGGTAGGAGAATGATGCATAGGCTGCATTGGCTTTCTTTCCGGTTGCAATCAGTACATAGGCAGTTACGCCCATGAGTTCAAGGCAGACAAAGAGGTTGAACAGGTCAGCAGTCATACCGATTGCTGCTATGGAAGCGTTCTGGATGAGCATCAGTGCTGTGAAATAGCTATGTCCAGGTCCTTCCTTACGGGAGAAAATCCAAGAGGGGATGGTGATCGCTGCAGCCAGGAAAATCAAAAGCAAGCTCATTCCGTCAAAACGGTAGACGATGCCAATACTTTTTGCATATCCTCCGATGGTTGTCTCAATGTACCCTTGGTTCTGCAGGATGGGGTAGAGAGTAAGAACCAGGAAAAGGGGGAGTATCATCCCTATGAGTATTCCCAAATACTCCGCAATTCTCCTGATACCCGTCGGGCAGAAGCTCTTGATAAAGAGTATACCTGCTGCTGAGAGAAGTGGGAGAAATACTGGGGAGAAGAGTATGGTGTGGGTTATATTCATAGTACTCCTCCCGGAAAGAGGAGCCACCATGCCATGACAGCAACCATCAGAGCAAAACCGAAGAAGAGATTAGGGAATGATGCTGTTGACTCCCTTCTTGCCTCAAAACGCCTTTCCAATCTGGTTTTGGATCCGATGATAAAGAATAACAGAGCGATAGTGGTGGTGAGCCCTGTCTTCAGTAAATCCTGGAGTGCTGAATAACTGGTCAGTGTTGCATTCGTAGCTCCAAGTGGAGAGAGAACCTGGACCACAAACGTCTGGAGCTCAGTATACCAAAGCCCTCCGGCAAGCAGGAGTATCGTAAGGAAAATGAGCGATAGAGAGGTAAGAGCAGTAGAAGAAGGTTCCACGTGCTGAACCTCTTGGGCCTTCTTTGGAAGAAAGATTGCAGAGAGCTTAAGATATACAACAATGGTCAATACTGAAGTAATACTCAAAAAGTAGGTTGACCCATGTCCTTTTGAAAGATATACAAGTGTGTTCTTGCCCCAGAACCCAATGGTGGGGGGGAGTGCACTGATCGAGAGAAATGCAACCAGGTATGCTATGCCTGTAATGGGGAATCGCTCACCTTGTGCGCGTAGCGCTGAGAGAGCTCCCCGAGCCGTATGCAAATCTTTGCTGCCCACTGCGTCACTAGCGCGTCCTACCGTCATGAAGAGGGTCGCTTTTGCCAAGGCATGGCTGAACGCATAGAGGAGTGAGAGCGCGAGTAACAGTGCTCCCTCTTCAGTCTCAAGCCCTGATGCCAAGGCCAATCCATAGGCGGTCACGATATACCCAATCTGGCTGACTGAGCTATAGGCAAGCAAACGCTTGGCGTGGTGCTCCCTAAGTGCCAAGAGAATACCCAGCAGGGCTGAAATCCCTCCTGCCCATGCAAGGATGGACCCAAGTAACTCGGTACCGGTAACCAGCAATAAAAGACGAACCAAGGCAAAGAGGGGTATTTTAATCAACACCCCAGAGAGCAAGGCTGAAACTGCATGGGGTGCATTCGAGTGTGCCCCAACCAGCCAGCCGGAGAGTGGGATGACTGCAGTTCTCAAGAGCACCGATACGACAATCAGGACAAGTGAGAGACGTGCAACCAGGAGGTCGGATCCTGAGAGCATATTTTTTACTTGGGCGATGGTGTCGTAGGCAAGGGAGCCTGAGATTCTATAGAGGCCGAATGTTCCTATCAGGAAGAATACCATTGCCGTGGCGCTGAAGAGCAGGTAGGTAAAAGAGGAGAGTATTGCCTTGTTCTTCTCACTACTGGCAACCAATACATAGCTGGTTACACCCATCACCTCAAGGCAGACGAACAGGTTGAACAGGTCAGCTGTAAGGCTGGTCGCAGCAATGGATGCACTCTGGATGAGGAATATTACCGTGAAAGTCTCCTGATGAGGTCCTGTTTTCCTGCTGTAGAGCCAAACCGGGATACTGACCAGGAGATTGATGGTGATAAGGAGGAAGGAGAGCCCGTCAAAATGGTAGTGGATACCCAGTGTAGTCTCCCAGGTTCCGAGAATCATATGCACCTGATGATGAGCTAGAACCGGCTTGATCAGGAATATGAAGGCAATGAGTGGGATAATGAATGCAATAAGGGCAGAGAGGTATTCCACAGCTCGTCTTTGTCTGTCTGTAAAGAAGTGCTTGGTAATCAGAATGAGTGCAGCACCAAGCATGGGAAGGTAGACTGGGCTGAGAAAGAGGCTCTCAATGCTCACTACGCAACCTCTCACTGATCGTGTCTATCTCCAAGGAACCGGTTGCCTTGTATAGCCTAACCGCCAGAGCCAAGGCAAGCGCAGTAACACACACTCCAATGACAATAGCGGTCAGCATCAAGGCTTGGGGAACAGGGTCTACCATGTTGGTTACCCCCTCCCCCAGGATAGGGGCTTGGTCCCCAATCCTGCTCCCTTCCAGGATGTAGAGCAGTACCACTGCAGCGTTCAGGATATTGAGTCCGAACACCTTTTTGATGATATTCTTTGCTCCAACAATGGCAGCGAAACCTATCAGGGCAAGCAGGAAGATCAAAATACGTTCAATGACCACGGCGTCCTCCCATCATGGCGATACACATAACTGCTATGCTTGTTCCCACCTTCAACCCAATGATGATATTCAGGAGGATGATGAAGTTTGCAGAGAGGGAAGAACCGCTCTTGATCGGGTTACCGAAGAACCCGCTTTCAAAGAAAACCCCACTGGTAGCTGCCACTATGAGAACAAGGAAGGATAGAGCCTCTATTCTTCCTAGCACATTCGTATTGGTCAACTTGGTCTGCGTCTCGGTTCCGAGTGCAAGGAAAACGATGGCTGAGGCAACAATGACGCCTCCCTGGAATCCTCCACCTGGGGAGATATGTCCATACAACATGACATAGAATCCAAAGAGCAATACGACTGGGCCAAGCTTGGAGGAAACCACCTCAAGAAGGTGGGTCCTTTGTGCATTGGTGGGACGTTTTTCGGGAGCGAGGGAGAAGCTCACCGCTTCCTCTTCTTCACTCTCCTTTCCAAGATTGATCAGAATCCCCATCGTACCGGTAATGGAAACCAGCAAAACCAAGGTTTCCCCCAAGGTATCCATTGCCCGATACCCCAAGTAAATAGAGCTGACAGTGTTCACGGCTCCCGTGTCAGTGAGCGCATGTTCATAGAGATAGTCCCTCGATGCCTCCGGCCAAGGGTGGGAGGAGAGAAAGACTGGGAGGATGGCAAGGGCCAAGACAAGAAGGGTGAATGTGATTTTTATGATGAACAGTGTTCGTTTCACTAATCTTTACTCCTTCTTCGTGTATGGCGAATAGCCCATACAAATATGATGGTGGAAACCCCGGCCCCTACAGCTGCCTCGGTGATGGCAACGTCTGGAGCCTTGAGTATCGTGAACATCAAGGCGCTGAGCATGCTGAGTGCAGAGAGGGCTATCACTGAATGCAACAAATCCCTGGAGAGCAATGCAAAACTTCCAAGAGCAAGAATCATACAGAGAAGTAGGATGGTCATAGGCTCTTATCCTCCCTCTTCATTGATGATCGTTGCCTTGTGGCATCCTCACTCTCCCAGATGAATTTGGCCACGATTGAGGACCCTGTGGGAGCAGAAATGAGGAAAAACACCAGAATTATGAAAATCCGTGCTCCACTTGCGAGTGTTGGAGAGAGCAAGAGCAGGGCGATCAGATATGAGAAAACTGCTGTGGTTCCACATAAGGAGCCTGCATGAAGGCGGGAGTAGGGGTCTCGGAAACGGAAAAGCCCAACCATCCCGAACAGACCAAAGAAGGTTCCAACCAGAAAGGCTATCAATGCCAGAATCTCTCGTATAATCATCAGTTCTCCTTCCGGTCTTTGAGGAACCGGGTGATCGCAAGGAATCCGAGGAATCCAAAGATGTCATAGACCAAGGCAACATCCAGATACAGTGTACGCCCTACCCTGATCCCCCAGAGTACCAGCAGGGCAAGGGAGACCGCACTCAGTACATTCAAGGCAACCAATCGGTCACTTGCCGTTGGACCGATCAGCAGCCTTAGTAATGTGCCAATGGCAAAAAGAATCAGCATTACCAGCATTGCCTGGAGGAGTATATCTGTCATAGCCATGTCCTCCCGAGTGCATGTTCGAGTTTTATCTTGACTGCTTCCCCTGCTGCTTTTGTATGGGTTGTGGTGCATAGGAGCCAGTGGACGGTAAGATGGTCGTCATTAAGATCAAGGGTCATGGTTCCTGGAGTGAATGTGATGGCATTTGCCAGTACCGTCCTAGCAAGATCACTGCGAAGATGGGTCCTGAAGTGTACAATCCTTGGATTGGTGTTCCCTGTTATGACAGCTTTCACTACTTGATAACTCGATTGATACAAGGAAAGGACCATAAGAAACAGGAATCTCAGGAGAGCCCAGAGGTGCGGGATGAAGAAGCGCAGATTTGCCTCATGTTCGGGAAGGAAGATGTGGTAGGTGAGTGCTGCAGTTAAAACTGAGGCTCCAAGCCCAAAGAGCAGGCTGAAGAGGCCCAAGTCGGCGGTGAACAAGACCCAGACGAAGTACAAAAACAGGGTGGTCAACACAAAACGCAAGATCGCCCAGACTCGCCTGCTGTTCATTCAATCCTCCTGACGAATAATCCTATCCAAGAAAGCCTTACTGGTTTCTGCACCCAGCAAGTCACTACGAAGAGCCTCATTATGCAGGAGACGGGCAAGTCTACTGAGAATTTTCAGGTGAAAACTTGCACTACTCTGTGGGCCAACCAAGAGAAAGACCAAGCGGACCTTTTTCCCATCGATTGCTTTCAGGTCCAAGGGAGGGTCAAGACGCATTACCGCCATGAGTGTTTTGGTCATGGATGGGCAACGGGCATGAGTGATAGCACACTCTTCACCCATACAGGTGGTGTGGAATCCCCCATCGATGACCTTCTGCATCAGTTGTTGGGGTGCAAGGTCAGGATGCGTACTGCTCAGCTGTTCAGTCAATGTCTTGATGATGGTCTCGATTGAGTGTTCTTCTCTATCGAGCAAGATACACGACTCGTCAATCAATCTGCTAATTCCTTCCATGACTACACCTCTTCTGCTTCCCTGACCAGGCCGGCTGCCCAATCCACTGGTAGCGTGAACATGATTCCGGTTCCTGGATTATCCAAGCTACCGACAATCTCCTCTACCAGTTTCTTGGCTTGTTGCACCACTTCTTCGTTGTGCACTACCGAGAAAATCGTCTTGTTGTAGGGTTTATTGCCCTTCATGAAATCCTTGAATCCTTCAAAGAGCGGGACCTCATAGGTAAGGAAACGTCCCATTCCCTCACTGTCGAGGATGGTGGACCCGGTGATGCCAGCCTCAACATAGGCTTCCATGACCTCTTCCAGAAATGCTTCGTTATTCAAGACGAACACCAGTAGTTTCATTGAATCCTTCCTGCATCAAGGGATGTAGGGATGGTACCATGTGGTAATAGGGCTGGTCAAATGATATCAGTATCAGAAGAGTAGGGGTTAATCCTACTCCTTCTCTTGACAGCCTTCTTTTTCAATTCCAATGTAGGGGAAGAGGAAATTTTTTTATGAGAAAGCTCTTGTTTCTGGTATTCCTACTCATTTTTCCCTTGGCATTGCTCACATCCGAGATTGCTCCGGTTGAGTATCGCTCTATGCAACTCAATGCTCCCGAACAGCTATACCTTTCGATTGGAAGTGTCTCCAAGCGGTGGCGACCCTTCACCGGTGGAACTGAGATAACGGTAAAAGCTGAAGTGATTGGGGTGGTTTCCAGTGAAACCAATCTAGCTGAAGGTGATTCCATAACCATCTCCTACTTGCATCAGAAGATGAGGAAGGGATGGGCTGGTCCCCGTCCGATACCCATACTTAAGCGGAAAACCACCACAGAGGCTTTTTTAGCATTCGAAGAAGAGCATGGTTTTTATGTGCCGGCAGCACGTGGGGCATCATTCGACCCTCTCATTGCTATCTACTAAACAGTATTGCAAATAAATATTCTAATATATTCCAATATAAGGGATTGTGATGTTGCAGAATTGCAGGTGAGTGTTTAAAATCAAGCAAATGGAGAGAGAGATCGATGAATATTTTAGTAGTGTATGATTCCATGTATGGGAATACAGAGAAGATTGCTCAAGCAATCGGTACTGCAACCGAAGCAACCGTATTGCATGTAAATCAAGTGAAGGAAGAACATCTTGCCGGCCTTGATATCCTGATTGTCGGATCACCAACCCAAGCCTTCCAACCCCTGAAATCGATGAAGACCTTCTTGAAAGATCTCCCTGCTGGAATACTGAAGGGAGTCAAGGTTGCATCCTTCGATACCCGAGCAGATTTGGATGAGGTAGGCAACAAGCTGTTAAGTTTTCTGGTAAAGCTGTTTGGGTATGCTGCTGAACCGATGCAAGCGAAATTGGTGAGGAAGGGAGGTGTAAAAGTGACCACCCCTGCTGGTTTTTTCGTACATGGCAAGGAAGGCCCTCTCAAGGATGGTGAAGTTGAACGTGCCATCCAGTGGACCAAGCAGCTACTCCCATGAACAACCGTGGGTACTTTTGCAGTGGATTGCCTTACACTACCATAGGGAATGGACCAAAGCCCTTGGTGGTGTTCGAAGGGCTGACCTTCTCGCATAAACCCCAACCGCCAGTCATGCTCAAGATGTACTCTTTCCTCTGTTCGGACTATACAATTTACAGTGTACTCCGTCGTCCCCAACCACCCGATCATTATTCACTTGATGATATGGCAGGTGACTATGCCCAGATGATCAGGGAAGAGTTCACCGCTCCGGTGGATATCATTGGTATCTCCACCGGGGGCTCTGTTGCATTGCACTTTGCTGCACACCACCCAACTCTGGTTCGCAAACTGGTGATACACTCAAGTGCACATACCTTGAACGACAGGGCAAAACAACTCCAGTTGGAGGTTGCCAGAGCTGCCGAGAAGGGCAAATGGGGAGAAGCTTGGAGGCTTCTCATTGGAACTGGCTTTTCCTCACCGCTAGCGAAGCCGCTGGTGTATCTTCTTGGTTTCTTCCTTTCCCTCGATCACCCCAAGAATGCAAATGACCTGGTAGTGACCGTAGAAGCCGAGGACAACCATGCGTTCCTGGACCATCTGGATGAAGTAACCTGCCCTACCCTTGTTGCAGGGGGTGAGGATGACTTTTTCTATAGTCCAGAGCTCTTTAGGGAGACTGCCCAGGGTATCCCTGATGCCAAACTCTGTCTCTATCCTCACATGGGACATCCTGCGAGGGGGAAGCAGTTTAAAGCTGATGTGCTTTCATTCCTTCTGGAAGCGTAGACTGATAGAGTTGTTCATATGCATATTTTTTGAATATTCATACGGTTTTCTTGGTTTGGTATTGACAGGGACCGAGAGAGAACGGTAAGGTTTTGCCATGAAAACGAATCAGAACCGCGTCCATCACCATCATCACTTGTGTAACCGACCGTAGACAGGTGGGAGCTGGACCTCTATATACAGACCTCCGCATGTCGCGGGGGCTTTTTTTATCCCCAGGAAGGAGAAAATCATGGCTGAAGTAGTACGAATTGCAATCCAGAAGAGCGGAAGGCTGAGCGAAAAATCGTTGCAGATCATCAAGAACTGCGGGATCAAGTTCGGCAGTGATGCCCGTGTACTGAAAGAGGAAGCTTCCAACTTCCCCTTGGAGTTTCTCTATGTACGGGATGACGATATTCCTGCCTACATACGGGATGGAATAGCTGATATCGGGATTGTCGGAAGAAATGAGTATGATGAACAGGCAATCGACCTGGAAGTACTCAGAGACCTTGGTTTTGCCAAGTGCCGGCTGAGTATAGCGGTGCCCAATGACTTCGTGTATCAGGGGCTTTCCTCTCTGGAAGGAAAGCGCGTAGCAACCAGCTATCCAAACATCCTTGGAGGTATCCTGAAAGAGAATGGGGTTTCTGCAAGCTTCGTCCAGGTCTCCGGGTCTGTGGAAATAACTCCTGCTGTTGGTGTTGCTGATGCCATTTGTGACCTGGTTTCCACTGGAGCGACCTTGGCGATGAACGGATTGAGAGAGGTGCAGAGCATCTATACATCAACCGCTGTCATGATCGGACGCAAGCAGATGGCCAATACTGAAAAACAACGTATTCTTGACCGCCTGATGATCCGCCTCGATGCAGTCATGAAGGCTTCCTCCTATAAGTACATCATGTTCAACCTTCCCGAGGAACACCTGGAGCAGGTGGCGCACATCATCGGTGGCATGAAGAGTCCTACGGTCACTCCATTGATGGAAAAGGGGTGGGTCTCTGTACAAACCGTTGTGGCAGAGGATACCTTTTGGGAGGACTTTGAACAGCTCAAGGCCCTTGGTGCACAGGGGATACTCGTAACCCCGATTGAAAAGATGACAGAGTAGGGGGAACCATGGCCTTTCTACAGCGGTATGAGAATCCACCGGATGAGCAGTTGAAGAAGTTGCTTGCCCGGAATCTGGATACAACACAGTCGGTAACCAAACAGGTTTCCGCCATTCTGGATGCAGTGAAGGAGGAAGGCGATGATGCCCTCTTTCGCTTTGCATCAGAGTTCGATGGAGCCTTCCTTGCATCCCTCTCTGTGTCCCCCGAAGAGAGGAAAGCAGCAGCGGCAGAAGTGGATGATTCACTGAAGCGGGCTCTCAGCCAGGCATATGACAATATCCACAGCTTCCATGCTGCGCAGATGCCCACTGGTGAGCAAGTAGAGGTTTCTTCAGGTATTACTCTCTCCAGGAAGGTTGTTCCCCTGAATCGGGTCGGGCTCTATATCCCTGGTGGTACCGCACCGCTGTTCTCCACTGTCTTGATGTTGGCAATACCAGCCTTGGTTGCTGGGTGCCCAGAGGTGGTCCTCTGTACTCCTCCAGGAAAACAAGGAAGGATTCACCCAGCCATTCTCTATGCAGCAGATCTGTGCAATGTGAAGGAAATCTATGCAGTGGGAGGTGCCCAGGCTATAGCTGCCATGGCATATGGAACCCAGTCCATCAAAGCAGTGGACAAAATTTTTGGACCAGGCAACCAGTATGTGACTGAAGCAAAGGTACAGGTAAGCAGTACTACCTGCGCCATCGATATGCCGGCAGGTCCAAGTGAGGTAATGGTCGTTGCTTCTCCTTCCTCCAATCCAGCTTTTATAGCCAGTGACTTGCTCAGCCAGGCAGAACATGGAAGAGATAGCCAGGCAATGCTTGTTGTGCAGGGAGAAAGAAGGGAAGGGAATGCCTTTTTCGATCGTGTGGAAGAAGCAATAGCCAAGCAACTTACCGAATTACAGAGAACAACCTTCCTAGAGCAGAGTCTTGCTGGTTCCAGGGCCTTTATTGTCCCTGACCTGGACGCCTCTGCGCACATTGTCAATGCATATGCCCCAGAACACCTGATCATCGATCTGGGAGAAGAAGCGGATGATGCATTTCTGGAGAAGGTGGTCAATGCTGGGTCGGTATTCCTCGGG
>JAQQAR010000020.1 GCA_028532765.1 Sphaerochaetaceae bacterium | reverse complement strand
GAGCCCGTGCATATGTCCATGCCGGTGCCGATGCTGTCATGATTCATAGCAGAAGGAAAGAACCGGATGAAATTTTTGAGTTTTGTGATCGATTCAGTGAAGAACTACCCCATGTTCCCATTGTAGTGGTACCGTCATCATTCAACTCTGTATACGAACAGGAACTGATTGAACATAATGTAAGAATTGTAATTTACGCAAATCATCTTATAAGGAGTGCTTTCCCTGCAATGCAAAGCACGGCTGAGTCAATTCTTGAGCATGGAAGATGCAAGGAAGCAAGCGAAAACTGTATGTCTATCAAAGAGATTATCACTCTGATACCAGGTGCGAATTAAGGAGCCTTCATGATTACCCCATCATCATTTCTAACATATTTAGAGAGCCTGCAAATTGATTTTGTTACAGGTGTTCCCGATTCTCAACTTAAGAATTTTTGTGAAGAGGTCTATACTCAATATGGATACAATACAAAGAAGCATATTGTAGCTGTGAACGAGGGGAATGCAGTAGGCCTTGCTGCAGGATATCATTTAGCCACTGGAAAAATACCCCTTGTATATTTACAAAATAGTGGATTAGGTAATGCAGTTAATCCTCAAACCTCTCTCATTGATCCACAAGTATATGGAATTCCTATGGTCTATCTTGTTGGGTGGAGAGGGGAGCCTGGGGTGCATGATGAGCCCCAGCATATAAAACAAGGAGCTATCACTCTCTCTCTGTTGGAGACTCTTGGAGTCGCTTCTGAGGTTATTGATAAGGATACAACTCTTGAGAAAGTACAACAGGTGTTTGTTGAGCGTTTTCTTCCTCTTCTGGCACAAGGGAAAAGTGTAGCTTTGGTGGTACGAAAAGGGGCTTTTGCTTCAAGCAGTTCTACAATCAAAGGGAATACCAATACCCTAGGAAGGGAAGAAGCAATCAAGTATTTTGCTTCTCATATGAATGAGAATGACTACGTTGTCTCAACAACAGGCAAAATCTCGAGGGAGTTGTTTGAGTATTGTAAGAGAGAAAATCCTAAACAGTCCCCACATAATTTCCTCACTGTTGGATCCATGGGCCACGCAAGCGCAATAGCATGTGCTGTTGCTCTTCACCAGCCTAATAAAACACTGTGGTGCCTTGATGGCGATGGAGCAGTGCTTATGCATATGGGGAGTCTCTGTTCAATCGGAACCCTAAGCCCTAATAACTTTGTTCACGTGGTACTAAATAATGAATCTCATGAATCTGTGGGAGCGATGCCAACCGTCGCTGGAACTGTAAATCTAGTAGAAATTGCAAAAAACTGTGGGTATGCCTCTTCAATCACGGTTAATCACTTTGACGAGTTACGGGCCTTGAGAATCGATAGTATGCAAAAACCCTGTCTGATTGAGGTCATGGTAACCACAGGTTCGCGTGAAGATCTTATAAGGCCAGATACTACGCCACAGCAGAATAAACAGGCATTCATGGAGGCATTGCGAACATGAGGGAAGTGCATTCATCTCAAGAAATATTTCATGGGAGTCAAGAAACTTCCTTTTTAGATACAATACTTCAAGAGCTGCAATCGAAAAGAGTTTTACTGGTTTGTGGAAAATCATTTTCTGGGTTATCCATTACCCCATTACTCTTGCAGAGCAATGTAATGTATTCACTGTTTCAAGATTTCAGTCCTAATCCTAAGTATGAAGATATTGTTCTTGGAGTGAAAGCGTATCGTGATAATCATTGTGATACGATACTTGCTGTAGGAGGTGGTAGTGCCATAGATGTTGCAAAATGTATCAAGCTGTTTGTTCCTATGGCCGAGAATAGTACGTATTACCAACAGCCTCTTGAGGATAGCGGTATTCCACTTATTGCCATCCCCACCACTGCAGGAACGGGTAGCGAATCCACTCAGTTTGCAGTTATTTACATCGAAGGGGAAAAATACTCCTTGAGTCACGCGAGCATTCTTCCTGATTATGTGATACTGGATCCTTCAGTGTTGAGAACTCTACCGTTGTACCAAAAAAAATGCAGTATGTTGGATGCATTATGTCAGGCATTGGAATCGTGGTGGTCGGTGAATGCAACCGAAGAGAGTACTACCTATGCAAAGCTAGCGATTAGAAAGTGGCTGGAAGCACAAACAGGATACCTAGGGAATAGTGATCTAGGAAATATGGTGATGCTTGAAGCATCCAATCTTGCTGGGAGAGCTATAAATATTACAAAAACTACCGCTCCTCACGCAATGAGCTATAAGTTGACGAGTCTTTTTGGCATCCCCCATGGTCATGCAGTTGCCCTCGCTTTTCCTCATGTCTGGAAATATATGTCAAAGCATCCTGAAAAATGTGTTGATGAGAGGGGTTCAGCTTATGTGACGGATACGTTTCAGCAAATGGCTGAAGCAGTTGGGCAAAAAAATGTAGAACTTGCTGTTGATTGGTTTTTTTCAATGCTCTCAGATCTAGGTATTAATGCTCCAAAACAAGCAACCAGTGACCAATTAGAGATTCTCATTCAGTCTGTGAATCTAGAGCGTTTGAAAAATTCACCAATACTATTAGACGAATACACCATAGCAGCTCTTTATAAGGAGATGTTGGAAGAAATTGTCTAAGGGCAGCTTTCTGAGCTTTCACTACCCTCTACTACTCTGCCTTGGAATCAACTTGGATTGTAACACATGCTTGGTCTTTGCATAGGACCCTGTGCTGATGACCTGCTTGAGAATACTTACCCCAAGGATGCCCATCTCCTGTAAAGGAAGCTCAAAGGTGGTAATGGGGACATTCCAGAAGGAAGAGAAATCCCTGTTGTCAAACCCAACCACCCGTACCTGGGAAGGGACTTCATACCCCATCTTCTGCAGGCCAGCAATACATCCAGCAGCGATATAGTCATTGGCACAGAAAATACCATCAGTCTCCGGATAGTCTCTCATGAGTTCAGTCGCTGCCTCAAACCCGTGGTCATAGTCATAACCCCCATAGTAGCGCAGGGTAGGCATTTGCATCTGGAGCTCTGTAACCCGGCTAGAGAAACCCTGTAAGCGGTCTTGTACGGAGAGTCGGTCTTCTGGGCCACAGATCATCGCAGGATGGCGCATACCACAACCATAGAGATGCTCTGCCGCTTGATAACCTCCGGTGGTATTATCCGGGATAACACTGATCATTCCCGGGGTATCCATATTCACCGAGACAATGGGAATGTCAGAGTTCTGGGTATCCAAGTTGAACTCCTTCCAGATCGGAAGATGGTGACAGAACAATATTCCTTCCACCTTATGACTCTTCAAAAAGTGATACGCCTTCTTCAAGTCATTTCCGAACTCAATACCAGAGACAAAGAAGAGAGAGTGTTGTCCCCCAGAGAGCCCCTGCTCGATACCTCTCACTATTTGATTCACGAACGTCTCAGTAATATCGGCTGCTAGGCATCCGATAATACCGGATGAACGACTCTTCATACGGGAAGCATTCCAAGAAGGTACATAGCCAAGTGACTCAACCGCAGCAAGTACTCGCTTTCGTGTCATTTCGCTTACAGGACGCTTCCCATTCAGGGCGTGCGTAACCGTAGCAGGCGAAACGCCAGCAGCTTTTGCTACATCCATGATTGTCACAGGATCTCCCATGCCACCTCTCCTAGAATGCTAGTGTAAAGCCTCACGATTGGTTTGTCACCCTTCAATTGCATAACTGCGAGATACTCCCTCTTCAAATATATCCGGATCAAAGGAGAACGTTCTTCCTCCCGTGATACGAACCGTAAAGATCCGGGTATTCTTAACAGGAGCTCCACCCTTGGTCTTGGTAATCGTCATCTCGTTCCCAGAGACCTTGAACTTCCAAAGATTGTACCTGTTTGTGCTGAGTTCACTTACCCCGTCATCCTCAAAATAGGTGGAGGTGACCTGCTTTTCAGCAGTCTTAATCGGGAAAACTAGCAGCTCCACATGCTCAAACAGTGCATCCTGAAGGTGGGTGCATCCATCAGCAGTTGGAATGACAGCTCCCTCCTTCGCAAACCAGCGAATCTCTCCTCCACAGGGGTAGCTGAGGAGAACCTCTGTTCCTCCTTCCCATGCATTTCCATCTTGGTCATACCACCACAGGTTTTTTGGGAGGTAAACCGTGGTACTCTGCTTGCTCTTTTCTGTAACAAGCACTTTCAAGAGGGAAGGCCCGAAGAGAGAGTGTACACAGTTTGGAGAGAGGGACTCATCATCAGGGAATTCCAGATGGAGTGAACGCTCCAAGGGAAGTCCGTTTACAGCAGCCTCATATGCACAAGTATAAATATAGGGCATGAATCGGTAGTGTTCGAGAATAAGACTCCGTATCGCTTCCAATGCTGTAGGATACGACCAAGGTTCAGTCGGGTTGCCATCTTCCCTCCAGGAGTGAATAACAAACCTCCCTTGGAATACTGCAGACTGGCATGAACGTACCAACAGCTCTTCCTCTGGGAATGCCCCGAAGAATCCCCCAAGGTCATGCCCGAAGTAGGGCAGTCCAGAAAGCCCAAAACCGATACCCATCAGTTGGTTGTAATGAAGGGATTTCCAGTCACTTACATTATCGCCTGACCAAGTTCTTGCAAACCGCTGTAGACCTGAGTAGCCACTGCGGGAATAGATCCAGGGACGACGGTCAGGGTGCGCTTCCTTGAATACCTCATAGGAAGCCTCAGCCATCTTGATGGGATACAAGCTCTTGGTCTTATATGCCTCGAGCGCGAAATCTTCAAGCTCCAACTCATTGTTGTCATTCCAGATGCCCGTGCATCCATGGTTCAGGTATTGTTCCTTGAGCTGGTGCTTCCACCACTGTTTCGCTTCACTATTGTTGAAGTCAATGAAGGAGGCCTCTCCTCCCCAGAAGAATTCTTCATAGGGCTCTCCATCCTGGTCCTTGATTAAGTAGCCCTTTTCCTTCAGTTCCCCATACCAGGGGTGGCTGGTCAGGATACCGGGCTTGATGTTCATGCAGAGGTTGTAGCCTCTCTGGCTGAGGGAAGTCAGAAATGCTTTATAGTCAGGGAACTTCTCTTTGTTCCATAGGAATGTATATCGCTTTCCGTCAGGGCTCTTCAGATATCCTGAGGAAACATACATTCCCTCACAGGGAATCTGATGTTTTTCTATGGTGGAGAAGTACGCAAGTATGCGCTTCTCGGCATCATCACTCTCTACATAGTTCATGGAAGAACCAAAGAAACCAAAACTGAACAGAGGAGGGAGGGCAGGGAATCCGGTAACGCTATAGTAGTTCTTCAGGACTTGATGATAGTTCTCTCCAAGCAAGGCAACATACCCATATGGACCTCCCTCTACCTCTACAGAGAAGAAGTAGGGACTCTCCCTGCCAAGGTCAAATAAGCGGATCTGGCTCTGGTTGAATAAAAGACCACAGGTAACACGGTCCTCCTTGTTTATTCTCAACAAGAAGGGAACAGACTTGTATAAGGGGTCGGAGTTTGCAGCATCATAGCCTAATGAGTCTCGGTTAAACATGGAGAACCGACGACCTCTTCTGTTCGGGCTCCCGCTTTTGTCTCCTAGGCCGTAGAACTCATCGGCAGAGAAGAGTGGAAAGTTGAATCGGCCAAAAGAGTCTTGAGAACCAGATTTGGTGAAACAACGGACTTGGTAATCCGGCAGTACCGTATCAGCAGTCCCTATACGCCCTCCATGCTGGAGAATCCCCCCGTACCAGAGACTGACTGATGCATACCGTTTTTCGAGCACTATGCGGCTCTGGCCACAAGTAAGGATGAATGCATGATTCTCTTCGGCAATTATAATCGGTTGGTCCAGAGAGAGGGCGGCGGCAGGTTGTGTAATATACTTACTTGCCTCCCAGAGCGTCTCATCAACAAGAACCGAGTCAAAGAGGTAGGAAACCTCAATAATCTCCTGGGTGTGGAACCTAAGATGGAGCTGACCTCCCACTCCTGTAGCTACTACTGTTTTTGTGTCGTGGAGCATGCAGGAATGGAGTGTGTGGATTATATGTTTCATGAGTTACCCTTTAACCGATCCAGCGGCAATGCCACTGAAGAAGAATCGTTGGAATGCGAGAAAGACGACAATGACTGGAATGATGGCGATTGTCGTCATCGCCAGAAGATCAGACCAGTTTATCTGCAACTGCCCGACAAAGTTCGCCAGTGCTTGCTGTACTGTCTGTTTCTTGTTATCGGTGATGACGATCAAGGGCCAGAGATAATCGTTCCATCTCCACATGAAGCTGAAGATGGCGATGGTCGCTACAATGGGTTTGCTCATCGGGAGGATGAGACGGAAGAAGATTGAGTACTCCTTTGCCCCATCAATACGTGCAGCCTCGATGAGGGAGTCCGGAAGGTTCACCAGATACTGACGTGCGAGAAATACCCCAGTAGGGGTTGCCGCGGGGGGAATGATTATTCCCCACAGCGAATTGAGCATCCCGAGGTTCTTCAACTGGAGAAAAATGGGAATCATGATGACCTGCAAGGGGATCATAAGGGTGGCGATCATGATGGTAAAAATCAGGTTTCTTCCCTTGAAGATGTACTTCGCAAGTGCGTACCCTGCCATAAGGTTAACCATCACTGTAATGAAGGTGGAAACCACCGCTACGAATACGGTATTGGAGAAGTAAACCGGGAAATTACCAGCCTGGAGGCTGCTGACATAGTTCTGTACAGTCCACTTCTGGGGGAGAAAGGTCAGAGGGACACGGAACAATTCACTCTGTGGCTTGAAGGATGAGAGTATAACCCAGAGTACGGGAAGCAAGGTCCCGAGTGCCAGGACGATCAGGAGCACATAATGGATACTGTTGTATACTCTTTGCTTATTCATAACCCTGCTCCTTTCCGCTGAACTTGAACTGCACCAAGGTAAAAATGCTGATAATCAACATAAGGACAATGGACATGGCACTTGCGTAGCCCATTCGATCCTCGAGGAATGCAACTTGATAGACCTGTTGGACTATCAGCTTGGTGGCATATCCTGGTCCTCCCTTTGTCATGACGGAGATCAACTCATATGCCTTGAAGGATGCAATGGTGGAGAGCACCATAACAACGAGCAAGGTGCTCCTGAGCAAGGGAAGGGTAATAGCTGTGAAGGTTTTTGTCTTGGACGCTCCATCGATGGTTGCAGCCTCATAAAGCTCTATGGGGATTGCCTGCAATCCAGCAATGAGGATAACCATGTAGTATCCCGCCTGGGCCCAGATACTGACGCCAATGATGGAAATCATGGCAAGGTTGCTGTCTGTGAGCCAAGGTATTCCTGAGCCGCCGAGTCGGCGAAGCAGATAGTTGATGATTCCCATCTCATCACCCAGGATGAATCGCCAGGCAATACCGACGGTGATCATGCTGAGCAGGGAAGGGATATAGAAGAGAGAGCGAAATATCTTCTCTCCCTTGATGGTGTTTTTATAGAGTAGCAAGGCCAGGGCCAAAGCATAGATCATGATCAAACTGACAGTGAACAGCGAATACACGATGGTATTGCTGAATGTTTTCCAGAATACAGCGTCTTGGGCGAGTTCAACGAAGTTTGCAAAACCGATGAACCTGGGGGTAGTAAATACTCCCCATTCGGTGAGGGACATCCTCAGCCCCTGGATGGCAGGGACAATGATGAATAAGCCGAATATGAGTATGTTGGGAAGCAGGAATAGCAGTGGTGCTGCTGTCTGATGGAAGTTTCCCTTGGTATGTCGTTTCATATGGTTGTGGTAGACAGGTTGTCTGTCGGTAGAAACAATCGTGCTCCCCCTCATCTGAGGAGGAGCCGATATCCAGAATTCAGTTTACTTGAAGTAGGTTGCGCCCTTCTTGTCTACGTTGGCAACAGCCTCTTCGGCGGTGATGTTACCCAGCAGTACTTCTACGATCTGCTCGCGAATGTAGGTGGTAACCTTGCTCAGATTGGTGTTTTTCCATTCGTTTGCAGTAAAGGCCGGGGTGACCTTCAGTTCTTCAAGGAAGACCTCGAAGTCATCACTGTTCGAAGGATAGGAAACCTGTGCATCAACGCGGGAAGGAATATTGAAGGTATCACGGCTGTACATCTCGTTGTGAGTCTTGTCAGCGAATGCCTCCATCAGCTTGAATGCCTCTTCCTGGTTCTTGCTTCCCTTGAAGGAAGCGATAAACTTACCACCAGGAACAGAAGAGTTGATCTCAGCCTTGGGCATTCTAACAGCCTTCCACTCGAAGTCTGCTACGTTCTTGTTATAGGTGTTGATGTTCCAGCTTCCACCAATGTGGCCTGCTACCAGACCTGCCTGGAAGAGCTCAGCCGGGTTCTCGGAACCGAGCCATACACTCTTGGGAACCAAACCTGCATCATGCACATGCTTGAACCACTTGATTGCGGCGATGGTGCCAGGATTGTCGAATTCGATGTTTGACTGATCTTCGTTCAAGAAGTGTCCACCGAACTGATACATGAGAGTAGAGAAGCGGTGAGGGGTGAAGTCAACGGTCAAGCCATACTTCATCTCTGGGTTGGCAGCCACTACTTCTTTTACAACCGATTCCCATTCGCTCCAAGTCCAATCCTTGCTCACTTCATCAACATCGATACCAGCCTTGTCAAAGGCAGACTTGTTGACGAGCATTCCGTTGGCGGTTGCTTCAGTTGGGTAGGCAATAAACTCACCCTTGGGGTTGGAAGCAAATGCGACCATGGAGGGCAGGAACTGTGCCTTCACTGCCTCGATGTCTGCTACATGGTTGTCGATTGGCTCAAGGCTATCGACAACAACACTAAGCGTATTGGTGGTGATACGGGCGAGATCAGGAGGATTTCCTCCGCTAATCATCAGCTTCAGTTTCTGGTCGAACTCATTGTAAGCAACAATCTGCATGTCGAGTTTTACATGCGGGTTTGCCTGCAAGTAGTCATCGATAGTGTTGAGGAACACCTCATCCTCATTGGCATCGTTGAACCAGAGTACAGAGAGTGTAACATCCTTTCCAGCTTCTTCTTTGGTTCCTGCAGCAAACACTGTTGTGCTGACCAGGACCAAGATCAAGAGAATTCCCAAAATCTTTTTCATTCTTTCCTCCTTGTAAGGCCTGAAAATAAAAATAAGCAAATTTACGCAAAACGTTTTTACTCCTTTACTATAAACCCCATAACTTTCACCTGTCAAGGAAACTTTTTTTCAGTGGAAGGAAATAGATACAAGAGTAAGGAGGGTCAAATAGGCCCTCCCCATACTCCAGTATCCTTGATTCTTGTCAGATAAATTCCAGCTCAGCATCGAACTCCCCGTCAAGCGGGTAGATCGGCCTGGAGAGCTCCTTGTAGGGCAGGCGGGTGAAGAGCTCGTCGGTGCTGCCGGTGGTGAGAGCCATCATCGACCGCTTTGCAATCGAGCGTATCTCCGGTTCCAGGTAGCCCAGCTTCACCACGATTGCCTTGCATCCCGTCGGCTCAGCCCCGAGGATCCTCATCATCTCAGGGTCGTAGCATCCTACATGCTTGCTTGCCACCACCACATGCACCCCTTCGACCTCCAGGAGGGCAAGGTCCGCGTTGTTCGCCCCTTCCCACTTCTCCTTGAGGGAGATGACCCTGGCCTCAGCCTCGATGGGACTGCTCTTCTCTTTGTCGAACTTCGCTCCCAGTGCGCAGTGGAAGGAAGCACCAACCCCCTCGCGGAAGGCCTGTGCCACCACAGGTGGGTCATAGAACCCCTGGTAGAGCAGGGGAGGGTCAAGTGTGGAGAGGACGGGGTCGTCCAAGATTAGGCGCAGGAAGTTCGTCACATCCCCGCTCCCCCCGGCTGTCGGGTTGTCACCGCTGTCGCTGATGACCACCGGATACACACCCTCTGCAATCGACTGTCTGGTTGCCTCTATGGCATCGCTGGGCATCCTGGTCTCGTTGTAGAACCCGAACTCGGCCCTCCGGCCCCAGAATATGGCTGCCAGTTCCTTTGCTATCTCATCGGCTTGCTTTTGGTCGTCCTGGGTCACCACCACCGCATGCACCGCGTTCTCGGCCTCATCCGCCCAGGGGAAGCCGAGGGTGTAGGAACAGGCAAGCACGCCTTCTTCCTTCTCCCGCTTCCTCAGTTCCTGGATGAGGCTCCTCATCGGCTCAACGCTGGTCTCGCTCTGCTCCCCTGCGATGAGCATCGGGATCCTCACCATTGCCATGGTGGGCTTCTTGCCTGACTCAAGGGTGCGGATGACCATCAGGGCGGCGTGGATGCCGGTCTCGTAGGTATCGGTGTGCGGGGCACACTTGTATCCCACGAACCCGTCCGCTGCCTTCCTCATGCGTCTAGTGAGGGTGGCATGCATGTCCAGGCTGGTGAGGATGGGGATGGAGGGCTGGATGAGCCTCACCGCCTCGAGCAGGTCACCCTCGGCTTCCCCGATGCCCTGCACCCGCATGCTGCCGTGCAGGGAGAGGCAGATGGCATCAAGCTCCCCTGCATCCCTCAGGTCCCCCAGCAGTTCTTCCTTGAGCTCCTGGTAGTATGTTCTGTCCCACACACCGTTGGGCACGGCCCGTGCGACCAGGGAGGGGATGACCTCATAGCCTGCGGCGGTGAGGGTGTTGATGATACCGCTGGCCGAGCTTTCTTTCTTTGTGAAAAGTTCCTCCTTCCGGCTCACCCAGATCTCCTCACGGGAGGTGATGATGGGGTTGAAGGTGTCGGACTCATGGTGAAGCCCGCCTACGAAGATGCGTCCCTTCATCATTTGCCCCCTTTCTGGGAGACCACGGTCCCCACCCGGCCCTTGTCGGTGTGCTTGAGACTGAACTCCGTCTGGCGGAGCATGCCGCCCATGTAGATGTGGTCGGGCCTGTAGGTCATGCGGGACTCGTAGGTGCCGTCCAGTGCCACATGGTACTCCTTGGCCCCCAGTGCTTCCTGGATCCTGGTGAAGTTTCTCTCGGTGATTCCGCAGCCCGGCATGACGATGATACGCTCGCCTGCCTGCTCGATCAGGCCCTTGAGTGTCTCCAGCCCCTCGGTGACGGTCTCCTCCAGACCGCTGGTGAGCACCCGGTCTACCCCGAGCTCGATGAGCTTCTCCAGGGACCTTGAGGCGTCGCGGCTCATGTCGAAGGCTCGGTGGAAGGTGACCGAGCAGGGGCGTGCAATCTCGATGAGCTGCCTGCTGCGCTCCATGTCGATCTCCCCGTCGGGGGTGAGGATGCCGAAGACAATTCCGTCTGCCCCTGCCTCACGGAAGAGCCTCGCATCCTCCTTCATCGCCTCGAACTCAAGGGCGGAGTAGCAGAAGTCGCCGCCGCGGGGGCGGACCATGACGTTCATGGCTATGGTGGTGTGGGCCCTGGCTGCCTTGAAGGCACCCAGGGATGGGGTGGTGCCCCCCTCGAACAGGTCGGCGCAGAACTCTACGCGGTCGGCCCCGCCTTGCTCGGCTGCGATCACGCTCTCTATCGATTCCAGACAAATTTCAATCTTCATTATCTTCTCTCCTCTTCCAGGGCAATATGTAGTGTATGGGCACCCAAAGCTGGGCGCTTGAGTGGATTCCCCACTGTATGGACGATGAACTCATGCATACCTTTCTGCAAGGGAAGAGATGTAATGAAACAATCACTGTCTCGTCCCTTTTGCAAGCTACTGTAGTAGGATTCTCCATCCACCTCTAGAACAAGCTTTTCCTCTTTCTCCAGCGGTTCTGTGGTTTTCCAAGAGATAGAGAACTTCTTGTTCTCCTCTAGGGCAATCTTCCAGTGCAGACTCGTGGGGATAGGGCGGTAGGAGTAGTACTCTGTTCCAGTATAGCGGTAGACGACAACCGGTTCTCCACAGTCGAAGGAAGGCCCTTGGTATTCCTGTTCTGGAACCTGAAGGGATGTTGTTTTCCTCTCGAGAGGATTTCCTTGCAGTTCTTCTCCAATACCTTTCAGTACTGCTTCTTCAAACTCCTGGATTGATCCATCTCCCATCAGGCCAATATTCAACAGGTAGTTTCCTCCCTGTTCGACTACCTGCCGGGCAGTTGCACTTAGTTCCTTGATCTTCTCATGCTTGTCGCCGCGTACCTGCCAACTACGGTAGCCCCATGTCTCCTTATAGATGGAAGCAGGAGTCTGCCAAGGACAATCAAGCGCTACAGCCGGTAGTTCATTGTCTCCCATGGTAAGGAAGTCCTGATAGTCGTTCCAGATTCTTCCATTGACCATGCAATCAGGTTGCAAGTTCTGGACCAGCTCATAGATCTCTCTGGATTGTTCCTTGCTGGGAGCTCCCATATCCATCCACAGTTCACAGATGGGACCGTAATCGGAGAGCAGTTCAGTGAGCTGCTGGATATTGAGCCTTTGGTGCTCAGGGGTAATGGTGTCACTATTGTGGCTGCTGATCGGGAGAGCCTCTGGGAAATGCCAATCAATCCAGGAGAAGTAAATACCAAAAGCAAGACCATGGCGTCTGCAAGCTTCACTTAGTTCAGCAACCACATCCCTGTTACTATGGTAGCTGGTGGTCTTGGTATCGAAGAGGCAGAACCCATCATGGTGCTTGCTGGTGATTACCAAGTAGCGCATGCCAGCTGCCTTGGCTGTCATGACAATGTGGTCTGCATCGAAATGATCAATGGTGAATTGTTCGGCCAATGCCTCGTAGTCGGCTTGGGGAAGATACCCATGACTGAGTATCTGCTCTGAGTATCCCCGTTTGACCACTTCATTCTTCCACACCCCACCAGGAATGGAGTAGAGGCCGAAGTGAATGAACATACCGAACTGGAGATCCAGCCAGGCTTGTGTTGCTGATTCTTTCATCTCTGTTGCTCCTTGGTTAAAGCATAGGGGTGGAAAGTGAGAAACAACAGAGTCAAAAGTTATATGAGCTCTCCTTTGAGGCGTCATTTTTTTAAACTTCGACCCAGTTTTTAAAAAATGACGCCTTTTCTCATGATAAAAAGCGGCTTGCTTTGAAACTTGACGCTATGGCGATTCTGACTTCCGTGAGACGATTTTGTCATGAAGAAGCAGTTGAACCAGCCACCACAATTGAGCCTGGGAAAGAAGATGGGACGCCATTGGCAGTTCTACGTTATCGTAGCGCTCCCCATCCTCTATTTCATTGTGTTCAAGTACGTCCCCATGTATGGGGCATTGCTCGCATTCAAGCGATATCGCGTAAGCCGCGGCGTATGGGGAAGCCCCTGGGTAGGTCTCTATCAGTTTGAGAAGTTCTTTAGCAACCCCTCGTCCCTGCAGATCATGTACAACACATTCAGTTTGAGCATGTATGCCCTGGTTACTTCAATTCCGCTGGCAGTCATCCTTGCTGTTGCTCTGAATGAAGCCCGTTCCAAGCTCTGGAAGAAGAGCGTGCAGATGATCACCTATGCACCATACTTCATCTCCACGGTCGTCATGGTAGCCATCCTGATGCAGTTCCTTGACCCCTCCATGGGCCTCTTCAACACAGTGAGGGGACTCATGGGAAAGGATTCCCTTAACTATATGGGAGAGGCGGACTACTTCAGGCATATCTACGTCTGGTCAGAGCTTTGGAAGAACACCGGCTATAATGCGATTATCTACCTAGCGGCATTGACCGGTATCAGCCCTGAGCTGTATGAGGCGGCCAAGGTCGATGGAGTAAACAAGTTCCAGAAAGTCTGGTACGTCGATCTTCCCTCCATCAAGAGCACTATCGTCATCATGTTCATCATGAATATGGGCTTTGTCATGAGCCTAGGCTTTGAAAAGGCCTTCCTCATGCAGAACCCACTGAATATTGAAACTGCTGAGATCATGTCCACCTACGTATATAAGATGGGCTTGATCAACAGTGACTTCTCCTACTCCACCGCCATTGACCTGATCAATTCAGTGATCAATGTCGTCCTGATTCTCACATTCAATCGGCTTGCCAAAATGAACAACAAGGAAGGGGGGCTCTGGTAATGCATTATAAACAAAAAGAGATGCTCACAGACAGAATCTTCTCCATCGTGGTCAATACCTTCTTGTTCATCAGTCTGGCTATTGTACTCTATCCATTGCTCTACATCATCTCCTGCTCACTGAGTGAGCCACAGGCTGTGATGGCGCGCAAGGTTTGGCTCTTCCCGGTAAACTTCGACCTGGTAAGTTACAAGGCCGTCTTTACCAACAAGCAGATCGGAACCGGATACATGAACAGCCTTTACTACATGGTCACCGGAACGATAATCAGCGTGATGCTCACCATGTTGATCGCCTATCCGCTCTCCAGAAAAGAGTTCTATGGACGGAAGTTTGTAACCAAGTTCATCCTCTTCACGATGCTCTTCACCGGTGGAATCATTCCTCTCTACTTGGTGGTTCGTCAGCTCGGTATCTATGATACCCGGCTCTCCATCATCCTCCCCAATGCGATAACCGTATGGAATGTCATCATTGCCCGTACATTCCTGCAGGAGAATATCTCTGATGAATTGTATGAGGCCGCTGAGATAGACGGATGCTCTGATATCCGCTTCCTCTTCACCTTTGTATTCCCCCTCAGTGGAGCAATTGTGGCGGTCCTTGCTCTCTTCTATGCAGTAGGGCAGTGGAACAAGTACTTCGATGCACTCTTGTACCTTCAGGACCAGGCCTTGTATCCTCTGCAGATTGTGCTTCGCAACATCCTTATCATTAACCGAAACACCCCGTCCATGACGACGGATGTGGAGGCAGCGATACGGTCCCAGGGTCTGAGCGAGACGATTCGCTATGCGGTAATTGTTGTGGCGAGCTTGCCCCTTCTGGTCATCTATCCGTTTGTCCAGAAGTTCTTCGTCAAGGGAGTCATGATCGGCTCCGTCAAAGGTTGATCGTACCGGATGCATACAATGACATCCGATACCAAGGAGGACATATGAAAAAGCATTTCTTGATTGTGTTGTTGGTTGCTCTGTTGCTGCCCGCAACTCTGTTTGCTCAAGGTTCCAAGGCTACAGCAGCTGAGGACGCAGTTCAGTATACCCCGGCAGGGACCTTCCCCATCGTGGAAAGCCCGGTAACCGTGGATATCATGGTCGCACAGCCACCCTGTGTCGAGGATTACAACACCAACCGCTTCACCAAGTACATGGAAGAGCTGACCGGTGTGAAGGTTAACTACATCATGATCCCCGAGCAGGCAGCCACCGAGAAACTTGCCCTGGTTCTGGCCAGTGGCGACTACCCGGATGCATTCCTGGGCTTTGGCGTAAGCAATGAGCTCGAGACCAACTATGGTGCCATGGAAGGGCTCTTCCTACCCCTCAATGAGTACTATAGCAAGGATTGGATGCCCAACATGATGACGGCATTCAATGAGTTCCCTGGTGCTGTTGGATTCATGACCAACATCGATGGTAACATCTACTCCTTCCCCCGCTTGGAAGGCTGTTATCACTGTTCAAACCAGGCAAAGATGTTTGTCTACCAGCCCTTCCTCGATGCTCTTGGACTTGAGACCCCAACCACCACTGAAGAGTTCTACCAGGTGTTGAAGGCTATCAAGACTCAGGATCCCAATGGAAACGGCAAGGCTGATGAGATTCCCCTTGCAGGTTCAATCATTGGTTGGTCCGACCAGGTTGAGCGCTTCCTGCTCAACAGCTTCATCTACTGTGACCTCGACACCAACATCAACAGCAATGCCGATGACAACGTTGGCTACCTGATGAACGGAAAGAAAGTCGACACCGCAGTGAACAAGGATGCTTACCGTGATGGTCTTGCCTACATCAACAAGCTCTACAAGGAAGGCTTGATCTACAACGGTTCATTCACCCAGGATTCCAGCCAGCTGACCCAGTTGGTAGAGAGTTCCTCTGAGCCTGTAGTTGGTTTTGCAACCGGTGGATGGAGAGGTCAGTTCACTACCATTGGTGGAGACCGTTTCCCTAACTTCCGTGCAATCGCTCCACTTGAAGGCCCTGATGGCGTGCAGTATGCAGTTGCATTCCTCCAGAACCCTGAAGTAGGCCAGCTGGTACTCAGCAGTGAGACCAAGTATGCCGAGGCAATTGTCCGTTACTTCGACTACATGTACAGCCTTGAAGGCACCCTTCAGCAGCGCAATGGATTCCAGGGCGAAGCTTGGGACTGGGCTGAGGAAGGACAGGTTGGTCTTGATGGAAGACCTGCAATCTGGCAGGAGTTGACTCAGTGGAACGACAAGGATCCCCAGAACGATACCTGGATCCAGACCTATGCAGCAGCCATGACTCCTTCCCTGAAGAATGGTCTTGCTTCTGTTCCAATGAGCAAGGATAACCCTGACTACTACAAGCCGGACAACAACGAGAAGGTACTCTTCGATGAGACCCGTGAACTGTACAAGCCCCATGAGGATACTTCCGTTGAGGTCCCCAAGCTCAAGTTCACTGCTGATGAAAACGAGGAGTTCTCCACTGTCAAGCGCGAGCTCGCCAACTACATCCGTCAGAGTGCGGTTAAGTTCATGGTCGGTTCCCTTGATGTGAACGATGACAAGGTCTGGAATGACTACCTTGCCAATCTCGAGAAGTTGCAGTTGTCCAAGGTGCTGGACCTGATGCAGACTGCCTACGACCGTCAGTACAAGTAAGGTTGTAGAGAGAATAGAATCAGCGCACAGGGCCGTCAATGGCCTTGTGCTTTGAATTGGGAGAAGTGGAGCATGGAGCAGAGGAAGCCAAACATCGTGTACATACTTGCTGATGACCTCGGCTACGGGGATGTCTCGTCCCTTAACCCAGGTTGTCCCTTTGCCACCACCCACTTCGACCGTCTGTCAAACGAAGGTGTGAAATGCACCGACGCCCATGCTACCAGTGCAGTGTGTACTCCAAGTCGCTACAGCATCATCACCGGTAGGTACAACTGGAGGAGTGAACTCAAGAGCTCTGTACTTGGAGGGTTCTCTCCACCCCTTATTGATACAAAGAGAAAGACCATTGCCCAGATGCTCAAAGGGAGGGGATATTCCACCCATGCAGTAGGGAAGTGGCACTTGGGAATGGATCTTCCCAAACATGATGACTTCATTGAACAACCAGATTTTGCAGACAGTCACACCATAGACTACAGCAAGCCGATCAAGGAAGGTCCTGTTTCTGTAGGGTTTGACACATTTTTTGGCATCAGCGGATCGCTGGATATGCCTCCCTATGTCTACATCGAGGATGACCGCTTTACCTCCATCCCCACCAAGGTGACCAAGGGGGAAGGGATGGGGTACTGGAGAGAAGGACTTACCGCCGACGATTTTATCCATGAAGAGGTTCTGGACCACCTCACAGACAAGGCGGTGGAAGTGATCCAGAAAGAGAGCGACCATCCCTTTTTCCTGTATTTCTCACTTCCAGCTCCTCATACTCCCATTCTTCCTGCGAAGAAGTTTCAGGGAAAGTCCAAAACCAATGACTACGGGGATTTTGTCCTCCACTGTGACAGTGTTGTTGGGCGAATCCTCTCCGCGTTGGATGAGGCAGGATTGAGGGAAGATACCTTGGTGGTTTTCACCAGTGACAACGGATGTTCTCCATCGGCCGACTTTCCTGCCTTGGAAAAGGCAGGGCATAACCCGAGTTACCATTTCAGGGGAATGAAGGCTGACATTTATGAAGGGGGACATCGGGTTCCTTTGCTTATGCGATGGCCAAAGGTGATTGAACCGGGTTCCACATGTGACCAGATTGTCTCTCTCTGTGACCTGTATGCCACCTTGGCGGAGTATCTGGGAGTGGATCTGGCAACAGATGAGGCTGTAGACAGCTATAGCATGCTTGCCTCGTTCAAATCTCCTTCACTGCCGACTCGTTCATCTCTCGTGCATCAGAGCATCGATGGTTCGCTCTCCTTGCGACGAGGCCCTTGGAAGCTGGAGATGTGCAAGGGTAGTGGGGGGTGGTCCTTCCCCGTCCCTGGAAGCAAGGATGAAGAACAGCTTCCCTCTTTGCAGCTGTACAACTTGGAAGAAGATATCAGGGAACAAGAGAATGTTGCCTCAAGATTTCCAGAAATAGTACATGCATTGAAAGCAGAGTTACGTGCAATTGTGGAGCAAGGGCGGAGTACCTCTGGGCCGCTACAGGCCAACGATGGGGTAGCAATCTGGGAGACTGTTTCCTGGTTGCAAGACTAACCACGGTCATCCTATCTGTGCTATACTGCATCCACTTATGAGAAAGATTGAGCGCAAGATTCCTGATTCAAGAACCGTTGTTCTCTTCCTCACTACCTTGGTTTTGTGCTTTATCATCCTGATCATGAGTCAATACTGGATGCTGAGTACGGTACGAAGGGACAAGCAGGAACAGACCTACTCCATGTTGCAGCTGATACGTTCCACTACTGATCTTTCACTGGACCAGATGTTCAAGCTCAGCCAGACACTGTTGCTCAATAATGATATTGCCACGTTCATCTACCAGAACCAAGTGCCTGTAGGATCAGAGGATATCCAAGCCCTTATCGACGCTAAGGCGTTGTTGCCTACTTCCACAAACATCAATGCCATGTTGAGTGAGATATACGTCTACTCGGATAAAAGTGGCTATATTCTCTCCTCACGCAATGCGTTCCTTGACCCTGAGAAGATGTATCCTTCTTTGTTTGCCTTTGAGAATCTCAATTACCGACAGTTCAAGAGCAAGTATCTGAGTGCTCCCTTTACCCGCAAATTTTTCCCTGAGACTACAGCCCTGGTTCATGGTCGTCAGCAATCAGTCATTCCCTTGGTCCAGACATTCCCTTTGAATATTCCCGGCTCCAATGCTGGAAAAATTATGTTGTTGCTGGACAGCAGCTATATTGCCGGCCTCCTCCGTGAGCAGATAGAGGGGATGAATCCGACGGTATACATAACTGATAGTGAGGGTACGGTAATTACTTCTTCTGGAGACCTCTCCCTAATTATGGAAGAAACCTACGAGGATGGACAGCATCGTATCTTCATTGATGGTCAGGAGTACGTACTCTCTGTCACCAGCTCTGATCAGAGTGGACTTAAATTTTATTCTCTCCTTTCTCTCAAGGAGGTCAGGGCGATGCTCAGCCCACTGTGGGTATTGCTTACCGGGGTGATCATTGTGATGTTCTTACTCTTGGGGCTGTTCTCTGTGTATATCCTTGCCCGCAGCAACAGGCACTGGAATGAGCTGCTTGGACTTGCCGAGGAGGGCCAGAGGCCACTTCCCTACGAGCAAGCTGTAGGATACATCAAGTCCATTGTTGAACAGGATCGTTCCCTGGTCCGTCAGGCTGGAGGAACACCGTTTATTACCGATACCTTCTTCCGTCGATTGATCCACGGAAAGATGCTTGGAACTGCCGAGATTCAGGCAATGCTTAAGCAGGTGCAGACAGATATCGATCTGACTCGTCCATTTACCTACCAGATGGTACACATTGCCATCCATGATGTACATGACTTTCTCTCCAGTGAACGATTGGAAGATATCGACTTTACCCGTATTGCAGCGCAGAAGCAGGCCCAGCGTGCTTTTGGAAAGCAATATTATCTCTATATGGACTATGCATTCTCTATCTGGATCATGCTCTGGCATGTGGATCCCAGGTTCCTGGAGACCCAGATCGATCTATTCTGGAGAGAGTTTGTCAATGTTGCTCCCAGCACTACCAGCATGGCGGTCAGCAGCCCGAAACGAAGCTTGGATGACGTTTTCAGTGCAACAAACGAGTGTAGCGAGGTCCAGCAGAGCTTGGTCAGTGAGAAACAAGTGGAGGTGATGCGCCGTTATCGTGACCTTTCCTTGAAGAGGGAGCCCTACCACTATACTGCAGATATGGAGCGAAAGCTCAGTGGTGCGGTCTTGCGTGGTGAGCGTGATGCACTAGAGGAGATTCTCCAGACCATCGAGCAGGATAACTTTGTGGCCCGAAGTCTGGGGCCGGAGGAGCACGGGAACCTGCTCAAGGTGCTCTATGCTACTGCGATCAAGCTCAGCCAGGGGATGAGGATGCCTTTACATCAGTCAGTTTTCACCACCTTTGCAGAGGCCAAACAGTTCTTCCTCTCCCAGGCTCTGGCGATTAACAGGGCGAAGAATGACAAGGATGAGATCTTGGTGCAGAGGATTGTTTCCTATATTCAGGACTACTATGCAGACCCTTCCCTCAATCTCTCCAATATGGCAGAGCACTTTGGAATGAAGGAGAGCTTCCTCTACCACTTCATGCAGACAAGGATGGAGACCTCCTTCGCCCAATATGTGGAGACCTATCGGCTGGAACGTTCCTTGGTGCTCTTCAGTGAGAAGCAGATGACCATCGGGGAGATTACCACCCTCTGTGGATACTCCAACCCTCAGACATTTAGGAGAGCCTTCCAGAAACGTTACGGTATGCTTCCTTCTGACTACCAGAAGACGGTATTGTACCAGAAGAAGTAACCTTCATATTCCTGCAATAAGCTTGTGCCTTTTACGTGTTTTCATGGTTGATGTTATGGAGGGATACGGTAGCACTTTCTCGCATTCAGTATAAGAATAGGCCGATGCTAGCCTTTTCTTATCAGGCTTGACAGTTGCAAAACCAATTGGGAACGGAGGCTGGGACCTTAATTGAATTTCTCAGGAATGAAGCCAAATTGGCACCGTATCGCTATACTTGACCTTGGGGAATATGAGAACACGCATATTGCATAGAAATCTTATCATTCATACCTGAAGCGAACCTTTCTCGTCACTTCCTCTTTTCCGGTCCTTTGGGCAATGAGGGAGTAGAGTTCAGGTCTTCTGGCTTTCATCCACCTCCGTCCATTACTGGTAGGGATGAGGGAGAGGTCTAGATCTGCTGTGACCATGTCATCGCCCAGAGCTTTTGATTCAGCCAAGACCTCTCCATACGGGTCCAGGATCATGGCATTTCCGGTCCTGACTTCATCATCGTCCCTTCCCACACCGTTGCTGAAAAGCAGGAACATGCCATTGTCATGAGCACGGGAGGGGAGCCAGCGCATCAGCCAACCTCGCCCCTTTGGACCTTGGAATTCTGCCAAGAGCTCATCAGCTTTGGTCTCTCGCTCTTCCCAGAGCTGTACTTCGATTCTCTTCATCCCTTTTGGGCTGGCGGAATTGCATCCTCCTGTCTGGTGTGGAGCAAGTAATACTTCTGCTCCCATGAGGGCTGTCATACGAGCATTCTCAATGATGTTGTTGTCGTAGCAGATGAGTACCCCAATCCGTACCCCCTCTGGGGTATCGAACACGGTGTAGGAGTTACCACTTTCCATATGGGCGCTGATAAATGTATGCAGTTTTCTATGCTTGTGGACTGAGCCATCACTAAGAGCTACTACATAGGTATTGTACAGTAATCCATTCTCATCCACTTCAATAAGTCCTGCGCCGATTGTCATCTTGTATTTGGTTGCCAGATCCACAAGTTTCTGGGTGGAAGGGCCATCAGGAACAGGCTCTGCAAGTACCTGGATATCCTCTTTACTGAGGTTCCTCACATGCCAATAGCCGGTGATGCACATCTCTGGGAATGCAATGAGCCATACCCCAGATTTCCTGGCTTCATCAACATAAGCAGCAATGATTTCAAGATTAGCCACTTTATTGCCAGGTGCATGCTGGAATTGGACGGTGGCTGTTTTGTACGATTCCATGTCTTTTTCCTCCAGATTCTGTTACTATACTATACCGAGATGTACAATGCATCTCTTACCATTACAAGGAAGTTTGGAGGAAGAACCTATGCGTCTGACGATTGCGGGGACTGGATATGTAGGGTTGGTTGCAGGTGTCTGTTTTGCCCATGTAGGGCATCAGGTAACCTGTGTTGATATCGACGAACAGAAAGTTGCGATGCTGAATAAAGGCATCAGTCCCATTTATGAGACCGATTTGGAGGAGTTTCTCCAGGAAGGACTCCAAAAGGGACTGCTCTCTTTTACCACTGACTACCAGAGTGCCTATCGTGATCCTGATGTCATTTTCATTGGGGTAGGGACCCCGGAGCTTCCTGATGGGTCGGCAAACCTCAGTTATGTGGCCTCGGTCGCCCGGCAAATTGCCGAGAGTGTTGAGCGCGACTGCCTGGTTGTGGTCAAATCGACAGTTCCTGTCGGTACCAACGACAAGGTCGAGCAGTTCATCAAGGACTCCTTGGTTCATCCCGTACGTATTGAGGTTGCGTCCAATCCAGAATTCCTTGCACAGGGAACGGCTGTGCATGACATGATGCATGCCCAGCGTATTGTGATTGGGATCGAGGATAAGCACTCTGAGACAATCCTCAGAGAACTGTACGCACCCTTCAATCTCCCCATCGTGGCAGTGAGCCGCAGAAGTGCAGAGATGACCAAGTATGCCTCCAATGACTTTTTGGCGCTCAAGATTTCCTACATGAATGACCTGGCAAACCTCTGTGAACTTGTTGGTGCAAATATAGAGGATGTAGCCCTTGGCATGAGCTATGACAAACGCATCGGTTCCCGCTTCCTAAAGGCTGGTATTGGATATGGAGGAAGTTGCTTCCCCAAGGATACCAAGGCGCTGCAATACCTTGCCGCCCAGTACGGCTACAACCTGAGAACGGTAACCGCTGCTGTGGATGTCAACAATGAACAGCGCTACAAACTGTACCGAAAGGCTGCCAACCGGATGATCACCTTTAACGGTATCAAGGTTGCAGTATTGGGACTTGCATTCAAATCTGGCACCGATGACCTACGTGAATCTCCAGCGGTCTACAATATCCCGCTCCTGCTAGAGCAAGGTGCAGAGATCACTGCATTCGATCCAGTGGCAGAAGAGAACTGCAAGCGTCAGTATCAATTTTCGATGGAGTATGCGCAGACTGTTGAGGATGCCCTAAAGGGAGCACAGGTTTGCTTCATCTTCACCGATTGGCAGGAGATCAGGGATGTGGAACCTTCAGCGTTCAAGTCCTTGATGAGGACTTCACTGGTGTATGACGGAAGAAACCTCTTTGACAGCAGGGCAATGCTAGAAGCCGGGGTGGAGTATTACAGTATCGGAAGATAACAAGGCAGTGAAGAGAAAGAAGAGGGGGCTCTCGCGTTGGCGAAAGACCCCCTTCCTATTTCACGATGATTCTGTTCTACCGTAAGGCAAACTCCACCATGTGTTGTTTTGCCTGGGCTATATTGCCTTTGCTCATCGCCCGTTTCACCTTGTGTAACAGGTCCTTGCCTTCTGCTTCGCTCAAGGTGTTGTCCTCCAGGGTCTGGGTCAGGTTGATACTCATCTCCAGTACCCCGTAGGCCGTTTCAACGTTTCCCATCTGGATGTGCTCTATCAAGGCTGAGTCAAGCATTTCAATCAGGAAGGGAGTGGTCATGACCGACTGGTCCGTTGAGTAGAACAGCAGGTCCTGTGGTATATATTGTGTCATATGCATCTATCCTTATTGAACGATCAATCATTGGCCGAGTGCCAAAGATTAATCGTTCTAATCATAATATCTGCATAAATGATTATTTTTTCAAGTAGTAACACTGAATGTTGCTTTCTTGACCCTTGAGCGTGAGCGTTTCGGTCTTGCCGTCCTTGCTTTGTGAGTACACGACATTTACTGGGTAAGGCGAGTTTTCGATGGAAAGCAAGAAGCCTTCATCTTCTTGGTATATAAGAGCACCAGAGAGAGGAGGGACATCAGCGAACTGCAATGAGAGTGAGAGTTCCTGGTCTGGATTTGTCAGTCTGTCGCTGAATAGAATTGAATCGAGAACCATATTGTGTAGTTCATCCAATCCCTCTTGTGTGCCCTGAGCATCATCAAGGACCCAACTTGATCCAATGAGACGTGACGTCACATCAATTGCCTCCTCTGGGTCTGGAGGGGTGATCGGCTGATAACTGCATCCATAACAGCCAAAGGCGAAGATGAACAGTACCACCAGGGCGAATCCACTGAGGACTATGACCTTGGTTCTCTCTGCCTTTGTCTCTTCCTGTTTTTCTTTCATTTGCTGCTCCTTTTCCTGTTTTTATGCAGTATGGAACAGGGAAGGGTTTGGCATAAGTTGTAAAAAGAATCGATATTCTTGTATTGCTGAGAGTTAGTGGTGTAAAGGTCTTGTTTGTCTCGTTTTGGTTGTGGGTATACCTGTTTCTATACTATCCTTGATTTGTCCATGATGATCAGTTGGGAGTACAGATATACCAATTGGCACGTTCAGCAATCGGGATAACCTCCACCTGCTTGAAGCACTGCTTCATCTCAGAAAGACAGTCTCTCATCTCTGTCTCTGCATGCTTGATGAAGTGGAAGTAGTCACCTCCTTCCAGCCATTCAATAAGGCTGGTAAGGGGAGAGCGGTTCGTGTTGTAGTCGTGGATGATCACCAGGTGTTTGGCAATACGGCTCATCTCTCTGTAGAGCTTCTTTCTCTGTTCCCTTTCCATTCCATGGGCGACGTAGCTGGCAATGGCAATATCGAACTGGTTGTCCTGGAAGGGGAGCCCATCCAATACATCTGCTTCCTGGAATGTAATATTGTCCCTGCCGGCTTTCTTTTTTGCGATTGCAAGCATCCTTGATGCTGGATCTATACCGGTTACCTCAAGATTTAGGTCTGCAAGGGCGCTGCAAAAGGCTCCGGTACCACAGCCAACATCGATTATGCTGTGGTAGGAGGAGAGGTCAATGGTGTCTCTCATTGCTAGGATGTTCTTCGCATACCGCTTCTTCTGGTATCTGAAGAACAGACCGTAGGTGGGAGCTATG
>JAQQAR010000019.1 GCA_028532765.1 Sphaerochaetaceae bacterium | reverse complement strand
ACTCAGTCCCACTCTGATACCTGAAGCTACCATCGAGAACTTTTCCACACGGTTTGAGAACCCCTTTCTACCCTCCAAGGATCTCTACCTGGTTCCTTCACCCGAGATTTTCATGAAGCAGCTTATCGCGGAGGGAATCGGCAGTATCTACCAGATCAGCCATTGCTTCAGGAACAGTGAACAACTGGGAAATATCCACAATATCGAGTTCTCAATGCTTGAATATTACACCATAGGTGCAGATGAACAGGACTCCATCACCCTCACTGAAGATCTTGTCGCCTCACTGCTGAGTGAGGACAGTCCACAGGACCTGAGGCCTCCCTTCAGAAGAATGAGTGTTGAAGAGGCAATGCTCACCTATGCGGGGATTGACCTGAAACTCAACCAGCGACAAAGCTCGCTTGCCAAGGAAGCACAGAGACTCGGTCTTTCTCTCCCCCCTGGGCCGGAAAGCTGGGAGGACACATTCAACAGGATTTTCCTGACCTTCGTTGAGCCAAACCTTCCCCAAGACTGCCCCTT
Source organism: Sphaerochaetaceae bacterium (assembly GCA_028532765.1). Taxonomy (GTDB): domain Bacteria; phylum Spirochaetota; class Spirochaetia; order Sphaerochaetales; family Sphaerochaetaceae; genus Sphaerochaeta. The sequence continues at coordinate 31,602 of JAQQAR010000019.1, read as the reverse complement.
GGTACTGGAGCAGTATCCAAGGCAGATTGCCTGCCTTGCAAAGGCTGACGGCCTTTACCGACGAAGGTGGGAACTGTACATCAGAGGTGTGGAAATCGCCAACTGTTATGACGAAGAGAGAAGTGAGAACACCATCTCTGCCTACTACCAGAGTGAGTATGCAAAGCTGGTGGAAAACAGGATGGACAGTGGCTCTGTCATCCCTGATACCGACCCCTCTCTTGCCCATACCTTTGCATCCATGCCCCAGTGTTCAGGGGTAGCCATGGGCCTTGATCGCCTGTTGATGTTGCTTATGGATAAAAGGAGTCTGCAGGGGGTGATTCTTTTTCCGCTTTCTGATATGCTGAGGAATGGCGATACGCGTAATTTGTAACAATACGAGGTAATACACATGATTAAAGCAGGCCAAATCGATAAGGGAACCGCCTTATTGATCAAAGGACAACCCTTTGTGGTCGTTGACCGAGAGTTCGTAAATCCCGGCAAAGGCTCCGCCTTCGTACGACTGAAGATGAAGAGCCCCTCAACAGGCCAGACCTTGAGTGAAACGATGAAGACCCAGGATAACGCTGAAGACATCACGGTAATGGATCGTGACTGTCAGTATCTGTACAATGATGGAGAGCATTTCCATCTTATGTTGACTGACACCTTCGAGCAGATCGAAGTACCGATGACCACATTCCCAGACTATGAGTTCCTTATGAAGGACGGGGAAACCTACCGGTGCACATTCTGGGAAGAGCAGATGCTCGACATCCAGCTTCCCCCGAAAGTGGTCTATCTGGTAGCAGAGGCTGAGGAAGCAGTAAAGGGTGACACCGTCCAGGGTGCAACCAAGTACGTAACCACAGAAACCGGACTAAAAGTCCGTGTCCCGATTTTCATCAAGCAGGGTGAGAAGATCCGCATCAATACTGAAACAAAAGAGTATATCGAGCGGGTCAACAGCTGACCTAACCCTTACCCATAAGCCCCCAGGAATTTCTTGGGGGTTTTATTTGGACTATTCTGTCCAATTCAGACATATTCTTGGACAATACATACCTATTATCTTCTTTGTTTAAAACTGCTTACAGTAAGTTTTTGACATCTGGCACGCGAGCCCGTACTCTATAGAAAACACGAACAAAAGGAGTGATTTGTATGAAAGCAAGAAACGTTCTCATCACCGCCATGGTGATCCTCATGTTGTTGCCGGGTGTCCTCTTTGCCCAAGCAGCGGCCGAGGAAACTGATTCAAACACGATGCGACTCGCTTGGTGGGGCAACCCTACCCGCGATGAACGCACCTACAAGGCCGTTGAGATGTTCGAAGCCAAGAACCCAGGTGTCACCATTGAAACCGAGACAACCGGTTGGAGTGGCTATTGGGACAAGATGAACACCCAGGCAGCCGCAGGAAGCCTTCCTGACCTTATGCAGCATGACTATGCGTACATGCTCCAGTGGGTAGAGAGGAATCAGCTCGCTGACCTTACCCCGTATGTTGATAAGGGAATCATCGACCTCTCCAAGATCAATGACTCTTTCCTTACCGGTGGTAGGGTTGATGGAAAATTGTATGGCATCAGCTTGGGCACCAACGCTGTATGTCTTACCTATGACCCTGCAGTTCTCAAGAAGGCAGGCATCTCACAGATCAACAGTGCAACCTGGACCTGGGCAGATTTTGAACGTATCGCCCTGCAGGTGTACCAGAAGACCGGTGTACAGACAATCCCGTTCTTCACCACTGATCCAAAGGTTGGTTTCGACAACATGATCCGTCAGACTGGAGCATCCACCTATGGCGAAACCGGTCTCGGTTTTACCGATCCTGCAGCTCTGCGTGAGTTCTATGCAATCCAGCTCAGACTCCTCGATGCAGGTGCCCTCATCAAGCCGGAAACTGCTTTTGTGACCGTAAGCCCTGAGGAAGGAGCCATTGCCAAGGGTGAGACTTGGGTTGAATTCATCTGGTCCAACCAGTTTGTATCCACCCAGGCTGCAGCACAGCGTCCACTTGAGATTGCCCTGCTTCCCAACATTAAAAACGCAAAGGCAAAGGGAACATTCCTCAAGCCTTCCATGTTCTTCAGTATCCCAGCTTCCGCTGAGAATCCAGAACTTGCTGCTAAGTTCCTTAACTTCTTTGTCAACAACATCGAAGTTAATGACATGTTGATGGGCGAACGCGGAGTTCCCATTCCTGATGATGTACGTGAGCACATGTCAACAATGGTTGACCCGATCAACAAGCAGATTTTCGATTACATCAGTCTTGCATCCAAGAACGCAGGACCGATTGATGCTCCCGATCCAGCAGGCAGCGGTGAGTTCCTCAAGATGGTACGTGATGTTTCCCAAGAGATACTCATGAAGCGTGTATCCCTTGATGAAGGGGTTGCCAAGATCATGAGCAGAGGAAACGAAATTCTGAAGTAAGCACAACGGTACACTATGGGGAAGACCTGCTCCTGCGGGTCTTCCTCCATAGCCGGAAGGAGCATCCATGAAGCAACTCACATCTCGCAGGCGAGCGTTTTTAGACGATCTATCCGGCTATGCCTTTATCAGCCCATGGCTGCTGGGGTTCATAGCCTTTTCCATTATCCCGATCCTTTTCTCCCTCTACTACTCCTTCACCGAATATGACATACTCGGTGAGCCGATGTTCAATGGGCTGGAAAATTTCAGGAGGATGCTCGGTGATGAACTCTTCTGGCAGTCTCTGAAGGTTACCTTCTTCTATGCATTCGTTTCGGTACCGCTACGCCTGCTCTTTGCATTTTTTGTTGCCATGCTGTTCAACCGTGGCACCCGTGCAATCAGGGTGTACCAGGCAATATACTACGTACCTTCCCTGGTTGGTGGTTCAATTGCCATCGCGGTCATGTGGAGAAGACTCTTCATGGCTGATGGAGCACTCAATGCTGCATTGGCAAAAATTGGGATCATCACTGACATATCCTGGATAGGAGACCCCTCAACAGCAATCTGGACTTTGATATTGCTTGCTGCGTGGCAGTTTGGCTCCTCCATGCTGATCTTCCTTGCTGGACTCAGACAGATTCCCAAGGAACTCTATGAAGCTGCTTCCATCGATGGGGCAAACCCCCTCAAGAAATTCACTCATATTACCGTTCCCCAGATTACCCCGGTCATCTTCTTCAACCTTGTCATGCAGTTGATCAATGGATTCACGGTCTTTACCCAAGCCTTTGTGGTATCAGGAGGTTCAGGAGACCCCCTCAATTCTACCTTGGTGTATGCACTCTATCTCTACCAAAGGGCATTCAAGTACTACGATATGGGCTATGGAAGTGCTCTCGCCTGGGTCCTTGTGCTGATAATCGGTGTCATGACAGGCATTGTATTCAAGACGTCAAACAATTGGGTCTTCTATGAAGCAAAGGAGGGTAAATAAGATGTTGAACCGAAAAACAAAATATCTTCTCGGCCAGACAGTTTTCCACATCATTGTCATCCTCCTTGGATTCCTGATGCTCTATCCGATTCTCTGGATGATTTCCAACTCATTCAAGACCAATGCTGAAATCTTTGGTTCCAGTTCCCTGATGCCAGAATCCCTGAGCTTGGAGCACTATATCAGGGGGTGGAGGTTCAACAATACGATTACCTTCACGACTTTCTTCAAAAACTCTTTCTACTATACGATTCTCTCCACCTTTGGAGCGGTGATCGCTTCCAGTTTGGTTGCCTATGGCTTTGCCAGGGTACCGTTCAGGGGCAGGTCATTCTGGTATGCCTGCATGTTCCTGACCATGATGATTCCCTACCAGGTGGTCATGGTTCCCCAGTTCATCATTTTTCACAAGATTGGTTGGATCAACTCGTTCAAACCATTGATCATTCCCCAATTTGCAGGACTCCCTTTCTTCATTTTCCTCATGGTGCAGTTCATCCGACAAATCCCCTATGAGCTTGATGACTCGGCAAAGATAGATGGGTGCAATCGTTTCATGATCTACTCAAGGATTCTGTTCCCCCTGATCAAGCCTGCGGTAATCACCAGTACGATCTTCAGCTTCTACTGGAGATGGGATGACTTCCTTGGACCACTGCTCTTCTTGAACAAGCCAAGGCTCTTTACCGTTTCTTTGGCACTCAGGATGTTCAGCGACCCGCAGACATCTACTGACTGGTCAGCCATCTTTGCCATGGGGACCCTCAGCCTCCTCCCTGTCCTGATCATCTTCCTGGTTTTCCAGAAATATATCGTACAGGGATTGGCTACAACCGGCTTGAAGGGTTAAGCAAGTTTCTCCCCTTCACAGAGAGCGAGGAGGATGATACCTATTCCATGGGTATCATCCAGGCGGGGGAGCAACTGCTCGGCATAGTAGTGGCGCGAACAGGAGAACTCCGAACCACGGCATACCCCTCTCACATGGCCATCATTATCGATGGCCTTTTTCTTGAGTCCATCGCATGCCTTCAAGCATCCTTCCCTGTAGGGTTCTGGGTTCTCATACCACCCTCGGCGCACACCCCTCGAGAAGGCACAGGCTGCCATCGCCGTACAGGAGCTTTCCTGGTAGGAAGATTTCATGTCCAACACCTGATGGAACATGCCCTCCTCATCCTGATGACGGAGGAACCCCTCACTGAGTGAGCGGAAAAACGTAAGCAGCTTCTTCCGTTTCGGATGATCTTCTGAGAGCACCATCAGTAGTTCGGAGAGGCTGAACAATGCCCATCCATTCCCCCGACCCCAGGGAATGCCTGTGGCAATATTGCGTTCAAAATCATAGACATGGCTCATCAATCCCTTATCTTCCATATAGAGATATTTAGCAAACCCGAAGAATTGGTTGATGGCGTCTTCCAGGTAGGAGTCATCCTTTGCATAGAGGCTGTAGCGGATGAGGAAAGGGACTGACATATACAGGTCATCGACCCACATGGTATTCTCATGGAACTCATGCATAAGGCCGGTGCGCAAGAACGTACCATCGCTCAGGCGGGGCTGGATCTTGCTTATATAGGTGCGAACCACCTCTATGATCTCCTCAAATTCATGAAGCTCATGATCCTTGCCTACTTCGAGGACCGTTGATGCAAAGGACCCACAGTCATCAAGACTGTCCAGGCTTGTCATAAGATGATGGACAGCAGTACTGCCTCCAAGATGATCCTTATCCCACATTGCATACGCGTAGGAGTCAAGACTGGCTTGTATATGGTTCTCCAGATACTGTGCAATGCGGTACGCCAGGGAAGGATCAGAGGAGCAGAGCATCCGCTCTGTTTCCACCAGGCCATAGAGGGTGACACCAAGAGGATAGTTCCAATGCCCAAACAAAGGATTGTCATTATACATCCGTAGGTAGGTATCTTCTCCTTCAAGATGCCAGAAATCATCTCCGTTTGCTGTAGAAAATGGCTTGGTGTATTGAAGTGAGTATACATCAGGAAGTGCATCAAACGGACCAGCTATCAGATAGCGATAGGGATACGATGCAGGGAGGACTGGATTTGAGACCTCTATCACATCATTGGTCTTTGCATTAAGAACCTCCAAGGAGAGTGGACTCTCAATCCTTGCATGGAGCAGGAGGGTATGCCGACCTGCTTTCAATTCCAGGGATCCCTCCACAGGAAGCTCATCAAGAAAAAGCCGGGCATTGCTCCTGAAGGTACACCAAAGGTCCTCCTCCAAGGTAAAGAAGGTTGCCAATACCGCACATTGGCCTTCCTTTGCATCGGGAAAAATGCTGGTAAGATCTACCGATTCCCCAAGTAATTCAGGACGTTCAGGATACCAATCCAAAGAATGCAAGGACTCCAAGGTAAGACTGTCCAGATGCGTTTCTTGGGCAACTGAGTAACACAACCCTTCCATTTCACTGTAGAGGGAGGGCATAAGGAAATAATAATCCAGTTTACCAACCCACGTACCGAACTCACAGCCAAACCCACCACTGGTATTTTCACAGAGCAGGACCAAATCATTGAGGCCTTTTTTCATTGGGAGTTCGAATATCTGTTTGCTTCGATACCGTTCACTGAATATATCACTCTCCCCCACCAAGGCACCATTCACATATATTTTGACCGGACCATAGGGTATGAGTGCGAAGCGAAGCGTAGTCTCTCCTGTGCTGGGGTACACTCCCCAGATATAGCTGTAGGAACCAAGCGGAGCTGAGGGAAGCAAACTCTGTAAGTCTGCATGGTAGCGGTAATCTTCTCTTCGGTAGATACCTTTTTTCACAAACGGTCGCCAAGTATATTGGCCACCTTCATGTGAAGCAAGATACCGTTCAACGATAGTTTTAGCTGCATCCATTGATGACACGTGTTTCATATGGCTTGATCCCTCCATGCCTTTAGTATCGTGTTGAAATGGTGAGGTTGCAAGTGAATGCAAACAAAGCTTGAAAAAAAACCTACAATCCTCTTGTCAAAGGAGAGAACTTTGTATACGTTAGTAATCGTTAACTTACTTTGGAGGGACCGATGCAGACAAAACGACAAATTGAATTGGTTGAAGCAGCAATCCGCGTAACAGCCTATGATGGTATCCAGAAGCTGACCATCCGGAATGTGGCATCCGCCATCGGTGTCAGCGAAGCAGCTGTATACCGGCATTTTGCAAGCAAACATGAGTTATTGCAAGCAATCCTTGTACATCTTGATAGCTTACTTACGCCACAGTTCGCTACATTGCTCGCATCAAAAGATTCCTACAGGGAAGCGCTCACCAAGTTTGTACATGACTTGTTCACACTTTTGGAACATAATGCAGCATTTACCCTTATGCTGTTCGCTGAGGAGACATTCAATGTTGATATCCAACTCAAGCCACAATTGGATGCATTGCTACAGGGAAACCTGAAGAGACTCTCTGCATTCTATGCAGAGGCCATTGCAGAGAAGCGGTGCAGGAATGATATAAACCCTGTTGAGCTTGCAATGATCACCTTCGGTACCATCCGCCTCTATGTCTCGCGTTGGCATATGCAGGATGAACCATCAAAACTAAGTGAACAGGCAGGACCTATCACCGCTAGCCTAAGTACGCTCTTCTCTTTGCAATAGCTTTACAGTTCAAACCCATAAAAGGGACAATTTTTAATTATATGTAAGTAAACGTTAACTATCGGAGGATATATGCGATTTTTCACATCATTTGCTAAACGCCCATTTCTTCTCTTGATCGCGGTATTGGTTCTATCAGCTATCTTTGTCATCTCGATTGCAAACAATGCAGTACTGGAGACAGACCTTGATGAGTATATGCCAAAGACCCACCCGGCCTTTGTGTCCAGTGATGAGGCAGAGAGCCTTTTTGGGATCAAGGATGCAATACTCATCGTAGTTGAACACCCTGAGGGCATCTACAACCCTGGTACCATCCAGAAGATTGATGCCATCACGGTAGCACTCCAGGAAGAGTTCGATGCAGTGGAATCCATAACCAGTCTCACGACTGCAGACAACATCAAGAGTGATGATGGATTCCTTGAGGTTGAACCATTCTACTCTGGGAAAACGAGCGAGTCGGCAATCTCACAGATGCAGGCCGAGGTAGAAGCCAACCCCATGATCTATGGGAGGAATGTCAGTAAGGATGGGACGGCTACACTGATCATTGCTGAACTGAACAGTGACATAGAGGCAGAGACACTGCAGACTTGGGCTGGGCAGTGGGAAGGACCTGAGAACCTCATGGTTGCAGGACGCCCAGTGGTTGAAGGGGCTCTAGCAGAGCTCGGACCAAAGGACATGGCGATCATGTTCCCCTTGGTCATCATCACCATGATCATCCTGCTCTATCTCTTGTTGCGTTCACTGCGCGATACAGTACTGAATATGGTCATTGTGCTTTTCGGGACACTGGTCTCCTTTGGTTTGATGACCTTGTTGAACATACCCATCTATGCCGTTGATACCATGATTCCTGTCATGTTGATCGCCATCGGGGTTGCCTATGGTATTCATATGCACAATACCATTCACCACCTGATGCTCTCCTACCCTGACCTTTCCAAAGGAGAACTGGCTACCCATTCCCTGAAACAGATGGTAAGGCCGATTATCATGACCGCAATAACCACAGCTATCGGATTTGTTGCCCTGATGAGCAGCCAGGTACTTCCTGTCCGGTATTTTGGGTTGTTTGCAGCCATCGGTGTCCTCTCTGAGATGTTGCTTGCCTTGTTGCTTTTCCCAGCTTCCCTCTACCTTCTGGGCAAACCCAAGTACAAGAGAGCGAAGGCTGATCTTGAGATACAACAGGGAAAAGGGACTCTGTCGGACAAGCTCCAAGCACTCCTGCTACGTCGTCCGAGGATGGTTGTTTTCATCTCCCTTGCAGTGCTGATCATCGGAATCTGGGGAACAAGCATGGTATGGATTGATACAAGCTTCCTGGCAAACTTTGAGGAAGACAGTACGATCGCAAAGACCGACCAATTCGTAAACAGCAAGTTTGGAGGTACCTCCACCCTGAATATCATCCTGAGCGGGGACGAGACAGATCTGTTCAAGCACCCAGAGGTACTGCAGGCGATGGATTCCATGCAGGATGATATCGAGAAAGATCCAATTGTAGCAAAAACCCTCTCCCTTGCAACTTTCATCAAGCAGATGAACCAAGTAATGATGGAACATGAGGAGGGAAGTTACAGCATCCCGGACTCCCAGGAACTGGTAAGTCAGTATCTCCTGCTCTACGAATTCTCCGGTGATCCCGAATCCTTGGAAAAGGTCGTCGACTACGAGTATACCAGTGCAAATATTACTGTTCAGTTGAAGAGTGACAGCTCTGCTGTTCTCAAGGATATCCTTGCTGTGGTCGATTCCTATCGCCCAGTCTTCGCCGAACATGAAATTGAAGTGACGTATGCCGGCAGTGGATACAAGGCCTTCATATTCAGCGAACTCTTGCTGGAAGGACAGATTATCAGCTTGGCCCTAAGCTTTGTAATTATCATCATTCTTCTGGCTCTCTTGTTCAGGAATCTGTCTATCGGCATCGTGGGAACCGTTCCCATTGCCATCACGGCTATCGTGAACTTTGGAGTAATGGGACTGCTTGGAATCCCGCTCAGCAGCGCAACTGCCTTGATAACCAGCATTGCCATCGGTATTGGGGTGGACTATGCCATCCATTTCCTGGAGCACTATACAAATGAACGCCTCGGGGGATCTTCACTTGAACAAGCCACGAGATCGACACTGAGGCATACAGGGAGGGCAATCATCTTCAATGCAATCGCCGTCATGGGTGGTTTTGCAATCCTGATGTTCAGCGTCTTCCCTCCCAACAGGCAGGTTGGTGCTCTCATCGTCCTGAACATGGCAACCAGTGCCTTGGGCACGCTTACCATACTGGTGGTGCTTGTTCACTACCTCGAGAAAAAACATGTGTTTCTTCCAAAACGCATACGATAACAATACAAGGAGTTACTTATGAACACACGTACAACCAAACGAATCAGTGTGCTTGCACTGCTCTTGTCATTCGCCTTACTTACCGTGAGCGCAGCCACCCCAAGTGGCAGCGAGGTAATGTGGGAAGTCTATAACCGTGATAGCGGGGATACCATGAGTGCCAATCTGATCATGACCATTACCAATGCAAGAGGATCGGTCAGGGAACGAACAATTGCCCAGTACCGAATGGATAAGAATGGGGTTGAGAGCAAGCTTATGTTCTTCCTCTCCCCCAGTGATGTAAGAAATACCAGCTTCCTCAGCTTCAGTTATGAGGATGGCAGAAGTGATGACCAGTACATCTACCTGCCAGCGCTCAGGAGAGTGAAGCGTATCGCAAGTGACAGCAAGAACGACTCGTTCATGGGTTCTGACTTTACCTACGATGATATGGGAAGCCGACATCCTGAACTGGATACACACAAGGTACTGAGGAAGGAGACTGTTCAGGGAGTTTCCACCTTGGTGGTTGAGAGCGTTGCAAAAGGCGATGAGGACTATCCAAGAACTCTCTCGTGGGTTGTAGATGGAGAGTGGTTCGGCCTGAAAAAAGAGTTCTATCTCCCCGATGGAACGCTCGCAAAGACACTCACTATCGACGAATATAAAGCAATTGATGGCATCTATGTCATCACTGATATGACGATGAGAAACCTTGAGGAGAACACCTCCACCAGGATTCAAATGGAAGAGGTTGAATTCAATCAGGACTTTAATGACAGCTTCTTTAGTGAACGACAGATGAAAATTGGACCAAGGAGATAAGTAATGAAGCGGAAAAACATCATACTAGCAAGTATTTTACTCATTGCAGTCCTGTCACCGGCAGTAGCCGGGGACGGGGTATTCAGCGGCATGGTTAGAGACTATGTCACCCTTCGATTTGACCAAGCTGACATGCCAGTGCATGAGATAACAGCTGACCTTAAGTATGACTACTATGGGGACCTGGGAAAACTCACCCTGCACCCGGTAGCGTACAGCACACCCAACGAAGGTGTTGAATTAAATCTTCAGGAAGCCTACTTCGATTTCTATCTGCAGGATGCAGACCTCAGGGTCGGTAAGCAGAAGGTCATCTGGGGTGAAGCTGAGGGAGCATTCATTACCGACCTGGTTAGCCCGAGGGATATGCGCTCGTTCATCCTTGCTGACTTTACGGAGATCCGTAAGGCAGTTCCGGCCATCAAGATCGATTATTATGCAGGAGATTACACCCTGCAGGGAATCTGGGTGACGCATTTTATCCCATCCACGCTTCCTTCCCAGGATTCAATGTGGGCACAGACCCCTTCCATGCCGTTTCCTCCAACAGTTACTGCTACGATCAATGATCCCAGTATGCCAGAGTCCAGCCTGGAAAATAGTGAGGCATTCCTCTCGTTGGGTAGGTTTGGAAATACCATAAGCTGGAAGGTAAACGTAGGATATGTGTTCACCGATGAACCCTTGGTTACAGGGGTAACTGCTCCTACTCCGACCTCAAGAGAAATATCTCAAGGTTATGAGCGGTACGGATTTGTTGGAGGTAGCTTCAATACAACCCTGGGAAGTGTGGTGCTCAGGGGAGAGGCTGCTCTAGCTCTCGAAAAACCGTTGAATAGCGTTGATACCACAAGTAATCCACCCATCTCAATCGAGTACCATAACCAGATACAGACGTTAGTGGGACTGGATTGGAATATGCTTGGAGCCCAGTGGTCGAGTCAGTATCTGCTTACCTGCACCCATGACCATAATGATTCATTGGTGAGTCAGATGAGACCCATCAAGGAGTTTGCCCACACCCTCACCTTCAGGGTTCAGGATACATTCCTTGATGAACGCCTGACTGCAAAACTCTTCACCTATGTGGAACTAGAACCTGCCAATGCCCTGATAAGGCCATCCCTCTCCTATAACTTTGGAGATGGAGTCTTGCTTGAAGGCGGCGTGGAGTTATTTGTTGGTGATGAAGAGGGTACTTTCGGAGTCTACCAGGATAACTCCATGGCCTGGGCTGCACTTCGCTGGTACTTCTAGTACTTCATCAATCGCTTTGCAACATGGCTGCCTTTCTCCAAAGAGAGGCAGCCTTTGTTTGGATATGCACAAAGCGAAGGGAGCCTCTCTCTGGAAGCTCCCTTCAATAACCTAGACCAGCTCATTAGCCGATTAATTCTGCAAGGTCATCCTCAACGGATGAGATTCCGGCAATTCCGAAGTTCTCAACCAATACGCTGGCTACATTCGGTGAAAGGAATGCAGGCAATGTAGGCCCGAGGTGGATGTTTTTCACACCAAGGTAAAGCAAGGCAAGCAGTACAATAACAGCTTTCTGCTCATACCAGGCAATGTTGTAGGCGATAGGAAGATCATTAATGTCATCCAAGCCAAAGACTTCCTTCAACTTCAAGGCAATAAGTGCCAAGGAGTAGGAGTCGTTGCACTGACCAGCATCAAGGACGCGGGGAATTCCACCGATATCACCAAGGTTCAGCTTATTATAGCGATACTTTGCACAACCAGCGGTCAGGATTACCGTATCCTTGGGCAGGTTCTTGGCAAACTCAGTGTAGTAGTCCCTACTCTTGGAACGGCCATCACAACCACCCATGACCACGAACTTCTTGATCGCACCACTCTTCACGGCTTCCACTACCTTGTCCGCAAGAGCGAAGACCTGCTCGTGGGCAAAGCCTCCAATGATCTCTCCGGATTCGATTTCCGTTGGAGCAGGACAGGTCTTTGCAAGCTCAATGATCTCACTGAAGTCCTTCTTATCCCCGATTCCACCTTCAATATGCTTGCAGCCCGGGAAACCGGTTGCTCCGGTGGTATAGAGGCGGCTCTTGTATGATTCAGCTGGAGGTACGATACAGTTGGTGGTCATCAAGATGGGACCGTTGAAGGATTCAAACTCCTTCTTCTGCATCCACCATGCGTTACCATAGTTGCCATAGAAGTTAGGATACTTCTTGAATGCGGGATAGTAGTGGGCAGGAAGCATCTCAGAGTGAGTGTATACATCAACTCCAGTACCCTGGGTCTGCTCAAGCAACATCTCGAGGTCCCTGAGGTCGTGACCGCTGATAAGGATGCCAGGGTTCTTGCCAACACCAATCTTTACCTTTGTCATCTCAGGGTTACCATAGGTGCCGGTATTTGCTCCATCGAGCAGTGCCATGCCTGCAACACCCCATTCCCCTGTCTTCAGGGTAAGGGCAACAAGCTCATCAACACTCTTCTCTTCAAGCAGGTCATTCAGGGCACTCTGGATGAAGGCATCAAGCTCTTCATTTTCCTTGATCAGGTTGTTTGCATGCTTGGTATAAGCGCTCACTCCCTTCAAGCCATAGATGATCAACTCCTTCAAGGAGCGGACATCTTCATTGCTCTCAGCAAGTACACCAACAGTCTTGGAAAACTCTTCATAGGAAGCAGTATCGGTGTTGTCATAGAGAGCGGCTTCACTCAACCCTTCCTTACTGGAAAGTTCTGCAAGTAAACCCTTCTTTGCCTCGATGGTAAGGAGAATTCTCTCGGTTACCTTTTCATCGTCAAAGTTTGCATTGGTAATGGTGGTGAAAAGATTGTAGGTGACAATGTGGTTGATATCCTTACTGACCGACTTGTTCTCCCCGCGGAGTCTGGTTGCAACTTGGCTCAGCCCTTTGGTTACATAGATTAAAAGATCCTGCAGGTTTGCTGTCTCTGGCTGTTTGCCACATACCCCTACTTGCGTACATCCGAAATTGCGGGCGGTTTCCTGACATTGGAAACAGAACATCTTGTTGTCCATTTGATTTCTCCTTATAAAGTTAAAAACTGACTACCAGAAACATCTTGAAACGTTCTGGAGCATATATTGCATGCGGTAGATCACTCGGCATCAGAATTGAATCCCCTTTTCCCAGTTTGAACTCCTGACCATCAATGGTCACCAGTCCTTCGCCGTCAAGGGCAATGACCAGAGCATCTCCGCTACTTGCATGAGTGCTGATCTCCTCCCCTTTCTCGAAAGCAAAAAGGGTAAGGCTGTGATGTTTGTCTTGTGCAAGGGTCTTGCTCACGACCTGTCCTTCCTGATAGGTAACCTGGTCTGCAAAACTCATCACTTCAGATGGTTTGAAATTCTTAATCATCGCAATCACAACTCCTTTATTGATTCGTTCTATGTCTCATAGTACATACATCGTATAAAAACCAATCAGATCAGTATGTTGGAAATCCAACATTTAAGGTTTTTTCTCAATCTTGAGTTTCATGCAAAAACCTCCTATACTCAGCTTCATGAATTATTGGAGGACCCTGTTTTGGGAATTGTAGAATTGCTCATACTCTCTGTAGGCCTTGCTATGGATGCGTTTGCTGTATCCTTATGCAAAGGACTCAGGATGCGCAGAATCAATTGGTCCCAGGGAATCCTCATTGCATTCTCCTTCGGATTCTTCCAAGCGGGAATGCCGCTCATTGGATGGGCGCTCGGTCATCAGTTTGAACGATTCATTACACCTGTAGACCATTGGATTGCGTTCATCCTCCTCTCCATCATTGGAGTAAAAATGCTCTATGATTCCATTACAGAAGACCCCACCTGCCCCGTGGAGACAGTGGATCAGATTGATCTCAAAGAACTATTGCTGCTTTCCATCGCAACCAGTATCGATGCCTTGGCAGTTGGGATCACCCTAGCATTCCTGAACACCGATATCATCCTCTCCATCTCCTTGATCGGCATTATCACATTTTTCCTCTCACTGATTGCCGTCATCATCGGAAACCACTTTGGTAATCGCCTGCAGAGCAAGGCGGGAATCCTGGGAGGGATTGTCCTTATCCTTATCGGAGGAAAAATCCTATTCTCCCACCTTGGCATCATCGGTTTCTAAATCCTCACTCTTTCCATCATCAGAGGGCTCCCCTCTCTTAACATGGCCCATCAGGAAAAATGCAATCAGCATGGAAGCTGAACCATAGAGGAATATCGCCCTGAATCCGAATAAGTCGATAAAGGCTCCGGTAATCGGAGGGCTGATAATGGACGCGAGCTGGCTGAAGAAATAGTATAGGCCTGTATAAATACCCACCGTCTGATAGGTAGACATCTGCCAGAGCATCGGGAAGCTGTTGGTAACCACCGACACCCAAAATATCCCAAAGCCGAAAAGCAGGGCCCAGAACGTGTATTGACGGAATGCATCACTCATCCCACTGGTGAGTGGATCATGCAGGAAGACCCCTGCAAGTAAGATAACCAGAATTGCCAAGGAGAGACGAATCGTTTTCTTTCTTCCTACCCGGTGTGCCACAATTCCTGAAGGAATGGCGAAGAGAGCATATGCGATGCCCACCATACCGGCAGCCAGGCTTGCAGTGCCACTGCTGGTTCTCAGGATATCCTTGGAGTACAAGCCAACAAAGGGAAGGATCCCTTGGTACCCAATAAACCAAAACAGTAATGAGAGCAAAATAAAGAGAGCACTCTTGTCCTGCTCCTTGAAGATGACCTTCAGGGAGTGAAGGATTGGTTCCTTTTTTTCGCTTTGCTCAGACGCAGTTGCCTTTCTCTCCTTTACAAAGAAGAAGAGAAGCAGTACGGCGATGATTACAAGAATAGAGGAGATGGGGAACGCCAGTATTTCGGTGGTGGGTCCACGACCGGGAAGATTGATCGGGATATCCATCAACCTTGCAAGCCCGACTGTTCCTACGATGGTGGCAATACCTCCCATGGTATTGATTACACCGTTGGCTTCGCTACGAAGATTTCCGGGTATCATATCGGGCATGAGTGCAACGACAGGTCCCCGAACCGCCTGTTTGAACAGGTTGAGTATGAACACCAGCAGGATAAGCAGCCAAAGGCTGTTCAAGGCTGAGAAGGGTATCAAGCCAAAGGCAACCGCTGTAACGGGGAGACAGATGACGATAAACGGCATCCTTCGTCCTATCCTTGTATGGGTCCTGTCGCTGATGGCACTGAAGACAGGAATCAGGAATATGGCCAGAATATTATCGAAGGTCATGATCGACCCGATCAGGGCCTTGGACTCAACAAAACGGGCAAGAAAGATAGGGACATACGTATCATAGAGAGGGTCCATCAGTCCCATGGTAAAAAATCCAAGACCGATCAGAAAGGTGGTGGTGTAGTACCCCTTCAACCCCTTTTTTTGTGTTTTGGCCATCGAAAGACTCCTTGTTACGCTCCGATTGCAATAAGTGTACCATACATTTCCAAAAGGGAGGTAGGCTTTCCTTGGCTCTGGACGAAATCACTCGTTTACGGTACACCATCCTCATGCAAACTCCCGATGATATGGCAGTAGTCACTACAAAAGAAGCTCTGGAACAGTATCTCTCCCTCACTGAGGAAGAGATCGCCTTTGATGAACACATGAGCTCTTCTCTCCCTATGAAGATACCTACCTACTTTCTCTCCCTGATCAACCCAGAAGATCCAGATGATCCACTCAGGCGCCAGGTAGTTCCCACAAGGGAGGAACAGATTTCCGAACCCAAGGGGAGTACAGACCCTTTGGAAGAAGTCAGGTACAGCGTGCAAGACCGACTCATTCACCGGTATAAGAGCAGGGTCGCCTTCCTGACCACTGATATCTGTCCTCTGTATTGCAGGCACTGTTTCCGTCGCCGTTTCACGGGGACTTTCCAGGGTCCTGCAAGTGAAACCCAGATTATTGAGGCAGCAACCTATGTGGCAAATCACCAGGAAGTGACAGAGATACTCTTTACCGGTGGTGATGTGCTTACCCTCTCTGATTCCCGTTTACAGTCCATGATAGAAGCGTTCAGAGGCAAGCGCCCCGACCTTGTAATCCGACTCTGTACGAGGATGCCAGCCTCCTATCCTGCAAGGATCACAGACTCCCTGATCGCCATGCTGAAGCAGTTCCGGAGTGCCCCGTTCTACCTCATGTGTCAGTTCAATCATCCGAGGGAACTTACCCCCCAGGCAATTGAAGCGATAGACCGCTTTGTTGATGCGGGTATCCCTGCAATGAATCAGACAGTATTGCTGCAAGGGGTAAACGATGATGTAGAGGTGCTTGTTGAGCTTTGCGATCGCTTGGTTTCAAACAGGATCAAACCCTATTACCTCTTCCAGGGAGATCTCGTGGAAGGAACCGCTCACTTTCGTGTCCCCATCGAGAAAGGGCTTCACCTGGAAGAGCAACTGAGACAGCGTCTCTCCGGCCTTGCCATGCCGGTATATGCAATAGACCTTCCCGAAGGTGGTGGGAAGGTTCCATTGGGGAGAAGTTATTTACTTGGGAAAAACGAACAAGGTGAATGGATGTTCAGAAATGCAGAGGGAGTAATCAGGACCTACCCTGATCCAATCAGAGAGGAGCTATTCGGTCAAGCACATCTTGAATAGCTTTTTTGCGGATATCCTGACGCTGTGATTCATAGACCTCAGGTTCCATGAATACCACCTCTTCCTTCTCTTCGAAGGTAGGAACAAGAATGGGTTCTTCTCCCTTTTTTAGAGGAGTAGCTGGTTCTACCACTTCAGGTTCTGTTACCGGTGCAATTACCTCCACTGCTGCAGGCTCTGCTACTGGAGCAGCTTTTTCGGCCACTTCAGGCTCTATTGCTGGGGCTCTTTCTTCAACCACTTCTGTTTCTACAACCACAGCAGCTTCTTCGGCCACTACTGGTTCATCCACCTGGATTGAAATTTTTGGAGTGGGAATCTTGGGCACAGGTGGGATGAATTTCATTTCAACCAGATAATCCTGCACAGCCTTTCTCACCGGTTCTTCCATGGAATCAAGAAGCGTTGGGGCCAAATCCATGACCATGTCACTACGATACCTGTCATAGAGTGCAACAGCCTCCTCCTCACTCAGACCAGGGCTGGGTAGAGAAGCCTGCAATTCCGCTATATAGGTCTCCTTGTTTGCCTCGAGCTGGCTGACAATTTGTGCGACAACCTGGGGAATCATACGGTCAACCAACTGAGGGACATACTCATCCACTTCCTTGGTCAACTCCTCTCTCATCATCTCCAACTGCATGGCGACACTTCCCTCGATGGTTGTCTGCAGATCAACCGCTTGTGCTCTCAGCTCTGCCAAATTCTTTTCAACATACGCTTCAAGCTCACTCTGAAGTACTCCCTGATAGGCTTCTTGATCAGCCCCAAGTTTCTCACTGAGGGACGGAAGTACCATCTCCTCCAATCGCCCTGCGAGGGAACTAAGAAGTGTTTCGTCTTCCAGGATTTGTGCAGCGATGGAGTCTTTCAATACCGGCTCAAGTTGCTCTTGCAGCCGGGGCAACAGCTCCCTTGCCAAGGTCTCAGCCTCTGAGACTTCCTCGACTGTGGGTTTTCTAACCGGGGGAGTTACCTCCATCAAGGGTTGCAACTGCCTATCTTTTGCTTGCTGGAGAATTTCATTGGGCACGCCTGGGCGAAGATACCACATTCCGACAAATACGAATGTAGTAACAACAATGGTAATGACCAGCAAATTGATCAGGACAGATTTTTTCATTTCGAACCCTCGTATGGAAAAGATTTCATCGCTGGGATGAAATTCGTAATCCTATGGTATCACAATAGGTTATGACTTGTCGATGAATTACCGTCTTTGAGCGGTGATTACCCAATACCACCACATCCAAGCCTTGCACATCGGTCTCTGGAACAATATCCAACTGTGCTCTCTCTCGTTCAAGAAATCGTTTGAAGGATAGCCCTTCTCTCCCTCTACATCGAAAAAACCGTAACAGCAACGGTGCCTTGATAAACAATATATGGTCACAGAGAGACTCCA
This sequence comes from Sphaerochaetaceae bacterium, assembly GCA_028532765.1. GTDB lineage: Bacteria > Spirochaetota > Spirochaetia > Sphaerochaetales > Sphaerochaetaceae > Sphaerochaeta. The sequence goes on along the minus strand of JAQQAR010000019.1, from coordinate 13,366 downwards.
AGCCCATTCGCTTAAGGAGCGCAGCATTGAGAATAAGTGCTGGCTTTTGCTCCTCTCTTGCCTCCCTGATTAGACGTTTACACGTTTCAACCATCTTTGGATGGGTTATCGACTCGAGCTCCCTCAGCTTTTGTGGATTGCTGAACACTATTGACCCGAGGGCTTTCCTGTCGACCTTCCCGTCGATCACGATTGTTTTTCCGAAGACCTGCCTGAGTTCATCCTTGCTCTCTTCAAGTGCATCATGACCCAGGGAATCCACGTCGACTACATCGCATCCAAAAGAAGCAAACACCTCAGCATACTGATCCTTGCCGGCACATGCCCTACCGGTCAACCCGATAACCATCATCAGTGTATATCTCCCCAGTTGTCCCCAACCTCAATGCTGGTCTTGAGCGGGATACTGAGCTTGGCAGCTCCTTCCAGAGCCTCCCGTACTACGTGTTTTGTCTCTTCCACCTCATCTTCAGGTACTTCAAATACCAGTTCATCATGAATCTGCAGCAACAAGGTGGCCTTGAGTCCTTTTTCCTTGATGGAGGCAGACACACGGAGCATTGCAAGCTTCATGATATCGGCCGCTGTCCCCTGGATAACAGTATTTACCGCGATGCGCTGCGCTTTCGCACGCTCGACGGCACTTCTGCTATTGATCTCGGTGATGGTTCTCACATGACCAAGTAAGGTGGTTACGTAGCCATCCTTCTCTGCACGGCTCCTTGTAGTCTCAACAAAGGACTGGACCCCACTATAACGTTGGAAATATTGATCGATGAACTGCTTTGCTTCGCTGTGTGATATCTTAAGGTCCTTCGCCAGGCTATGGGTTCCCATACCATACATGACACCGAAGTTGATCGTCTTGGCAATACGGCGTTGATCGGAAGAGACCTCATCGAGTGGAACATCGAAGATCAAGCTCGCGGTAGAACGATGCACGTCCACACCCTCTTCAAAGGCTCTCTTGAGTCCCGGGTCATCCGCCATATGTGCCAATACCACAAGCTCAATCTGTGAGTAGTCAGCCGAGAGGAATCGATACCCTTTCTTTGGAATGAACGCAGAACGGATTCTTCTCCCCTCTTCGGTCCTCACAGGAATATTCTGTAGATTGGGGTCTTTGCATGAGAGTCTTCCTGTTTCAGTCCCTGTCTGGCTGAATGAAGGGTGAATCCTACCGGTTTCAGCATTGATCTGAAGGGGAAGCTTGTCGATATAGGTACTCTTGAGCTTATTGAGCATCCGGTATTGCAAGATCAAGGCAACTTCGCGGTAGGTCTCCTGCAAAGGCTCCAGTACTTCAGTTGCAGTGGAAAATCCTGAGCGGGTCTTGGCACCGGTAGGAATCTCACGCTCTACAAAAAGCACTTCCTGCAATTGCTGTGGGGAGTTCAGATTGAAGCTATGCCCACAGATGGAGAATATCTCCTCCTTGATGACATCAATGCGCTTCTCAAACTCCTCGGAGAGAGGCTCTATTCGACTTCTCTCCAAGTAAATACCCGCAAGCTCCATGTTTGCAATGATCAGGAGCAAGGGCATTTCAATGTCATTGAGCAAATCAAGCAAGCCTCTTGCCTTGAGTAGTTCCAGGAATACCTCATAGAGGCGGAAGGTCACATCAGCATCCTCTGCACCATAGAACACCACCTGGTCCAAGGGGATATCACTCAGTAATTTTCCTTTTGGTACAATATCGCTGTAGCGGACCGTCTTATGTTCCAGGTACTTCTCTGCAAGATAGTCCATATTGAATACCGAGGTACTATCCAACAACCATGCTGCAACCATGGTATCGAAGACAACACGTTTGGGAACCACTCCCCAACGCACCAATACTTTGTAGTCGTACTTGAAATTCTGCCCGATAAGCGAGAGTTTCCCACTCCCGAGATAGTCGGCAAGTAAGTCACGCACCTCATCGACTGGCAGGAGTTCCTTTCCCTCATGCACCAAGGGAACATAGTAGGCTTTCTCTGCCTCATTGGTGAATGAAAAACCAATAACATCTGCAACCATCTCATCAATGCTGGTTGTCTCAAGATCGAATGCTACTGGTTTACCTGCCTTCTCATATGATGCAAGCAACTCAGCAAGTGCTTTTACAGTTGTCACGGCCTCATAAGAACCGTTCTTGGAGGCTTTCTTCACAGGTTTTTCAGGAAGAAACGAGGAGGCATCCCCTCCCGAGGCCCGTCCAAGTTCCTTGAGTATGGTCCGCATCCCAATCTCCTGGAACAGGGGAATGGCTGCCTCATAGTCTACATCCTTGACCAAGTACTGATCAGTATCGAAGGTTTCGACATTGAATAAGTCACGCCTGAGAACGACCAGACTCTTGCTTAGATGCGCGTTCTCCTTTCCTTCCAACAACTTCTTCTGTAAGCCGGGAGCAACCAACTTAATATGTTCATAGATGCCGTCAAGGGTACCAAATTGCTGCAAGAGCTTTGCAGCCCCTTTCTCCCCGATTCCCTTTACCCCTGGGATATTATCCGAAGAGTCCCCCAACAGGGAGAGGTAATCGACTATCTGGGAGGGTTTTATCCCAAGCATCGCCTCTACTTCATTGTCTCCCATCAATTGATAGAATTTTTCATTCTTCTTTGCTGGTCTCAAGGCAAAGGTGTGTTCATCCACCAATTGGAGCAAGTCCTTGTCGCCGGTAAACATGATAGTGTCAATTCCATGTCGGGTCGCCTCCTCGCTCAAGGTGGCGATAATGTCATCGGCCTCATACCCCTCCATTGTGATGGATGGAATCTTCAAGGCCTTAAGGATGTTGTTGATAATGGGGACCTGAGTATGGAGGTCCTCTGGTGCGGCATCCCTGGTTGCTTTATAGGGTTCATACATTATATGGCGAAACGTCTTCTCCTTGCCGTCCATCGCAACTACCAGATAGTCTGGTGAGTATTCACGTATCAACTTCAAGACCGTGGAAAAGAATCCATATACTGCAGATATGTTGTTGCCCTGGGTATCCTGCATTGGATTTCTGAAAAACCCGTAGTAGGAGCGGTAGATCAGGCCATAGCCATCAATAATATACAATTTCTTTCGATCGCTGAGTGTTGTCGACTCCCTCTTTTTTTCTTCTTGCTTAGGTGGTACGGAAAGGGGCCTATCCTTTGCCTCCTTTTGCAACTTCTCTTGATCAAAATCCTGACTGGAAAACAGTTCATCCATGGTATCCCCCTATGGTTAACGAGAGCGTATCATAAGCCACATGGATATGAGATGGGAGTTCATCTTCCAGCTTTTGGTGGCTCACATTATGGCTGAGATGGGTGAAATAGGCACGCTTCGCGCCAACAAATTCTACAAAAGCCTTTGCCTCGAATACACTGTAGTGAGTTGGATGCGGCCAATATCGCAAGGCACCCACAACAAGGGTATCGAGTCCTTTAAAGTAGGGAAGACTCTCAGGCGGTACTTCACTACAGTCGGTTGCATAGGCAAAGTCTCCAATCCTGAATGCAAAAATCTCCCGTTTGCCGTGCAGAATGGGAATGGGTATCACCGTGAAGGGTCCAATCTCAATCGCTTCATATGCCTTCATGGTATTGAGCTGGAGATGAGGCACCCCACCTGCGATTGTACTCCCGGTAAGCACATAGGGAAAGCGATCAGTTATTGCATGCTTTACTGCATCCTGACAGTATACAGGCAACACTTGATCCTTACAGAAGACCCTCAGGTCATCAATTCCATTAAAATGATCTGCATGGTCATGGGTATACAGCACTGCATCAAGATGAGAAATATCCGCTCTGAGCGCTTGCAAGCGGAACTCCGGGGTGGTATCCACCAAGAGGGAGTGATCCCCACTCCTGATGAGGATACTGGAGCGAAAACGTTTATCCCGAGGGTCGCTGGAAGTACAGACAGGGCATTTACAACCAATAACAGGAACACCATGGCTTGTTCCTGTGCCGAGAAAGATTACTTCAAATGGAATCATTGGGCACGTTCCGTTACTTGTTTCACTGCAGATTCAAGGGCTTGTTGTCCATCCTTTGCAGCATCCTTCAGTTGCTCTCGGACCTCAGGGCTGGAAAGGAGTTCCTGCAATCGTGCAAACGAATCCCTCGAGAAATCTGGGTTGCCTTGTGCCTGTTCGCTGATTACATCCAGCACCTGGGCATTGACCGATCCTTCACGAAGGGCAAAGCTGACACCAAGAAACTGCATTCCCATGCTGGGAATAAAGAAATACATCACAAAAAAGCTCAATATTGCAGCAATTACAGCTGACAGAAATGCGTGAAAAAACCCTCTTCTTGCCATGGTGATTCTCCTCTGACTACTCTACCATACTTGGACAAAGGCGAAAAGCAACACAGGCCCGGATTTCTCCGGGCCTGTGGGTAATATACATAGGTACTCTTAGAAAAGTGAGAACAAGAGAGAAACACCAACCTTGCCATCGTCAAGATCTCCGCTAAACAGTTTGTTCACTTCGGCGGCATTCTTGAAAGTATATTCAGTATCCAGGGTGTAGTTCAAGCCGAGCATTATATTGCCCAGATTAAAGTCAACGGTAGCTCGATAAGCGACCGGTGAGTTGATAAAGGCCTCACCAAAATCATCCATGGATTCAACAGTACCTGTTTCTGCAATTATCTGAGCTTTCCCTGCATCATCAATGAGCACGCGAAAGCGTGGGCCCATGCCAAAGCCGAGGCGGGCAATTCCCAGAAGATCCATCGAGACACCAGCTGTGGTGAGAGCGGAAATCTCGGTATATTCATTCATTGATGAATCCACATAGGTTCCAAAGGTCCCAACCACATCCACTTCAGCAATGAGTAGCTTCACACGAAGATCAGCACCCAAGGTGTAGTTCTTGAAATCACCCATGCCGTCAAAGTCATTATCATCAATATCCGCTTTGATACTACCAAGCGTCTGGTTGTACTGCGCAGTAGCACCCAAACTCAGATCAACAACAGCAGCACTCAGTGCTGTAGGTAGCATCACACATACGATGAGCAGTAATACCATGCTTTTTTTCTTCATTTCATAACCCCTTTTGTCATTACTTATGACACATTACTTATTGCGTACTAAATTTAGAACATTTTCAGTGCCAGCGCAAGGGAGAGGGAGGCCTTATCCACAGCAAATATGCCCCACCACTGATTTGAGTTGAACACTGAACCCAATGTTGCACTACTTTCCATCAACCATCTGGCCCTAATTCCCACAGGACCAACTTCAGAGCCCAACCCGATCTGAAGATAGACCGGACTTTCGAACATTGCCTCTGTAAAGGTTTTTTCCTCAGCATCAGCACGTTCTCCATTTGCAAGTTCATAGAAGGAACGGGAACTGCTTGAGGAGGTCGGCATATAGGTAACACTGGGGCCAGCGCCGAACTCCAGGGCAAGTACCGAACCAAGAACGGGCAGACTCACCGAACCCATTCCAATCAGAAGGACTCCCTGTGCATCATCGCTACAGGTTATGGGATAGACCATGGCCTGGCCTTGCAGGAATGCGAGACGTGCACTCAACTCCCCTGAGAACATCCAATTATCTGGATCCTGGAATCCAAGGGAAATATCACCTGCTTCTTCAGGTGAGTAGGTGGCACCGAAGCCAAGGCTTACATTGAGTAAGCTCCTTGCACCGATAGCGGAAGGAACCATGAGGATCATGATGAAAATGAGAATAAGTGAACTTTTGCGCATACAGTTTAGCAACTCCTCACCTGTATAACAGCTACAGGGCAAAGAAGCTACAAAAGAAAAGCAATTTTTTATTTGGTTCTTATATTACTCTGCTAGCGTTTCCAACTCTTGTTGCCAGAGAGCCACAGAGGAATCACTACTCATCCTCCAATCCCCACGGGGAGAAAGGGAGACCGATCCAATTTTCGGACTATCAGGGAGACAGGATCGCTTGAATTGTTGACTGAAGAACCGCCGATAGAATGTTTTCAACCAGCCAAGGATGAAATCTGGTTCATAGATATCGGCAAACGCATACTTGGCCAACCTGTACACCTTTGCGGGACTGTATCCAAATCGAACCACTTGGTAAAGAAAGAAATCATGGAGTTCATATGGTCCCACAAGATCTTCGGTCACCTGGCTGATCGTTCCATCGCCCTTTGCAGGAAGCAGCTCAGGACTAACCGGTGTATCCACAACATCCAGCAATACTTTCTTCAATGAAGGCTCGCTGATCATGGCAATGTAGGCAACCAGATGTCTGACCAAGGTCTTCGGAACTGAGGCATTCACCCCGTACATCGACATATGGTCTCCGTTGTACGTTGCCCAACCAAGAGCAAGCTCAGAGAGGTCTCCCGTTCCAATAACCAACCCACCCCTCTTATTGGCAAGATCCATTAGGACCTGGGTACGCTCACGTGCCTGGCTATTCTCATAGGTGACATCGGTAACAGCAGGGTCATGACCAATATCCTTGAAGTGTTGCCCTACTGCCTTCGAGATGGAGATGGTCAATAATTCCACGCCAAGCGCTTTGGCGAGCTTGGTGGCATTCCCCTTGGTACGCTTGGTGGTGCCGAAGCCTGGCATGGTCACGGCAAGAATCCCACTCCTAGGAAGATTGAGGGCATCGAAAGCCCTTACACAGACAAGCAAGGCCAAGGTAGAGTCCAACCCTCCTGACAGCCCCACGATTACCCGTTTCGCATTCGTGTGCTCGAGTCGTTTCTTCAATCCAAGGGACTGCAAGGTCAGAATCTTTTCACAACGTGCAGCCCTCGTCTGCTCATCGGAGGGAACAAACGGATTCCTATCAAACTTCCTAGTCAATGAGCAGCCGCGCTCCTCAAGGGCAAATGGTATGCGTTGATAAGCATTGTCATCGTAGCCAAAACTCTGCCTACGGATTCTCTCCAAGGCAAGTTTCTGGACATCTATCTCTGTTACAAGGAGTGAATCACTTACCCCACTCTCTTCAGCAAGCTTATGACCATCCTCATAAATCAGGTTATGGGGAGAGAACACAAGATCGGTAGTGGACTCACCCTCACCTGCATCGCTGTAAAGATATGCACAGAGCAATCGAGCACTCTGGGTCTCCACAAGAGAACGGCGATACTCTTCCTTTCCGACCAACTCATCACTTGCAGAACAGTTGGTAATGACCGTTGCACCAGCAACCGCATGATCAGTACTGGGAGAGCGTGGGACCCAAAGGTCCTCACATACTTCACAGGCAACCACCAACTCGGGAAGGTTTGTACAGGTAAAGAGCAAGCGTGTACCGAAGTAGGTACGCTGACCAAGAAACTCTATTTCAATATTCTCATCCGAGGGAACACGGAACCAACGCTTCTCATAGAACTCAAGATAGTTTGGCAGATGTTGCTTGGGGACCATGCCAAGAATGCGTCCACCCTGGACTACTACGGCACAGTTGTACAAGCGTCCATGGAGTGGAACAAGAGAGCCAAAGACCACCAGAAGGTCACTATTACTGCTCTCTTCCACCACATTGGCTATTGCATCAACAGCTCCGTTCTGTAAGGACTTCTGAAGGAAAAGATCGGCGCAGGTGTAGGCAGTAGTTACCAGCTCAGGTAGCACGAGAAGCCGAACTTCCCTCTCTACTGCTGAACGCATAAGCGCAACAATGGATGCTGTATTATGAATGGGATCCGCTACACGAACGGAGGCCGAGGCAACTGCACATTTGACAAACCCGTCTTTCATGGTCTTTTCTCCCTACCGGTCAAGGATTGCAACGACTTCACTATGAAACGTCTGAGGATAGAGGTCGAACACCTTCACCTGGGTAAGAGTGTAGCCCTCAGAGGCAAATCGTTGCAAGTCTCGTCCCAGAGTAACACTGTTGCATGAGACATAGATAATACGTTGGCTCTTCCAGGAAGCGATCAGGGAAGGGAGTGAGGCATCAAGGCCAACCCTGGGAGGATCGACCACAACCGTATCCACAGAACCTTTCATCTCCTTGGCCCAACGCTCAACCGGCTCACTATAGAACTCACAATCAGGAGTATGGCGATTGGCGAGGGAGAGACAATCTCTCTGCCGCTCAACTGCAATTACACGTCTTCCTGGTTGTTGCAAAAATGCACTGAAAGTTCCTACTCCACTATAGAGATCCATAACGGTATCCCCCACTGCGTGGGAGGCTACATAGCTCGTGAGAGCAGGAAGCAAGTACTTATTGGACTGGAAGAACACCGATGCAGTAACAAAGAAGGTATGCCCTCCCACCGTGGTCTTGACCACTTCATCAAGCAAGGAGACATCATCATCACCACTGAAAGCAGGAACCTCAATGTATCCGCTTCTTCCCCCCTTGTTCGAGAACATCAGGCTTCTGGCAGCCTTGAACAGTCGCTCCGGGTTCGCAAGCAGTGCATTGAGCTTCTCAGAGAGTATAGGACAGTGATCAATAGGTACCAAGGACTTGCTTTTTCGCCCAAGGAATCCTACCTTGCGCCCAGCAATATCCACATGGAAGCGTACCCTGTTCCGGTACCCCCAAGCGGGGCCTGTCTCAAGACTTTCTGTAGAGAAAGAAGCTGAGTCAATCCCTCCAAGCCTTTTGATGTTATCGAGGACAATGCCTTCCTTTAGAATCCCCTGAGATTCATCCTTTGCGTACTGGAAATCACAACCCCCACACACTCCCCAGTAGGGACATGGAGGGGTAATCCTCTCCTCACTTGCATGGAGGATGGTTTGCAGGGTTGAGCGGATATACCCTGCCTTCTCCTGGAAGTCCCCTAGCTCGACCAACTCACCAGGGAGCACATCCATGACAAGGATACGTTTTCCTTCCTCACTGGTTGTAAGACCTGCTCCTCCCTGGATAAGCTTCTCAATCTGATAAGCCATCGGCAAATTCCTTTGCATAGGAGGCAATGACATCCATCGCTTCCTGCCAGAAAGAGACATCAGAAAGATCAATCCCGGCCAATCCAGCCACCTCGGAGGCAGGCAGACTACCGGTTGCTCCAAGCAATTCCTTGTAGGAAGCAGGAAAATCCGTACCTGTTTGTTTGCTTTGAGCCCAGAGTCCCAAGGCAAACAGCTGTCCAAACGCATACGGATAGTTATAGAAGGAGAAATCTGACGAGTAGTAGTGCCCTTTCACCGCCCACATGTATGGATGGTAGACGCACAGGCCATCCCCATATGTCCTCTTCTGGGCATCTTCCATCAGGGCTGAATATGCACTTGCGCTCAAGTCTCCCTCTTTCCGTCTACTGAATACCGCGCTCTCAAAATAAAACCGGCTCAAGATATCGACACACACCTGCGTGGCATCCTGCAGGAAGTGTTCGATGAGTGCAAGTCTTCCCTCTTTACTGCTCTCCTCCAGTGCTCCCTGGAAGACAAGGAACTCGCTGAAGATGGAAGCAGTCTCTGCCAAGGTCATCGGATAGGAACGTAGAAGATTGCTTTTCTGCAATACCACATGGTCATGCCAGGCATGGCCCAGTTCATGGGCAAGGGTGGACACCCCGTTATAGGAGAAGTCAAAGTTTGAGAGGATCCTACTCTGCTTTGCCAGTGGGAAAGCCGTATCGTAGGCTCCCCCGACCTTACCCTTCCTACTCTCGCTATCAATCCATCGATTCTTGAATGCCTGGTCAGCAAAGGATCCCATCTCAGGGTCAAAGGAACTGAACTGCTGGACGATGAACGCATGAGCCTCCTCATAGCTGAAGTGTTGTTCTTCCTTGCCCACCGGAGCAAACAGGTCATAGAATGCACAGCTCTTCAACCCCAGTGCCTTGGCCTTGTTCTGTAGGTATCCCCTGAACATGGGCAGGTTCTTTTCAATGGTGGAGATCAGCGCATCAAGGATAGGGCGATCAATTCGTGACTGCATAAGGGAACGGTCAAGCGGGGAAGGATAGCCTCTCCTCGCATCCAAGGTTATCGTGGTTCCCTTCACTCCGTTCAGACTCGAGGCAAAGGCAACCTCATAGGCCTTCCATATCTCCAGCTCTTTCTCGAATGCTTTTTTTCGGATACTCCTATCAGCATTGAAGGCTTCATTTCTCAGTTGGATTACGGTTTTCTCGGTTTGCTCATCCCAGGTAGTGTAAACACTGCTGCTCAATGCTTCCTGTAAACGGGAAAAGGCATCAGTACCACTGCGGGCAAGGTCACTGGCAAGATCTTCCATCTCCTCGCTCATCAGATGGCGCTGTTCTTCCAAGAGTTCATTCAGCGGGAATCGATAAGCTTCAAGATCCCCACCTTCCCCACTTCGCTGGGCTATTTCCTCTGCTCTGGTGGCAAGAAAGTTGAGAAAAGCAACCTGCATATGTTGGACCACCAAAGAAGCTTCCTCAGTCTGGGAAACAGCCTTCATGAACTCCTCATTCGCAGTATCGGTCGTTAGGCATGCAGCACTGTAGGCATCGAGGTTCTCCAGGTAATCAAGGATTAGCTCATACGTAGATAATAATTCTTTCAAATCCTTTTTGGTATCTACAAAGCTTGCCTCAAGCTCTCTAGAAGCAGTGACCACCCATTGTAGGTCATGTTGAAATTCCTTGCTGGTACAGCCAGGATAGATGGGATCCAAATCCCAGGTAGGTAATGCACTCACTGGTGAAGCTCCTTATAAATTCAAATCATATTCAGCTATCTTGTTGATCAGGGTCCTACGGCTTATGCCAAGCTCTTGGGCTGCTCGTGTGCGGTTTCCCTCCCAACGATGGAGGGCCCTGATGATTGCGTCAACTTCTACATCCTTGAGACTCTTTGCCTCTGTTGGTGTTGATGAAGGCTCATCCTTGGCCTGTGTATGGAGGGAGACAGATCCCCTCAGATCAAGGTCATCGCACTGGATCTCTTCTCCACTGGTAAAAATCACAGCTCGCTCGAGAATATTCTCCAGCTCCCTGACGTTCCCGAAGAAGTCATGCTCGCAAAGCAGTTGCAATGCATCTGCAGAGAAACCGGTTACCTTGTGGCCCATCTGACGGTTGAACCGCCTGAGAATTCCTGCGGCAAGCAAGGGGATATCTTCCCTGCGCTCCCTCAGTGGTGGTATAACGATGCGAACCACATTAAGCCGATAGAACAAGTCCTCACGAAACACCCCTTCCCTGACCTGTTGTTCAAGATCCTTGTTGGTAGCCGCAATGATTCTTGCATTGATAGGTATTGCCTCTGTACCACCAAGGCGGCTTATCCTACGGTCTTGCAAGACCCTGAGTATCTTCACCTGCAGAGCGAGCGGCATATCGCCGATCTCATCCAGGAAAAGGGTTCCCCCACTTGCCAGTTCAAACATTCCGGTCTTGCGTGTTGCAGCACCGGTGAAGGCACCCTTCTCGTAGCCAAAGAGTTCACTTTCAAGCAGGTTCTCAGGAACTCCCCCGATATTGATAGCTACAAAGGGACCACCCTTGACCGGACTGGAAGCATGAATCTCCCGAGCCACTACTTCTTTTCCTGTCCCACTCTCACCGGTTATGAGAACTGTTGAGGTAGTATCCCCGATCTTGGTGATGACTTCCTTGATTTTCTTGATCGAGGAACTCTCACCTACGAAAATCTGCTTATCATCCTCACGGTTGTTTCGTGTCTCACTCTCAACCAAGTTCCTCAAGTGTTGTGCTTCCACAAGTTTCTTCAAGCGGATGGTCAACTCCTCGGGATCGAAAGGTTTTACAATGTAGTCCTGGGCCCCGGTTTTCAAGGCAGAGACCGCATCGGTAATCTCACCATGGGCACTGACCATGATGATCGGCATACGAAACCCTTCTCCCCTGATCCAGCTGATCAGGGACAGTCCATCCATCCCGGGCATCTTCAGATCGACAAGAGCAGCATCATATGCCTCTTCTCGAAGCATGCGTTGTGCCGAGAGCCCATTCTCTGCACAATCACTTTCTATACCGTCGAGTTTGAGGTATTGCTGCATCAAATCCCTAATATTTGGTTCATCGTCAACAATGAGGATCTTCATTTTCTCGTTACTCCCATCAATTTGGCCGTGTGGATGGATTTAGGCAGTACCACCTCTGCAACTGTTCCACCCCCATCACGCGGGTAGAGACGAATATTCCCTCCCCTTGCTTTCACAAACTGCTGGCTGATGGAAAGGCCAATCCCTGAGCCATGAATCTTTGTGGTGAAGAAGGGGTCAAAAATCTTCTTTGAATCCTCAACCCTTATACCATCCCCACGGTCCATGACATAGATATGGACAAGATTCCGCTTATCGGTGGTTATTCGTACCTCTACCTGTGGATCGCGGGTATTGCTGCTCTCAACGGCATTCTTCAGGAGATTCTCAAAAACTGAGCGTGCCCTGTCCACATCAATGACAATCTGTTGCGGAGATCCACTTGAGAACCGAATGGGTTTGTCAAACCGCATCACCAAAGAGTTGAACAACTCATTCAGATCAACAACAACTGGCTTGCCCAATGGGTTGCGAAGAAAATCACTGACTTTGTTCGTGAGCTGGGTAAGCCTTCTGATCTCCTGTTCAATGAGCTTCAGTTCCCCGGCATGTTTTGCAGGAAGTGTCTTCTTGAGTAGTGCAAGCTGTATGGTAATGGCACTGAGCGGGTTCTTGATCTCATGAGTCAATGTCCTTGCCGCTTGACCAAGATTTACCAGACTCTCCTGCTTTGCAATAGTCTCCCGATAACGACGGTTGTTCCGGTAGATGGAGAGGACCAACAAGAAAAGGCCCACCAATGTCATGCTGGAGACAATGCCGATAACCATGATGACCATTACCCGGTGGTTATAGTTCTGCCCATCAAAGTGGAGATACAGAACATCAGGGAAGTCAATGGGAGCTGGAAGCAACCCATTCTCTGTAAGGGTAAGCTCTCCAGTGTCCAGGAGGATGGTAAGACGGCTGAAGCGGATGTATTCTATCATCCCCGTCTCTCTATTGAAGGTTGCGGTCCCCGTATTCGAGCCGTCCTTGGGCAGAGAACCGCGAGAATCGAATCGGTCCAAGGGTATGGTCATCGGGACATTGCCCAGGCTCAGCACCTTTCTTCCCAAGGAGTTGTACACACCAATACCAGAGACATTCTCATCCTGCATGGCTTGCAAAGCCTTGTTGGTACTATCCTGCAAAGCAAGAAAGACCGAGTTGAATGCCCGTTCAGCCTCACTCTGCATCCTCAACTCTTCACGGTCAAGAAGGGCTGAGGTGAGAAATATCACCAGAGCAATCAAGACAATGAAGGCAAAAGCGAGTGAGGTGATGACGATGAAAGGTTCCTTTCCATCAACGATCATCCACCTGGTTTTCTTAACAGTCAAGCGTATACTCCCCTGAGAATCCTATTCGTAATTAAGGGCATCTATCGGGTCAAGACGAGAGGCTTTCATTGCTGGATACCACCCAAAGAAGACAC
>JAQQAR010000018.1 GCA_028532765.1 Sphaerochaetaceae bacterium | reverse complement strand
ATGAGTGGGGGGTCGGGATTGTTGTCGGTTCGCCTGAAATCCAGCAACCGTGACAAAATTGAGCAAGCGGTAGATGCGATGAAAATGTTCAGGCTAGGTGTGAGTTGGGGCGGATATGAGAGTTTGGTATTCCCAACCATTGCAACCAAGGAAGGGGATCCGTCAATACTCCGTCTTCACATCGGGTTGGAACACACCCAGACCATTCTTGAGGACCTGGACCACGCTTTCTCCCTCTTGAAGGAAACTGTATGATCCCTGATTTCTCGACATTACCGATGGCAAACAATGCAAAACCGTATGTCCGCTGGTGGTGGTTCTCAGGGGCCTTGGATTACCAGGAAATTGAGACACAACTCTCTTGGCTTGCAAGCAATGGATTCGGTGGTGTAGAGATTGCATGGGTGTATCCATACCCGGAGGCAGGAAAGGATCATGGACCAAAATTCCTTGATGAGGATTTCCAGGCCTATGTGCAATTCACGCTGAAGCAATGCAAGGAGAAAGGTTTGGGGTGTGATCTCACCTTCGGTACACTCTGGCCATTCTCTGGTACGTTCATTCCCAAAAAATACACAGGTAAAGCAAGGGACGGTTTCAGCACCCAGCGTGTAAATCGTAGCTGGGAGGCCAGTTATGCTCAAACTGAAGCAAGAATACTCGACCATCTCGATGTAAGAGCTTTCCAGTGGTATAGTGATTACTTATCTGAACATGGGTTTGCAGATTTTGTCAAAACAGGACCAATGGCGTTGTTCTGTGATTCCTGGGAAGTGGAACCGGAGGACCTGAGCTACGATACATTCCAAAAAGACTTTGTATCGACCTATGGATATGTGTATGATTTCTCAACGAAGGATAGCAATGAGCGATATGATTATCGATCTCTGATCTCTGAACGAGTCCTCTCAGATTTTTATCAACCATACGCCAAGAACTGCAAGGAGATGGGAGCTTTTTCACGAGTACAATGTCATGGAGCCCCTACTGATATACTTGCCGCGTATGCCTATGTGGATATCCCTGAGACTGAGACGTTGCTTTTTAATCCAGAGTTTGCGCTTATTGCTGCTTCAGCAGCAGCTCTGGAGCATAAGCCGATCGTAAGCAGCGAGAGCTTCACGTGTTTATACGGTTGGGTTCCAAGTCCTGCTGAACCTCCCCATATCAAACAGGAACACATTGACGACCTTCGTTGTGTGGCCGATGCACAGTTTGCTTGGGGCGTTAATCGTGTCGTCTGGCATGGCATGCCGTACAATACAAAGGATAAGCCACGACAGTTCTATGCCACGGTACATGTCGGCCCCGATGGCAACCTTGCGTCCCAGCTTCCTCAGTTCAATGCCTATCTGGAAGAAGTTTCGGAGATCCTTACCAGAGGGGAAACCTTTTCCAACATCTCCATATTGCTCCCACTGGAAGACCAGTGGATGAGAGATGAGCTCCCAGCCCATTTGAAAAAACCCAGCAGCAACTATTGGTGGGAACTGCAGGAACTTGCTATTCCCCTACCCTTGATGCAGTACAGACCTCTCTGGTTCTCTCCACATTGGATTGATGACTTGTCTTATCAAGATGGCCAACTTCTCTATAAGCAGACGCATATAGGGGCCTTGTATTGCATGAATGAGTATATGAGCTACTCTTCCCTAAAAACATTAGCGAGGTTATGCGCGAAGGGAGCACCCATCTATTTCTCACAGCTTCCAAAGGAACCTGGAACGCAGAAGCATAGAGCGTATAATCAGTACCTTTCAATCATTTCCACTACCCCTCCGGCACAAACAAGCTATCTGCGTCCTATCCTAAAGAGCTCAACCCCGATCGACTATTGGTGCAGGAAGGATGGTGAAACGTACTATGTATTCTTTGCTCATCCTGAAATGAGGAACCTCAGATACCCTCTTCCCTATGGGTATGCAAGGTCGATCAAGCCTTGCACGGTAAGGGCAGTGTTCCATTCAGAGAACTATGCTTACGATCTCTGCCTGCAATTCCCTCGTAGTGAATCTCTTCTTGTTACTATCGATGATGTATCACATGAGGTAACCATAAGAAACTTGCATATTGAGGATACCACTATAGATACTCACACCATCTGCGATTAAACCTAAATTTATTCTAATAGAGAAAGCCTTCCGCTAGTCGGGAGGCTTTTTGTAGTTCATAAAGGAGAGGCCATCCTCCAGCAACGCAGGAGAGTGGCCTCTATATATGAAAAAGTGTGTATGAAGATCTTAGTTCCAGTACTTCTCCATCCGCTTAACCAGGCTCTTTCTATAGCCTTCCCAGTCAGTGATGGGTTTCTCAGCCAATCCTTCCTCACAGGCAGCCTTTGCAACAGCAACAGCTTCCCATTCAATGACACGAGGGTCGAACGGCTTGGGTACAATGTAATTACGGCCAAAGCTGAACTTTTGGCCACCATAGGCCTTCTCTACCGAGGCAGGAACAGGTTCCTTAGCCAAAGCAGCCAAAGCCTTGGCTGCTGCCATCTTCATTCCTTCGCTGATAACCACTGAACGCACATCCAGAGCACCACGGAAGATGAAGGGGAAGCCAAGCACGTTGTTGATCTGGTTTGGATAGTCACTTCTACCGGTTGCCATGATCAGGTCATCCCTGGTCTCCATTGCCAGATCATAGGCAATTTCCGGATTCGGATTGCTCATTGCAAAAACCACAGGATCCTTTGCCATGGAAAGCAACATCTGGGGGGTTACGCAATCTGCAACAGAGAGTCCCATGAATACATCTGCATCCACCATTGCCTCTGCAAGGGTTCTTGCCGGCAAATCGGTTGCAAACTCTTCCTTCTCGGGAGTCATACCTGCGGCTCTTCCCTTATAGATAACGCCCTTGCTGTCACACATGAGAATATTCTCTCTCTTCACTCCAGCGGCAATAAACATCTTTCCACAAGAAATACCAGCAGCACCTGCACCGTTGACCACAACCTTGACCTCTTCCAATTTCTTGCCGACAATCTCACAACTGTTCATCAAGCCAGCGGTTGCGATAATGGCGGTTCCATGCTGGTCATCATGGAAGATCGGAATGTTGCAACTCTTGATCAACTCCTGCTCAATGCGGAAGCATTCAGGTCCCTTGATATCCTCAAGGTTTACACCACCGAAGGTAGGACTCATGGTCTTCACGATATCGATGATCTTATCGGGATCCTTGGTGTCGAGCTCGATGTCAAAGACGTCGATATCCGCAAATCTCTTGAACAGTACTCCCTTTCCTTCCATGACGGGCTTGCTCGCCAATGCACCACGGTCACCAAGACCG
Organism: Sphaerochaetaceae bacterium; assembly: GCA_028532765.1. GTDB lineage: Bacteria > Spirochaetota > Spirochaetia > Sphaerochaetales > Sphaerochaetaceae > Sphaerochaeta. The sequence goes on along the minus strand of JAQQAR010000018.1, from coordinate 11,868 downwards.
AGAATGGCGGTTCCGTTGGAAACAACTGCCACCAGGTTACCCTTTGAGGTGTACTTGTAGGCATCCTCCGGGTTCTCTGCAATAGCCAAGACTGGCTTGGCAACTCCAGGGGTGTATGCCAGACCCAGTTCATCAGCGGTCTGACAGGGTTTGGAGGGAACTACGGACACCTTTCCAGGAACTCCGTCTTTCATATGGTAATCGAGTGCGCGTTTGGTCAAATCATCTTGCATGGTAATAACTCCTGTTTATTTTTCGAAATCCCACTGATAGTCCATCTTGAACCGGTCACGAAGGGTGGTCATGACCTTCTGAAGACTTGGAGGAACCGGGCATCCATGTTCCTTTCTATACTGGTACGCCAGGTGCTCTTTCTCTCCTGCTGTGAAGATGTAATCTTCCCCTGGTGCCTTCTTGCTGGCTCGAAGCTCACGACAGATGGTCCCAGCTATGCGCTTGAAGGTTTCCAATCCCATGAAGAACTCTGGGTTGATGGCGATGAAGAAGTGCCCAAGTGGATACGGGATGGGCTTATGGTCATCATCAAACCCATTGAGAGCCTTCATCCAGGAACCATCCTGCAGAGCAGCTGAGAGAATCTCAACCACGGTTGCATACCCAAAGCCCTTATAGCCTCCGGTCATCTCCCCGATTCCGCCGAGCGGAGTGAGGGCAGCCATGCCAGTGGTCAGGTCCTTGAGCACCTGCTGCGTATCGGTCCTGGTCTTTCCTTCATGGTCGAGTACCCACCCTGCAGGCAATTCCTTTCCTGCACGGCCATATACTTCAATCTTTCCTCTCTGTGAGACGCTGGTTGCACAGTCCAGCACGAAGGGGAACTCCTCATCGGTTGGGATACCGAAGGTTAGAGGGTTGGTTCCAAGCATGTTCTCTACACCGTGGGTGGGAGCAATGGAGGGACGGGCATTGGTGCCTGTGATTCCGATCATTCCTGCATCAGTAGCCATGGTGGCATAGTAGCCAGCAATTCCATAGTGGTTGGAGTTGCGCACAGCAACCATACCAAGACCATACTTCTTTGCCTTCTCGATTGCCATTTCCATTGCCTTGTAGCCGGCAACGTGTCCCATTCCATTGTGGGCATCGAGAACTGCTGTTGCTGCCTGATCCTTCAAGACCTCGATCTCCGTGACAGGGTTCATGATCCCGATGTCAATGCGGTCGATGTAGATTGGCTTCAGTCTTCCGATGCCGTGGCTGTCAATTCCCCGCTTGTCGCTTTCGATCAGCACATCACCGATGATCTTTGCATCATCTTTGGGTACTCCTGCATGTACCAAGGCTTCTTCCATGAACTTTTCCAATTCACCGAAAGGGATCCATGCACAATCTTCATACTGCTCTGCATACTCATCCATATACTTCATACGGCACTCCTTGTATTGGTTGCTACGATAATTTCCAGACTCTCTGGAATCTCCATTTGCTGTACAATTTCCGCTCCCTTTTCATCCGTTACCAGGGCATCGACCTGGTCAAGGGAGACAGTCTTGAAGTTTGATACCACCCCGATCTTGTTGCTTGCTGCAACGACAAACACCTTACCTACTGTGTGCTCTATCATGGCCCTGGTGGTCTCAGCCTCTTCCAGGATGGGAGTGGTAAGTCCTGCAGAGGGGGAGAACCCATCCACACCTATGATGGCTTTGTTTGCATGTATCTGGCTTACGATCAGGGAAGAGAGGGAACCTGAAACCGAATGGCTTCTGTTTCGGTAGATGCCACCGGCAAGTATGAGCCTGATGTGTTCACTCTCTTTACAGAGGTAGACTGCATCTATGTTGTTGGTGACGATGGTTACCCGCTTCTCCAGGGAAGCTACTGCCCTAATTACTTCAAACGTGGTTGAACCACTATTAATATAGAGGGTATCGCCTTCTTCCACGAAGGAAGCCACAGTCTCTGCGATTGCAGCTTTCTCATTAGGGTATTCACTTGCTTTCTGTAGGTAGTCAGGTTCCACTGGAAGATTTCTCCTGGCCGTCGCCCCTCCATGGGTACGCTCAACCAAGCCCTTCTTTGCAAGGTGGTCCAAATCTCTTCTGATGGTAAGTTCACTGACAGAAAACTGTTCAGCGAGCAAGCTGACCGTTACGCTCCCCTCCTGACGGATGAGAGTGAGAATATCATGCTGTCTACTTGCTGGTATGTTTGACATGAACGCTTCCTTGAATGTTTTTGAACCTTTTACCTGCTATATACCTAGAATACAATCATAAACGTTCATTTGTCAATGGAAGTTTGTGAGAAACACACCAAACAAACTACTAAGAGCCAAGAAAGAATCCGATCCTACTTGATTATCGCCCGAAAACCTGTTATGTTCATCATGCAATGAGCATTGGTGCCATACCCAAGTGGTAAGGGAAAGGTCTGCAAAACCTTGATGCATCGGTTCGAATCCGATTGGCACCTCTCTGACAGCCGCTGAAAAATTCAGCGGCTGTTTCTCTGTCTTAAGCTACTTTCACAACCCGTTCCCAGGAATCTCTCCTTATATATAGGGAAAGACCAACGCTCAGCTCCACAGTATATAGGATTCAAAGTCAGGGCAGATACATACTGCAAACTGCATATTTTCTGGGTATTTACTCATAGAAAGCGCTAAATGACCAAATAGACTGGGTATTGCTGAATAAATATTCAAATAAACCAAACAAAACCTCATAATTCTTCCGACGTACTTATAACGTAAGTTGGGCATATGTACTTCAATTAGCCCTTAGCAAGTAACCCAAAAAATGCAAAAACCATAGAACTACTACGTACAACATACCCATTTGTCACAAGTAGGAATAAGATAGACATTTTCTAATTCTATATTAGTAATATATTTATAAATTTTTAAAAAATTTCCAAAAATTTTGCAAACTTTTTTTTGTTTAGTATTGACATAAGTCTCCTTTCTTATTAATATACAGACAAGCTTAGGGAAAAGAGCTAAACAACTTGCACAAGGGCAAGGCCCTTAAAGGAAGAATAAAATGAAAAAGACTATTGCAATCTTATTGGTACTGGTAATCGGAATGGCTGGGGTGTTTGCTGTGGATGATGCTAATCTCTTTGTAGAAACAACGGTTTTTGCAATTAATGAAATGATGATTACTGCGTCGGATGAGGAACCAACTTGGACAGACAACTTGCAACTTGAAAATATTGGCTATTCTTCCTCTGTTTACAATGACGCACAACACACCTCCGTAGTGGATACAAGCGAAGCTGGTGCCCAAACTGTTGGATATCTTCATACGAGAACTAATAACAGACTCGGTATCAAAGTATATATTTCAGCATCGGCTCTTGAGTATTCTATAGATGATGGACAGGGTGGTAGCACTGTCATTGACACGATCGATTATACCGTTTCCGGGGGCACTGATGACTACAATACTTTTGACGGCGGAAATGCTGTTGAATATATGTCAATCAATAATACCTCAACAGGCCTTCGTCTTGGTGATGTCAAGACAGTGCAGGTGACCCTTGAAGACGATGCTGAAAAGAAAACAGCGGGTGATTATGTAGGCAATATCGTATTCAACTATATTATCAATTAACTAGTTCATTACATTATCCTAATGAAAAAGGTTGGCCATCACTGGTCAACCTAATTTTTTTCCATGACGAACAACATTTCCAGGAAGAATTGTTATATTTTCCTCAGAAAGCTGCATTTTAGGCCTCTGAAAGCGCGAATTGGTGATTCCGGGTTCCAGGTAAGATTGTCACAGAATCCACAGCGGCCAGAATCGGATCTGTCTTAACTATCTTCTGTTTTATTAGAGACTATTCCTGTCTTGAGTCTATAGTGATGACTATCATCAGATAAGCAATATACCTTTCAAAATGGTTCACTAGATCTTCTTTGGATACGCTTAGACTTTTCCTAACGACTAATCGTCATGGTAGATTGAAACATCAATATAGCAATCTACCAATTTTCAATGCTACAAGAAAGAATATCGATTTGCTGCTATGCCTTCTAACAAATACATTGAATTTCAGGTACCAGGAAGAATTGTCACATTTTCCACAAAAAACGCCCTTTTAGGCATCTGGAAGCGTGATATGGTTACGCTATAGTTTACACTTTTTGAAGTGACGGCGCGCGCTTTGGAGACACTTTCTCCTCGACTGCCACCGTTGTGGTTTACAACCATCAACACCTACATCGTCTTGCCGTTTTCCTGTTCTGTCAAGCCTTTCTCCTGTTTCACAACCATCGGGTAGGTCCCTTTCGGATTCCTGAGCCTGAACTCAACGGGAGAAAGAAATCCTAGCCGTTCCTTTGGTCGTTCTGTATTGTAGAACTCAATGAAGGCTTCCACTGCCGGGATGATATCTCGCTTGGGTATCCTTCGGTTCTTTACATTGCTCTTGCCGAACCTGCAGTAGAGGCATTCAGTCTTGATGATCCCATTGAGGGCTTCCATCGCCGCGTTTTCGTAGCAGCTTCCTGTCTTGCCCAGGCTCATCCGGATCCCGAGTGCTTCCAGCAATGATCTGTAGGCATAAGACTGGTAGGTAGAACCTCCATCACTATGGAGAACTGCACCTGCAATACACTGGATCCGGTTCATGAGGACCTTTACCGTATCTGTGCACAACTTGGTATCCACTGAATCAGAAATGGTGTATGCCAGGATTTCCCCGTTGTACAGATCTTCAATCGCATTGAGATAATAGGTCTGCTCAATGCAGGGGAGATAGGTAATATCCTCCACCATCCGCTTGTATGGCTCAAGTGCGTAGAAATGCCTCTGGATGAGATCAGGAGGAAGTGATTCCTTCATCTTCCTTCTCCTGATGTAGACCTCATCGGAGTATTTCTTTCTCCGTACAGCGGACTGCAGTTCCTTTTCTTTCATGATCCTGCGGATACGCCGGGAACCCAGTTTCTTTCCTGTGTCCTTCTCCAGAAGCGTAACCATATGCCGGTAACCAATACTGTTGTGATGCTCTTCCTGCAGCTTCGAGATGGCCTGGCCAATCACATTGTCCTCCTGCAGTTTCTTTGAATCACGATGCTGGTATTTGTAGAACCCGCATCTGGAGACTCCGGCAACGGCGCAGAGTCTCCTTATATTTCTTCGTCCTGAATAGGTGAGGCATCGCTCGATTGCAAGGAAATATTCTTTTTTTTTGCGGGACCGGTACGTTCCTTGACAACAGTTCCAGGAAGGATTGTCACATTTTCCACAAAAATCGCCGAATTAGGGCACTGAGAGCGTGATTTGACGATTCGAGGTACCAGGAAGAAAATCCACAGAATCCACAACACAGGGTTGGCCAGAGATGGTCAACCTTCTTTTTTGATTGATCGGACAATCGGTACCAGGAAGAATTGTCACATTTTCCTCAGAAAGCGGCATTTTAGGCCTCTGAAAGCGCGAATTTGCGATTCCGGGTTCCAGGTAAGATTGTCACAGAATCCACAACGGCCGGAATCGGATCTGTCTTAACTTTTGTTTCATTAGAAACTATTCTTGTCTTGTTTCTATAGTGATGACTATCATCAGATAAGCATTATCCTTTTCAAAACATTCACTCGATCTTCTTTGTACACGCTTAGACTTTTCTGACGATTAGCCCACCTCATGCAATGGGAGATAGCAACATCAATATAACAATCACCCGTATTTTGCCAATATGCATCAGCGGAATTTCGAATGATTGGATCTAGACAAAACCTAGCTTTACATCGGATAAGGAATCAGATCGATGATAATAAAGCTTGTACTTGCTCGAAAGCATCTCTACATACTATTTCAATTCCCTGCTCAGCCACCAATAATACGAATATCATCTCGATACTGTTCAAATAGTGAACATAGCTCAACCAGAACTCTGAAGGCAGCTTTTTTCTGACCTTCAGAGTAATCTTGGCTATTTTGCAGATTCTCATCCCCAATCACTTCATTACCTCTTTCCTAAATACAGCTTCGGCTATTTCTTCCCCTCTCCCTTTTTGCCTCATACAGTCCAGATAAACCTGAACAGGAGAAACCACCAGCTGATCATCTATGATTCTCGAATCATGGAAAAACTCATCGGTTGAAATTATATGGATTTGAACATTCGCCCCAGACTCCACTGGCTTGCATGGCGCAACATTCAAAAACTCCTGAAGGTCCCTTTCTCGTATCATTAAATGCACCTTGGTATACCTGACCACCGGTGTATATCTGACACCTCCAGAAAACCCAGTCAAGTAACATTCAACCCCTCTAGTTAGTCTAATCGTCTGTACCGTTTTCTCGAACTCCGGTATTGACAGAAGAGAATAACAATCCAGCATATCAAATAAGGTTGATTTCTCGGAATATACTTCACTCCATGCACGCATGATCGCCTGGGGATCAAGAATTATTAATCCATTAGTTGTCATCTGAGCCCAAAGCTGCTCACAAAGGTAGTCTTTTACTTTTGAAACTTGCCCAATGCTGCACTTCAATTCATCAGAAAGTTGACTCAGTTTCCATGGCTTAGATATATTTTGCATAAGCAGTCTGAGTATCAGTGATGAGACACTTGAGGAAGGATTGAAAATACTTTTAGCTACTCGTTTTTTTGCAGACTTGTTTGGGTGACCTCGATCACTTATATACAGAGAGCCAACCGACAACATGCAGTTTCCTGACATATCCATATAGCTTACACTTAACTTTTCACATAGTTTTGCTGACTCATCAGAAATGTATGGGGCTATAAGTACGGGATATACCGTGGACTTAGCTACTCTCTCATTCGTCTTTCCTTCAAACTCTTTTGCAATAATAGAAGGAAAGGCTCTACCCAGTACTGTTACTTCAAGATATTCAGTTGATCTGTGCTTAAAAGCCAAACTTATAATGAACCCGTTTTTTAGATCACGTAGATGATCACACCCTTCAACTATGGGAAGCTTCAATAGACTGTTTGCCAGGAGCCTGTATTCTTTAAGGTACGCTGATGTTTGTGCTTTCATTATAAAGACCTTTTTCACCACGGTGGTGAAACCAGTATAAATGATGAAACCTTATAAAGCTAGTGTACGTATTGCCTATATCACCTACATCATGAGAACTGATAGATAAAAAGGATGCAACCGAAAATGGGCAGCATTCTATTTTTGTCGTGCTTAGTATCAACCAAACCATAAAGAAAGAATCTTTGGATTAATACCCTCTCTCTCAAACAACCTCCCAGATTACCTGGGAAGCTGTAACACGTTAGTTCTATTGATCTCTACTCTCAGACCCTCTTACATGGCCTTGCTTCTATATATCCTCGATACCCCAATGGCTCCATCTGGAACCTGGGACCATCTTCGTCTGCCCAAGCAAATCCATAAAATGTTGGATCATACTTCTTCATCACATCCCACAGTCCTGCTATTGCTTCTTCAAAGTCCTCGTCCTTGAACGAAGGGCCCTGGAATATCATCATCTGGCAAGCAGGTAGATCAATCAGATCGTACCCCTTGGGAACAGTTCCAGCAAAGTCTTTGGGAACCTCTACCCCCTGCATGTATTCACCAGTTCCGATTCTTCTCAACTTCTCAGGCATCCACATCCCTACCGGTTCGTAGAGTGCTTCCTTGATTGAACTCAGCACCTCCCAAACATCACAACCAACCTCTTCACAATAGGAAAAGTAATCGGTAGCCTTCTGCGAGCTCTTTACAATAGCTTTTCGCTCCGGACGATCCACCACTTGTACGAATACAGTCTTCATTGCTGCCTCTCCTTCAGAATCTTGTTTTGGGGTTGTTGTCTGACGTGCAGCTCTATTCGTGACAAACTCATTCCAGTGCTGCCTGAATTCATGGGGGTTCATCCCAAACTGTTTTGAAAACGCCCTTGTGAATCCTTCATGAGAATCAAACACAAAATCAAACGCCACATCCACCACTTTCTGTTCTGGCTTCTCCAACCTTCTTGCGGCTTCACTCAAACGCCGGTGCCTCAAGTAGGTGAATGGAGCCATACCAGTAGCCTCCTTGAACATTCGCGCGCTATGCCAGGGGGAATACTGGGCAGCCTGTGCCAGTTGATGTAGTGTGATCGGCTTGCTTAGATGCTCATCAATAAACTCCAGCATCCTTTGGACCGCTTCTTTGTGTTCTTCTCTCATAGTCACCTTACAACTCCATTGACTGCACTCTAGCTGAGAAACAAAACTTGAGCTTGACCGTCCTTGCTCAGTTTCAGATTATAGGATAATTCCACTTGTATTAGAATTATTCTTTGATCTACATACAACCACTTCTACAAACTTCTACCCATATTTAATGAGATATTGTCACAATCAGTATAGATTATCAGTAAATAGGTATATATTTCACCAACTTCTGTCATAGTTAGTACATTTGTAAGAAATATTTTGATACTATACGTATAGCTATAGTAATACATACACAAATAGCAAACTTTTAATGCTATAAGTTGACATAAGTTTATCTTACGTTAAGAATCTTTTATACTTATATATAATATAAACTTATAAATATTTTTATAATATTTTCTAATACAATACTCAGTTATTTCAAAAAACTAGTCACACCTGTTGACATAAGTCCACAGAATTACTATTATATGAATGTGCTTGGGAAAGCAGAGATAACTTGCACTGGAGCGTAGCTCCTAAAGGATGTTTAAAATGAAGAAGAATATTATTGCAACTTTGTTGGTACTGGCTATTTCGATGGTAGGAGTTCTGGCTGTAGCTGGTGGAGCTACATCTTCATTTGATGTATCCACACAGGTTACTGGCTTGAACTACCTTGCTATCACTGAAACTGAGTTCTCCGGGACCAACATGAACGATTGGAACAGCCATAACGGAACTCAGATCACATCTCCTGTTCCTCTTAACACGGGAACAGCTACTGAAGTTGCTTTCTTGAACGTAATCAACAACAAGCGTGATGGAGTATCTGTATACATCAAGGCTGATAAGATGGAATCTGTTGCAAACTCTGCAACCAATACCTACCTGATAGACTACACCGCAACAGTGAACAGTGTTGATTACAATACTGCTTCAGAAACCGTGGGATCATTTAAAGAGATTATCACCACCACAGAATCAGCTGCTACTACTTCACTGTTTATGGAAAGTTATGGGATTACTATCAATATACTTGATACTGATCTTGATAACGCACCTCAGGACACGTACTCCGGTACCATTACTTTTAACTTCACTGGCGCTTAATATTAGATCAATACAAACTTGTCTGTCCAAGACCACCCTTTCGCCGGGGTGGTCTTCTTTCAGTCTGCGGACATGATGCGTTTTGCCAAGGTCTTGATGCAGTGGAATACCGAGTCAGCTGGGATGAATGCGTAACTCTTCGTGCGTTTGAGGAGAATACCCTCCACCACCTGTTCTACCGTATAGAAATTACCGCCGATGCGATTATTGTCATAAGGAGCAAAGGCTGTCGCGTAATAGAGTGATCGTGTCTCTCCTGCCCTTACAGTGACGGTAGTATCAGCATCAAACAAGGTATCAGAAGCAGAAGCTTCCTTGGTTCCAGCATAGAACTTGTTTGTCCCTGATCCACAGTTGAGCGAGTACTGTTGGCTCATCCCACCAGGATAGAGCGTCCAGGGTGTCTCCAAATGCCCGCCATAGTCAAAAAGGAAGTTGTTGAAATTCAGACCGATCTCCCCTTCTCCCAAGGCTTGTGGACCTGGGAAGAAAGTGAAATACACCATCTGCTGCCTTGGGTTGATCACACTCGACCAACCAAGGTTGCTGAGTCTTGGAAGAGCTCCGCTGATGAAGTCAGTCTTCCCGATGGGAGGAGAAACCTCTGTAAGATCGACCGTCCCTCCTTGCTTGAGAGGTGCCTTCCTCCAGTCATCAAACTGGACGTTGGGCTGTAAGCGGGAAGCAATCCCAGGAGGAGACTCCTCTGGTCCTGTCCGCCAACTCTGTGCGCTGGCATTAAGCACACAGCCAGACTCGAGAAAGGGGGAACCAATCTCATTATTCCAAGCAGTGTTGGCAAGCATATCCTCACTGCCATTGTTGGTGATAAAGACCGCCGTATAGTGCACAGGATGATTTGGCAGCAGCATATCAATCTTTCTCACCATATAGTGCTCTTTCCTGTTCCTTACCATGCTCATGAGCCAAACCCCACCAAACTCTGGATCGGTACCGTATCGCTCTACCATCCAGTAGGAAGAAGAGGTAAACCCACTCTGATCTTGTGCTCCCTGGACTGCATCATATGCAGGACCATAGTTGGGAAAGCTGAAGTATGAACCAGCCCTCTGATAAAGATAGGGGCTGGTCTTCCAGAACTCAGCATTCTCATCACTGAATACAGAGGTGCCTGTTCCACGGTAATACGGAACCAGATGGGCATTTATCCGTCCTCCTTGGGACAAGAGCGCACTCAGCTCAAGCACCATGCCACCCTGATCTTCCAATACCACCTGAATCAGGTCATTGGTAAGGACGGTAGCATTCCTGCTCTCCCATAATCTCAGACGACGGATATCCATTCCCACTTCTCCTCTTAAAAGCGACACAACATGGTGTTAAAAACAGCCTAATGACAGTATACTGGTAGCATAGACTGTTTCCAAGTTCAAGGAGTGCTGTTCCATGATTTCCAAGAAGGACCGACTGTTCAATCTATCAACGAAGAAAACCACCTACCTGTTCGCCATAACCGAAACAGGACACCTTGAACACCTCTATTATGGCAGATATCTCAGCAAAGATACCATCAGCATTGATGCATTGGCAGAGAAGAGAAGTATCAGCATCGGTACAGGCACTGCCTATGACAGTGACCACCCAACCCTCTTCTTCAACAACCTCTGTATGGAATACTCTACCATGGGCAAAGGTGATTATCGAGAGAGTTCCATCGATATTTCCTATTCACGTGGTATGCATACGCTCGATTTCATCGTGAAGAGCTACAGAATCCTTCCTGGAAAGCCAAGAACATTCAGTGGCCTGCCCGAGTCCTATGGGGACAAGGCTACCTGTACCACCTTGGAAGTTATGCTGAAGGAAGCCTGTCTTCCCCTACGCCTGGCCCTCACCTACACAGTATTCGAGGACAGCAACGTCATCACAAGGCGTGCCACCCTGTACAATGACAGCAACGAGGAAGTTACGATCAAGAATCTTGCATCAGCACAGCTCGATCTTGATACCGATGATTGGAAGCTGATCACCTTTGACGGGGCATGGTCGAGGGAGCGGTACATGCATGAACGTCCACTTGCTCCTGGAATCATGATTAACGACAGCAAAAGTGGTGTCAGCAGCGCTGATCACAACCCCTGCATATTCCTCACCAAGGAGAACGGGGAGACCATCGGAATGAACCTCATCTACAGCTCCAACCATCGGGAGCTCGTGGAAACGTCCTCATACGGAAAGGTCAGGGTACTGACAGGAATCAATCCGGCAACCTTCAGCTGGAACCTTGCTCCGCAAGACCGCTTCCAAACCCCTGAGGCAGTAATGACCTACTCCCCTGATGCACTAAATGGAGCAAGCCAAAACTTCCACCACTTCATCAACAACCACATCATTCGTGGTCCCTGGAAGTTCCGTGAACGACCGGTCCTGATCAACAACTGGGAAGCAACCTATTTTAAATTCACAGAAGACAAGCTCATCAATCTGGCAAAGGAGAGTGCCAACCTCGGTATTGAGCTATTCGTCCTTGATGATGGCTGGTTCGGTTTACGTAATGATGACACCACCAGTCTTGGGGACTGGACCGTGAATCCCAAGAAACTCCCTTCAGGGTTGGAGAACCTCTCTCTTGAAGTACACAGGCTTGGTATGATGTTCGGTCTCTGGGTGGAACCAGAGATGATAAGC
>JAQQAR010000017.1 GCA_028532765.1 Sphaerochaetaceae bacterium | reverse complement strand
CTATGTTCTTCTGCCCCTTCCTCCTGCTCAAAAAGTCTGAAGAGCAGGGTGTCAATTACCTGTTTCTTGAAAGCCATGCTCTCCTTGAGCTTGTTGCGATACATTGAGTCCTCTGCAACCTTGAAAGCATCCTCATAGCTCTCCTTGCTCTTTTCCTTTATCGCATAACCAAAGGAGACAGAGAGCTGGATTCCCCTGATTTTTTCTTTCTCCAAGGCCTTGTTGATACGGTTAACGATGGCTTGTGCATGAAGAGCATCTGTTTGAGGAAGCAGGAGCACGAACTCATCACCCCCAATCCTGCTGACAATATCACCATCCCTGCAGGTTGTGCGCATGATTTCAGAGACCTTACGTAGCAGCTCATCACCAGCCTCATGCCCAAAAGCATCGTTGGTAAGCTTGAGCCCGTTCACATCGGCAAGTACCAAGGTAAGGGGGTAGTAGGGTTCTTCATCCAACTCTTCTTTCGCTTGTTCATAGTAGCGTCGGTTGGGGAGTGTGGTCAGGGGGTCTGTCACACTCAGCGTCCGAATCTCATCCTGCTTGATCCGTTGGGTGGTGCTGTCCCTGAAGACAAGGACAACACCGGTAACGTTCTGGGAGGTACTGAGTATAGGGGCTGCACTGTCATTGATGAACCGCTCGTCCCCATCGCGTGCGATGAGGATGGTGTCCTCGTCCAGTTCAACCTGCTTCTTGGTCTCCAGTACTTGTTTTACTGGATTTGGACAAGGGTGGCGGTCACTACCGCAAAGAATCTTGAATACCTCTTCAAATGGCCGGCCTTTTGCTTCATCTGCCTGCCAGCCAGTGAGCTGTTCAGCAACCTTGTTCATGAATTGAACATTTCCCTCCGCATCGGTGGAAATGACACCATCACCAACAGAGAGTAGAGTGGTTTCGAACAGGGTTTTCTCAAAGTATAACTGTTTTTCCATCTGCTTTTGGGCAGTAATGTCATCGATGATCATGGCGAAGTAGCCATATGCAGGGCTGAATGATGAGATTCTGAAAAGGCGATTCAAGGAGCTGTTGAAAGCCTCGAATGTTTTTGATTTCCCTGTGAGTGCCACCTCCCCATTGTGAATGAACCAGTAAGGCTCTACATGTGGTAAGAGCTCTGTGATTCGCTTTCCAACTGAAAGCTCAGGAATGAGGCCGGTTTGTGTCTCGAAGTTCTTGTTCACCCTGAGGATGAGATAGTCATTGGGGTTCCCTTCCTCGTCAAGGAGAATCTGGCAGTATGCAAAACCTTGGTTCATTGCCTCAAAGAGTCTCCGGCTCTCTTCCTCACTTCGCTTAAGAGCCTCTGCCTGGAGGACGCGCTCAGTGATGTCTGCGTGGGTTCCGCTCATGAGCAAGGCTTTCCCATTCTCATCGCGGCTTATCACTTGTCCACGATCGAAGACCCATATCCAATGGCCATCTTTGTGCTGCATCCTGAGATCGCAACTATAGAAATCGTTCTTGCCTGCAAGGTGCTCTTCGTGCAACTGCAAGGACTTCTCTAAATCCTCAGGGTGGACAAATTGGGTAAAGGTTTTCATCGTGGTTGGTTCCAGCTCTGCTTTTGTGTAGCCGAGCATCTCTGCCCACATGTCATTGATCTTAATGGTATCATCCTTCAGGTTCCACTCCCACGAACCTAGGTTTGAGCCCTTTATAATGCTGGCAAGCCTGTCACGGGCTTCTCTCAGTTCCCTCTGGTCTCTCTCTTGCTGCCTCTGGTAGGCATCCAGTCTGTTGATCACCCCAATCCCAGAGAGAAATGCAATGATAATGACCAATACCGGCCCGAGGAAGGTGACTTTCTGGTCAATGGCAGACCAGCGTTCTACGTCTTTCTGGCGTATCTCCAGCAGTGCATACTCTTCACTTTCTATGTCATTGAGAATTTGTTCCAACGTCTTGGAGATAGTCTCACTTCGTTCAAATAGCTTAAGGATTTCCTCCTGCTCAGCTAAGAAGGTTGAATCTTCAAGAATGGGTTGACGATACTGCAAGAGGGGTTGGACACTCTCATCGATCAACGTGTCAAAGGTGATTTTCAGGATGTCAAGCCGTCTCTTCTGCTTAGCATTTTCCTTCAGAAGAATCCTTAGTTTCATGAGGCGCTGGTCGAAGGAGTAGGTGCTGACCCCGATGCTTTCCATGTAGGAGCGATCCCCGGTAAGCAGGTAACCACGTTCATTGATGCGGATGTTTTGGAATGTGCGTTTCAAGGCATTGGTTTCTGTGATGACTTTATAGGTATGGGTAACCAGGCGATTGGTTTCAACCGCTTGGGAAGTCAGCCTGTTTTTCATGTACCCAATGGAAATCAGGGTAGCACAGATAAGCAGGAGACCTATGATGAAACTGCCTCGAATACTTACTCGTTTGCTTTTTCGCATATAGGTACTGCAATTCTACTAATGAGTTAGCTTAAATGACAAGGAATTAATGACGAGAAAAGAGCATATTGGTAAGAATCATCATGAATGTATTGTTTTCAAGGGAGAGGAGAATACAGATTTTTATTAATAAAAATAATTATCAATAAGTACTTGATATTATTAATAGGAATGATTACTATTAAGGCATATACCAAACCTATCACGTACCAAGGAGATTATTGAAATGGACGAAGTACAGAACAACGCAACGCTTCCTTTGATTGGAGACAAGGCTCCCGCCTTTCACGCAGTGACCACCCAGGGCGATATCAACTTCCCGGAAGATTACAAGGGAAAATGGGTAATCCTTTTCAGCCACCCTGCTGACTTTACCCCTGTCTGTACCACGGAGTTTATGACCTTTGCTTCCATGGCTGATGAGTTCAAGGCGATGAATACTGAGCTTATCGGGCTCTCCATCGATTCCCTGTATGCACACATAGCATGGCTCAGGAAGATTCAGGAACTGGAATGGAATGGGATGAAGAACATTGAGGTCAAGTTCCCGGTAATAGAGGATATCAAGATGGATGTTGCCAAGAAGTATGGCATGGTCCAGTCACAGTCCTCCACCCAGGCAGTTCGTGCTGTATTCATCATCGATGGAGAAGGTGTGGTGAGAACCATCATGTACTATCCTGCTTCCACCGGCCGTAACTTTGATGAGATCAAGCGTGTGGTCCTTGCCTTGCAGAAGGCTGACAAGGAGCATATCGCCACTCCCGCAAACTGGAGACCAGGCCAGGATGTCATCATCCCCACCCCAGGTTCATGCGGTACCGCCAAGGAGCGGATGGAAAGCAAGGATGAGAATCAATACTGCCTTGACTGGTTCCTCTGCTTCCGTAAAGAGAAGAAATAACGTTCCACAGTAAAGAAAGCATCACAGCAACAGGGAGGGCATGTATTGCTCTCCCTGTTACATATTCTCGCCTAGACAATGGCTTATTTGTAACTGATGGCTCCCTTGGTGCATACCCGCTCACACTCATGACAGACCAGACATTCACTCTTGATGATGCGATGTTTCTCTTCCTTTACGATTGCTCCCGAGGGACAGACCCGCTTGCACCTGCCACAGTTGGTGCAGAGCTCAGCGTCGATTACCATCCGTCTCTTCGCTGCCCTGCTGGGAAACGAAAGGATGGTTCCGTAGGGACAAAGCCAATGATGCCAGAGTTCTTCTTCAAAGAAGAGCGAGAGGAAGCCTCCAATGGCCACTAGTGCTGGTAACACTGGTAGTTGTTTGCCTGAGCGCAAGGTCAAGACCATAAGAGCCAGGAAGACGACCAATAGCAGGATCCTCAGCACACCGTTCTTGAGGAAGGCCGGTGTTTTTATACTGCCCACATGAAACTTCTTCTTCAGGAAGGTGATCGGTTTCACAAGGGTGTTTATTGGGCAGATCCACCCACAGTAGAAACGGGAGAAGAAGGCAGAGAGAAGAAGTGAAAGCAGGAAGATTCCCATCCACGCCTGTACCTTACCCCTGATGAGCAGGAAAATAAAGAGACCGAGAAAAAGAATCTGCACTATCCGTTGGATGGTTTTCTTCATGGCCTATTGTTCCTTGTATACCCTTGGATGAGGTGCTTTGACAATGAAGAATTCAACGGGTTCTTCGTTGGTGTTTGCAATGTTCATCTTGGTGTTTGCCGGAACGTTCACGATTGCTCCCTGGTAGTAGTGTGATTCTTGGTCGTTGAAGGTGGCTGAGAGTGTTCCTCGTGCTATGGTGAGATAGACATTGGAATCACTGTAGTGCTCTGGGAGTGCATCCCCATTGTTCAGAACCACATGGTTGATCATGACCTGATCATCGCCAACCAGTTTTTCAATGACTTTCTCGTCGGTTTTAGTGTAGGTATATACTGTTTCAATCATTCTTGACTCCTTTTATTGATTGGTATTCCTAGCATACCGGCATCTTCTCCTTTATACTGTTACATAGGTCACACTTTTGGGGGTTTTCATGGATTTCTTTCCTGCGCTTGTAAATCTTGGGCTGTTTAAGGGCTTTGATAAGGAAATGCTCTCCTCCCTTTTCAGGGAAGGCAGGGCAAAGCTCAGCTCGTACTCCAAGGGCCAGATGCTCTATCTACATGGGCAGGTGTGTACCACGCTCGATGTGGTGATAGCGGGCACCGTCTCCATCCAGAGCGTTGATGAGGAGGGGAAGGTTTTCAAGGTTCGGGTATTGGAACCAGGGGATGTGTGGGGCGCGACCCTGCTGTTTAGCCGGTATAACCACTACCCTATGACGGTTTTCAGTGAAAATGAATCGTCAGTTTTGCATCTTCCCAAGGTGCTGGTGCTTGACCTCTGTGAGGCAAGGGTGGAGTTCCTCTCGGCTCTGTTGGAATTGGTGAGCGACCGTGCCCATGAGTTGAGTATGACGGTCACCAAGCTCTCGGCGCAGAGCCTTAGGGAGAGTCTGCTTGCCTATCTGCAGAACCTGTCGGTTATCCAAGGAAGCAATACAGTTGTCCTACCAACTTCAAAGAAAGAACTTGCAGAGCGGTTGGGATTCGCCCGTACCTCGCTCAGCCGGGAGCTGGCATCCTTGGTGGAGGAAGGCCTGCTTAGTTATTCAGGGCGAAGGGTGGTGCTTCACATTTCTTCACAGAATTAAAGAGTGTATGAAGATTGCATCTCCCTAGTTGCCTTGAGACTCTGGTGTTGCTATTACAATAGGTAGAAACAACAGATTATGCAGATGGGAGGAGGAAATCCTATGAAACGAATACGTATACTTGTATTGATGACTGTTATGCTTACCGTTGGGATGATTGCAGTGGCAGCGACTCCGACAGCAGAAGAACAGTATGCTACCATTCAGGGCAAGGACCTGAGTAGCCAGAGTCTTGAGGCGATCACCAAGTCGTACGATAAGCTCAATGAGGCAGTAGCCAATGAGGCAGAACAGGCTCGTAAGCGCCTGTACGAGGCTCGGTCAAAAGGGGACAGGGAAGCCTATTATGAAGCTCGGGAGCATCTGAGTTTGCTGTCCACCTACCACATGGACCAGAATACGAGTGACTATCTTCTTGAAGAGATTCTCTCTCTTGATGAGCCAAAGAAGAGTGAATATGCCGCATGGTTGTACGAGAACAGTCCGTACTACCGTCCAACCCTTACCTTGGACTTCTCCTCTGAGGGAGAGAACTACCGTTACAGCTATCGGCAGCAGATTCGCAAGGTTCCTGGCAGTGAGGTTGTCTTGCCATCCAGCGGACAGCTGCGGATGAACTCAGCTCGCCTTGGTGTGCTAGCCGGTTGGGGAGTGACACCTGATGAGGTCACCTACCAAGCGGGAGAGACGATCAAGATGAGCTATACCAACCAGACCCTCTATGCCATTTACCAGGAAGGGGTTCGCTTTGTCGACCCACTCAGTGGGACTGATGTATTCATTGAAAGTGAGGATGTTGAGGTCCCCACCCCGGTAGCCGATGATGCGTCAGCCATATTTGCAGGTTGGTATGACAAGAGTACCGGTACCTTGATCACTGACCCATCTTCCTATGAGAAGCTAGGAAAGGGTGGTTACTTCGAGGCGCTTTGGAAGCGGCTTGCCATTGAGGATATCACCGTTCTCTATTATGACAAGGAGGCCCTTCCCACCAATACCCAGATGAGTATGGGCTTCTCCTATGCCAATACCGGGACCGTCGACCTTGCAGGGCTTCGCGCAACACTGAGCAGTGAGAGCGAATATGTCCGTATTCTCTCTGACGAAATCTATCTTGGTTCATTGGATGCCGGGTTGATGAGTACCAACAACAGCCGTTGGGCAACCAGCAGTAAGCAACAGGTACGTGGGGAGAACAACACCTTCCGCTTCGTCATCGCATCTGATGCCCCATCAGGGACTGTTATTCCCTTCACCTTACAGGTGAAAAATGACAAGGGAGATACTTGGACACAATATTTCGAGAGCGTTGTTCGCTAATACTGCTCGGCTATATACACACCTTGTAGTTCTTTTGAGGTGCTCATCCCCATCGGGATGGGCTCTCCTTTTTCTCTCCCAATTAAGTTGGCAAGTGGGGAGGATTCGAGCGTGCGTACCTCAGTGATCCCTCTTCCTTTAAGAAGTGAGAGCATGCTGGAAGCACCATCATTGTTCAGGACCATGGTCTCTACAGCCTTTCCCTCGCTGATAAAGGCGTAACCACCCTCCACTGAGAGCACTTCATAGCCATCGGTGAGGAAGGACCATGCCTCTTCATCACGTAGGAGGGCACCTTCTTCACTGGTAGCTGTTCGATAAATTGCATCCAGTTCCTGGTATGAGAGTTGTGTGGTTTGTTTTTCTCGAGTGTTTGTATCAGATGGTATGGAGAAGGAGAGTACGCTTGAAGTGGTGAAGTATCCGTTTGCCTCATAGAACGGCCTGACGGCGGGAAAGAGTGTGATGGGGTGGTCATAGGCTTCTCTGGTCGCTTCCAGGAGTTTTCCCATGATTCCCTGTCTTCGGTACTCCTTGTAGGTTGCAGCTCCAACGATGTAGCTTGTTGGATGTTCCTCCCCCTGTTTGTGATAATTCAGGGGGAGCGCATGCAGTGCACTGACCAGCTTATCGTCCTTTCGAGCGACAAAGATATCCTGGTATGAGATTCTCGTTGCAAAAAAGTGTTCCAGGAATGTTGGCTCTTCGTCGAATACGATGAGCCAGAGCTGTTTGAGTTCCTGGTAGTCACTGGGTTTTGCACGCTCTATGATCATGTTTGCTTTGTTACCCGAAATTTCTCGACCATAAGGTCGGGTTTGTAGGAGAGTTTTGCTTTTCTGAGTCCAGCAATGCCGGCGTCCTCTTGCCTGTTCACATAATGAACGTTGGAGAGATACTCGCTGACAAAAAGCTGGTTGATGACTGAGTAGATTCCCTTGTAGGAGGTATCGGCCTTCTCAAAGTGTACGATGGCCATTTCCTCATCGATGATTTCCCCGATGGTGAATGCGGTGAGGTTGTGGTCTACACAGACAAGGATCCCTTTGAAATTGAGTTCATCCCAGCCATCGAGTGCCCGTTTGAGGGCTCCCAGCTCATCCCTGATCTCCTTGGTTGTGCAATCCTTGCCTTCAAGCCAGGTGGTGGATGCCATCCTGTAACACTCATCACGTAGTTCCTTGGTGTTCAGGGGGCGTACTGAATAGGTGTAGTGCTTTTCAAATTGGTTGATATGATTGCGCTTACTCTGCAACTTCTTGCCGGAGAGCTTGATGAGTTTCTCACTCTCGTAAAGATAGTCATCAAGGTTCCTGACATGCTCAGTCTGGTAACCCATCGCTTTCAACTGTTCTGCTTCTTCGGTGGGTACACATTCAAGGAGAAATCGTTGGCCGGTTTCTGCGCAGTGATCTTCAAGTTCTTTCATTGCCCCAGGAAGGTCGTCGGTGATGGGAAGCAGGAAACAATCGTCCTCTTCAAGATGCATATACAAGGCTGTATCTGTCTTGCAGATGGTGATGCCGATTGCATCTGCCCAGAGTGCAACATACGAGTAGTAATATTCATAGGCTAGGTGCTTGCTGTGATCAGGAAACAGGTGTTTGTCCGCGAGGGACGGTGTATAAAATTCTAACATGATACCTCTAATGTATTCGCATATATTCATACGTCCTTTTCTGATGATAGTCAAGGCGGGAAGGGCTCTGAGAGGGTTGTTGGGGCTCTGGGCGATGTAACAAGAGAGAGAAAATGAGAGTACCGAAGATGATAATGGGGGTTGGAATGATTATAAATATATAAAATATAAGAACTTATGTAGAATGCTTGACATACGATAACCCATCCCTGTATCTTTAGCACATGAATACATCTATCAATCGCATTACTGAACTTGTCGCCAAGATGAAGGCAGACAATCCAGAACTTATCTCCTTGTTCCTTGACCAGAAGCTTGATGATGCGGCTTTGGTAGCTACGCTCCGCGAAGAGATGGCTGCAACGATGCAACAAAGATTCCCAAAAGCATGGTCATATTATACTGGTGAAGGAAAGACCGAGCAGGACTACTATACCTTGATGAGCACCTCGATGGCATACCTTAGGATGATGGACTATCTCGACCACGAGGGAGATGTCTATGAAGACCTGAACCTCCATGGAGAGACGGTTGTCTCGCGTCCCATTGCCCTCTTGAGGCGCGTCTTGATGGGACAAGAGACGTCGGTTCATCTTGATTTCCTTGAGGATATGGCTCATCTCATTGGCCAGCTGAGTGGAGTGGAGGACCGTATAATCCCTCCTAGAAGTCAGGTAGAGCAGTGGATGGATTCCCATCCAAGTGGCTTGGATCCTGAGGTGATCGCCTGGAGGACGAAGAACAAGGAGCGAATTGTTGAACTCCTGATCAAGCGTATCGAGGATAGACGGAGAAAAAGCTCCTTTTATCAGTTCAAGGATGATATGAGTCATGAGCAAAAGCGCAAGCAGGTGCTTGCTTGGTGGAAGGAGGACCGATTCCACTTGCACTTTGCCTTAAGAAGCACTGAGGAGCTCAATCGTTATCTTGATGGCAGCCTGGATGCTGAAACGCTCAGAATCATGAAGGAGTCGGAGAGGAAGGGTATTCCCATCTTTGCTACTCCCTATTTCCTCTCTCTTATCGATACCCGACCCCTTGAAATGCAGGAGCATCCAGGAAGTGACCTTGCCTTACGTGCTTATCTCTTCTACAGTCAGGACCTTTTGGAGGAGTTTGGTTCAATCGTTGCCTGGGAGAAAGAGGACATTGCAAAACCGGGGGAGCCTAATGCAGCAGGATGGTTGCTTCCTTCCCACAATATCCACCGTCGGTATCCCACAGTAGCCATTTTTATTCCTGATACCATGGGAAGAGCCTGCGGTGGGCTCTGCTCGTACTGCCAGAGAATGTATGACTTCCAGGCCGGGCGATTCAACTTTGAACTGGAAAAGTTGCGTCCTAAGCGGACCTGGGAAGAGCAGCTTGCCGTCAACATGGAGTATTTCCGTAATGACCCATACCTTTGGGATATCCTGATTACCGGTGGGGATGCCTTCATGAGCTCGGTGAAGTCCTTGCGTTCAATTCTGGATGCAGTACTTGAGATGGCAAGGCAGAAACTGGAAGAAAACAAACAACGACCACAAGATGATCAGTATGCTTCCATGCGCAGGGTCCGTCTTGGAACGAAGCTTCCGGTGTATCTTCCCCAACGAGTTACCAAGGAACTCATCCAGATTCTCGCTGATTTCAAGGCCGAGGCTCAGAACCTGGGCATTGACCAGTGTGTGGTGCAGACGCATATCTCCTCTGCCATGGAGATTACTCCCGATACCAGGAAGGCGATCAAGAGATTGCTTGATGCAGGTTGGGCGGTAACCAACCAGGAAGTCTTCACGGTTGCGGCCAGTAGACGTGGCCATACGGCAAAACTGCGAAAGGTACTCAATGATATCGGCGTCCTTCCTTACTATACCTTCACGGTCAAGGGATTCAAGGAGAACCGAGAGTTGTTTGCGACCAATGCAAGGAGCATGCAGGAGCAGCTTGAGGAGAGTTCCATCGGACAGGTTCCTCAGCGGTATCTCGCCACGCTTCGTCCATTCATGAGTGAGGCGGAGAAGATGGTTGAACAGATCAACATGGTTCGTGAGGGGGCTGAGATCCCATTTCTTGCAACGGACCGGAATACGATCAACCTGCCGGGTGTGGGCAAGAGCAATACCTTCAGGACCATCGGTATTACCGATGACGGGAGGCGTATCCTGGAGTTTGAGTTCGACCACACCAGGCCTCACAGCAAGGTGATCGAAGAGATGGGCTCTGTGGTCATCATAGAATCCAAGTCGATAGCCCACTACCTAAGACAGTTGGAGAAAATGGGAGAGGATCCTGCTGAATATGCCTCCATCTGGGGTTATTCTGCTGGAAGCCTTGCTCCCCGTAACCCAATATTTGAGGGTGTGGTCCGGTAGTCTCAACCTGCTTATTCAGTCCCCTTGGTCTTTGTCAGGGGGACCTTTTTTTTCGCAGATATGTTTGTTCACAGGCTTGAAAGCAGACTGTCAGTGCCAATCCAACCAGACAACCCAGAAGTACAGCAAAAATACGCTGCAGGGCGTACGACCACATAGGCTTTCCCCCTTCTTGCAAGAGTACAATTACCAGTGCCGCAAGAGCGCTACGGGTAGCTGCAGGAAATTTCAGCAAAGAGCAGATAGAAATGGTGGCTATCACTCCGATTAGGAGACCCAGCAGTTGGTGAAAAGGGAGCATGAAGCAGAAGAGACCGACAAGTGCACCGGTGATGTTTGCCTTGATTCTCGCGATGGGAAGTGCAATAGAGTTGTCCCTATCAGGGGCGAGCACCAAGAGAAGACTGATAATGGACCAATGCAGATAGTACTGGGGAAATGCTTTGTAGAAGCCATAGCAAATGACGGTTCCGAGCAAGCATTTTGTGATATAGAGCACCATGACAGGGGTGATGAGGCGGCCTTTCATGCAGGGCAGTATGGTAGGGAATCTTCAACCAGTCAACGAATACATTGCATAAACAGAAGATTTCATTAGGAGATGAACAACAAGGTATGTATTCCACAGCGATTGAGGAAAGTGGAGTATATGAGCTAAGCTATACATATGAGGAGGCACTATGAAACATAAGATAGTCATTCTGGATGGATATACGGAGAACCCAGGGGACCTGAGCTGGGATGGATTTGCAGAACTGGGAGATTTGACGGTGTATGACCGTACACCATCTGATTTGATCGCGCAGCGAATCGCTGATGCTGATATTGTCATTACCAACAAGACCCCGCTCACAGCAGAGACCATAAAGAATGCAGAGAAGATGCAATATATCGGGGTTCTGGCTACCGGGTACAATGTAATCGATGTCCAGACAGCCAAGGAGAGAGGTGTGGTAGTCACCAACATTCCAACCTATGGAACTGATGCCGTGGCACAGTTTGTGTTTGCCCTGTTGCTTGAAATCTGTCATCACGTGCAACACCACAGTGATGCAGTCAAGGAAGGGAGATGGAGTAAGGCTCCTGATTTCTGTTTCTGGGACTACCCACTCATTGAGCTTGTCGGTAAGACGATGGGAATCATCGGCTATGGAAGGATTGGGCAGGCGACAGGCAGGATTGCCAAAGCTTTTGGTATGAATGTCATTGCCTATGATTCCTATCAGAATCCTGAGCTGAAAGATGAGTATGTCTCCCTGGATACCTTGTTGTCTGAAAGTGATGTAATTGCCTTGCATTGTCCTCTTTTCCCTGAAACCGAGGGCATCATCAACAAGGAAAGCATCGCCAAGATGAAGGATGGGGTTATCTTGATCAATAACAGTAGAGGCCCCTTGATTGTAGAACAGGACCTTGTTGATGCATTGAACAGTGGAAAGATTGCTGCTGCTGGATTGGATGTCGTCTCATCTGAGCCGATCAGGGAGGACAACCCTCTCTTGCAGGCAAAGAACTGCCTGATCACACCCCATATCAGCTGGGCGCCAAAGGAAAGCCGTCAGAGATTGATGGATATCGCTGTTGCAAACCTGAGGGGCTTTCTCTCTGGTGCAAGACAGAATGTGGTGAATGAGTAGCGTCAGGGCTCTGTTTGCCGTCCTGTGAAGGTTAGCAGAGCGTGAGAAGTCTTCAAAGCCTGTCTGTATAATGCAGTTTGAAATTTATATAACAGGGTTTAAAAAATATAATAGTACAGTAAGAAACTATAATTTTAGTTGACAGAATTTAAGACTCCCCTTACTCTATCCCTAGGAGCTATTGGTGCTTCTAGGGATAATGGTGTGCCCGTCATGTTGGCTTTCGGCATACCATCTTCGTTATACCTGATCAATATATATGTAATGAGGAGATATACAATGAAGATTGGATTTATCGGACTGGGGATCATGGGCAAGCCCATGGCAAAGAATCTGCTGAAGGCAGGGCATGAGATTGTCTGTTTCGACCTGAACAAGGCGAGTGTGGAAGAAGTGGTTGCCGCCGGGGCGACGGCGGGGAGTTCAGCAGCGGACGTTGCAAGCCAGGTGCCGCTGGTGATCACGATGCTGCCCAACAGCCCGCATGTGAAGAGCGTGGTGCTGGGAGAGCAGGGAGTGCTTGAGGGGGCGAAAGAAGGCTTGAAGCTTGTTGACATGAGCTCGATCGCTCCTCTGGCAAGCCAGGAAGTGGAGAAGGCCTGTGCAGAGAAAGGTGTAAGAATGCTTGACGCCCCGGTCTCCGGCGGGGAGCCCAAGGCGATTGACGGGAGCCTTGCGATCATGGTCGGGGGGGAGAAGGAGCTGTTCGAGGAGCTGAAGGAGATCCTGCTGGTCATGGGGGCCAGTGCGGTGCACTGCGGGCCCATCGGGGCCGGGAACACGACCAAGCTTGCGAACCAGATCATCGTTGCCCTGAACATAGCGGCGGTCAGTGAGGCGTTCACGCTGGTGAAGAAGGCCGGTGTCGACCCGCACCTGGTGTTCGACGCGATCAAGGGGGGGCTTGCCGGCTCCACGGTGATGAACGCGAAGGCACCGATGATGATGGACTCGAATTTCAAGCCGGGGTTCAAGATCGACCTGCACATCAAGGATTTGGCCAATGCGATGGACACGGGCCACGGGGTGGGATCGCCCCTGCCGTTGACCGCATATGTGAGGGAGATGATGGAGACGCTGCACGCCGACGGGTTCGGGGGCGACGACCACAGTGCGCTGGCCCGCTACTATGCGAAGGTGAGCGGTACGAAGATCGGCGAGTGAGAAAGGAGAGAGGCATGGATACGAGTTTCATCAAGGGGATCATCCCCCCGATCGTGACCCCGATCACGGAGGACGAGTGCATAGACGAGGCGTCGCTGAGGAAGGTGGTGGACTTTGTCATCGAGGGGGGGTGCTCCGGTATCCTTGCCTTCGGGTCGAACGGCGAGTTCTACATGATGGAAGAGGCCGAGATGGAAGAGGCCCTGGGCATCATGGTGGACCAGTGTGCAGGGCGAGTGCCTGTCTACATGGGGGTGGGGGCGATACGCACGAGCAAGTGCGTGCGCCTAGCCCGTATGGGTGTGCGCCTTGGGGCAAGGAGCGTGTCGATCCTGCAGCCGATGTTCCTGAAGCCGACCGAGGAGGAGCTTGAGCAGCACTTCCGCACCATAGCCGCTGCAGTGAGCGAGGTGCCTGTGCTGCTGTACAACAACCCGGGCAGGTGCGGGTACGCGATGAGCCAGGACCTGGTCCAGGAGCTTGCGCACAGCATCCCCAACCTGGTGGGTATGAAGGACTCGAGCGGGGACCTGACGCAGACGATGGAGTTCGTGAGGCGGAACGCGGACATCGGCTTCAAGGTGCTGAGCGGGAAGGACACGCTGATCTACTCGGGCCTTGGGGTCGGGGCGGTTGGGGCTGTATGCTCGACGGCGAACTACCTGCCGGAGTTGGTGTGCTCGATCTACGAGAAGTACGTGGCCGGGGATATCAAGGGATCGCTGGAGGCGCAGCTGAGGCTGAATCCGATCCGCCTGGCGACCGACAAGTCGAGCTTCCCGGTTGCAACGAAGGACCTGGCGAACCTGGTGGGGACAAAGGTGGGCAGGCCCTACCTTCCCACGATGCCAAGCCCGGCCGCTCAGATGGAGAACCTCCGTCAGAGTCTCATCGATGGTGGCTTCGACGTCGTGGAATAACTCGTTTCCAGAATTAGCGTATACAATGAGAGGGTCATCAATAACGATGACCCTCTGTAAAATACTGTATGTTTTGCTTTAGATTACAGGACCGGAGTTGTGGTGAATCCCATCATATAGGAGATTCTGGAAGCAGTATCCTTGAGACGCGGAATGGCTCTCTCAATCTCTTCCACACTCATATTGGATACCAGGGCACTTACACTGATGCCGGCAATGATCTTCCCGTCCCTGCCTCTTACCGGAACAGCAGAGCAGTTGTCCCCGTCGATGAACTCATTGCGGTCACGGGCACAACCTTCACTGCGAACCTTTGCAAGCTCTTTCTTGAATGCAATTGGGTCGGTGATGGTCTGTTCAGTGTACTTGGTAAGGCCTTTTTCCTTAAGCAGGGCATCCACCTGATTTTCTTCCAGTTCGCTGGTAAGCACTTTCCCCAGTGCCGTACAGTGAATGGGTAGTTGCCTGCCTGGGGTGAAATAGGTACGAGGAGTGCTCTGGGTGTCAATTCGGTCGAGCATAAGTACTTCCCCGTTGTAGAAGACTGCCATATTGACGTTTGCCTTTGGGAACTGATTCCACAGAAGCTCAAGGTAGGGCATGGTGACTTTCCGAATTTCCTGGGAGTGAAGTGCGCTTCGACTGAGTTTGAGCGTCTTCAGGCTGATCGCATACAAGCCGGTGTATGGGTCTTTGGTCATGTACCCGGAACTCTGTAAGCTTGCCAGCAGGCGAAAAGCCATATTGCTGTTGGTGTCCAAGGCGGTACAGACGTCCTGGATGGAGATGGGGCCACTTTGCTCAGCGGCATAGTCGAGTATCTGAAAGCAGCGAGAAACAGCTTTGATGTTGTATTTGTCAGTGTCATTCGGCATGATAACGTCCTCTTTCCTATTTGAAATATATGCAAATTATTATAACACAATTATAGTATCGCATGTAATTATGAAATTATCAAAGAAAATACGACGATCATCTCCATAACATCGATACGTGAGATATAATGAGTACTGTATATTACATGAAGCGACAGACTTGCAAGTAATATGTTCAAACATATTTATAAAAAACTAAATACAAATTATAAAATCTATAATAAAAATTGACATACGAGAAAAAGCACTATAGCATGAAATAGATACTGCACACAGAATACCATATGCTAGATGCTTATAAGCTAGGAGGAGATATTATGATTCCCTATATTCAGAAAATGGAAGTCTTTCCGGTTGCAGGAAAGGACAGCATGCTGCTGAACCTCAGTGGAGCCCATGCACCATATTTTACCCGTAATATTGTCATCTTGACCGATAGTCAGGGAAACACCGGCGTAGGGGAGGTCCCAGGTGGCCAGAAGATCACCAAGGCCCTTGAGGATGTGAAGCCTGTTGTCGAGGGTTCCAAGATCAGTGAATACAAGCAGACACTCCTGAAGGTCAAGGAAGCGCTCGGGAATGATGAAAATGACGTACGTGGTTTGCAAACATTCGATTTGCGTACAGGGATCCATGTCGTTACAGCAATAGAAGCTCCTCTTCTCGACCTTCTGGGCAAGTATCTTGAGGTTCCTGTTGCATCGCTTCTGGGGGATGGGAAGATCAGGGACCGTGTAAAAGTACTCGGGTATCTCTTCTTCATCGGAGATCGAAAGAAGACAACCCTTCCCTATTATTCTGATGAAAAGAACAGTGAGGATTGGTATCGTCTTCGCCATGAGGAAGCTCTGGATGCCGATGCAGTGGTTGAGCTTGCCCGTTCAAGCCAGGACCTCTATGGCTTCAAGGACTTCAAGCTCAAGGGCGGCGTGCTCGAGGGTAGCAAGGAGATTGAGGTAATCAAGGCCATGAAGAAAGCCTATCCTGATGCCCGTATGACCCTCGACCCGAATGGTGGCTGGTCGCTCAAGGAGGCAATCAGCCTCTGCAAGGATATGCACGGGATTCTTACCTATTGTGAGGACCCTTGTGGTGCAGAGAATGGGTACAGTGGACGGGAGGTGCTCAGTGAGTTCCGTCGTGCTACCGGTCTTCCCACTGCTACAAACATGATTGCAACCGACTGGAGACAGTTTGGTCACTCCCTGGAGTTGCAGAGTGTGGATATCCCTCTCGCCGATTGTCACTTCTGGACGATGAGTGGAGCTGTCAGGGTTGGCCAGCTCTGTGATGAGTTCGGTCTTACCTGGGGCTCGCACTCCAACAACCACTTTGATATCTCCCTTGCTATGATTGCCCACGTAGGGGCGGCCGTACCGGGCAATCCAACGGCAATCGATACCCACTGGATCTGGCAGGAAGGGATTGAGCGTCTGAGTGTCGATCCGATGAAGATTGAGGATGGGCATATTGCACTCACCGGTAAACCAGGTTTGGGTATCGAAGTCGATCGGGCCCAGGTTGAGAAAGCCCACCAGTTGTATGTCGACCAGAAGCTTGGTGCTCGGGATGATGCAGAGGGTATGCAGTTCCTGATCCCTGGTTGGAAGTTTGACCCTAAAAGTCCTGCCTTGGTTCGCTGAGGCAATCCATGACGGGACGGATGCTTGCCGTCCCGTCACCAGTATACTGAAGGAAGAAATTGCATATGGATCTCGCAAGTCTGTGGAACCTGCAAGGGCAACTCTTCGCCTTGTTGGCGGTAGGGGCGTTGCTTCGAAAAGTGGGGTTGTTCAGTGAACACACGAAAGGGTTCCTGACCGACCTCGTGCTCTATGTGACCTTGCCGAGCAGCATCATTCTCTCCTTCAGAATGGATGTCAGTAGGGAAATACTGCTCTCCTTCTCCATTATCTTTTTTGTGTCAGTAGGAATACAACTGTTTTGTTTCTTACTATCCAAGGTAACCTATGGCAAGCAGGAGCAGGGAAAGAAGAGTGTCTTGCGCTATGGCCTTTTGGTCTCCAACGCAGGATTTCTCGGGTTGCCCATTGCAGGAGAACTCTTTGGGGCAGCTGGGTTCATGTATGCTTCCATCTACCTGATCCCGCAGCGAATTGTCATGTGGACCGCCGGTCTATCCATTTTCAGCCCGGCAGCAGTCAACAAGAAGCAGGCTGCGCTGAAAGTCATCCTTCACCCCTGTATGGTTGCGGTGTACGTTGGACTGCTCTGGATGTTGTTCCCGGTTAAGATTCCTTCGTTCATGGAAATGACGCTTTCCTCTCTTGCCGGTTGCACCACAGCCTTGTCCATGATGCTTATCGGTTCCCTCTTTGCTGAGATGAAGAGGGAACACCTTCGAATAGACCGGAATCTTGTTGGTTTTTCCTTGTTGCGTCTTGGTTTTATTCCCTTGGTCTCATTTGTGGCGACAAAGCTTCTTGGCCTCGATCCGCTGATTATCGGGGTCTCTGTCATCTTGGCAGCGATGCCTGGGGGGTCTTCGACGGTGATCCTGGCCTCCAAATATGGGAGGGATACCATATATGCTTCAAAGTTGGTTATTGTTAGTACCTTTCTGTCCCTGATCTCCATTCCGATTTGGGGAATGGTTTTATAGAGTTCATATATTATAGAGAGCTTTATAAAATTCTAATGCCATTATACATAATCTGGTGCATATCCTCATGGTTTTTGGATTTTAAGCAACTGGTAAAAATGTGATTCATTAATGAAAACTTGATGATTGATATGTTTAATTATTTGTAAAACAACTACTAAGATGCAAATATTACAAACAATGCTGATGAACTCGTACATATGCAAATGTTGTATATTCTTTCACAAGTTAGTTGATTATTTCATAGATTATTATAGAAAAATCAAAAAGTTTTTGAAAAATATAATTTTTTCGTTGACATATGGAAAATCCAAGCTTAGGCTATTGATATGGATAAGGTGCTGTAACCAGGAAGTGGTATGTTTCCTGGAAGCAGTCCCTATTCCTCTGTTAGGGATCTGGGGCTGTTAGCAGGGATCCATATATTGGAAACCCCTCCGGGGATGTTTAGTTTAGAAAGGAGATTATCGTATGAAGAAACTATTGCTTCTCTCGCTCTGTTTGATGTTGGCCGGTGGTGCACTATTCGCAGCAGGTGCCTCTGAGGAAGCTGTTCCCACTTTTGAAGGGAAGAATGTTCGTGTTGTTATTGGTTCCACATCAACCGGTGGTGATTCCTATTTAATCGCAGAAACGGTCAGCCGCTATCTTGGCAAGGAACTTGGTGCAAACCTGAAAGTTGATGCTGTAGGCGCAGCTGTTGCACTGGATGCAATGCAGACCGTCAAACCCGATGGGAACACTATCATGATGTTCCATGACATGACCTATCTTGGTATCTCCTTCGGGGCATATGATGAGATGTACAGCCTTGAGAATATGACCGTCGGTCCACGTATTGCACAGAACCCTGGCAGTGCTTGGGGTGCAAAGGTTGAGGCCCCTTACGAGAGCCTTGCAGAGATTCCTGAGTATCTGAAGAAGAATCCTAATGCAGTAGTCCGCATGGCTTGTGAAGCTGGTGGCGTCTCCCACGTTGGGTTCATCGTATACTGGCAGTGGGTCATGGACACCTATGGTGCTGACATTGCTGACAGAATCCGCGTAGTAATCGGTGGATCAACCGGTGATAAGCTCCAGATGCTCTGGGACGGAAATGCTGACGTAATCTTCGCCGACTACACCAGTCTCTTGCAGTACACCCAGACTGATGATCCGAAGCTCGCTATGAAGTATATGGGTCTCTTGGACAACATCGAAGGCGTTGATGAGGCTAGCTATGCTGATCTTGGCATCACCCTTGATGGAAAAGAGTTCCGCTTCGCCAAGGACTTCCTGATCTACCTGCCGAAGGATTTCCCAGCAGAATTGGTAGCTGAGCTTGAAGCTGCTATGAAGAATGTCAATGCTGATCCTGGCTTGAAGGCTGACCTGGGCAAGATGAACTTCCGCCCTGGTAAGTACCTCAATGTCGAAGAGAGTAAAGCATTCATCTATGATAAGCGTGACAGCCTCCAGGGCTTGATTGACAGAGCTCCGTCCTTGGACGATCTGGTTCTGTAATACTTTTAATTCCTAATGGTATACTGACTGCAGGACCTATGCCCTGCAGTCAGTCTATGAGGAGAAACCTATGCCGCATATTGATTACAAACTTTCAACGTCCCACTGGATCTTCCCTCCGATCATCATGGGAATCTTGGCCTTCTTTGCCATCATCATGCTGATCCAGCGTGCATTGA
Organism: Sphaerochaetaceae bacterium; assembly: GCA_028532765.1. Lineage (GTDB taxonomy): Bacteria > Spirochaetota > Spirochaetia > Sphaerochaetales > Sphaerochaetaceae > Sphaerochaeta. The sequence continues at coordinate 7,657 of JAQQAR010000017.1, read as the reverse complement.
AGTGCAAAAGACAGGGAACGCCGTTCTTCAATTTCAAGAACTATCATTTCTTTGAGAAGGACTGGGATAAGGTACGACTTCCGGGAACCTTGATCCTTCTTGTCCTATACATTCCCTCTATGGAACTGCTAGGGTTTCTTCCTGCATCGATTATATTTATCTTCTTGTTCAATGTTTTATTTGTAGGGATTCACCAGCTCTCCTCCATTCCCATTGCCTTCAAGACCAAGAAATTCTGGTCGAACCATGACTTCAGGTCCTTGCTGATCTCCCTGATTATTGCAGTGGTATCCTCGCTGCTAATCTGGTTCTTTTTCGGCCAGGTCTTCAAGATTACCCTGCCGTAACAGAGGAGGTACATAATGGAAATTTTTGCATTCGGACCGCTACAGATTATGATGTCTCTTTTGGGCGTAGTAATCGGTGTTGTATTTGGCTCCCTTCCCGGCATGACAGCGACGATGGCGATTGCCATCTTCCTTCCCCTTACCTATGCATATAGTCTTACCACCAGTCTGTTCCTTTTGCTGGGACTCTATGTTGGTGGTATCTCAGGGGGGTTAATCCCTGCAATCCTGTTGAATATCCCAGGGACTCCTTCTTCCATCTGTACTGGGTTTGACGGATTCCCCATGGCAAAGCGTGGAGAGGGACTCAGAGCTCTCAGGATTGGTATCACCGCAAGTCTTATTGGTGGCCTTATCAGTCTTGCCAGCCTCTGGTTCTTTACCCCGCCTCTTGCACGCCTGGCGATCAACTTCTCTGCCATTGAGAAGTTCCTCATCATTGTATTTGCCCTGACTATCATTGCTGCCTTGAGCAAGGGAAGTATGATCAAGGGAATCTTTGCCGGGTTTGCCGGTGTGCTGATCTCTCTCATTGGGCAATTTGCTGACAACAATACGATGCGTATGGTCCCTAAGTTGTTCCGTGTTGATCTCCGTATGGGTTTCCAGCTTCTACCTGTCCTGATCGGTCTTTTTGCCTTGGTACAGATTTTCCAGGAGGCTGAGACCGGTATCAAGGAAGAGCACCAAAATATCGATTTGAATCATGAGACAAGAAAATTCTCCTTCAAGGATTTCAAGGGACAGGGCCTCAACCTGATTCGTAGTGGTCTTATCGGAACCTTTGTTGGTGTCCTTCCTGGTGTTGGAGGCTCAGCGGCTTCCTTGCTCTCCTATTCACAGGCTAAGAGCATGAGCAAGCATCCAGAGAAGTTCGGTACCGGCTATATTGGTGGATTGGTTGCAAGTGAAGGGGCCAACAACGGTTTGACCGGTGGTGCCTTGATCCCCTTGCTCTCGCTCGGTATTCCCGGTGACAGTACCACTGCGGTACTCATCGGAGCCTTTATGCTCCAGGGAATCCAGGTTGGACCACTGTTCATCACAAACAATCCTGATATCTGGAAAACGATTCTGGTTGCCATGGGTGTTGCAAACATTTTCATGTACATTGTGATGTTCTATCCGATTAAGTACATTGTTAAGGTTATCAACTTCCCGAAGGCGAGAATCTATCCTGTCATCATCCTGCTCTGTACGGTTGGCAGCTACGCCACGCAGAACGGCAATATGTTTGATGTCTGGGCAATGCTCTTCTTTGGTGTGGTTGGTTACTTCTTTGCAAAGTTCAAGTATAGTATTCCCTCCTTCCTCATCGGTTTCATTCTTGGTAGTGACCTGGAGAAGTACTTTGTTGATTCAATCAAGGGATCTGGAGGGGACTTGATGACATTCTTCTCCCGCCCGATCGGGAACGTCATTTGGGTCTTGATTGCTGTTTCCCTAATCTATGCGTTCTATGATGAGTGGAAGACAAAGAGACTGGCAAGGAAGGCGAAGAAATGAATGCATTGCTCCTGAAAATCGATTCCAGGGATACGGTAGCCATTATCACTGAAGCCTCCCGCAAGGGTGATGTGGTTGATGGTATCACGCTCCTCTCTGATATTCCCCAGGGCCACAAGGTGGCCTTGCAGGACATGCAGAAAGGGGATGAGGTTATCCGCTACGGAGTAGTGCTTGGCTATTTGCTTGAAGGGGTGAAGAAGGGTGCTTGGATTAATGAAAACTCCCTTGAGTTACCACTTCAGCCGCCTTTGGAGGCACTCTCCTTCAAAGAGCCTGAGGAGGTAGTGCTTCCCCAACCAAAACGTACCACCTTCCTGGGATATGAGAACCCAAATGGGTGGTATGCCGGGACGCGCAACATCCTTGCCATCACCACCACGGTACAGTGCGTCAGTGGGGTGGTGGATCAATTGGTGAAACGAATTCAGGCTGAATTGCTTCCTCAGTATCCAAATGTCGATGGAGTGGTTGCAATCAATCACGCCTACGGGTGTGGGGTTGCAATCAACGCACCTGATGCAGTCATTCCTATCCGATCGATTAAGAACACCATCAAGAATCCCAACTTTGGGGGTGAAATTATGGTGGTGGGGCTCGGTTGTGAGAAACTCACCGTCGATAAGCTACTTAGTGATGAAGAGAATACCCCAGAGAATGTCATAATCCTTCAGGACTATCCAGGGTTTCAGCCGATGATGGATGCCCTGCTGGCTATGGCGGAGAAGAAGCTCAAGAAGCTTGACAAGCGTAAACGTACCACCTTGCCTCTCGAGAAACTCTGTGTTGGCATGCAGTGTGGTGGCAGTGATGCTTTCAGCGGTGTGACGGCCAATCCAAGTGCGGGCTATGCCAGTGACCTTCTTGTCTCAGGTGGTGCCACGGTGATGTTCAGTGAGGTCACTGAGGTCCGTGATGGGGTGCATTTGCTTGCCGAGCGTTGCAAGGACGAGGAAGCTCTCAAGAAGTTGGTTACTGAAATCGGTTGGTATGATGAATACCTTGCAAAGGGAAGTGTGGATCGCAGTGCAAACCCTACTCCTGGAAATAAGCAGGGTGGTCTTTCCAATATTGTTGAGAAAGCGATGGGTTCAATCGTGAAGAGTGGACATGCTCCCATAGTCGAGGTGCTCGGCCCTGGTGAGCTTCCTACCAAGAAAGGGCTCATATTCGCTGCCACCCCAGCGAGCGATATTGTCTGCGGTCCCAGCCAGCTTGCCAGCGGAATGACCGTCCAGGTCTTCATGACCGGACGTGGAACCCCGTATGGTTTAGCGGAGGCACCGGTGATCAAGGTTTCCAGCCGTAATGCGATGATGAATAGGTGGCAGGATCTGATCGATCTTGATGCAGGCTCCATTGCTACCGGTGAGGAGACTGTCGAAGTGGTTGGGAAGCGCTTGTTCAACCTGATCCTGGATGTGGCAAGTGGAAAGAAACCGTTCAGTGAACAGTATGGGCTGAACAATTTCCTCTGCTATTTCAATCCAGCTCCGATTACATAATTTATATGTAGTTGTTTAGAGGATCCCTTTCTGTATTGAAAGGGGTCTTTTTCGTATTCATCCTTTTCTCATATTTTCCGAATGGTTTCTTCACACCCCTATGGTGTAGTATGGCCAGAAGCCAAGAGGCAAGGGATCTACCCGGAAGAACTCTTGGTGGGAAGTACAGATTCTGAGAACGCCTGCCTGGCTACAAGGCAGGGTAGCAAGGAGAGAGATCCCTTGTCCTGTATCTGAGGTTGTCAGTGGGGCACCAGAATCACTTCCAGGATTTGAAAATTACCTTCATAAAAGATACCTCCAGACTACCCAATCCTGCCTAAGAGGCAGGAATTGGGTGGAACCATGTACTGATTAAATGTATGGAAATACGATGTAATAAATCACATAATATATGATAAAAGTGTGATAAAAATCACATAATATGCAGAAATTATGTGATATCCTTTTGCTTTCTACCTAAATTCAGTCTATACTTGGGGAGAAAAAGAGGAGGGATCCTATATGGAAAGAACTGCAATGAAGTCTCTCGAGGCATGGAAACACTCTTTGTATCGTAAACCATTGCTTCTGCAGGGTATCCGTCAGGTGGGTAAGACCTGGTTGCTCAAGGAGTTTGGGAGACAACACTACGAGCGAGTTGCATATTTCAACTTTGATGAACATCCTGAATATAGGCAATTTTTTGAGTCCACCAAAGATATCAAACGTATATTGAACAATCTTCAATTCGTTGCAGGATTTCCTATAACTGAGGGCACTACGTTGATTATCTTTGATGAGATCCAGGACGCTCCGAATGTCCTGAATGCATTGAAGTATTTTCATGAGAAAGGGAATGGGTACCATGTTGCTTGCGCTGGATCCTTGCTGGGGGTCTCTCTTGCCAAACCATCTTCTTTTCCAGTTGGACAGGTTGATTTCCTGAAAATTCACCCAATGACTTTCAGGGAGATGCTCATTGCGGAGGACGAGAAAGATTTGGTGGCATATCTGGATGCCAAGGAAGATGGTGATCCAATCCCTGAGGCTTTTTTCAACCCACTGCTAGATCACTTTAAAAAGTATATTCTGCTTGGAGGAATGCCTGAGGTAGTCTCGCGGTGGGTAATTGAGCGAAAGAGTGAAAGCATAGACTCAATTCTCTGGTCGATTGTCCAAGCCTATGAGAGAGATTTTGCAAAACATCCTGAACCTAGAGAGTATCCAAAGCTGATGCATATTTGGCATTCTCTTCCCTCTCAGTTGTCAAGAGAAAATAAGAAATTCTTATATCAACTCGTTAAGCAGGGAGCAAGAGCCAGGGAGTACGAGAATGCATTGTATTGGTTGGTTTCGGCGGAGGTGGTCACCAAGGTAACACGATGCACCAAGCCTGCACTGCCCTTGTCAGCCTACGAGGATCTTTCCTCTTTCAAGCTCTATTCCGCCGATATCGGTTTGCTCAGAAGGTTGTCCCAACTAGATATTTCCTCATTTCTTAACCCAGTCCAATTGTTTTCAGAATTTAAAGGGTCCTTTGCTGAGAACTATATTTTGCAGTCTCTCTCTGCTGCTTTCTCCGTGCCTCTTAGGTATTGGACAAGTAGCGACAATCGTTATGAAGTTGATTTTCTTCTGCAATACAAAAATCTTATTATTCCTATTGAAGTGAAGGCTGATAAAAATATTTCGAGTTCCTCGTTGAAGGCGATAAAGCGACTCCATGAAGATGCCTTTCCGCTGAGGGTACGGTATTCTTTGCAGAATCTTAAGTTTGATGGAGATATACTTAATATTCCTCTGTTTATGGCTGACTGGAGTGAGCAACTCATAACTAGGGTTTTAGGGATGGAAACCGAGTAAAATGGATTCTGGGTAACATGGTTCGTTTGAGCTGTATTCTCTTGGTGGGACGTACAGATTCGGAGAATGCCTGCCTAAAAGTCAGGGGAATTGCCCATCCCACTGATAAATGAATCGGCTGACCCTACCACCTGATTTTACAGTTATGTACGTACCTGTGCTATTATGGTATGACATATAATCAATATAAGCACAGGAGCGGAGTACCATGGAGTTGTTTCACGGACTGGCAGCCCTCTTCTCAGGCAAGGGCAGGGAGTTTCCACCTACCCTCTCAACACGGGCGCGCGTAAAAGGCAGGGCCCTTATTAAGAGATTCTATGCTCTCAACGGTATCTCCATTGTATTTCTCATGGAGAATATCCTCATCCTCTACGCCATTGCCAATGCTGTCTCCGATCCCCTGATTGCCGTGCTTTCTTCCTTTGTCCATCTGACTATGCCATTCATGATCGTCGGCAAGCACCTGGTATCGAAGATCGGGGGGGCACGCACTTGGGCACTGGGGTGGTTCCTCCGCTACGTGTTTGCATCCTTTCTGATTGTTGCCCCGATGGCTGTTCCCTATGTGCCCCAAGCTGTAGTTTCTGCAATCATACTCGTTGCTGCTTTCGGTTTCGCGCTCTTCAGGAGCATGGGAGTTGTGGCGACTTCGCCGCTTGAGGGTGAGGTAACCACGCCGGAGAACCGGGGAGCTTTTCTCGCAGGCAACCACCTTCGGGTCACTACGACTCAGATTATTGCTATGCTGGTGATTATCCTCATAACCCGCTACACCGCAGAGATCTGGGTTTATCAACTGCTAATTGCCATCGCTTGCCTTATCGGCCTCTATGCCTCCACGGTGCTCGCTCGGATCCCTGAATCGCAGATGCCGCAGGTATCCGCTCGTATACCGTTGGGGCAATCCTTTAGGCGACTGTGGGGTCAGAAACAGGCTCGCGGATTGCTGTTTGCTTGGAGCGGCGGTCTGGTGAGTTTCATGATGGTCATTCCCTTCATGATGATAGCGGTGAAGAACGGTTATGGGACCCAGGACTCCACAGTCCTGCTCTTTTCGCTCATTCTACTGATTGGGGGAGTATCTTCGTCGGTGATCAATGGAATGATAGCAGACCAGGTAGGCCCTCGGCCGATTCTCTTGCTGAGTACAGCAGGCCTTCTGCTACCAGCAGGAATGTGGGCATTTGCTCCTGAGATTTTCAGTCCTCTGTTGGTGGGAGTGGCCTTCTTCATTGCCGGATACTGCAAGTTCGGCATCATTGTTGGACTGAACCACTACTTTCTCTCTTCAATCGGTGATGCCGACCGGGTCGGCAGCGCGCTATTCATCCGCGTCTTCTCCGGTGTGGCTGCAGGTCTTTCGGGGACGGTCATCGGTGGGGGGTTGCTCTCTTGGCTGGAATTCTCGGGGTATACCGGGATGGACGGCTACCGTCTCTATTTCAGGATTATCATCGGGGTGCTGGTGGTGATGATTTTTCTTGTTCGATCGCTTGAGAAGCTCAATGAGTGGCCGCTAACGAATGTTATCAGTCTCTTCATGGCACCTCGGGACCTCTACGCCATCCATGTGCTCAATCGGCTACGCAACCAGGATGATAGCGCTGAGGATGCCCGGACCGTGAAACGGCTCGGGACCATCGGCTCGACCATCCCGGAGACCGAACTCAGAGAGCAGCTCGATTCTCCGCTGCTTACTGTCCGCGTTAATGCTTTGCAGGCGCTCGGGAACATCTCCTTCGGGAGAAAGACCGAAGATGCTGTGCTCAACCAGCTTTCCTGCGGCGAGCATACCACCGCTTGGATAGCGGCAGAAATTGTCGGCAAGCACCAGATCAAACGGGGTGTAGAACTGCTTCGCTGGGGACTGGGCTCTTCAGACCATTTTCTCCAGGGAAAGTGTATGGTTGCCCTTGTCCGGCTTGGGGACACTGACTCCTATGCTCAGATTGTCTCACTCTTCAAATCATCAGATAATCCGAGGATTATCATTCACGGTGCCAAGGCCCTCTCGCTTATGGAAGGTATGTCGGCCCTGACGGTAATCCTCCGTAAATCGATTGATCCCGAACTCCCAGCCTCTGTCGTGGACGAGGTGCTTACTGCCGCGGCGGCGACCGTATCGCTGGAGCAGCGGTGGTACCACTTTCTCCAGAAGTACAATAAAAACCGGTATGTCGGGGCAACCGAGTTTATCTCCGATCTGGACGGTGTTGCTTTCAGGAAAGAGGATATTAGCTTGTTCGCCAAGATGGCGGGGCAGGAGCAGATGCTTCCCCATTTTACCAGGACACTGGAGAATCTCGCTGCTGTGAGCAACAGTCCTGTCGCTCTTGAGATACGCAGCCTGTTATCGGATATCGGGATTGATCATATTCCTGTCAAGACGGCCTTCTGTATCGCCCTGATCCTCTCGGCGGTTTCCGATCGGGCCCACCCCCTGACAGGGCT
>JAQQAR010000016.1 GCA_028532765.1 Sphaerochaetaceae bacterium | reverse complement strand
GTTCACCTCTTCAAAGGAACCACTTCTTGCAGCAATAGGGAGTTTTTCAGCGTTGATGGCTTTTCCCTCATACAGGGTCTTCCCCACTGTCTGATCATACCTGAAGGTGGTGAAAAGCTGTGCAAACCGGTCTTTTCCACTTAGCTTTAAGTCGATCAGGCGCGCAACTTCCTTGCCTTGCCCCATCGCCTCCGCTGCAGTGGAAGGTCCGTTGATAACGTCACCTATCGCCCAGACATGCTCTTGGTTGGTCTCATACATGTAGGGATTCACTTCCAGATGTCCCCGTCGGGAGACGGCAAGCTTCTCTTTCTGTAAGAGGTCTGTGTCAACCCGTTCCCCGATTGCTACAATGACTGTATCGCAGGGGATTGAGCGGATGGTGCCGGTACCTCGGCGGATTCTTCTACCGCTGAGGTCATATTCACCTATCTCCAGCTCCTCCACCTCAAGAGCTTCGAGTCTTCCCTTCTTGTCCCTGTCAACCTTTTTGGGTGCAACATTGAAGATGCAGGGAATACCCTCACTGAAGGCCTCCTCGATCTCACTCTCATTGGCCGGCATATCCTCTTTGTCTCTCCTATAGGCAATGGTTACATCAATTCCCATTCTCCAGAGAGACCTGGCAACATCGATGGCGACATTGCCGCCTCCAATAATGACAACCCGTCTGCCAACCGAGGGGACCTCACCCTCAGCAAGTGCGTTGAGGACGTCGGTACCTTGCACTACCTGTCCCTTATCAGCACCATCGAGCTGCAAGGCTGCGTGATGGTAAGAGCCAAGAGCAAGAATGACTTCATCATAGTTGCCCTTGAGATCAGAGAGCCACATGTCCTTACCGAGCCGCTTGTTGAAAGCAAAGGTAATGGGAAGTTGCTCAAAGAGCTCCAACTCCTTTGCAAGCACTTCTCTTGGCAGTCTATAGCTTGGTATGCCATAGCGAAGCACACCACCTGCTTCACTATGCTCATCGTAGATGGTCACCTCATGCCCAAGACGAACGAGGTAGAAAGCTGCACTCAAACCAGCGGGGCCTGCACCCACTATTCCGATCTTTTTCCCAGTTGATGCAGGAATCCTCGCAACCATCTCTTGGTATACTTCCTGCTCGTTACCCATCTTGTAGAGCGTATCTGCAAGGTAACGATGCAGTTCCCCCTGATGCACAGGAGCATCCAAGGTGTCGCGTCTGCACCTCATCTGACAGTGGAAGTGGCATATTCTTCCCAGTGTTCCAGGCAGGGGATTGTCTTCCAAAGTGGAGGTAAAGGCCTCCACCAATCGATTCTCCCTAAGCAATGCAATATAGGTGGGAATCCGCATGGAAAGTGGACAGGAGTTGGAACAAAGCTCATCTACCAACGCTTCACACGTTCCAGCTGTACAACGCTTTCTTAAGATATGGCTTTCATATTCCTCAGGGAAATATCGTAGTGTTGTCAGCACAGGATTGGTAGCAGACTGCCCAAGTCCACACATTGCTGTGTCACTGATATGGGCTCCCAAGGTTTCCAACATCTGTAGGTCCTCTCTCTTTCCTTCTCCTTTGGTAATTCTATCCAGAATGGAAAGCACTTGTGAAAGGCCTTCCCTGCAAGGGGTACAGTTACCGCATGACTCCTTCGTCGTAAATTCAACAAAATAGCGTGCTGAGTCCACCATACAGTTGTCATTGTCCATGACAACCATACCTCCAGAGCCCATTATGGAGCCAAGGGCAGCCAAGCTCTCATAGTCAATACTCTTATCAAAGAGATTGGAGGGGATGCACCCTCCTGAAGGGCCTCCACTCTGTACAGCTTTGATACGTTTCGTTTTTGAAACCGATCCCCCACCTGCCTCATAAACCAAGGTTGTCAGCTTCTCTCCCAAGGGAAGTTCGACCAACCCGGTATGCTTGACTTTTCCTACCAAGGAAAATACTTTCGTTCCGGGTGAGGAAGAAATGCCGAATCTCATAAACCAGTCGCTACCCTTCCCAATGATGAGAGGAATATTGCACCAGGTCTCCAGATTGTTGATGGTGGTTGGATACCCAAGATAACCCTTCTGGCTGGGGAATGGTGGTTTAGAGTGAGGTCGTCCCGCTCTCCCTTCCAGTGAAGCGATCAATGCTGTTTCCTCTCCACAGACAAAGGCCCCAGCACCTTCCACAACCTGCAGATTGAAGCGCATATTTGCTCCAAGGATATCGTCTCCCAACAGATTATTGGCATAGGCATCTTGGATTGCACTGCTTAGCCGTTCCACGGCCAAGGGGTACTCTGCACGAACGTAGATGATCCCCTCATCTGCCCCTGTCACATAGGCAGCAATCAACATGCCCTCAAGGAGCATATGAGGATCACTCTCCATCTCATTACGATTCATGTATGCTCCAGGGTCCCCTTCATCTGCATTGCAGATCAAGTACTTCTTCTCTGACTCTTCCTTTTTCATCAATTCCCATTTCAGGCCAGTAGGGAATCCAGCCCCTCCCCGTCCCCTGAGCTTTGACGACTTGACTTCCCCAAGTACACTTTCCCTGTTCATGGTAAAGAGCGCTTTCTCAAGTGCCCTGTATCCACCAACAGCGACATACTCAGCGATGTTGGTTGGATCGATGATGCCCGCATCACGCAACACCAGTTTTACTTGTGGATGGAAGAACGGTATTTCATTCCATTCAGGAAGTTCTGGGTAGTCCTCTCCGTATTCATGTGAAGAGAGATGATGGTCCCAATTGCTTATCTTGCAGAAGGCTTTCTCTGCATAATAGGTGCCATCAATCAGTGCTTGTACAATCGGGGCACAATCTGCTTCCCCTACGTTATGCAGGAGTACCATCGGTTTCTCAGGGTTATACAGCAATACCAGAGGCTCTTCGCTACAACAGCCAAAACAACCGACAGGGCGAAGCATGAAAGCATCTTTCTGTTTCTTCTGGAGAGCCAGGAATGCGTCAAAGAGCACATCAGCCCCACTTCCTATGCCACATGTACCCATTCCAACTGCAATAGCAGGAATTTCTGGATAGAGGGTCTTTCTTCCTTCAATGTCTAAACGGTCCAAGATACTGCTCATGCTCCCTCCTTCTGTGCCGAGAGGGCTTCTATCATGGTAGTGAGTTTTTCTTCGGTTACCATGGAGTGAATCACTCCATCGATTGCAATGACCGGAGCAAGCGCACACTGCCCAAAACAAGCCACGGTATGGACGGTAAAACGATAGTCAGGGGTGGTAGCCATCCCATCTTCATCAAGCTCAACGCCAAGCATATGCAACACCTTGTCAAGCAAGGGCTTGGAGCCTCTTGTATGGCATGCCGTTCCACGACAGACGGTAATTACATGTTCTCCTTGTGCTTTCAGATTGAAGAAAGCATAGAAGGTGACAACCGAATAGACTTGGGAGAGAGGGACCCCCAGTTCTTTGGCTACCATTACCAGTTCTTGTTTGGGAAGATAGTTGTGCTCATTCGTACGCTGAACTGCTTCCAGTATGGAGAGAAGCGCACCATGTCGCTCTCTATGCTGAGAAACAATCGCCGCGATCTCGTTCGCTCGATCATGCATGAGGACCTCCTTGGAAAAAAACACGGGACACACCCTTTGTATTGCAAATACCATTAAATATGGTAGTAGCAGTTCCAGAAGATCGATTTAATTCTAAACCAGCATTTCTCTGAAAGCAAGGTATTATATTCACTTATAAATTATATTATGTAGTATTATTTTATATTTTTTATCTGTTTATGTGATTATCGGTATATTATTATTAATTTATTTGTATTTGACCTTCACTTGGATTTTTACTTATGCTACCAGCAGGAGGAACGCATGAAACACTATAGAAAAGAACTCTTTTTCCATCTCCCTACCAGAAGAGGATTAGTAAACATTACCAGTGATGTTCAGGATGCTATTGATGCAAGTGGTATCAAGGAAGGCTTGGTTTTGATCAATGCGATGAATATCACAGCCAGTGTATTCATCAACGATGATGAGCGTGGTCTGCATCAGGATTATGAGCGCTGGCTTGAGAAACTGGCACCTGAGAAGCCCTATTCCCAATACAATCACAATGGGTATGAGGATAATGCGGATGCTCACCTGAAGAGAACCATTATGGGAAGAGAGACGGTATGTGCCATCACAAATGGAAGGCTCGACTTTGGGACTTGGGAGCAAATCTTCTACTTTGAGTTCGATGGGAAGAGAGAAAAACATGCCTTGATTAAGATTATAGGCGAATAAGTTTTAGGAATCTTCTTCACTCTCGCCTGATGTATCTTCCTTGCCATAGGAAGGAGCAGTCTCCCTGAGCATTCCTTGACGCAATACCCGATTGATCTTTGTTTGGTAACCTTTACCTTTTGACTTGTAATGATCAAGTACATCAGCATCGACATAGATGCTGATCTTTTTTTTGATTGGGCGATAATTCTCTGGATTACGCAAATGAGAAGGCTGCAATTGTGCCAACTGTTCATCAGTCATCTCCGGAATGTCAGAGAAATCGATTTTCTCGACGCTCTCGATCTGCTTATCTTCTCTTTTCTTCATACTCATAATACGCCTTCTTTTCCCTGGGAGAGGCCTCCCTCGCTGATATGATTCTGATGACCCCATTCCTGTCCGTATAGGCAATCATTATTACAAGGTAAATTCCATGTCGTCCGATACACTGATACCTGGTCTCTTCCAATGTTGAGTGTTCCCAATCGACCCAATCCAAAAGATTTGGATCGTCGAACACATCAGCAATATCTTCAAATGAGAACCCGTGTTTCTTTTTGTTCTTCTTGCTCTTCTCCGGGTCCCACGTATACAATTGAAAACTCCTTCTATATATACATAATTATATAGACATATTTGTCTGTGTCAAGAAATCATTTTACATCCAAGAGAACTAATATTCGCTACCATCCTCATTCGTATTTTTAAAATCTAAGGTTTCTTACTCTAGTAGTTTTAGAAAAATTACTAGTTATAATATTTGCATTACATGTAATACGTGTATTACAATGTTCATGAATTTGCTAATGATCAAAAAAGGAGACCTACATGACTGAGAGCATATCAGTACGCTTACCGAAAGAACTGGTAGACAGGCTTAACAACCTGGCAGAGCAAACAGGCAGAACAAAAACGTACTACATCCAGGAAGCGCTTGAAGATAAGGTTTGTGATCTTGAAATGATTTACCTAGCAAAAAAACGCGACGAAGATGTGAGAGCTGGTCGCAGCAAAACCACTACGCTTGAAGAAGTTATTGCAGAAAAGGGCTTATCAGATCAGGTTTGAGGAGCAAGCTAAAAAGGAACTTTCTGCTTTGGATAACTCTGTAAAAATCAAGATATTGAAATTCTTAAGAAAACTGGAAGACCGAAAAGATCCAAGGTCGCTAGGAAAGCCTCTTACAGCTAACCTTCAACGTTATTGGAGGTATCGGGTTGGCAATTACCGGATCATTTGCAAAATAGTCGACAAGGAAATTATTATCCTGCATTCTTGCTGTTCAGCATCGAAGTACAGTATATAAGATTTCTAATAAATTCTGAGGTTTTCACAAAGCGTGTCTTGCAACTATGTAAACCCATTCATATCAAGGATTCTTGAAACTAAGGATGTCTTCCAAAGTTTTATGCAGCAATAATGAGTAAACTGTTTGCCTTTCTGTAAGAGAGAGAAACATGCCTTGATTAAGATCATAGGCGAATAAGTTTTAGGAATCGTCTTCACTCTCGCCTGATGTACCTTCCTTGCCATAGGAAGGAGCAGTCTCCCTGAGCATTTCCTGTCGAAGAACCTTGTTTATCCTTGTCTGATATCCTTTTCCTTTTGATTTGAAATACTCCAGCACATCAGCATCCAGCTTGATGCTGATGGCTTTCTTTACAGGGATCACCTTATAATAATCCCTAGGCACAACTCGCTGCAGAGTTTCCAGGTAATCAGGAGTAAGCTCCGGAATATCTGAAAAGTCAATTCCACGAGATTTTAATTCCTCTATTTCTTTGTCACTCAATTCGTCTCTATCTGCCATAGTATAATCCTTCTTCAATCTTTGAAGCACGACGTGCTGAGATCAACCTCGTCCTACCGTTCTTTTCTGTCGAGCAGATGACAACTAATAACACATTACTCCTAGATGCATTGCCTACAGTGATATACCGGTCCTCAAAAACGGAATGTGATGTATCAAAAAATTCGATTCTTTGTGGATCAAAGAAAACTACCATAGCTTTTTCGAAGTGAATTCCATGTTTTTCCCAGTTTCCCATGGCCTTTTCTTCATCCCATTCAAAACATCCATCATCACTCACTATTGTACGCCCCATAGTACACCCTCACTAAGAGTATATACTAAACAATATATACTGTACAGATCATTCTCTATGAGTGAGCACTACCTGGGGCATTATTCCTGTTTTATGGAACTATGCAAATAATTCCAACAGATAAGGCAAAGAAGTAATCTTCAATGGTTAATTATGATGGAAAGAGGGAGACACCTCCCTTGATCAAGATCATAGGTGAATACGTATCAGGAATCTTCTTTTCTTTTGCTTGAGGGATTCTCCTTACCATAAAAAGTAGTATTTCTTATTCTGGAACTTTGTGTATCCTTCTAACTTAGGCTTCTGCATTCACATAATAGACCATGGGAATAATATCCTCATACGAGCCATCAGGCATGAGAAATCCTCCATGAATGATGCCAAGTCTTTGGAATCCGAGTGATTCATAGAGATGGATTGCTGCACTGTTTGTTGCAACCACTGCATTGAATTGCATGATCTGAAAACCAAACCTTGGCAACCTGGAGAGGGAATCCTGAACCAAAGTCCTTCCCACCCCCTGTCCTTGGAATCTGCTATCCACTGCATACGAGGCATTGGCTATATGGCCAACGCGTCCGATATTGTTTGGATGGAGGATATACATTCCTTTAATGGCTCCCTGGTCCTCTGCAACACCACAGAAGCTCTGACTCGCAAAGAAGGAGAATGCCTTTGTATCGGAAAGGCATTCTGTCTGGGGAAATGCTCTGCCTTCTTTAACCACCTCATTCCAGATGGCTCTCATCCTAGGAATGTCAGTCTCCCTGTACGCTCTTACCACCATCTCATTCTCCTTCACTTGCAAGAAACCCTCGCTTTGCGATACGCTCACGTAAGAGCACTCGGGAGGGCTTTTTTATCATGCATACCACTATGGTACCTGTTTCCATGCTAGTACAATGTACTGCAAACAATTTTGCCTCTGCAAGCTTACTGGTGGTGTATAAGCCAGAAGAGCACAAGAGCGCAGAGCACTACCAGAAGCTGTATTCTGCCTTCCCTTTCATAGAAACTGAGGAGCCGTTAACACTCCTTGAAAAGGAGAAAGCGTCTTACCTGCTGGGGGAGAATCTGACGCTTACCTGTTACTGTCCACTCTCAGGTGTTACTACTCCCTATCTCACCTTCCACTTCCATACCTTGGAAGATGCTTACACCTATACCCGTTTGTACCCAAACCCTGCTATAGACCTCCCTCGCTTGATCAAAGAGGATGCGAAACTACTCGCTGAAGGAAAGCTGGTAGCTTTCCCAACCGAAACTGTATATGGACTAGGCGGGGATGCCACCAACGAAGAAGCAGTCAGGGGGATTTTCGCTGCCAAGGAACGACCATTCTTTGATCCCCTCATTGTCCATATTGCTGATTTGTCGCAGCTCGACGGTCTTGTTGCAGAAGTAAGCGACCAAGCAAAAGCGCTCATGGAACAATTTTGGCCCGGCCCCCTTACCTTGGTAATGAAGAAACACCCCCAGGTTGCCGACATAGTTACGGCAGGAAGCGAGACAGTAGCGGTAAGAATGCCTGCAAACCCGCTTGCCCTGGCCCTGATCAAGGCAAGCGGTAAGCCAATTGCAGCCCCAAGCGCCAACCGGTTTGGATATACCAGCCCCACCACTGCCGAGCATGTAAGGGAGCAACTCTCAGGCAGGATTGCAGCAATCCTAGACGGGGGTGCCTGTACCGTAGGTATTGAATCAACAGTGCTTGCATTGCATACACCAATTCCCACCATTCTCAGACCCGGTAAAATTGGTATCCAGGAGCTTTCTCCTCTGCTTGGCGAGGTAGCCATGGCGAAACAAGCCGGTCCTACCGACACAAAGATGGAGAGCCCAGGATTGCTGGAATCACACTATGCCCCAACGACCCCTCTTTACCTGGTCGATGATGTTCGTCAGTACCAAGGATGTGAGGATGTGGGCGTATTACTGTCTGAGGATATTGGTGTTTCGTTCAAAGGCCCTGTGGCCTACATCAGTGAAGACAAGGACAGCGAGAAGGCTGCAATGCGGCTCTACTGGGCGATCAGAAAGCTAGATGGCATGGGACTTCGGTTCATGGTTTGTTCCCTGTTGCCTGAACAGGGAATTGGGGTTGCAATCAACAATCGATTGAGAAAGGCAGCAACGAAGAAAGCACAGCCTAGCTGTTGAGTACGTCGGCAAATTCCTTGATTGCGTCATATTGGATTCGTTTGACATCCTCATCACTCTTGCTCATCATCTTGATCATCTTTTTGGTGAACCATCCCATATGGGAGAAGAGGAACTGCCCTCCAAAACTGTTTCTCACCAATGCATGGGAAACCAAGGCAGGAGCATAACAATGATCCAATTGCTTGATACTTCCCTCCCCCTCTTCCATATCGCAGGTAAAGAGTCCTAAACGCTTAGCGAGCAAGGTTGACTCATGGTCAGCACAAAAACGCTTAACACGCTTATTAACCCTTCCTGCATAGACAGGGCTTCCTACAACAACAGTCTCGAACCCGGCAAGATCAACCGTGGGATTTTCTGCAAGGTTTTGTAATACAACCTCCCCTTCCAGTGCATCACTGAGTAACTGTGCACAGGTCCCGGTCGTACCATATCGAGTTGCATAGATGATGAGTGTCTTCATAGGTTACCTCTCCTTTGCCCTGTTAACTATACCATACACAGGGCAAAAGAGAAATGAAAACGCCTAACAGCGCATCTTCTTTACGACCACTTCGGCTGCCTTGATCAAAGGATACCCTGCAGGAGAACCAGTCAACAGAGGTTGCGTACCGATTTGCATCGTAAGGAGTTGCTTGACCGTTACACGATTCTGAATAAGGAAACCGATTGCATTGGTCAATTCCCCAATAGTAGTGCCACCATACACCTCTGCACCAAGAATCATGCCGCAATCGCTGGCGACAATAAGTTTCACCATCTGCTTGTGAGAGTGCTCGAGGTTTCCGGGATGGGTATCCATACCGGTAAAACTGCCACAGATGACCGAGAAATTCTCAGCTACGGCACGAGCCTCAGTGATACCTGCAGTACCAAAAGCGTGATTACCTATTGCTGTTGAGTAAATGGCAATGGTCCCTGTGAATGGTTTACAGGGGCTCAGAGAATAGAGGTTCATACCTGCTGTCCTTGCTTCTGCACATGCCGTGGAGGCTAGCATCGTACGGTCAAGTTTCCTGGTAACAAAATCGCGTTTCTCTGCACAGTCCCCTACCGCAACGATATCACTGGTACAGGGCAATACACGCATATATTCACAGGTCTTGATGAAGTCAAACTCATTGAGTTCAATGCCTGCTGCTTTTGCAATTGCTGTATTGGGTGCATATCCCATCGAGAGGATTACTGCATCAGCCTTGATATGTTCACCACTGGTGAGAACTACCTCACTGACCTTTCCATCTTTTCCCTTGATCTCACTGGCACCCTTGCCGGTAATGACCTTTACACCACGCTCTTCCAGATGCTCCTGGGCAAGTGCTCCAAACTCATCGTCAAAGGCACGATTAAGGATTGCTTTCTCAATCTCCAACAAGGTGACATGGTACCCTTTCTTGTTCAGCTCGTCAGACACCTCGACACCGATAAAACCTGCACCAATGACGATGATCTCCTTAAGGTCCTTGAGTTCATCAAGCATCTTGTCCAAGTACACCTTGTTTTTAGGTATGGTGAATACTCGCTCCAGATCTCCACCCTTGAGCCAAGCCGGCTTGGTGGGGATACTGCCCAGGGCAAGGATCAACTTTGCATATTGCATCGTCTCGCCACTTGCAAACACGCATTGCCTTTCCTTGACCTTGATCTCAGTCATTTCATCCACGACAATCTCAACCCCTACAGAGGTAAGCAACTTGTCTGGGAGGATATCCTTGCTACTGTCACTGAGCGTTCCAAAAATATAGGGAATTCCACAAGGTATCAGGACTTGCTCTTCCTTGCGAACCAAAACCACTTCTTTCTCTGGATAGGTAGTCTTCGTGGTGATCGCTGCCTGCAATCCGGAGGCACCGCCCCCAATAACCAATACATCAATAATTCTCATATGCTCTCCTTGCGTTTACTATGGTCAGTATGCGCCCAGAGATAGTGTTTCTCAAGGGGATTTTTACATAAAACGTGTTTTTTTCCTTATATTACAAGTATTTATATTGTTATATGATTATATATCATTACCAATCATATATGCATTATTTCAGATATTTACATTAAGAAAGAGGGTCCGAAGACCCTCTTGGAGATTACGTATTCTACGATTTAGCGACGGCCATATCCACCTTGTGGGGATCCAGCTTTCTGTCCACGGCCACCCTGAGGTGAGCTGCCTTTCTGTCCACGACCACCACCCTGATACTGACCGCCTTCAGCCTGTCTCAGTTCAGCTTCTGCCCTTCTCTCTTCAACCTGTGCCTGCAGTTCAGCGGGGAGCTCATCAAAGATACAATCTTCTGCAGTACAATCCATCATCATAACACGCTGTTGTACAGCCTGGTTCTGCTGGACACTTGCTCTAGGAGCTGTAGCTACAGCCCTTCCCTGCACTGGAGCTACTGCTCTACCTTGTGCGAAGGCAGGAGCTGCACTCAGTGCTACGATACCGACGATCAGCAGGATGGCTACCATCCCAATACGTTTGTTGTTCTTCATTCTTTGACCTCCAGTCAATTTGTTTGTCTTGACTAGAGTTTCGCACTGTAGTGTCCAGAGAGTTTCAACAGTAGATAAAGATTAGGTAAAGTAGAGGGTAAATATGGTTTTTTTCTTGCTGGTCACTGCAATATTCCAACCATGAGCCTCAACAATGGCTTTTACTATGGAGAGCCCCAGTCCACTACCTTCACTGGAACGTGATGTCTCGGCTCTACTGAGCCTGTCGAAGAGCCGAGGAAGGAATGCCTCTTCAATCACTCCTTCGTTTTCGATACTCAGCTGCACGGCATTTCCCGCCGAATCAACGATAACATGGATGGTGATCGTGCAAGGAGCTGTGCCGTATCGCACTGCATTGGAAATCAAGTTGTCCAGGAGTCTGGTAAACAGGTTCAAATCGGCTTGCAATAACAGGGGTGTGGCAGTGTAAGAGAATTCCATCCCTCGCTGTTTTGCTTGCACTTCAAAGCGAGATAGGAGATTCTTGAGTACTGCATCGACCCTTACTGGCTCAGTATGTACTTCATAGCCCGGCGATTCCAGATGCGTCAGGAGAGAGAGGTCATTGATCATATACGTCAGCTTTTCTGTTTCTGCCAAAAAGAGATCAATACGATACTCATCCAGTTTCAGGACTCCGTCTGCAACGCCTTCCAACTGTCCCTTGAGTACGGTAACAGGGCTCCTCAGATCATGGGCGATATCAGCTGCCCATTGACGACGAAGCCGCTCCTCATGCAATAGATTTTCCTGGAGTTTTTTTGCTGCTTCACTTATGTCTGCAAATTCACTCACCATACTTTGTTTTAGTACAACATCCCTCTGACGATTGGCCATACTGGACAAGCCTTCCGTGAGTTCCCGACTCCGCTTCTTGAGGGGAAGAAAAAAGAGAAAGGCAAGTAGTACTGCTACAAGCAAGGAAATAAGCAATGCCCAGATGAGTACATTCTTTGCAGCAGAGATAAGCATTGCATTGGCTTCCACCTCGGAGAAGGTAGGCAGATGCATGGAATAATAGGCAATGGTTTGTCCATCCTCCCCGGTGATGGGAAGTATCTTCTGGTTCTCCAATTGTCCAAATTGGAATCCCCTTGCCCTGCCAACACTGCGATCAGTTTTATGGTAGGAGTAGAGCGTGTTTCTCCCTGTGTCGGAGATGATCAGGTAGGTGGGTTGCTGCAATAGATCTTCCAATGCAACTGAGAGGGATCCTTCACTGAGCGTTCCTTCTTGCCTATATACTTCCAGAACCCGTTCTTCAATTTGTCTCTGCAGGCTAGCAGTTTGCTGTGAGTACCAGGCATCCTGGGTTGCATCCAATCCGAAGAAGAGCATCAGGGAAAGCAAGAAGGTGAACACCAGAAGGCTGAGAAGCACAAGGAGGAAGTTCAGCTTTGACAGGGAGATGGTTCTTCTCATCCTAGATTTCCTTCCGATTCCCGGCAAATGCGTACCCGAATCCTCTTACCGTCTTGATCCACTCAACTGACCCAAGTTTTGAGCGCAGGTTCTTCATATGGGTGTTGATCGTTCTGTCAGATCCGTCATGTACATACCCCAGGCATTCACCCAAAAGGCGCTGTCTGGTGATCAACTGGGGGCTGTTCTCAGCAAGCAGAAGAAGCATCTTCCATTCAAGCGCCGTAAGGGAGAGCAATGTACCATCAAGGATAACTTCATGGGTGTGCTCATTGAGGTGGAGTGTATGGCCGTCCAATAAAAATTGGACACCTTCACTCTGTTGTTTTCCTCCCTGCTCCACTCTTCTAAGTATTGCCTGGACTCTCAGGACCAGCTCCTTAGGACTGAATGGTTTTACAATATAATCCTCTGACCCGAGTTCCAGACCGGTTATCCGGTCGCTCTCTGATTCACGAGCGGTCAGGAATATGAATGGAATGCTCTCATCTTTAGCATGAATCTGCTTGGCCAGAAGAAAGCCATCCCCATCAGGCAGCATCACATCAAGGATGCAAAGACGGGGATGTTTATATTCCAGGCTTTCAATCACACCTTCACACTTCCCGAATACTTCGGTGGTGTACCCTGATAATTGCAAGTAGGCTTGGATGGTCTCCGCAATTGCTGGATTGTCCTCAACAATATATATCATGGGTAGATGATAGGATTGTGAGTTCCAAAAAACAAGACACTCCTCTTATTCTTTACCTACTCTTCATCTTAGAGGGAGGTCCAGCCACCATCAACCAGCAGGAGGGAACCGGTTACCATGTCTGCATGATCACTTGCGAGATAAAGCACTGCAGAAGCTACATCATCTATGGTGGCAACCCTTCCACGAGGAATCTTATCAAGTACCCCTTCAAGGAATGCTGGGTCATCCAGCCTTTCAGCAGTACCAGGGGTATAGACGAAGGTAGGGCCAACTGCATTGACCGTAATATTGCTTGGGGACCACTCAGCGGCCAATACCTTGGTGAGCATATTCAGCCCACCCTTTGAAGCACAATAGACAGCCTCATGGGGGATGGCCACCACAGAAGCCTGGCTGGAGATGTTCACAATACGTCCCTTTTTACGGGAGAGCATTCTCTTTCCTGCTTCCTGGCAACAGAAGAAGGTTCCTTTCAGGTTCAGATCCATCATCCAGTCCCAGTCTTCCTCAGTAATTTCCTCAGCTGGAATTGGATTACCCATTCCGGCATTGTTTACCAGTACATCGATTGGCCCCATTTCCTCTTCAATACGGGAAAAACAATCCCTGATCGATTCAACTCTTCTCAAGTCAAGTTTGAAGGCTTTGCATTCGCCCCCTTGTTCCTGTATGTCGGCAGCAACCTGCTTTAGCGCATCAATGTCGCGAGCAGCGATTGCTACCCGTGCTCCCTCAAAGGCAATGATCTCTGCCAAGCCCTTGCCTATGCCTTTACTCGCCCCAGTTATTACCACCAATTTCCCTTCCAAGGTAGAACCAAACCGTTTTCCTTCCATACCTGCGTCTCCTTCTTTCTGTAGCCTACGACGGGTACCGACAATCGTCAAGCAAATCGATGTCCAACAAATTGTGAGCAGTTGTGTACAGCAAAGGCAGGGAATGGTACCATCTAGCCAGCGATAAAGGATACCATATGAAACCATACCAAGTACCCGAAGTATTGATCGATAATTTTGCACAATTTGCCTCTCACTATGCGGATATTTCTCCCGCTGAGCTGAAACCAATGATACGACATCTGCCAATAGCGTACTTCAAGAAAGGTACTGTGTTGATCAGGCAGGGAGACCCTGTAACTCAATGCTTTTTTATGTTGCAGGGATGCGCAAGGAAGTATGCAGTAAATGAGGAAGGAAAAGAAATTACCTCCGATTTCATTACAGAATATCAAAGCATCGCAATCCTCACTTCCAAGGACTCCCCCTACTTCGTTACATGTCTTGAGGATTCAGTCATGATTGTGGGTGATCTAGATCAACAATCAGATGAGTTTGATACATACCCTGTCTTTGCGGAAATAACAAGAAGGATGATGGAAGAGTCGCTTGGGAAAATGCATGATGAGTACACAGCCTTCATCAGTATGGGACCAGAGGACAGGGTCAAGAGACTTATGCAAACACGTATGGATCTGTTTGCGCGAGTCCCCCAACACCAACTTGCAAGCTATATCGGCATTACCGCTGAATCCTTGAGCAGGATCAAACGCCGCCTTGCTGAGTCCTCTCTTGTATGAACATTCTCCCTCGCGTCAGTACCAACCAAAAACCCAGGAGCAACTCACCTGCTGCCATGGGTATACTAAGGACGTCTTCCAGAAGCATGGCTGCCTGAGAAGACTGAGGTGCGAATATCTCGATTCCATGAATGAGAGAATAGCCAACTCCCCCAATCAACAACAGGACTCCCAGCAGTTTGACAGGCCATCGGCCATGGAACAATACACGACCTAAGAACATGAGGTGAAAACCAAAGAGGAACAAACCGAAGGACCAGATCCTAAGGAATGCTTCCATATTCTTCCTGAACAACATGTATAGGGCGACAGCAAGGATACCTGAGTAGATGAAACGTGTCAGGCTGACCAGAGAAGCCAACCGCCTACCAAAAGGATTGGTGATTACACAGAACCCGTATGAAACCAAGAGATCAGTAACCAGTATTACCATGATCAAAAGATTCATGGCACGAAAAGCCCCCTTACTGGCTTCAATCAATTGAAGGGTCTGCATTGGATCTGCCTCCCTATATAAAGAGGGGAAGATCATTCCATAGGCGATTCCAGCAGCAATCGCCATGATAAAGATGGACACACCTGATATTAAGCTCCATGAGCGTATTGATTTGGCATTTTTCATATATTTACATACTCCTTATCTAATCATTAAACTGACTTTAGTATGAATACAAAGGAGTAAGGTTCCATTGACGTACGTCAAGATTACGCATAAAAATGATAAAATTATAAGAGATGGATACACTCAGACTTCGGCAATTTGGATACATTCTCTGTAAAAGCAATAAAATTACAGCTCCAGCCATCAAAAGACGGCTGGAGCCAGATTACCTAGAGGTATCGTTCAAGCTTTTTCACTGCAAGCTCAACCCTTCTCTTTCCTTCTTCGTCCAATGGTTTGAAGGGTTTTCTACAGGGTCCTGCTGAAGCCCCGAGATAGGTCATTGCATACTTGACTGCAGGGAAAATCCCTTCTTGCACTAATGATTCTACAAACGTATTCAGTACGTGTTGTTTCTCTTGTGCTGAAGCAATTTCTCCTTTTATGAAATCTTCTCTGATCGCCTTGAAGAGTTTCGGACAAACATTGACAGTAGTACCAATGGTACTCTGGGCACCAGCGGTCAAACTGTATAGATAGATCTCATCAAAACCATTGAACAACGTCTTGTCAGGAAAAGCCTGTCCCAGTCTCTCCAGGTCATAGAGATTCATGCTTGTATGTTTGATACCTACGATATTCTCGTTGCTCATGATGGCGCTATCTTTCGAGAAAGAGATACCTGTAAATTGCGGGATGTTATAGACAATCACACCAATATCAACAGAATCAGCTACATCTGCGTAATATTGCTCAACCTCAGCCTGGCTGTAGTTGTAATAAATCGGAGGGATGAGCGAAACTGCTTGTGCACCTCTTTTCTGAGCATGAACAGAGAGAGCAATGGCTTCCCTGGTTCCAAGGGACCCTGTATGCGCATAGAAAGGCACCTTACCCTCCGTTACAGAAGCAACAGTATCAACCACCAGTTTCCTCTCATCTGGCGAGAGCAATAGCCCCTCACCAGAAGAACCACAACAATAGAAACCATCTGCACCATGTCCAATTTCATACTCAACAAGTTTCTCAAGCGCATGGGTATCAACTTCCCTGCCTTCGTCCAGGGGAGTAATCAATGCAGAGATTACAGAAGGGGTATTGGCTACCATGCTGTCCAGCCTCCATCAACAACAAGATTCGATCCTGTCATATAGTTTGATGCTGCACTGGAGAGAAAAATGATTGCACCATTGAATTCATCTGCCTGTGCCATTCTTCCGATCGGCATCCTTGCCTCATAATTTGCGTGGAAATACTCATCCTGTGTCTCTCTCCAGACACCACTAGGTGTTAGGGTATTTACCCGAATACCTTTCTTCCCCCAATACGTGGCACAATAACGAGTCAAATTATATATTCCACTCTTGGCTGCACTGTAGGCAACTGGCTTAATGAATGGGACTCCAGTCATCTCCTTCTTGTAGGCATAGATATCCTGTACAGGACTCACCATTCCATAGATTGATCCTACATTGATAATGGAACCAGACTTTCCAGCCTTTACCATGCGTGCTCCAACAGCCTGCGTCATCAAGAAAGTGCCTACCAGGTTTGTCTCTACAACCTCCCTGAATACATCTTCAGGAAATTCTTCAAAAGGACCACTGACTTCAGGTGGAGCGCTTGGCTGCGTATCGATACCTGCATTGTTTATCAATACATCGGGGGCACCCCATGCATGTTCAATTGCATCAAGAGCCTCCTCTATAGAGTCCTTCTTACAAATATCAGCGCGTTGAAGCAGCAAATTCCTATGCTTGGAAGCTTCTTCACCCAATGCTACCCTGGCTTTTTCAAGACTGGCAGAACGGGAGAGGACCGCAACCTTTGCATCCCTGTTTAAAAATTCAAGGACAAATTGGGCTCCAATCTGACCCAAACCACCAGTGATTACTACGATTTTTCCGGAAACATCAAACAAATTGTCTTTCATACAAATACCATATCCTTACAAAAAATTTATTATGCATGCAACAGTACACCGGGTAGCCAGGTAACAATCTGTGGCATATATGTAACGAGAAACAGAACAACTAAGAGTGGAATGATAAACGGTAGAATTGCCTTGTACATTCTGTTCAACGATATCTTGGCTACATCAGCAATGATAAACAGACAAACACCAAATGGTGGTGTTACCTGTCCGATCATCAGATTCAAGACCATGACCACACCAAAGTGAACCAAATCAAGTCCAAGCGCTTTAACGATGGGAAGCAAGACAGGCAACATCAAGGTCAATATTGCTCCTGGCTCCATGAACATTCCCAATACAAGCAGGAGAATATTAATGACCAAGAGAATAATATAGGGATTATCACTGATTCCCAATATAAAGGTAGCCATCTGAGTTGAGACACCCTCTTTAATAAGAACATAGCTGAAAAGCATCGAGGTTCCTATGATAAACAGTGTGTTTGCACTCGTGATCGCACTCTCAAGCAGGCACTCCTTGAAAGTCTTCCAATCCAAGGTCCTATACACTACCAGTGCAATAACCAAAGCGTAGGCAACAGCAACGCTTGAAGCTTCTGTTGGGGTGAACCAACCAAGGGTGAATCCACTGAGAATAATCAACGGGGTTATGATAGAGAGAATCGAAGCAAAAAATTGCTTGACCAACAATACCAGACTGAAGGCTACCCTTTGGTATGAACGCTTGATGGCAAATACGAAGACCATGATCATAAGAGCAATCGCCATCAATAGACCGGGAACAACGCCTCCCATGAAAAGTTGTGATACACTCACTGATGCAACAGACCCATAGATTATCAATGGTATGGAAGGAGGGAAGATTGGCCCAATTACTGTTGATGATGCGGTAACCGCTGCAGAAAAGTCATCATCATACCCATTGGTGGACATTGCTTCCATCTCAATGGTTCCAAGCCCTCCTGCATCTGCTGCGGCACTACCACTCATACCTGCGAAAATCAAGCTCGCAACAATATTGGCATGACCTAATCCACCAGGTATCCATCCTACCAAGCGTTTTGCAAAGTCAAAGATTTTTTCTGTTATCTTTCCAGCATTCATTAGGTTGCCGGCCAAGATGAACAAGGGAATTGCTATCAGCAAGAATGAATCGATGCCACTGACCATTTTTTGGCCTATCACCATCAAGGGATACCCCAGATTCAAACATCCCAATACCGCACTGGCTCCAATCGATATGCTGATCGGTACCCCAATCAACAGT
The DNA here is from genome assembly GCA_028532765.1 of Sphaerochaetaceae bacterium. GTDB lineage: Bacteria > Spirochaetota > Spirochaetia > Sphaerochaetales > Sphaerochaetaceae > Sphaerochaeta. The sequence goes on along the minus strand of JAQQAR010000016.1, from coordinate 92,122 downwards.
AAAAGTATAAAGCTACCAAAGAACAATATCATGACACGTTCTCCCCTCTTGCCTTCATAACAAGGTCATACATGGATTTAACACAAAGAAACGCACCAGTAATTACCATGGGAACATACTGATACATCTTTGAAAAGCTCGGCATTGAAGAGTAGAACTCAGTACTGATGAAAGGATAGAGTCCTTTGAATGCCAGAATCATCACGATTCCAAGCAAAATTGCTGCAAAACGTTGAATGACCCATAGAACTGTGCGCAATCTGCCCTTTGTCCTTACAAAGAACATATCAAGGCAGATCATTCTGTTTTGGTCATATAATACAATGATGCCCAAGAAAGCCATCCACAAAAACATAAACCCAGAGAGTTCTGTCATTCCTTTGAAGGAAGAACCGAGGAGATTACGAAGCACTAGCTCATTTAGCATCAACAATACAATTCCAGCTACCAGAAGCATGAGTAAAACAGATATGCATTTTACAAAGCCCTCCAGTATTTTTCTTATTACTACCATGTAAATCCTTCCTCAAATTCAATGATACAAGGGCGAGAGGTCTCTCGCCCTTGCATACGACAGTCTTACTTAGTTAGCCAAGATTGCATCCAAGATCTCTTGGTTGTACCAAGCAGCATCCTTGTACTGCGTGTAGTACACGGATCCACCCAACTTATCCTTGAAGCTCTGGATATCTGGGGTCTCATTGAACTCGACTCCAGCTTTCTTGAGCACTTCAGTGGCAGAGACATTGTCTTCCTCAATGGTATCAAACGAGTATTTAGCTGCTGCAATTGCCTGCTCTTTAAGGATGTTCTGTTGTTCAGCAGAGAGCTTGTTCCAGCTGTCCTGGTTCATAGCCATGGTACAGCCCATCCACATATAGTTGATAAAACTGTAGTGCTCGATATCATCATAGGTAGCATTTGCTACAAGGTGATACGTCGCATTGTCCTGAGCCTCTGCTGTTCCGTTTGCCAGAGCAATTGCCAATTCATTCAATGCAAGGGCGACCGGGGTTGCTCCGAGAGCACTCCAGACATCTAGGTACATCTTGCTGGTGGGGACACGAATCTTAAGGCCTTCAACATCAGCTACAGAATCAATGGGCCTATTGGTCGTTGCAATATGACGCATCCCATTATCTCCTTCTGAGAGATACACCAATCCTACAGAAGGCAGATCTGCGAAGATTTCCTCTCCAATATCACCGTTAACGATTTCATAGGCCTCCTGGGCGGAGTCAAACAAGAATGGTAAATCCAAGATTTTTGCATCCTCGTAGAAACTGGTAAACCCACTAGTTCCTGCAAAGATGATATCAATGGTTCCCATTCTGGTTGACTGCAAGGCTTCTGCATCGTTGCCCAGTTCTCCAGAATGATGGGCAACCATCTTAATGGTTCCGTTGGAAGCATTCTCTACCAGTTCTTTATATTTAAGAATGGTTTTGGTAGGAACAGAGTTTGCATTACCTGGTGAATACACAGTGAGTGTAACGCTCTCAGCCCCACTACTTTTCTCATTTCCACCTTGTGCAAATACAAGGGTCATGCTCATGGTGACCATAAGCAATACAGCGATCAGTTTTTTCATATCCAAACCTCCACGATTTTGTATGATGCCAGATTGTCTGACAATTTTTTTGAATCCTTTTAGAGGATACCATGCATATTTGTGTTGTCAATCATTATTTTCCTAGAATTTTCTTTGACTAGCCAAGTTTCACATGGTAGTCTGTTGTCAGACAAAAAACATGAAAGAAATAAAAAGAATATCCGTAACCACACAAGTCATTGACTCAATTCGAGAATCCATCATGAATGGAACCTATCCCATTGGAACGAAACTGCCAGCAGAAATCCAGCTATGTAAGATGCTTTCGGTCAGCAGATCTACGGTACGCGAGGCTATGCGATCACTGCAAGCTGAAGGATATGTAGAGCTTATATCTGGGAAAGGTGCTTTTGTACGTGACAATCAGAGCCATGACTATGATGCCATTCGTTCTTGGTTTATAGAGTCCGCCCCCACCTTGAAAGACACTACCGATGTACGAGAAGCTCTGGAAACCGTGCAAGTGAGAATGGCTGTAAGTCGTGCAACAGACGAGGAAGTAGCACAGTTGGAAGTCATCCACCAACATTTCATCTCGCAAAACACCCAGGCGAATGTAGCTGCACTTGCTGCCTTGGATGAGGAATTCCATACACAGATCTGCAAGATGTCACATAACCCCCTCTTGTTGAAAATCAATGAGCTTCTGGCTATGGAACTCAAGCGCTATCGCCTCATGTCCATATCAGTAAAAACCAGTTCAGAGAATACTATCCGGGAGCATGAGTTGATCATCACTGCACTGAAAGAACGAGATTCTCAAAAAGCAGCCGCCTATATGCTTGCACATCTGGGAAGCTCCCTTGCCGATATCAACAAAGTACTTGAGGGACAATCTTAGAAGATCAGCAATACTTGTTGACATCCTCTACAATTCTAATCATAGTCACAGGTAATTCAAGCCAACTGGAGTCTCTACCATGCCGAGAGAGAAAGAATCGATCTACCGGGGCGATACGGGTGTAAGGGTGTTCCTTACTACCATTTTGCTTACCGGTCTTGCTTACGGGCTGTATCGTGGAATTCAGGACAACTATCTTGCAGAGATAGTAAAGATATCTGAATTTGAACGGGGAATTGTCGAATTCTTTCGGGAACTGCCGGGGCTCCTGCTTATCTTCATCCTCGCTTCCATGTATCGATTCAGTGAGAGTACCGTCTACAAGGTAGGTACGCTTATCATGCTCTTCGGTTTGCTTGGCTTGTTGTTTCTCGGCTCCAGCAAAGTAGTAGTCATCCTCTTCATGGTTGTCTTCAGCAGCGGAGAGCATATCATTATGCCAATCAAGAGCTCGATGTCCCTCTCCTTTGCGAAAAACGAGAAGGGAGGAGCCAGCCTGGGGGTAACCTCAGCGATCAGTCATGGGGGCAATATCGGTGGTTTTGTCATCGTCTCCATCCTCTTTCTGGTCCTGGGCCGCCTTGGGTATGCAAGGGATTCAATCGTAGGATTCCGTGTAATCTTTTTCCTCTCCGCATCCCTACTCTTCTCTGCAGCAGTTATTGCCCTTACCATGAAGGACCGGGGGAAACCGGTCAAACGAAGTCGGTTGTACTTCCATCGCAAGTTTGGGAAGTTCTACATGCTTGAAGTATTCTATGGAGCAAGAAAGCAGATCTTCCTTACCTTTGCTCCCTATGTCCTGATCCTGTTCTATGGAGCCGACACCTCAGTAATTGCGATGCTGCTCGCCATCTGTGCAATCTTTGGTATGTTGCTCAGCCCGGTTATCGGAATATTGGTGGACAAGCTTGGATATAAGACCATCATGGTAGCCGATACCATCATTCTCGTTGCGGTCTGTTTGCTCTATGGCTTTGCGCACCGGATATTCCCGATGGAAATAGCATTCATTGTGGTATGTGTCAATTTTGTACTTGATTCGATTATCAGCCTTGCAAGCATGGCAACAAATGTGTATGTGAGAGACCTATCCTCTTCCCGTGAAGAGCTTACCGCTACCCTTACAACGGGTATCTCGGTCAATCACCTGATCAGTGTCATAATCGCACTGCTTGGTGGATTTATCTGGAAAACGCTCGGCATCGAAGTACTGTTCTCCCTCTCAGCGGTCCTTGGTTTGGCTAACTCGGTGTTTGCAGCAACCATTAAAAAACCGGAGAACCGAACACTCTACTAAGCAGGAAAGCAATAACAAAACTCAATGAGAACGAGATAAAGGTAGAAGAAGCAAAGCCCATATGTTGGGCTTTGTGTGCTTCATCCATCCCCTCCCTCCTCACTCTCCTAAACTGGACCAAGAAACGGATGGCCAGAAATACCAGCAGAGGAAGGAAGTACACTGGATACATTCCAACAAACACAAACACGGCACTTACCAGATAGGCAGCCAGCCCTTCAGCTGCAACCAAGGCAACACTGCCTCGTTTTCCCAGGAGAATGGAAAGTGTTTTCCTTCCATTTGCAGTATCACCTATCCGGTCGCATCCATTGTTCACCGAAAGGATCATACCAATAAGCAAAAGAAAGGGAGCAGTTGCTGCAACCTCCTTGGCACCAAGGGGAACTCCCAGAACGAAAAGCGTGATCAAAAAGAGAACACTGCCCAGAAAGCCTCCGGCAAACAGTTCACCAAACGGAGTCCTGCTGATCGGCAGTGGCCCGGCTGTATAGAAGAAACCAACAAGCATGCACATCCCACCAACCAGGATAAGGTACCAGCTGGTCATATAAGCCAGAACAAGGCCCAGTACAGCAGCTAGGGCGAACAGGGCAAGGGAGATAAGCAAGGCAGAGAGCGGATTCACCTGCTCATGGACCAAGACCTTCTCTTTCTCCTTGGTATAGGTGAGATTGTCTGTCCCCCGATAATAATCGAAAAAGGTGTTAAAGCCAGTGGTTCCCATATCGACAAAAAGGGTTGCAAACCCCATGATCACCCATGGAAGCAAGGGTACGTTATCAAGCATATTTAGTGCATATAGAGAAGCACAAGCGAAGGTCCCCATGCTGATGACCTTCGTTCGCATCTCTACGATATTAAGGAACTGGCGTATTGTCATAAGGAAATTATACTGTTTTTATGGGATATTTTCCATGCTTCTTCACTTTACCACTTGATTTTCATATAAACCTCCATGTATTCTGCTTTTGCATATTAATACCAATGATATGCATTCCTACCCATCTGGCAAAACAACGATAAGAAGTGCTCAGAAAGTGGTTCTTGGAAACATGCAGGCCTATACACCTGCGAGAATTTTATTTACAGGAGTAACGTATGAAAAAAAGACAGCTGTTCCTAATTGCTCTTCTAGCCTTGGTCATGAGCATCTCCCTTTTTGCTGCAGGCGATAGTGAAAAAGCACAGAGTGGCGAACTTGATAGAAGCAAGTACTTCATCACCGTTGCAACCGGACCTACCAGTGGTCTCTACTACCCAATCGGAGGAGCGTTCTCTTCTGTATTCCAGAATAAACTTGGCTACAAGTCATCAGCACAGGCAACCGGTGCTTCAGCAGAGAACGTTACCCTGATCAGGGAAAATCGTGCTGAGATGGCAATTGCCATGAGTGATGTTGTAGCACAGGCATACCAGGGTTTTGGTGCTTATGAGGGCAAGGAACCTGCTACAGAGCTCCGCGCTCTGCTTGGTCTCTACCCCAACTATGTACAGCTGGTTACCACTGACAAGACCGGTATCAAGAAGTTCACCGATCTGAAAGGTAAGCGTGTCGGCATCGGCGCCCCCAATAGTGGTGTTGAGGTCAATGCAAGAATGATGTACGAAGCACACGGCATGACCTATGCAGACAGCAAGGTTGACTACCTCAACTATGGTGAGGCAATCGCCCAGTTGAAGAACAACATGGTTGATGCAGTCTTTGTAACCAGTGGCATTCCCAATGCAACCATCATGGAGCTTGGCACCACCAGCAAGATTGTACTCGTACCCATCGAAGGCGAAGGTCTTGCAACCCTGAAGCAGAACTATCCCTTCTTCGTTGAAGCAACCATTCCCGCTGACGTGTATGACACCGATTCTGATATCCAGACCGCCACGGTTCGCAATATCATGATCGTGAATGAGAGTCTCCCTGTTGATGTAGCATATGACCTGACCAAGGGTATCTTCGAAAATATTGAAGACATCCAGGCAGCACATGCTACAGCAAAGAAGCACATCACCCTTGAGAACAGTCACATCGGTGTGGATATCCCCTTCCATGAAGGAGCTATCAAATACTACGAGGAAGCAGGACTGTAAGCATTCTTGATGAAAAGCAGTACACAACGTAGAATTATTGTTGTTGTCCTCACCCTTGTGGTGGGGACACTGCTTCTCCTCTTCTTACAAAGGCCAGGTCTTGCCTTGGTGTTGCGTGACCAGCAAACCGGAAAGGTGCTGGCCTCGATTCCCGTTGAAGAGGGAGAGCAGCTCACCTACAGCTGGATCCATTCAGCTGAGTTTATTCCCTGGATTGAGGAATTCACCATCCAAAAGGATGGCTCATTCCGCCTAGACACCATCAAGGTAGCAGGCTTCGGAGCTGGTATTCCTGAGAACAAAGGCGTAACATCTGTGAAAGACGGTATGGTTGTCATGGAACAACTCGACCAAGTGTTTGGCGAAATTCGTTGGATCCATTCCCAAACCGCATTAACCAGCATTACTGTTGGAAACACCATCTTTATCACCGGTGAGGATGTACCCCATCATATTCCGGTAGAATTAACTATAGAAGGAGTAGGAACCATATGGCCAAGATATCCCTTGACGAAATGAATCCTGCCATGAAAAGCAAACAGGAGCAGCTGCTCAGCAAGTTCGAGAAAGAATCGAAGACACGTAAATTCGACCACTATCTTCTTGCCCAGGGGCTGTATTGGATTTCCATCATTGTAGCACTCTACCACTTTGGTACCTCATTTATAGGGTATCCGGCAACACATTTACACCGCTCACTCCATGTTGCCATGATTCTTTTCATGACATTCTTCCTCTACCCTGCCAACAAGAAAGCAAGCAGGAAATCCATCCCCTGGTATGACATTGTGTTTGCAATTGCCTCACTTGCAGTGGCAGCATATGTCTGGATTGACTACATCAACTTCATCAACCGAATGGGGAGTCCCAATACCATGGATGTGGTCATGGGAACCATCCTGATTCTCGTGGTACTGGAAGCAAGCAGGCGGATTTCTGGATGGCCATTGGTTATCCTCAGTCTCATCTTTTTGCTGTACGGGCTCTTTGGAAGAAATCTTCCAGGTATTTTCATGCATCGAGGCTATGACTGGAAAGCTCTGGTCAACCATATTTTCATCAACACAGAAGGTATCTATGGTACTTCTGTGGATGTAGCGGCATCATATATTTTCCTATTTATCATGTTTGGTACGGTCATGAATAAGTGTGGTATGGGACGATTCTTCAATGATCTTGCCCTTGCCTTTGCAGGAAGCTCCAAGGGTGGTCCGGCTAAGGTGGCAGTCATAGCGAGCGGATTCCTTGGTTCCATCAACGGAAGTGCTGTCGCCAATGTAGTTACCACTGGAGCTTTCACCATCCCACTAATGAAAAAAACCGGGTATTCCAATGAGTTCAGCGGCGCTGTAGAATCGAGTGCCTCTGTTGGAGGGCAGCTTCTTCCCCCGATCATGGGTGCAGCAGCCTTCATCATGGCTGAGATGCTCGGAGTCAAATACAGTTCCATCGTCGTAAGTGCAGCAATACCTGCCCTACTCTACTACCTCGGCATCTTGGTACAGGTCCAGCTTCGTGCTTCCAAGCTAAACCTTGAGGGACTTCCCAAGGATCAACTGCCGAAGTTGAAGGATGTGATGCGGGAGCGTGGACATCTCTTGATTCCCATCGCCTTTCTGCTCTACATGCTGCTTTTCAGTGGAGCCACAGTTATTTTCTCCGCCTTCTGGGCAATAGTTGCTACCATCGCGGTCAGTATGGCAAGAAAGACAACCAGGATGACACTTCGCCAGATTCTCGATGCGTTTTCTGAAGGTACCAGGGCTGTAGTTTCTGTAGCCGTTGCCTGTGCTGTGGTGGGAATCATCATTGGTGTGGTTAGTCTTACTGGGTTTGGTCTTAATATGGCCAATGCCATCATCCAGCTTGGACAGTCCAACCTGATGTTGACTCTCTTCCTCACCATGATCACCTGTATGATACTCGGTATGGGACTTCCGTCCATACCGGCGTACCTGATTACCGCTACCATGGCAGCTCCGGCCCTTGTGAAGCTTGGCATCCCCCCATTGGCAGCCCATATGTTCGTCTTCTATTTTGCGATGTTTGCCAACATCACCCCTCCGGTTGCTCTTGCATCATTTGCAGCAGCAGGCTTGAGTGGCGGAGATCCCATGAAGACAGGCATACAATCGGTAAAACTCTCACTGGCTGGCTTTATCGTTCCCTACATGTTCATCTACAACTCAGCACTGCTGCTCATTGATGTAACGCCGCTGGTTGCGCTGCGGGTAGCAATTACCGCCATCTTGGGAGTTCTCTTGATCGGTATGGCAACAGAGGGATATCTGTTCAAAGACATGGTTTGGCCTGTACGTATTGCGGCCTTCTTGGGAGCCCTGCTCTTAATCTCTGCTAACGTGGTACAGGATATAATCGGTTTCTCTTTGGCGGTTCTAGTTGTACTCTTCCAGTTCTATTGGAAGCACAAGAAACAGATTGCCTAAGATAGGAGTCTAATACGACCTTGCTTCTGAAATGAGGCAAGGTCAATTTTTTCTCCCCCAGAGAGACGGCTTTCTTCGGCTGCAAATGCCATAAAATGGCTTTCCAACGAGGAGGAAAGATCACTGGTACTATGTATATCCAAAGAACGAACACGTGCGATGAAATCAGTAATCAGGTGCTCGTCTCCTCCCCCGTGGCCATCTCTTTTCGTATTGAGCTGATAAGTAATACGCTCTTTGGTCGAGAAAACATCAATGGTAATCTCACCACTCTCCATGTCCCCTTTAAGTTCTGCCTTACTCCCCATTACCCGTATACTCCTATGTGTATCCATGGTAAATCCAGACATGGTAAAGCTTGCGATAACGCCATTGGAGAACCGTGCACTTACACTTTGGTGATCAACCACATTATTGTCACAGTGGTATACACACCTCCCATAGGGACCTTCTTTCAACGCCTTCTCCCGCCCCTCGTAGGAGAGGTCAGTGGTAATGACATTCACAGGCCAGAGAATATTCTCACCCAAGTAGATCTTCTGGGCAGCATAGGGACACTGTTCAAGCACAGGGCAACCATCAGTACATCGTGGAGGAGCTCCCTCGGGTGCATTATCTTGTTTGAAATGGAACAGATCACCATAGCTGGAGAGCGTTTCGCAAGAACTCCCTGCAAGATAGCGAAGAATGTCCATATCATGACAACTTTTTGCAAGGATCATAGGACTGGATTCTTCTCTCTTCCTCCAGTTTCCTCTCACATAGCTGTGCGAGATATGGATATGGCCTACATTCTCATGCAATTCGATACCGATCAGATCACCGATGGACTTCTCCTCGATGAGTTGTTTGATTTTGGTGAAGAACGGAGTATATCGCAGTACATGTGAGATACTTACCAGGCTTTTGGTATGATTTGCTTTTTCTGCAATCTGGGATAGCTCACCCAAAGAAGGAACAACCGGTTTTTCACAGAGTACTGGATATCCCTCATCAATTGCCTTGAGAAGAGGCTCCAAATGCATTGCATCTTGGGTTGCAATGATAATGACATCAAAATCCTGGTGTGTGGAGGGAAATAAATCCTTCCAGTCGGATACTACAAGAGAAGATGGAATTGCATGCTCCTCTGCAATTGTAGTACGCTTCTGTGAATCAGGTTCTGCAATGGCTGTTATTCGAAGATCTTGTGGTCGCGTTTTTGCGTAGTCGGCATACACATACCGACCCCTACTCCCCCCGCCCAGCAATGCGGCGCGAATTGGGTTCATGAACTTCTCCAAAAAGATATAGTAAGAAATGCCTTATGACTCCAGGACCCAGGTAGCACTATGTCCCTTATCATCCCCTCTGCATGGTGGGAAGCGCTTACCTTCCTCCATGGTGACCGTCTTGTCGGGATGTTCAAAGCAGTGATAGACTCCAGCAGTCTCACACTGTGACCCGGTTTTGGTAGAAACTTCCTCTTTTGGGGCTTCCTCTTTCTTCTCCTGCTTGGGAGGTACTGGTGAGCTAGCTTTCTGAACAGGCTTTTCTGCTTTTGGTGCACTCTGTACAGGTTTAACCGGTTCTTGCATCTTCGTTGCATCACCTTTCTTTCCAAGTAACAGCCATTGCACAATAATTGCAGCAGCTCCTACCAACAGGACCAAAATAACAGCGACAGTCTTGACCTGTGTGTCCTGCACTGCAAGCAGAATCAACACAACGATAAGTACCATAACCACTAGATAGACGATAGTAGTTTTTTTCAGACGCTCTTTCTCGTAGCTTGTGTTCATAGCTTCTCCTATCTATGTATCGTTGCCCAAGAGGGAACCTTATACGCTGTTTACTACTCCTAGCATACCCCAATCCAAAGCGATTCTCAATCTTTTTCCTGTCTTGTCATGATTTTTGGTGTTACAAGAGAAGAAATTAGCGTGTTATTTGGCCCATAAGCGCCGACTCGACTGCCTTAAGTATCACCACACTGCTGTACGTTGCTCCTGAAATCACATCAACTTGTAGTTGTTGGGAGGAAAGCTTATTCTGGAGGAAATTTTTTGCTTTCTTTTCTTGTATTCTGCAGTAAAGATTTTATACAACAAAGCAGTAACACCATGTCAGAATTGGTTCTTTACAGAGAAGTTATTTCAATGAGCGATCATTGACCATTCCTACACCTGCATAGGAACCAGTACCAGTTTCCCAACATGGTGCTTCCGGGAAAATTCCTGTTGTGCTGCTGCTATCTCTTCCAAGGGAAATACTCCTGCAAGTAGTGGGCGGATCTCGCCCTGTTCGATATAGGAGATAACATCTCTGAATACCGGTTCATCCCAAGCAGTACAGCCAATGAGTCTCAAATCCTTAAGATAAAGTGATCGTAAATCAATGGTTACCTGTGCACCCGCAATAGCACCGGAGGTTACCAAACACCCTCCCCTCTTCAGCAGGTTCAGCATCTCACCAAAGTCTGGACCAGCTACATTATCAACTACGACATCAACAGAATTTGATGGAAGGACTCCACTAGCAAGCTCCTCGTGTGTAAGTATCCTCTCCACAGAGAGAGAAGCAACCTCTCTCTTCTTTCCTTTGCTGGTAACAGCAATCACCCGTGCACCCCGGCGCCCAGCAAGTTGGACAACCGCAGAGCCCACCCCACCAGAAGAACCACGCACCAGTACGATATCATCTTCCTGTACAGAGGCGCGATGCAACATATTCTCTGCGGTACCATAGGCACAGGGAATGGTTCCCAGCTCCTCATCACTCCACTCACAGTCAACAGGAAACACCTCTGGAGTAGGAACTCGTACATACTCAGCAAACGCGCCATCGCAGTCAGAGCCCAGCCATATGGTCTCCAGTGATTCCCAACCAGAGCTCCTCATACAAGGACGAACAAGGACACGCGAGTTTAGCAAGTGTGCATCCTGTCCACTTCCTACAGCTACCACGCGTCCACAACAATCCGTTCCCTGGATGAGAGGAAAAGGAGTCTTCTCCTTCCATCCCCCATCCATACTGCCATCTATTTCCCCTGAGGAGAGTGCAAGGGTTCCTTCCTTTACCTTGGAAGCATACCACCCCAAACGGGTATTGATATCCGTATTGTTGACTCCGGCTGAAAGAACTTTCAGCAAAACCGTACCAGGAAGAAGCTCGGGAACAGGAACATCCTGGTACTGCAATTGCTCATACCCCCCATTGGATTTAGTAACAACCGCTTTCATTGTTCGTGGTATTGTACTCATACTGTCCCCTCCTGATATTGAAACGATTTGCGTCCTCTTAGGATTGATGAGGAAGAAACCGTTGGATGACCTCCTCAAGAAAAATGAAGAACGTGGTTCGCGATTTCTCATAAGCTTGCAAATACTCTGGTTGAGCATGCTGTGCCAAATAGAAAATCTTGTCACATTGGGTGACCAGTTCCGTATTGAATTCCTCTGAAATGATGATCACATCACACCCTTTGTTCTTAGCTGTAGAGTATACATCCTGAAAGGAGTGAAAACGACCGGTTTCTGTCAGTATGACAAGCAGCGTTGTCTCATCCACCATATTCTTGACCGCAATGGGGTCAGAAACAGCCATGGTCGTTATATCGGTACAGTTCCTGAACCGATAGGCGAAGTATTCCGCGCAGAGCAAGGAAGGCCCATAGCCAAAGAGGACCAGTTTTTTATGATCCAGTATCATGGAATGAAGATCGTCCACCAGTTGGGAATCGAAGGTATCGAGGAAAGAACGTATACGCTGTATCTCGTTTGTTGAGGTATATCCGATCACATCCTTCCCACTCAAAAATTCCATGTATTGTTTATAATTATGAAATCCAAGTTTTTTTACAAACTTTGAGATTTTCGATACTGAGCAATTGCATATCTCAGCAGCCTGGGTGATGCGTAAGGTACCATGCGTATCACGTTGGGCAAGCAAGACCTCATGGATGTGTCGCTCCAGGGGATTCAATGTATGTAAGTCAATCGTATTCAAAACAGTGTGTCCTTCTTCTTTTTACAACTATAATCAGTGTAAACACTCATACAAGGAGTGTAAAGGTAAACTGGGCCAATAACCAGTATAAATATGGAAAATTTTCCTTTTATTGTAATTTATTTTCTTATAACTAGAAATTTTTCCATATTCATTGACATTACATACAATGCCCTTTACCCTAAGAACAGAGGGTTCAGATACCTATTTGGACTTGTCGCCTAGACCTTTGGAGGAATATGTGAATAACGAAAAGATTCTTGAACAGTTGAAAACAATGCTGAAACCTACCCAGATCAACACCAACAGTGAAGATCTCTATGATGCATCTGCAGATAGATATAAGAAATATGCAAAAGCAAGGAACGTACTCGATGTGCCCTCCCCGCTGGCAATCGTCTACCCCGACTCTCCCCAGCAGGTTCGCGACCTGCTTGTGTTCTGCAATACCAATAAGATCAACGTGATCCCCCGTGCAGGAAAAACAGCAACAGAGGGTGGTCTTGAGAACTGGAAGGAACAGACACTCGTCATAGATGCCCTGAACTTGGATAGTATCATCAATATCGATACCTATAACATGCAGGCAACCGTACAGGCGGGAGTTCCCCTGCAAGTACTGGAAGATGCCCTGAGAAAGGAAGGTTTTACCACCGGCCACTCACCACAGTCAAAGCCTGTAGCAAAACTGGGTGGATTGGTCGCAACCCGGAGTATTGGACAGTTTTCCACCCTCTATGGGGCAATCGAGGACATGGTAGTCGGACTTGAGTGCGTATTCCCAGACGGACATATCTCCAGAATTAAGAATGTTCCCCGACGTTCAGGTGGTCCCGATATTCGGCATATTGCCATTGGCAGTGAAGGATCACTATGCTACATCACCGAAGTAACGGTAAAGATCTTCAAACTCTATCCTGACAACAACAAGTTCTATGGGTATCTCATCAAGGATGTTGATACCGGCATCAAGGTGTTGAGGGAAGTCATGGTAAACGGCTTCAGACCCTCTGTTGCCCGTACCTACAGTGAGGAAGATGCTGCACAGCATTTCTACCACTTCCACAAGAACAAGTGCGTACTGCTGTTCATGGCAGAAGGCCCTGAGGGAATTGTAAAAGCTACAGGAGAGGCAATCGAACAGGCTGTCGAGAAATTCAAGGACGGCATCATCGAACAGGTTGACAGTAAACATATTGAAAACTGGTTCAACAACCTCAACTGGTCCCAGCAAGACATAGACGATGAGTATGAAGGGATGAAAGAACATGACAGCCACTCCGGCTTCACCACCGAAATCTCTGCAGACTGGGGTACGATCACAAAGATCTACTACAATGTCATGAAGCGCGTGAAGGAAGAGTATCCACGTTTCCATGATCTGACCATGCTTGGCGGTCACTCTTCCCATAGCTACATCAACGGAACCAACATGTACTTCGTGTACAACTACGATATCCATTGTGCACCAGAGGATGAAATGCGTGTATACCACCACCCAATGCAACGGATCATTGTCGAGGAAACCCTCAAGCTTGGCGGGTCAATGTGTCACCATCATGGAATTGGCAAATTCCGCAATGAATGGACCGAACAGGAGCATGGTTCCGCCTACTATATGCTGGAGAAACTGAAAGAGGCATTTGATCCCAACGGCATCATGAACTTTGGTACCATCTTCCCACAGGAAGAAGGTAAGAAGTACCAATAACCTGGTGTCACTATGAACATCATATGCTTGGTTAAATTCGTCCCAGACATTACAGGGTTCGGTTATGACTATGAGGCCAGTAGCATGGTAAGGAATCACACCAGGATGGTGTTGAACCCGGATGATGTATGCGCGCTCTCCTTTGCCTTCAAGGTAAAGGAGAAGCACCCTGAATCCCATCTCCAAGTGGTCTCGATGGCACCCTCTAATGTGATTCCTCATATGCACGACCTGCTCAGGCTTCCAGTGGACCGGGGTATACTGATCTGTGACCCTCTTTTTGCCGGGAGTGACACTTATGCAACGAGTGAAGTATTGGGCTCGTATCTCAAGAGCCAAGCGTTTGACGTACTCTTGAGCGGAAGTCGGTCGCTCGACGGTGCTACATCTCAGGTTCCTGCTCAGATTGCTGAAATGCTCGACCTTGATCATATGCTCGATGTCAATGAGATAGACATTGATCATACAACCAGCAGTCTTGCAGTATTCTCTGTTGAAGGGGAAAGAGAGACCACCACTTGGTCGATGCAACTCCCTGGTGTGTTGAGCCTCTCCAGAAGCAGTACGTGCAAACTCCCCTATCCCTCCTATGCAGACCTGCAACGGGATGTATCAGACAAACTAACCATACTCACCAACAAGGAACTGCATTTAAACCCTTCCCGCGTGGGCTTGGAGGGCTCTTTGACCAAGGTGGTCAACACCTACGAGGCAAAGAGCCGGAAACGGAAGAAAACAGTGGTTGAAGCGGACGACGAGGGGATCGACTTTGTACTCTCCTATCTCAAGGAAAGGGGGTTTGTGTAGCATGAAACGAACCTTGATCCTGCAGGATACGGAAGACCCAAAGAGGAGCGATGCACTTCTTGAGGTAAACCGACGCATCTATGGTGAGAAGAACAGCGAGTCTTGGCTCCTTGCATTCTCATCCGACCAAGAATCGCTGCCTGAGGGTTTTGATACCATCATCCTTGTCAAAGATGAGAAAATCGTCAAGGAAGATGCACGGCATATCTGTGCCATCATCTTCGACCTTCACGAGCACCATTCCTTTGACTCCATTCTCATTCCAGGTACATGGCTAGGAAGAATGGTTGCTCCCCGAGTTGCAAGACGGATGGGGGTTGGCCTTGTTGCTGAGATAAACGATGTCCAAAGACACGGAGAGGACTTGGAATTTGTGCGTACAGCTTATTCAGGAAATGTGCTGGCAGGTATCGCAATGAAGAGTGAGAGGCCAATTATCCTGAGCATCAAGCCAGGCATATTCTCCTGGGAGCTGAAGTCACAGGTGAAAACTGTAGTACAGCACTATGAAGGCGAGATTGCATCGCCCTCCTCACTAATCCCGCTGGAGAGGAGGCAGAGACCCCTTTCCTATGATATCCGAGATAGCGGTGTGCTTATCTCAGGTGGTGGTGGTGCCAAGAGGGCATACCCGATGCTGGAAACTCTGGCGAAAAAATTGGGTGGTGAAGTATCTGCAAGCCGAAAACTCGTCGACCAAGGGATTGCCAACCGTAGCATTCAGGTAGGACAATCAGGAAAGATTGTCAGTCCTCGTCTGTATATCGCCATTGGAATCGATGGGGCTATCCAGCATGTGGAAGGATTGCAGAATGTGGAGACGATACTCTCAGTGAATACGAGTCCTGACGCACCCATTTGCAGCATATCAGATGTGGTGGTTGTCGGGGATGCAAAGACGTTTATAGAAAAACTATTACAGAAGATTGCTTTACATAACGAGCAAACAACGTTCGATCAGAGTACAACAGACAGAGGAGAGAGCGAATGAATATACCTGACTTCACCATGGATTTCTTTTCCTTGAAAGGGAAAAATGCCGTTGTCACTGGTGGGAACACCGGTCTTGGGCAACCCCTTTCAGTAGCTCTGGCGAAAGCTGGAGCAAATGTCATGGTAGCCAGCATCATGGAAGAAGATGGACAGACAAAACAGTGGGTTGAAGATTGCGGAGTTGCTTATCAGTATATTCACAGTAATATCACCGAAGAGGGTGAATGCAAACGTATAGTCGATACTTGCATCAATACGTGGGGCAGTATAGATATCCTGGTCAATTGTGCAGGTATCAGCATAAACAAGGAGGATGTCACTGAATTCAATCGCAGTGACTGGGACAAGATGATTGCGGTGAATCTAACCGCTGCCTTTGAGATGATACATGAGGTAACACCCCATATGATCAGGCAAAGAAGTGGAAAGATCATCAATATTGCATCCCTGTATGCCTTTCTCGGTGGACGCTGGTCACCAGCATACGCTGCATCAAAACATGGTATCGTTGGTTTGACGAAGGCTATGAGTGATGAGTTGGCAGAATACAATGTCCAGGTCAATGCTATCGCTCCTGGGTATTTTGTAACCAAATTGACTGAGAAAACCCGCAGCGACCAGAAACGTAATGAGGTGATCGTCTCCCACATTCCTGCAAATCGATGGGGAACAGCAACAGACTTGATGGGTTCTTGCATCTATCTCTCCAGCGATGCTTCCAACTATGTGAATGGAACCGTTCTTACCATCGACGGTGGTTTCCTGATACGTTAGTTCTCAGGAAAGAGCAAAGAAAAAAGAAGAGAGTATGAAACAGCAGTACATAGTAGCAATTGACGGAGGCACACAAAGTACCAAGGTGACCATGTTTGACACCCTTGGGGAGGAAATCTGCTCAAATACCGTGCCGCTCAAGGAAATCCATCTCTATGGAGAGGGTAAGGCTGAACATCCTGATGATGATTTGTGGGATAGCCTGCAGCAAGCTTGCAAGGGCATGCTCCAGGCCTTCCAGGGGAACATGGAAGATATCATTGGAATCGGTTTGGGATCCATCCGTTGCTGCCGTGCCCTCCTTAAGAAGGACGGAAGTCTGGCTTCGCCTGTGCAGAGCTGGATGGATATCCGCCTTTCCTATCCATATGAACATGAAGATGATGAGGTTCGGTATGTTACCACTGCTACCGGGTATCTGACCCATCGACTTACCAGAGAGACAAGGGATACCCGCTCTAACTACGTCGGTCCCTGGCCCATCAATCCAGAGTCCCTTCAATGGTACCCGGATGGTGAGCTCTTCGACTCCTACTCTACTCCACGGGATATGCTCTTCGATTTGGTTGACCCATCTACCATTCTCGGCTCGGTAACTGAACAGGCAAGCAAGGCTACTGGACTTCCTGAGGGAATCCCGGTTGTTTCTACTGCAAATGACAAGGCAGTGGAAGGCCTTGGTGCTGGATTGGCTGATAAAGGAACCGTTCTTGTGTCACTGGGAACCTACATCACCAGTATGATGGTAGGAGACACGTACCAAGAGGATGCAACGTACTATTGGAGCAATCCAGGGGCAGTACCCGGTGAATTCCTCTATGAAAGCAATGGAATTCGCAGGGGAATGGCGACCGTCACCTGGATCAAGGACCTGATGGGAACAGGATTGGTAGAATCAGCCAAGGAGCATAATATGTCTCCAGAAGCGTATCTGAATGTCTTGGGTAAGGACGTAAGCGCTGGTTGTGACGGACTGTACACCATCTTGCATTGGCTTGCCCGGCCCACCCAGCAATGGGAAAGGGGCATCATGATCGGCTTCAATGGCAAGCATAAGGGAAAACACATGTTCCGCTCTGTGCTTGAAGGCATCTCGATGACCATGAAGAACCATGCTCAGGCGATGTGTGATGAGATGGGAGTTGAGATCAAACATCTTATTGTAAGTGGCGGTGGCTCCAATGGGGAACTTTTCATGCAGATCCTCGCAGATGTATTTGGCGTACCTGCCCACAGGAACCAAACCAACGAGTCAGCAAGTATGGGGGCGGCCATCTGCACCGCTCTTGCACTCGGGATATATCCCGACAGGGCATCGGCTATCGAGCATATGGTGAGAGTACGGGACACATTCCTCCCAGATAAGGCAAATGTTGCATTGTATGAAAGAATCAATCGAGAGGTGTATACAAAAATCAGTCCTGCTACAGAAGAGGTATTGCAGGCATCCCATCGTATTTTTCATGATTAATCACCTGTTGGGCTCCAAGCCCCCTCATCATTTTAATACCCAAAGGCCAGTTACTTTGCTATATTCAAATTAGGGAGGGGGTACTGATGAGGATTACCAACTATCGCTCTTTCATGATCCATGCATTGTTCCTTTCGCTTACCATGAGTTTCATAGATGTGAATACCGTCGCCCCAGCCATGCTAAGCGAAACTGGGGCTACTACCTTTCACCTAGGACTCCTGACTGCCATCATGGTGGGATTCGGTAGCTTCATGCAACTGTTGTTTGCTACCTTTATCATGGGATTCAAGCACAAGAAACCGGCCCTCCTTGGGGGAATCTACCTCAGGGTTGCTGCACTTGCAAGCCTTGGCATATTCTTGCGAAACCTTGGATCCCCTGCCACCTGGAAAATATGGCTTATTCTCTTCTTGATCACCGTATTCTCCTTCAGCGGTGCATGGGCAAACATCGCCTACACCGATATTCTTGGAAGCACGATTGAAAAACCTCAACGAAAGAAACTACTCACCCAGAAACAACTGATTACCAGTATTGGATTGATCATCAGTTCAGTTGTGGTAAAGCTTGTACTCTCCTACCTCTCCTACCCCGACAGCTACAGCCTGCTTTTCCTTATGGCAAGTCTGCTTCTTCTCCTGGCAACCAGTGGCTTCTGGATGCTGAAAGAGGGAGAACCTCCCCAGCAAAAAAAACAGACTCTAGGAGAAAGACTGGGTATGTTTGCCCATGCCATCAAGGAAGACCGAAATGTCAGGCTCTATCTGCTTTTGGTGAATACCTCAGGGGTTATCCTCTCTACCCTGCCATTCTTGGTGGTTCTGGCAAATCAACGCTATGGATTGGATGGAGGAAGAACGGGAACCTTCCTGTTGTTCCAGCTTTCCGGTTCCCTTCTTGCAACCATGCTGACCAACCTGTTCAGCAAGGGACAGCGCTATCGCCCGCTTATCTATCTTTTCATCCTTCTCGGTGTCTCCACCCCGATCATTGCTCTCTTGTTGATAGCAACCCCACTACTCTACCCACTTGCTTTCATGATCGGAGGAGCTACCGGTGCTCTCTATCACATACTTACCGTGGGGATTCTTTTGGAAATTTCCAACAATGAGAACCGCCCAATTTATTTTGGAATTGGCGGTGCTGGTGCCTTGATGAATATCCTCTACCCCATGCTTGCTGGTCTCTTGCTCCCCTCCCTAGGGTTTCCACTTATCTTCATACTTACCAGTTGCTATATGCTTTTTGGTATCTACGCCGCCAAACATTTGGATTGTGGCATATTTTCCTGAATCTAGGCCAACAGTTATATTGATCAAAATATAATTTCTTTTTATATTATTGGTATCAAATAGGAGATATTATGAACAAGAAACTAATCCTGACGCTTACACTGCTTTCCTTCTCTGCTCTCTCACTCTTTGCATTCTCCTTCACCCCGTTCGTGGAGACAGAACAAGGAACCATTGGCTTGTTGCACCATACTTTCCAAAACGGGGCAGCAGGAGACGAATTCGATTTCATCAAGCAAGGCGGACAAAACAACCTCTACCCCTTCAGCCGCTACACGGTCGGGGCAAGAATTGAGGATAAACATCGTCTCTGGTTCACCTACCAACCATTGCAGCTTGATACCGCAGTTGATTTTAAAGACAACAATGTAAAGATTGGCGGCCATACTTTCAACGGTCCCATGGAACTGACCTACAGCTTCCCTTTCTACCGAGCCACCTACACCTATGACCTGCTTGGGAAATATGAAGAGGCGTATCTTGGAGTCGGCCTTGCCCTGCAGATCAGGAATGCATCCATCCAGTTCAGGGAGATGTATGATGACGGAACTGATACAGCTGAATACTTTGTGAGTCAGAACGTAGGGCTGGTTCCAGCCCTGGCCATCTACAGTGAGTACCGCTTCCCCTTTGGCTTGACCCTCAGTGCCGATATCGCAGGATCATACGCGAACCTTGCCTATATCAATGGAGCTGACTATGCGTTTGAGGGGTCAATATTGGATGCCTCCCTACGCATGGACTATGCGATAGAGGATGGCTTCTCCCTCTTTGCCAATGCACGCTTCTTCGGAGGGACTGCAGATGGGGAGAGCGAGAATGATGCAAGCAACTGGACAGAGTCCACTGAGGCCTACACCAAGAACAATATTGCAAGCCTGACTTTCTCTGCAGGACTTGCCTGGCAGATGCAATAATTTTCATTAAAACAAATAGCAACGCAAGGATTACAAAAATTCTTGCGTTTTTTTTGTGTTCTTGCGGCTTTTTTTGTAGGCAAATGCCATACCGAGCGTATACCATTTGCGTGAAGACTTTTCCAAGGAGCCGACATGAACCCACTTATCATTGTAGATATCTTCAGCATGGTTCCCTTGTTCTTTACTATTTACCTGGCTACACGACATCTCAGTGGGTCAAGGCAGAATAGGTACTATATCCTTGCCTCCTACATTACCCTCGCGTTGCTGGCTGTTGAAGTGCTGGGGTACATCATGGCAGGTCGTACAGCTGCGTATGCCATTATTATCCACTTGCTTTCCAACACGGTCTATTTCATCCTAATTCCAGCAGTTTCACTCATCATCCTCTGGTATCTTGGGTATAGTGAGTATGGAAAGACAATAAAAAGACTTCTCTATACCCCCTTGGCCTTGAACGCTATACTGGCGATTCTCTCGATACAGAACGGTTGGTTTTTCTCTGTGAATACCTCCAACGAGTATATCAGGGGACCCTTCTTCTATGTTACCACCTGTATCTCTTACTCCTACTACATCCTCATCCTTATACAGCTCTTCAGGATGAGGCATACTACAATATTCCCAAGCAAGTTCCTGGTTGCCTTGGTCTATTGCTTGCCCATCATTGCAACAATTATCCAGTTTTTCTACCTAGAGGACTCCTATATCACCAGTTCCATTGCAACGGCACTATTGCTGTACTATCTTATCGTGCAGGAAGCAAAGTTCGATTTCGACCTGCCTACCAAGGCACGAAACCGTATTGCTTTTGAACGGATGCTGGCTATAGCAGAACAAAGAAACCAGGAGCTGGTCTTTATACTCTTTGATATGAACAACCTTAAAGGAGTCAATGATACCTGGGGACACCATGAGGGAGACCACCTGCTCTTATCCTTGGCAGAGTTGCTCAATAAAGCGTTCTCACCTGATGGAAAAGTATTCAGGATTGGTGGTGATGAGTTCTGTGTAATTTTTACCAGAGCCAAGATAGGCAAGAGACAATCCAGGATGGAACAATTTGAAATGAAGCTGCTGGAAGCCAATACCAAGCTTGCCCATCCTATCGATGTTGCATGGGGATATGCAGAGTCAAGCAACGATGAAGGCAAATCAATCCGGGATGCCTTCACCCTTGCTGACAAAGCGATGTACCGCCATAAGGCAGCGCTCAAGGAAAGTGAACTATCCTAGCAACCCCTGTAGGCGCATCTGGAGATAGAGAAATTCCAACTCCCTGAGTGTCCCTAGCACAGTAAAGGCTGCCTGGTACCAGTCCAACTCCCTCTGTAGAAGGGATTGCTTGTCACTTATCGATGCCTCGAATCGTATCTGCTCA
The DNA here is from genome assembly GCA_028532765.1 of Sphaerochaetaceae bacterium. Lineage (GTDB taxonomy): Bacteria > Spirochaetota > Spirochaetia > Sphaerochaetales > Sphaerochaetaceae > Sphaerochaeta. The sequence goes on along the minus strand of JAQQAR010000016.1, from coordinate 70,495 downwards.
CTGGAAAGCAATGCTTCTTTTAACCGGTAGTCAGCAAGCTGGACACCCAGATCAGAGAGATACCCAACGATTTCCTGCTCAATTTCCTGTACGGTATCCTCAGCTTCTGCATAGGCGATCTCAAGACCAGCCTTCGCAGAGTCCAGTGCTTCCTGAGCAAGTGACTGTTGCAATGAGGATGATTTCCTGAACAGATCAGTTGCACTGAATGCTATGGAGAAAGTCATCTGAGGGTTGGCATCTGAGAAAAGCTCACCAAAGGATGAAAAGAACGAATTACCATCACTTGGGGAGTAGAAAGGACTCATCTGGAAGCTCAACTGAAGGGCTGGAGCATCCTGCACAGAAAACATCCCAGTTTCGATGGTTGCCTTCTGCATCTCCAACAATGCTTGCTGGTAGGCAGTGTCCTGGGATAGATATCGTGAAAACAGTGCTTCAAGGTCATACCCATTTTCCATGAGGGAAACGGGGTTGAAGTCAGTAACTGATACCTGCGGGGGGAGATCATCTTCCCATACCCGCTTTAAGGTAACCGAAAGAGTATCAAGTTCGCGATTCACTGCTTGGTAAGCACTCAGGCTCTGCTGGTAGGCAAGCTGGCTGCTCTCATACGCCTGGCGGCTGATAAGGCCTTCGTCCAAATCCTCTTTGGCCCTCTTTCTTGCAGTATCGGCCAAGCTGACTCTTGCAGAGAGTATATATCGGTTCTCCAGCAAGCTCTGACGGAGCAAGAGGAGGCGAATATTCTGCAGGATGAGCGCACGCTGCAGTCCATCCTTGGAGTAGATGGCATCAGAGAGAGCAATACGTTGTTTCTCCACCTGCTTGTCCTGGTAGGAGAGGTCAACCAATCCCTCCCCGATCCAAAGTGGTTGGCGAAGGGAGAGGGAAACGGTGGGTGTCTGTGTCCAGGCATCTTTTGTACTGGTCATGCTGTACGAGCTTTTCTGGTTAGCGGAGAGCTGCAAGGTCGCCCCTGTAGAGAGGGTATCAGTGAGGGTTCCCCCTACCTGGAAGGAGTGGCTCTTGGTTCTTACAACAGAAGGAGCAGGAGGAGAAGCTCCAGTCTGCACGGTCATGTCATTGTAGGTATAGGGAGTTGCACTCACTCCCCATGTGGGCCGGCCCTGGGAGAGAGAGAATTCCAGTTGTGCTTCCTGGATGCCAACTACATCTGAGAGCTGCTGCAGCTGCCAGTCATTCTCTTTCAGTTTTGTTTCCAGCTGCTCCAGCAAACTGGAAGTAGTTGGATGTGCCTCCTCTCTCCAGGTATCAAGGAATGCATCAATTGCTTCAGCCTCCAAGGGGAGTTCAGACTCCCCTGCCAAATCCACAGGAGTAAGATCAGGATAGGAGGAGGCAGCAAGGGATGAGAGCGCAGACAGTAAGAGTATCATAATTGGTAGGTATCGTTTCATTAAGCATTCCTCCGGGTGTCTTTGTAAAATGAAGCGTAGAGCAAGGGTAGTACAAACAGCGCGCTCAACGTGGAGAAGATCAAGCCTACCATGATGGTGGAGGCCATTGGTGACCATACAACGGAATATCCCCCTATCCCGATTGCTGTGGGAAGCAGTCCTGCTATGGTGGTAAGACTGGTTAGGAGGATTGGTCGGATACGAGTCCCTGCAGCCTCTACAATCGCCTCAGCTACAGATTTCCCTTCTGCGCGCAGTTCATTGATGAAACTGATCAGGACGATGGCATCGTTTACCGCGATGCCAGCCAAGGCAACTGCTGAGTAGATTACGGTTGTTGAAAGAGGAGTGCCTGAGACAAAGAGGAAAAGCACCACCCCGATAAAGGCAAAAGGAACGCTAAGCAAAATCAGGAATGGTTGGCTGTAGCTGTTGAACTGGGTACCAAGGATCAAGTACATCAGGAATATCCCGAGCACAAAGATACGGAGAATATCAATTAGGAGGTTGGAAAAATCACTGAACTCGCCACCTACCACCAGATCAACCGAGGGGTATCGATTGCGTAGATCGGTATCCCAGAGTTGCACTATCTGGTCATTGACCACATTCTGATCAACCCCTGTGAGTGCATCCGCGGTAACGGTAATCTCTCGCTTTCCTTCCACACGCCTGATGGAACCAATGGAGCTCTCCAATGAGATGGTTGCAACACTGCTCAATGGCACGAGCCTGCCATCATCAGTGGGTATGAGAATCTGCTGGAGATCCTCAAAGCGCTCCGTTCCACCATTATCAAACTGGACGACCATATCAATCTCTTCATTCTCCAGGAACAACGTTCCAACGTTCTGTCCTTCAAAACGTACACGCAAGTAACTGGCGATGGTAGAAACACCGATTCCCAACCGGGTTGCCTGATCCTGGTCAACATCAATACGGAGGGCGGGATTGCCTGCAATGAAATCGCTCTGGACATTCTCCACACCCTCAATCGAGGAGAGGGTATTGCCCAATACGCCTGCAGCCTCTATGAGAGGTTCATATGCATCACCGGAGAGACGGAAACTGAAATCTGCAGAGGTTGGAGGACCTGTCTGGGCTTTGGTGAAGAGCACCTGCTCTGCCCCACTGATGTAGTAGGTCTCCCTCTTCACTTCATCAATGATGGTCTCAATGCTTCTGGTTCTCCCTTCATCCATCTCAGCAAGGTCAACCGTGATGGTTGCCTGGGTGGTACTTTCAGCACCCCCTTCATTCCCACCGATATTGGCACTGATGGAGAGAATCTCTCCATCCCCGACCTTATCAAGGAGGACCTTTTCATATGCAGAGACCACATTGTTGGTAGTACGCAAGGTAGATCCCTGGGGAGTGGTGATCTCAATATTGAAATAACTATAATCCTCTGCACTGAACAGGTCCTGACGCAAACCACCCACCAAGGAGAATATTGCAGCAGTTACCATGAGTATGAGGAGTATGAAACGTCCCTTTCTATCCAGGGCCCATGCAAGCGCCCGTTGATAGGTGTTGATGAAACGCTCAAAGCGTTGTTTGCCTGCTTTCTCCTGCTTGAGTCTCCTGGGGCCCCACTCTGCATAGTGGCTGGGGAGGAAGAAAAGGGCCTCGAAAGTACTTACGATCAAGGCAATGGTGACAGTGAGGGGAATGACCCTGAGGAACTTACCGATGGTCCCTGGAATAATCATAAGGGGGAGGAATGCTGCAACGGTGGTTCCGGTGGCGGCAATGATGGGCCACACCACCTGGTTGACCCCCTTGATCGCTGCCTCATGCCGAGGTACTCCAGCGAGCTGGAGACGGTATGAGTTCTCGACGATTACAATGCCGTGGTCGACGATCAGACCTAATACCAGCACCAAGCCAAAAAGGGTATTGGTGTTGACCGTCTGCCCCAACTGATCGAGCACCAAGAAGGTCAATGCAAAGGTTACCGGGATACCGAGCGCGGTTATGAATGCATTCCTGAAACCAATGAACAGAGAAAGAATGATAACCAGCAATAAAAGACCCATAAGGGCGTTGGAGGAGAGCACAGAGAGACTGCTTGCAATCTGGACTGTGGAATCATTGAACAGCGTCAGGGTTGCCCCTGCCCGAGGTTGGGTATCATCCACAATCTGCCTGACCGCATCAACGATGGCCACAGAATCACCTTTCACCACCTTGGTGATTTTCAAACTGACAGCACTCTCCCCATTGAACCGGCTCAAGGGTGCTTCCTCATCAAACCCATCCATGACCTTTGCAACATCAGAGAGACGGACAAGTCCCTCTCCCTGGTTGGAACGTCTGACAATAACGGATTCAATATCCCTAACCCCCTCCACGGAGCCAAAAGTACGAAGCAGATATTGGCGACTCTCCGTTGAGAGGCTTCCACTTGGAAGGCGCTGGTTCTCCCCTGAGAGAGAACGAACCACCTCATTGACACTCAATCCCATTGAGGAGAGCAGTGTCGGGTCCAACTTAACCTGGATTTGCCTTTCAGGGAGACCAACAATTTCCACATCTGAAACATCTGGAATGCTGAGAAACCGGTTTTGCAGTTCCTGAGCTTGCTCACGCATGTCCTGGTAGGAAATATTCCCGCTGACAATCACCTCGATGACAGGCAGAAAGTCAGAGGAGGAAAAATCATCCAGCAATGGCTGCAAGGTCCCCTCAGGAAGACTGACCTGGCTGAACCGTGTCTGTGCATCCTGATAAAGAGAACGGAAGAGTGTATCGTCTATGCCATCATCAAACTCAACCCGGACCACACTCAATCCCTCACTGGTGGTTGAGCTGATCTGCTTGAGTCGATCCATCCCGGCAAATGCATTCTCCACGGGAATGGTGACTGAGGATTCCATATCCTGGGCACTCACACCTGGATAGGGGACAATGACATTGACCCAATAGAAAGGTACCTCTGCGAACTGTTCCTGTGGCAAGGTGAGTAGACTGAAAATACCCAGAGCAAGTACGGTGATCATGAGAATATTGACCAAGACCGGTTTTGTTACCGAGAACCTACCGATGGAGAACTGCTTGTCCTGATTATCCATACTGCCCTCCTACTCCAACGAAGTGCTGATGGCACTACCGTCGATCAAACGTGAGAGGCTGCTGACAAGCACTCGCTCCCCTATCAAGGAAACAGAGGCATCCTTGCTTTCAATGGCGGTAAGGTCACCAAACTGGTCAACTACGGTCACTTCCTGCAGACTGGCATTGGAACCGTCAACCACAAAGATGTACTGCCTACCATTCCGATTCACCATTGCACCGTTGGGAACCACCGTATACAAGGGAGCCTCGGTGTTGAAGATGGTTACATCCGCGGTAATTCCTGCTTTCAACATATCTGGTCTTGGATTCTCAAAATCCACATAGACCACCCAGCTACCGGTTCTGCTGTCAGATGAAGCACTGATGGCGCTTACCCTGCCCTCAGCAATAATGGTTTCGGTTGGGGTGCGTATGGTGATCTCTGCCGGTGCTCCTTCCTTGATAAGAAAAAGCTGAGCTTGACCAATAGCGAGCGTAACCCTCAGATGATCGAGATCCACGATTCGGGCAATCTGGGAACCAGCTTGCAACAGGTCCCCTTCCACCAGCTTTGTTATCTCAGCAACACTTCCGGATATTGGTGTCGTTATCCTGGAGTTGGCTACATTATTCTTTGCCTGTTCAAGTTGGGCTGAAAGCCCATCCAAACTGGATTTCCCTTGGTTGAGTTGGGAGAGGGAGATTGCCCCGCTGGCAAACAGTTTCTCATTCACAGCCTGTTGCTTCACTGCATTCTCGTATTGCGATTCCAACTGGCTGAGGGTAAGTTTGGCAATGGTGTCATCAATGGTAAGCAGGGTGTCTCCCCCTTTCAGGGTACTTCCCAAGTCAACTGATATCTCTTGGATTTCTCCACTCAGCCGAGATTTGATACTCACTTCCCTCTGGCCCTGTACCGTACCACTGCCAATGACACGATCCCGCAGTGCTCGCTCTTCGATTGCAACAGAGGAAGAGACAACCTGGGTATAATCGGTGGCAGCACTCACTGCTTCCAATGGTTCATTCACTTCTTGTTCTTGATCTGCTTTGCTGCAAGAGAGCAAGCTCGCTACAATAGTAAGAGAGATCAGGGAAAATATCAGTGTTCTCTGTGCCTTGCGCATGGTCTACCTCATTAAAATTATCATAGGAATATGTATCAAATAATAGTCTATTTCTTGTTTAACTGACAAGTGTTTTGCACAATATATTTTTCATAATTCGAATTATGGGCATTGCTTGCGGTTTATGAAGGATTCCTGTATACTTCAGAATATATATCAACATATCACCTGATTTGATACTCAGTATCTGTCCTATACGTAGGACCATAAACGGTGGTCCCGGGCGAATGAACGCCATGATTGATAGCAACAATTACTGTATATGAGCAATAAAAAACAAGAACTACTGTTACTACGGGTGACTACCATCGTTTGCCTCGGATTCGGCATACTCGGTTTGGTGGTTTCCATTGTCGCCAACTCAAACTCAATGCTTCTCGATGGACTCTATTCCTTGATCCAAAGCATGTTCATCATCGGCTCAGGAAGGGTGGTAACCCTCCTTTTCAAGGAAGACGATGACCGATTCCCCTTCGGTTATGGAGCTTTTGAACCATTTTTCCTGGTCTTGAGGAGCCTGGTCCTGCTTACCATGGTCGTAACCATTGGAACCATGGCTGGTATTGCCATGACCCGTGGTGGTTATGCCATTACCTTTTCAATTGCCTTTCCTGTCTCGATATTTTCCTTGGTTGTCTGTTTTGTTGTTTGGCTTGCCCTTGCAAACAAGGCCAAAAAACTGAGCAGCCCGACCCTCCGCTCGGAGAGCAAGGCATGGTTGCTGGACACCCTTCTCTCCCTTGCCTCAGTGCTTGCAATAGGAATGGTTGGCTTGATCAAGCAGACACGTTTTGCATTCTTGAGCAACTACATTGACCCGGCACTTACCGTGCTTTTCCTGGCTTTCCTCAGTCCAGTGCTTATCAAGGACCTGGTTATCTACAGCAGGGAACTCTTGGGGGCAGCTCCTACCATCTCGGTACAGGCAACACTGGAGAAAATCACCAACCGCTTCGTGAAAAAATATGCCTTCCGAAAGGCAGAGGTCTATGCATTGAAGCGGGGACGTTCCTTGATGGTTGTCATCTATGTCTACCTCTCTGAGGAGCGACCGGTAAAGCAGCTTGATGCAATCCGCCTGGAGATGATCAAGGCGATGTACTCCTATTCAAACTTCTGTGACACCGATATCGTATTTACACTCGATGACAGGTGGGTGGACTATCAGACACCATTTGCCATTGCAGGCCAGAAAGCCTAATCAGAGAGGCAGCCACCTCAGCACACGTTTCAGTGCCTTGTCCCAGAACTTCCAGGTATGCCCTCCCGGGTGCTGGTCATAGATAACGTCATGGGTCTCTTGCAATGTCTCAACAAATCGCAGGTTATCCTGCAACAGGGCATCCTCATCACCACAGGTCACATAGAATGACGGCTTGGGAGAGAGTTCCTTTCGAGACAATGCCATCAGGTCATGTTCACTGTCTTTAACTTCATAGGAGCCAAAGGTATTCTCCCACTCATGTGGGAAAATCTTTACTGAGTCCCCAAGCGTATTGGCCAGCGCCACCAGGTCCAAGGCACCGCTCATGCTTGCAGCCCTGCTGTATAGGTCGGGACGCGTGAGAGCGGCCTTGAATGCCCCATATCCTCCCATCGACAGTCCTGCGATAAAGGTATCCTCGCGTTTGGTACTGACGGTAAAAACAGAGGAGAGGAACCGAGGAAGTTCTTCACTCAGGAAGGTAAAATAGGGGTAGCCACGTTCCTGGTCGGTGTAGAAGCTTCTTCCAACCGATGGCATCACAACCACCAAGGGAAGATTTCTCACATACCGTTCAATTGCCGAATTTCGCACATAACTCTGTTCATTCTGCTTTATCCCATGCAGCAGGTAGAGCACTTTATAGGGACCGCCAGGAATATCAGGTGAGCGGTCACATCGCTGGGGATAGATGACCGTGAGAGAAACATCCAGCTGGAGGGTATCGGAAAAAAGGGAGATATCGAGTAATGCCATAAACACTCCTTCTTGGGAGGTACTCTACCCTATTTGAGGAAATGTTTCCATTCGATTTCTTTTGTAATCTTTCCTCTTCTCCTTTGTTATCATTATGGATACACTGAGTCTGTTTGGAGGGGTTCAATGAGGCTGCGCTCTCGCCTAGTACAGTTTGTAGTCATCTTTTTGCTTTTGGGTACCATTGCACTGGTATCCAGTTGTGGTGTCTACAGCAAGACCCCTGCCATAAACCCTGATGAAGAACACTGGGAAGGGCCTCTCCTTGATGGGACGGAAATGGAAGATGTCCAGATTACCATCAAACCCCAACAGAAAGCCATTGTCATCAATCTAGAAGATCTGGATGTGGATCCCGCGGTACTGATGCAATATCTTCGCGCAAAAGAGTCACAATACCAGTCCTTTTCTGTGGAGGCTTCCGATTCGTATGTCCTGGTGATCAGGAAGCAGGATCTTGAACCTGATTCAGAGTGATGATTCTATCTGGATAGCAAGCAACACCCACCTTTCATCTTCACTACGATTCCAGACCATGGTACCCCACTGGTAGTCTGGCTCATGTACACAGAACGGAACCTCATACAAGTCTGATCGAACCACTGCCCTACCTACCTGCACTTGCTTTGCTGGCAACAGAGAAGCCAACTGTTGGTCATAGGTATTGGTGAATGCCTTTCTCAGCACCTCACTGACATACTCCTCAAGCCATCCTGGCCCATAGGAGTTCATCAATGCTTGCCTGGTAATTGCTTCTGCACTACCTTCCTCGCCACTGACAATCTGTCCAATCGAAGCATCGCTAGGAAGCTGCGCTCCATACGCCTCAGGAAACGGCAAGGTTTCATTTGCAAAAAGGGGAACCACACAGAACATTACTATGATCAGGAGAGAAATGCATTCTTTCATACTTTTTATATGATGCATTTCTTTTACAATGTCAAAGGATTTTCTTTTTTCTGGACTTTTTGGACATCTATGATAAGGTGTAACAAGTTTGCAATCAAAACAGAAAAAAGGAGACTCACAACATGAAGATGGGAAAAGTTCCAATTCTCGAGACGATCAACAAGATTCCTGGTGGATTGATGGTAGTACCTTTGGTACTCGGTGTATTGACCAATACATTCTTTCCTGAAGCATTGATGATCGGTAGTTTTACCACAGCATTCTTCAAGTCAGGCGCACTTACCTTGATCGCATTGCTCTTTTTCTGCAGTGGAGCACAGATTCAGTTCAGAACTGCTGGTATGTCACTCTATAAAGGAGTGGTCCTCAATTTCAGCAAGGTTCTCTTCGGTGTAAGTTTCGGCGTTATCTTCGCAAAACTTGCTGGTCCTGAAGCTGCATTCCTCGGTGTCACACCGCTCGCCATGATCAGTGCCATGTCCAACAGTAATGGTGGACTCTACACAGCACTTGCTTCCAAGTATGGTGATGAGTCCGATGTTGGTGCAATCGCCGTCATCTCCTCCAATGATGGACCTTTCTTCGAAATGGCTTTCATGGGTGTTGCCGGAGTTGCAAACATTCCTCTCATGAGTCTTGTAGCAGTCATTGTTCCCATCATCGTTGGTATGATTCTTGGTAACCTTGATGAGAGAATCAGGGAGTTCCTCAAGCCCGGTATGTTTATTGCAATCTTCACCTTCGCCTTCCCTCTCGGTGCGGGACTGAGTCTTCAGACGATCATCGAAGCCGGTCTTCCTGGTATCGTCCTTGGTCTGATGACCCTTATCATCACCGGTGTTCCTTCCTACTTCATCTTCAAGTGGTTGGTTCCCAAGAAGTCAAGAAGAACTGCTGCCGTCGGTGCTGCTGTCGGTACCTCTGCCGGTAACTCAATTGCCACCCCGGCTGCCATTGCATTGGTAGACCCAGCTTGGGCCCCATTTGCAGACAAGGCAACCGTTCAGGTAGCTGCTTCTATCATCGTTACTGCCTTGCTGGTTCCATTCCTGGTCGATTTCTTCTACAGGTGGGATTTGAAGCGGGGACTTGTAAACGAGCATCCTACCACAAGCGCTGAACCTGCGGTTGACGCAAAAGGCCAACAGTTATAAGCTGAGTGTGCACGTTTTGTATACAATTATCAAGAAAGACGGGCAAACGCTCGTCTTTCTTTGCTAAAGGAGTCAACCATGCTGGTACATAACCCAATAGACAGCCAAGGAAAGAAACTAGAACTTCCCGAACATACCACAGTGTATGCAATGAAGGCACCAAAGGCACTCAGTGACCCAAAACAGGCGGTTTCTGAGGCACTGGCCAATCCCATTGCATCTGACAGTTTCCAGAGTATTGCCAAAGCCAAGCTTGATGCAAACCCACAGGCAAAGGCGGTAATTGTCATCTCTGACAATACCCGGCCCGTCCCCTACAAAGGAGAGGGAAATATCTTGGTACCCCTGCTCGAGGTACTGCTTGAAACCGGTTATAAGAGGGAGAATCTTACAGTACTCATTGCTACAGGTACCCACCGCCCGATGACCGATGATGAGATTGAGCGCATTATCGATCCCTGGGTATTCGAGCATGGGATTTCCATTATCAACCACGATTGCAAAGAGGATGACAACCTCACCTACCTCGGAAAGACTGATCGTGGAAGTGAAGTAAAGATCAACAGCCTCTATGTAGAAGCTGACCTGAAGATCCTCACTGGATTGGTCGAAAGCCACTTCATGGCAGGTGTCAGTGGGGGACGAAAGTCTGTATGCCCTGGTCTGATCAGTGAACATGGCACCTTCCTCTTCCACGGTGCGGACCTCATGGGTCATAAGAACAGCTGCGACTTGCTCCTCGATGGCAATCCAGTTCATGAGGAATCCCTCGCTTTTGCGAAGATGGCTGGGGTTGATTTTATCATCAATGTTACCCTGGACCATGCTTTCAATATCACCGGGGTATTTGCTGGTGACCTGGAGGCAGCCCATCAGGAAGCCTTTGAGATGGTCAAGGGATATGCAAAGATACCCATCAGGGAAGAGGCCGATATCGTCATTACCCATGGTGGGTTTGTCGGTATCAACCACTATCAGAGTGCGAAGGCAGCCTTTGCTGCAATCGGCGCAATGAAGAAGGATGGATACCTGATCAGCATCTCCAACTTCACAGACAAGAAAGATGTCGTGGGTTCGGTGATGTACAAGACTGTACTCAGCATCCTGGCGCTTACCAGCGCAGAGGAACTGGTAACCCTCCTGCACAGCAAGGATTGGCCGTTCATGCCAGACCAGTGGCAGGTACAGAAGTGGGCTTCGGTATTCGAGAAGATTCCTTTGGACCACTACTATTATTATGCTCCTCAGATTGTAGGAGAGAACAACAGCGGCCTTCCAGGAATTGATGCCTCCTTACTTACCCAGAGCACTGACTACAGCGAAGTGATCAAGAGAGTCATTGAGCAGATTGAGAAGAGAGAGCAAAGAAAGGACCTCAAGGTTCTCTATCTAAGCGATGGCCCTTATGCCATCCCCTACGTGGAGTAATGTTCGAGACAGTTGTTGGATTGTAAGAGAAAGAGGAGGCGTTGCCTCCTCTTTCCTTGCTTCTAGAGCCTCTCCCCGATCTCAATTGCCTCGAGCAGGCTTCTCTCACTTGCAATCAGCTTTCCGGCAATATCGAACGCGGTACCGTGGTCAACAGAGGTTCTGATGACGTCCAAACCAACGGTAATGTTCACCCCGTTCTCGAAACTGAGCATCTTCAGGGGGATATGCCCTTGATCGTGATACATGGCCACCACGATATCCCAGGAACCCTGTAATGCTTTCAGGAAAACCGTATCAGGAGGGATTGGACCACTGACTTGCAGACCTTCAGCTTTTGCTTCCTGGATTGCTGGAATGATTTCCTTGATCTCCTCATCACCAAAAATGCCATTCTCCCCTGCGTGTGGATTCAATCCAGCAACGGCAATCCTTGGATTGTCATAGCCAATCTTTGTCAGTGTCTCATGGGCCAGATGAATGACTTCAAGTACTCTTTTTTTCTTGCAAAGGTCACAGGCATTCCGCAAGGAAACATGGGTTGAGACGTGGATTACCTTCAGTTTCTCGCTGTATAGCAGCATTGCATACCGCTCCCCTTTGGTGAACGCACCGAAGATCTCGGTATGACCGGCGTAGGGAAAACCAGCCAGGTGGAGCGCTTCCTTGTTGAGCGGAGCGGTAACCACTGAGGAGATATCCTTTCGTAAGGCAAATTCGATCGCCGATCGTACACTTTCAAAGGCGATGGTACCACCAAGGGAGGTTACTACCCCAACCTCAATCTGGGAGATGTCTACCGGATGTGGATCATATATATTGATCGCAGAGTCATCCCAATCATCCATCTTCTTGATTGAGTTGAACCTCATCTCATACCCAAGCAGCGAGTTGTAATACTCCAACAGCGAACGGGTCCCAAACAGGAGAGCACTCCTCTGGTACTCCTTCCTTGCATGCAATGCCTTGAGGGTGATCTCAGGACCAATGCCACAGGGATCTCCAAGTGTAATTCCAAATTTTTTATCTTTCATCACGTTCTCCTTCTACCGTTCTTGCAAAACCCGCAAGCTATGCGCAATTGCTTGATCATTTCCGAAAGCACCCGCTTTTGTGACAATTCTCATTGATGCATACCCTCCACTGGGTACTTCAAGGAGGGGGATACCTCCCTGTACTTCCCTGATTATTTCCACCTCATGAATTCCCAGAGCCTCCAAAAGGCCGAAGGCGGTGTCCCCACCAGTGAGGAACAAGCCAGAGATCTCACACTGCTCTACCAAGGCCTTTCCCAGAAGGCTGAAGGAGTCCCTTATTGTTGCTGCAACCGCATCAGAGGAAAGTCCGCGTTGTGCACCTTCCTCCAAGGAACGACTGAATGCAGATTCATCAAGGACTGAGGAAACCACGACAAGGGCTGGCTTGCTTTGGGAGATGGCTTCCCTGACCCGTTTGATGATCGGATAAGGGTCTACTTCCCCAAGGAGAGACTCCACCTCAACAACTTCGGTAAAAATCCCATGTTCCTTGGCATACCTTACTTGGTTGCGAGTTACTTCGCTGAGACTTGCAACCATACCCAGTACTCCACGGGAAGGATATTGCACATTACAGAGCGCATCAGCCAAACCAGCACTTCCCACATACAGGACTTTCTCTTCTCGTTTTCTTGCCAGCCTGACAAGGCGGAAAAGGTCGTCCTGTGTGCGGGCATCACATACAAGCATCGTCTTCCCCTCCAGAGCAGGGAACGCAGCACCCGCCTCTTGGTGAACTACGGTATATAGACTCTGCCCTTTGGAGAAGAGCTTGAGTAGATTATCTTCTTCTACCGGCTTTCGGGGATCCTTGCCATGTTCTGTCTCCAGTAAAGGTTTGCCATGGACCAACAATCTTCCGCCCTCCACCGTTCTTCCCTGATCAGGAAATGCAGGAGATACTATGACCAACTCTGCAGCACAGAATGCAGCAACCTCCATGACCTCAGCACAGAGATTTCCCCGAAGCGTGGAATCAATTTTTTTCATGACAATGGAAAAGGATTCAGCATCCACCCCTTCCAGGGTTGAGCGAACCAGAACTGAGGCTTCCTTTTCATCTATGTTCCGGGATTCTGTGTCCAACACAAGTGCCTCGATGGGTTTTTCATTCCGGGTGTATTTCCCAATCGTTACATGGGTAGAGAGCCCCTTCCGTCTTAGTTGCAGTCCACTGTCATTTGCTCCAGTGAAATCATCAGCGACTATCAGGTATTGATGCATGTACATTCCTCCCTTTTTGTCAGTGTACCCGATGAATAGTCCATCGCTCTACCATAATCTTGTACTTTACATCAAGGCAAACACTGCTTTACACTCTCGATATGCAATACCGCAATACACAGTTGCTCGCGTCTCTTTACCGCCAAAGCGAAACAACAATTCGAGACCCTTTATGGAAGGACATCAAGCTCTCCAGGGCCTTCAAGTCCATCCTATTGACCCCCACTGTACAGAAACTTGGGAGGATCAAGCAACTCGGCCCTACCTTCCACCTCTATCCAGGGGCTGTGCATACCCGTCTTGACCATAGCCTGGGCGTCTATCACATCGGTTTTTCAATCCTCCAGAGCCTCTTCGGCCAGAATAAAGAGCTGCCTATAACCGAAGAGGGGGCGCTTACCTTTCTCTGTGCATGCCTACTGCATGACATTGGGCATTTCCCATTCGCCCACTCTCTGAAAGAACTCCCACTCACCAGCCATGAAGCAATTGCCTGTACGATGATACGTGAGGATGCAGCCCTGCATAAAGCCATTGAGATGGCTGGGCTGGATGCGGAGCGTGTTGGATCAATCATAGATGAGCACCAAGAGACCTCAGATGAAGAGATTCTCCTCTATCGCAGTATTCTCTCTGGAACACTCGACCCAGACAAGCTCGATTACCTAAACCGTGATGCCTTCTTCTGTGGGGTACCCTATGGTACCCAGGATGTATCCTACATTGTTGACAGACTGGTTGTTGCCGGGGGCAGGATGGCATTGCAGGAGGAAGCACTGGGATCGGTGGAGCACCTCTTGTTCAGCAAGTACCTGATGTACCGAAACGTATATTGGCATACCACGACCCGAAGTGCGACTGCTATGATCAAGAAGGCAGTATTGGCATCCTTGTCTGATGGATCACTGCAGGCAGAAGATCTTTATGGATTGGATGATGAACAGTTCTTTTCGCTTCCACAGCTGAAACAGTTCACCTACAGCAATCTCTTCTCCTTGGTGCGTGACAACCAGCTGTATACGGCGACATTCGAGAAACCCTATGAAGAAGAGGGTGTATTGGAGACAAAGAACAAGGATCTCTTCTCACGTCTCTCCTTCGAGGAACGTATAGCGAACAAGCTTGGATGTGATCCAAGTGAGGTTATCGTAGATATTCCAGAGCCGATCAGCTTTGAGGCAGACCTACCCATTCTCCATGAGAACGGTTCCGTCAGCACATTTGGTGAGGTTGATTACCTTTTTTCCTATGATATTGGTAGGGTCTTTACAAAAAGCCTGAGAAAATTCAGAATCTTCACACCACACACTATCTCTCCAGAAGCACTTGGAAGAGCATTGGAGTTCTGATTACATGGAAAAATTATCCTATAGAACACTCCTGGAGGGGAATATCCCCCCCTGGGTTATGCGTTTTATCAAGCATACCGGAAAAGCCATAAACACCTACTCGATGATTCGCGAGAATGATACCGTTCTGCTCTCCGCCAGCGGAGGCAAGGACAGTCTTGCCCTTGCCCTTGCCCTCTCCATCAGGAGAAAGTGGCTACCCATCAATTATGAACTCAAGGCTCTTATGATCAACTGGATCGAACACCCGATTCCAGAAGAGTATCGAGCCTTGCTTACCACCTTTTTTACCGACCTTGGGTATGATTTCAAGATTGTTGATGAACATCAATTCCCAGAATCATTCAAAGGTGAGTTCAACTGCTATCTCTGTTCCAGAAACAGAAGAAGAATCCTTTTTACCCGATGTGAGGAAGAGGGCATGAATCTGGTCGCCATGGGACACCACCTGGATGATCTGGTGGAAACCAGCCTGATGAATCTCTGCCTTAGGGGTCGCTTCTCTACGATGCAGCCGGTACAACCCTTCTTTGATGGAAAAATCAATGTAATTCGTCCCATGATAGAGATTCACGAGTCAGTTACCAAGAGACTGGCAGAAGCGTATGACCTTCCTGTGGTTAAACCCGTGTGCCCCTATGACCAGACGAATATCCGTTCCCGCATCAAGCCTATTGTCAAGGAGTTGTCACACCTGGACAAACTCAGCAGGGAGCATATTTACAAAGCACACCACTACGAGCCAAGAATGTAACTTGGTCGCGCCCAGCCTGTTTACAACCATGACAGGTTTGTGTGATGATTGTAGAGAGGGAGGAGGGATGCAAAGGATGCATTATCGTGCCTGCTTGCTCTTCTTTTTGGTGCTGCTGACCGTCTTCCTGCCACTTTCCGCTGAGGATATGGATTCTTCCTCCGAGCAAGTGCAACTAATGGACGACACAACGGTATCTGAGGAGCCAAGCCCACAATCTGAGGAGAGTCCAAGCAATCCAGAAGGATCGCTTGAACCAGACACGTCCCCAGACCTCGATCAACCCTCCCCTGATAGTACACTGACTGAAACCCCCTACCTGCCAAGCACCTCTGACAGTCTATTGGAAGGTATGGCCTCCTCAGATGGTTCCTTCAGCATTGCTTATAAACCGGATTTCGCCCTTGGGAACCTATCATTCCAACTTGACTTGAAAATCCAGGGAAAGGCAACGTTTGACCCATTCGGCCTCATGCTCGATTTCTCCCCGTGGGAGTTGCCTGAGAGGGAAGTGGATGAAATCTTTGAGGATTATGCGCTTAGGGTGGCAAAGCACTACGGTTCATTCATCCGCTCAATCCAGTGGGGACAGCGATATGATTCCCTGTATATCCGTTACGGGAAGCTGATGGGAATAACCCTAGGTGATGGTGCGTTGTTGAACAGCTATTTCGACTATAGTGTAGGATACCGTGAGAGTCAGCCCGGACTTGATATCATGCTAGATGGAAACCTGCTGGGTATACCCAACGCTGGTTTTGAATTTGTTACCAATGACTTGTATGAACCCACATTGCGTGCATGGAGAATTTATGCACGCCCATTGTATGAGTATCCTCACCTCTCCTTGTTCTCAGATCTTGAGGTAGGGCTCTCTCATGCAAGCAGTCCAAGACAGGGAGAGGACGAAGAACCTTTTGGCAGGGAAATGATTTCCCTCGATTTTTCCCTCCCGATATATGAACGCGATTTCCTGAATCTTCATGTATTTAGCGATGTCTTGCTTCAGCTTCCCGACGTACAGAACAAACAGTTTGGCTCAGCACTTCGCTACGGGCTCTGGGGACATACGAGAAGCTTCTTTGTGTTCAATACCAGCTTGACCATTCCTACGTTTGGGAGCTATTACACCAACTACTACTCTTCAGATTTCGAGACGAGAGAGAGTGACGAGACCGAGAAACTCCGTCTTGAGCTTGGTACCCTGCATTTTGACGGCACACTGGGATTGAATTTTACTCGCCAAGGTCTCTACCTGAGTGCACACATGGAGAGCAATCTGACAGATAATGACTTCCACGACTATAGTTTTATTGCAAATGCAAGGATCGATAAACCCTTTATGTATATCGTTTCACTGGACTTGCAATATGAAAAGCTTTATCCTACAAGTACAGGGGAGGGTTTCTTTGAGGGCTTGAAAACACTGCGTAATGTGGTGCTTTCCTCCACAACAGTCATCAAGGTAAAGCCTTATTCATTTGATATCGGACTACGTGCACACTTTGATGAAAATGCTGAACCTACATACTCGCTGGACACGCTTGTGAAGATATCAATCCTGTAATGTCATGATGGGAGTTTCTATGAAACGATTGGTGAAATATATTGTTCTGCTTCTGCTGATCCTTATAGGTGGTACTACCCTCTTTGCAGAGGATGAGGTATTCATCGGTGATGGTGACATCGCCGCCCTGCATGTCTACGACAGCCAGGGAAATCGACTTGATGCAACCAGTGAACAAGCGCAAAACATTGCAGAAGGTTGGATTATCCATAATCCTGATACACCCATTCTTCTCGTGACCCCCCGGGGCACCATCAATGTGTTCGAAGATTCACTATTGGTTACCGGTGACCTGGCTGGCAACAATCCCGACCTCTATTTGGTCAGCGGTAAAGCAACCTTCAATACCTACGACATGGAAGATGGATTTCTCACGGTCACTACTCCTGTTTCACGTTTCACCCTGCACGGAGATGGGGAAATGCTGGTCATCACCACAGAAGATGAAGAGAGTGTCACCACCTTCACCGGCAGAGTCGAGTCCTACAATGCCCTTACTGGGGCAAAACGGGAAGTCAATACATTTGAAAAGCTTTTCATGCAGGAAAGAATGGCTCGACTGAAGTTTATCGAGACAGGATACTATCTTACCTATGCAACCTATCCTGACATGATGCTGGCAAAACAGATCATGCAGGAGCTCAGTGATAAGATCACTGCCCCCACCACCCCACGTGCTCCTATGGCCAACGTGGAAAAAATTGCGCTCACCCCTCCGCCTGTGGAAGGTGTGTCGATTACGGCTTTGGCTGACAAGCCTTCCAGTATTGCTGTTGCCAAAACTTCAGAATTCATCCCACAACGCTTGCAAAGCCTGCAGGTTGAAGTGGAACCGGTCAAGATACCAGAGCGAGTAAGCCAGTTCAGCAATATCATCCTTCCCCCTCCCAAGGACAGGATCAAGATCACCATCCGCCCCATGACACCAGGAATTCCCACCTTTTCCAACGTATCTCAAACCGTACAGGTTCCCCCATCCCCTTCCTCACTCCAAGCAGCGGTTGAAGCAGAGGAAATTGTGGTGGTAACAGAGACCAAGGATGAGGAGCCTGTCACCATCGAGATACCGCTCGTAGAGGAAGTGGTAGATGTTGAGACAGTCGAAGAAATTGAAGTACCAGAGACCGAGGCTACCACTGTTGCTGATGAGGAAGAAGCTGTGGTGGAGCCAGTAGAGGAAGAAATCACCCTTGCCTCTCCATCAGAGGCTACCCGGCCAACCTTGGCATTTTCTGCAGAAGAAGCGAGAGTAACGGGATCCTTTGGGGTGGAGTTCGGTTATCGCTTTACCTTTGATGGAAGCAATGCAGATTCCTTGCACCATCAATTATTCCTCAAGCCCTACTTCGAGAAAGGCTTGTTCAGCATCAGATTGCAGGGCAATATCGAGACTGAGGATTTCTCCACATATACCAATACGGCATATCCTGTTCCCACTTCCCGCCTGGAGATGGCAGCCTATGCATTCTCATTCATTGACAAGTTGAGGATCGGTTACAGCAGCAGTACCTTCTATTTGACGCTGGATCGAAAATTCCCGATAACCACGGAATTGACCAGTTTGTATGCACCGTCACTCATATCTGACCAGAATCTGGCAGTTTTGAACCAACTTAGCTTGGGTCCGGTTACCCTGGTAACCACATTCGATGATCTCTACTTTGGTTCACTTTCCGATAATGAGCGTCAGTTTGGTTCATCCTTGCTCCGATTTACTCCAAAAAGTGGCTATCGCATGTCCGTAGCACTTGGCGGCCTTGCTGTGATTGACAACAGTCCTACCTGGAGCATCAATACCTATCCATTCCTTGGCCTTGGGTTTCCCGTGGTTGACTCAAGAACCACTGAGTTCAAGTTCCTCTTGCATGCAAGCGGATACCTACCTGCCTACCCTACCTTGGATACCGACTCCTTCATAGATACCTCTGTTGGCTCGATATTCCCCAATTACCTTGTCGGAACAGGATTCTCGCTGAAGAAGAATCAGTTCTTCTCGAAAATACTGGTCTCGCTCACCAAGGGTGAGAACCACCCCCTCATCGCCAATGAGTTTGCTTCATTCCTCGACACGAGTTATTCAGCAGCAGTTGAGGTATTGGGTGATGTACGAATACAGGGGAAGGTCTGGCAAGCCAGACTGTTGTTCAACCTCCCGTTCAGTTCCAGCTTTGCTTTTGCCAATCTTACTTCTCCTGTTTCCGCTGCCCATCAAGCAGACTATAGTCAGTTCTCACTCTCCTATACCAAAGAACGGCTTCAGGTCGGTCTTGGGTTTGCACAGCTGGGTATCATAAGCAACCTTTCTGAGGTATTTGCAGGAAATGAAGATGCTCTCTCCTTGCTGAGGAGCCCTTACAGCACAAGTTTCCTCTCTCTTCAGTATGCCTTCGATCCATTCACACTGCAGCTGAAAGCCCAATACCCTGCCCAGGTAACAAGCTACACAAATCCAGTGGTCAGCGCACGAGTTTCACTGAATCTAGATAAACAGTTCTAGAGAGAGGTTTTGCCCTTTTATCCCTTCTATGGTAGAGTCATGCTATGAGAATACAAAAGCTCGATCCGCTTGTAGCGCAGCGTATTGCTGCAGGCGAGGTTATTGATAGACCAGCCTCAGTCATTCGTGAATTGCTCGACAATGCACTGGATGCAGGGGCCAAGCAACTGGTAGCCAGTGTCACCGATGGGGGCCTTGAGTCGATCAAATTGATCGATGATGGAGAGGGCATTGCAAAGGATGACCTACCTTTGCTCTGTGAGAGCCATGCCACCAGCAAGGTTCATGATCTTGAAGATCTGTATCATATCAAGAGCATGGGTTTCCGAGGAGAAGCATTATACAGCATTGCCGCAGTATCCACCGTCACTATTGCCAGCAGCTACCAAGGACAGGATGCTTTTCAGATTACCGTGGATAATGGAATAAAAGGTGAGGTACAACCCGGTGGACCCAGAGAAGGAACAACGGTAAGTGTTGAGGGCTTGTTCAAGGAACTTCCTGCCAGGCGTCAGTTTCTGAAAAGACCTTCAACAGAAGCAACCATGTGCCGCTACGTCCTACAGGAGAAGGCTCTTGCCTTTCCCGAACGATCATTTCGGTTCATCACTGATGGAAAGGTCCGCGTCGATCTCCCTGCCACAAACAAGAAACAACGCGTTCTGGATGTCCTGGCTATCAGCCAGAATATCGTTCCCTCCGAGATGATTGAACTGTATGACAGCGCAGGTCGCTTCAACCTCTATGCAGTCTGTTCTTCTCCGGCGCTCTATAGAAGTGATCGTTCCCATATCAAGATCTTTGTGAACAATAGACCTGTGGAGGAGTTTGCCCTCGTACAGGCAGTTACCTATGGATACGGAGAGATGCTGCACGGAGGAGCCTTTCCCTACTGTTATCTTTTCATTGATGTCGACCCTACGTTGGTCGATTTCAATATCCATCCAACCAAGCGGGAGGTGAAGCTTAGAAACAAAGCAGAGATTCATCACCAGGTAGTGGGAATGATCTCCAGCCAAGTCCGTCGCACCATACCGCGGATTGTTGCAAAAGAGATACAGGACGAACAGACTCCCCTCCTCACTCCCAAGGCAACCTATACCCACCAGAGGGCTGTGGATGCATCCAGCCATGAGAGAAGCAGCAGATATCAGGGAGAGGCAAGAAAGCCCATCGACCCTGAGTGGTTCCAGAAAGCGAAAGAGATCCTACAATCAGACGGAATGCAGACAACCCGTGCCACAGAAACTGAGAATATCTGGGATATGCAGGCTGAACAGAAACAATTCACCTACCTCGGACAGGCCTTCAACCTCTTTCTGGTTGCAGAGAAGGAGAATGATCTTTACCTTGTAGACCAGCATGCAGCGCATGAGAGGATCCTTTTTGATGAGGTACGGGCAAAGAAAGAAGTACAGTCCCTGATGATTCCCCTCTCCTTTGAGGTTGAACGTGATGTTGACAACTACCTGCAGGGGAATCTGGATGTATACCTGAATTTGGGAATCAAGCTGGTCCGCAGTGATGACCTCCTCTGGGAAATCCATGCAATCCCAGCAATCTACCGCTCGGTAGAAAAACAGTTGGTCTCGTTCATACAGACGATGAGTGGGGAGAGTGAAGAGGTCGAGAAAGGACTCTATGCCATTGTTGCATGCCATGCAGCGATCAAGGCAGGGGACACAATAGACCGGATGATGGCCATTTCACTACTTGAAAAGGTGTTTGCTCTCGCTGAACCCACCTGTCCGCATGGCAGAACCTTTGTCATCAGGCTCCACAAGGATGAGTTGATGAAGGCTGTCCAGCGTACCTAACGTTGCACAAGATAGGTAATGTTGTCGGTGATGATGGCCAAGGAGAAATCCTCTTCTCTCATGGTATAGGAATCCTCGTCCAAGGAAAGCGTCGAGAGAAACCTACCTGTCTCATCATACCGGGTAAGTTGACTGGGAACAGGGATCGCGGACAATGTACCTGATTCCTCATCGTAGTGAGGTATTTCCCCTGGAATTTTATCCATCAGTGAAGGAGAAAGTTCGATTTGTTCGCTTCGTATGATTCCATCCTCATTGATGATGTTGACCTCATACACTCCAGGAGAAAACGGTATTCCTTCTCCCATGGTAAGAGGCCCAACTCGGTACTGGGCAGTATCTGGGGAGGTCCTTTCCCCTCTGATATCGATAATCCAGCTTGAGACCTCGTTTGATGAGGAGAGGCGTACCTGAACAGGTCTCTCCTCTCCCAGGAGATCGAAAGAGAGAGATAAGTGTTCACTACTCAGGCCTGTTTCAAGATCGAATACAAGGGACTTCTCATGTTCCAGATTGACTACGACAATCTCCTCCTTCCTGCAGGAAGCAAGAAGAAGGATACAAAGAAGAAGCAGAAAAACACTACTTTTCTTGTGCAGCCAAGTATGATGCAACTGGATTCGCATAGGTGTTGAGCGCAAATTGCCGTACCTCCTCACGAGTACCCTTGAAGCGGTAGAGGAAAGCTTCGCTGTCAAAATCCCGATAGGAGTCCTGGAACTGTGTGCTGTTATGCAGGTAGTCATAGGCAAACAGATTGGTGGGCCAGAGCTTGTAGAGGGTATGGATCTGCCGGTCAACCTCTTGGGCTACCTGGTCGGAATTCTCCCAATCCCCTTCCAGGGGAGTACCGAAGGCAATGTGGATATTCCCCTTATACCCTTTCAGGCCGCGGGAGATGGAAATCAGGTCCTCATAGCGCTTCTTCGCTTGCTCACCCTTCGCGAGACGTGTAACTTCCTCCCCTGCCTTGATCAAATCGCAGGGATCATACTCGTAGCTCACTGCCACAGGAACGATTCGACAACTGTTCACCACCTGGGAAAAAGAGACTCCCTTTTTCTTCTGGGAAAGATGCAGCATTTTGATGATTGCAGGTGTAGTTACATCTATGCCATCCTTTGCCCTCCCACTCTTCTGGGCAACCCAGATGGATTTGTTCTCTTCGGTGATCAACTCAACAAAATAGGCACTCAGTCTGATTGATTCCAGATATTTCTCCCGCATGGGAAGTGTACGTTTAACGGTCACCCCACCATTAAGCTTGAATAGATCGGTCACAAACTGGTTGGTCAGCAGATTATCCCCGATTGCCATCTCACAGAACATCTTTCCACCTTTATAGAGTGCAAGGTCAATCAGGGCACAATCGAGTACGATATCACGGTGATTGCTCATAAACAGGTACGCTTTATCATTCTCAATCTGCTGCATTCCATCAAATGAGAAGGTATCAACGCTCTTGTCGATAATGGCAGGCAGAAACACCCCAGCGGTTATGCGCTCCTGGAACTCATCATAGCTCGTCACTGTTTCCAGTTGAGATACTATGTATTTGGCGTAGGCCTCTACCTGTTGCCGTTCCGCTTCTGTTTCAACAGGTCCGAGCGAGGAGAGAATCTTCAGAAGCGCATCCTTATCCTTTAGGACACGTTCAATTGCTTCACGAACATCCGACCCCCTATAGGGGGCTATGTCTTTATATTGTTCAATATTCATGGTTCAACCCTTTTGAGCTTCCAGAATTGACTTCATGTACTGGACTCGTTCCCATTTAGCTGGGTCAGCCATCCTTTCCTGGGCCAACTTGCCATTGAAGTCAGAGATACTGGAGTATGCGTGTGAATCCATCCAGTCGGAGAGCTCCTTCTCAATCTTTGATACAGAAGAGAGTCCTTGCTTAAGCAAAACGGAGCACAACTGGACGGCCTTCGCTCCGGCAAGCAACTGCTTTACCACAGTGCTTCCACTGTGAATACCGGTAGCAGCACAAATATCATAACGGATTTCATCACTCATCAGTGCAGTCCAACGAAGACTTAAGGCGTATTCATCCTTGCTGCTTATCATCTGTGCAGGAACCAAAGCAAGTTTGTTGATATCAATATCAGGGCTATAGAAACGGTTGAACAGCACCACTCCATCAATGGAGAGTTCGTCAAACCGTCTGAGCATATTTGCCAAAGAAGAGAAAGCTGGCCCCATTTTCAGACTGATGGGAAGCTTGAGCTGCTTTCTGGCACTCTTTACGAGGGAGAGATACTCCTTCTCAAGGGTTGCTCCTTCCACCTCAACATCTGCCGCCACCACGTAGTGGTTCAACTCGATTGCATCAGCACCGCAGGCTACAAAGCGTTTTGCATATTCAATCCAGCTACCATTCTGCTTGCAGTTAATACTGGCAATAACGGGAATATCCAACGCCTGTTTGGCATCCTCGAGCAAGGACAGGTATGCATCGATTTGCTGTTCCATGCTTGCATGTTTCATGAATCCATAGGCATCTGCGTGAGTGAGATAGGCATCTGACTCATCCACAGCTGACTCACTGTCCAATTCAATCTGTTCTTCAAAGATGGATTTCAGTACCACAGCAGATAATCCTGCATCTTCACAACGTTTCAGGTTATCCAATGATGATGTAAGGGGACTACTCCCTGCGATCAAGGGGTTTTTTAATTGCAATCCAAGATATGATGTAGACAGGTCTGCCATACTATTTCTCTCCTCAACTGGTAAGTATCATTCGTGTCTTTGACACAGCATGAGGTAGTATACCATGAAAGAAAGGGTTTCTCTACAACCTGCAACTGCTTTTATCAACAACCACAGAAGAGGTTCCAGATATAGTTTAGGGTGCCTTTTCAGGCACCCTAATCGTGTTATGCAATACAGGAACTAGAGAATATAAGGAATTCTCAGATTATGTGATTGATAGACCACAAAGGTTTCCACTTCAGAAATCTCGGAAATCTTATCAAGTTCTGTCTTGAAGAAATCCAGGAGACTCAACCCCTCTTCCTCACTCAGAACCAAATGGACGATCAGATCATAGCGACCGGTAACCACTGAAGCAGAGATAATCCCCCGGAGGCTGGAAAATTCTTTGGCTTTCCTCTCCAGATCAAGGGTTTTTAGCTTTACCCCCATCATGACCACCTGCAATCCAGGTATTACTTCCGGATTCACCAGTCCGGAAATCTCCAGCACACCCTCCTCAATCAACTTATTGACGCGGGCGCGAACGGTATTTTCCGTGATGCTCAGCTCTTCAGCAATAGCACTGAAAGGCTTTCTGCCATCACGCAACTGTCGGATTATCGCTTTGTTCGTTTCATCCATTTTCACTTTCATGCTATCACCCGTTTTTCCTTTCGAATTCCTTCATGAACTGAGCAAGTGCCTCAACATCTTCAACAGGGAGTGCATTGTAAATACTTGCCCTCAGTCCACCAACTGAACGGTGTCCCTTGAGACCAAGCATGTCAGCCTTCTTTGACTCCTCGATAAACTTTGCTTCCAGCTCTTCACTGGGAAGGCGGAATACAATATTCATCCTGGAACGATATGCAGCATCAACAGGGCTACGGAAGAAGGAGGAGTTGTCGATGGTATCATAGATGATACTGCTCTTCTCCTGGGCACGCTTCAACATACCTTCAGTTCCACCATTTGCCTTGATCCACTCAAGGACCAGCTTCACTGCCCAGATGGAGAATACGGGAGGAGTATTGTACAACCCCTTGTTCTTGCTATGCAGCTTGTAGTCCATATATGCGGTAAGATTGGAGTTCTGCTTCTCAAGCAGGGACTTCCTCATAATTACAAAGGTTGCACCTGCAGGTCCAAGATTCTTCTGTACCCCACCATAGATCATGGAGAACTTATCCACTGGAATGGGACGGCTGAAGATATCACTGGACATGTCACCGATCAAGGGAACGGAGCCGGTATCCGGGAAGTCCTGCCATTCAATACCCCCGATTGTCTCATTGGAACAGAGATAGAGGTAACTGGAATCCTTGCTTGGCTTGACGGTCTTGGGGTCGGGAAGGCTGGAATAGCTGTTCGCCTTTCCATCATAGTAGTAGTTGACCTTCCCCAGTTTCTCAGCATCATCTGCAGCCTTGTTTGACCAGGTACCGCTTCGGATATAATCAGCAACAGTACCAGGGCGCAGGAAGTTCATAGGGATCATGGTGAACTGCAAGGTTGCTCCACCACCAAGGAAATAGACATCATACTCATCGCTGATACCCAGCAACTCCCTGAAGAGACCAAGACACTGGTCATACATCTCTTCAAACATGCCGCCACGGTGACTGGCCTCGATCATGGACAACCCTTGTCCCTTGAAGTCAACCATATCTTCCTTGAGTTTCTCCAGTACCTCTACCGGCATTACCGAGGGACCTGCAAAATAATTTTTCTTCCGTTCCATCAGATTACTCCTTCCTTCTTCAATCCTTCGAGAATTTCATAGGCTTCATCACCGATACGTGCAAGATTCTCCACACTATTTGCCCCTACATGCGGGGTAAGCGTTACACGCTCTGCCTTAAGAATGGGATAATCCTCGGAAGGAGGATCTGTTGGCCAGACATCAGTGCAGTACCAGCTGACCGATCCATCTTCAAGCATCGATACCATCTCATCTTCCTGGACACAACGAGCACGTCCTGTATTGATGATGACTGGCTTCTTGGAACAATGGGAAATCAGTTTTTTGCCGACCATGCACTGGGTCTCATCAGTAAGGGGAAGGTGCAAGGAGATATAGTCAGCATCCTTCACCGCTTCTTCGGGAGTCTCTTTCATATCGGCAGCATCACTGGTCTTCACATATTTATCATACGCTACCACGTTCATGCCAAATGCTTTTGCACGCTCAGCTACTTTGCGAGCAATATTCCCAATGCCAAAGAGGCAGAGCGTCTTTCCGTAGAGTTCAGTTCTCTTCATATTCTTGAGCCACTGCCCACTCTTCATCCCGTTATGATAGGTTACCAGATTACACGGGGTACTGAGCATAAGAGCGAAAGCCAGCTCGGCTACTGCGATTGCTGATGATTTAGGGGTATTGCGAACCACAATGCCTTTACTCTCTGCATATGCCTTGTCGATGTTGTCGATACCAACACCTCCGCGGATGATTACCTTCAGGTTAGGTGCCTGATCGATATAGTCCTTGGTACATTTGGTCTTGCTCCGTACCAGAACAACACTCGCCTCTCCAAGGCGACTCTTGTCTGTGGTGACCTCTCCGAATGCGGTCAGTTTTCCTGCCAGCACATCATCAAAGGCGTCAGAAATGAGAATTAGCATAGTTGTAATTTCCTCTCTATAAATTGCGTGTTTTCAGGGTTGCGTCTCCCCGTGACCTTCTACAGAGGGAATTGTACACTAGAAAACACCTTTTTGTCTAATTTATTTTACAAATTTTGACGGATAAAGAAAAATTCCCTTTAAATCTTTCCGAATAGGAAGAATTAAGGGAATTGTTTAATTGATACAGAGTTTCTTTTAAGATGGTAATCTTATAGCAAAACCGCCGGCTGAGCCGACGGTTTGATGTTTTAGTAGTTCTTTGAGCCGTGCAGTTTCCGCACCTTCTTCATCTGCTTGCGTGCAAGCGCTTTCTTCTTCCTGTTGAGGATGGTGGAGGGCTTCTCAAAGTACTCCCGCTTTTTCCATTCGCGGATAATCCCCTCTTTCTCAACCATGCGCTTAAAACGCTTGATAGACTTCTCAAGAGGTTCATTGTCATCTACTTTTACAAATGCCATATATAAAATCACCCCCCTTCCCTATTACTGGGTTCAACTTGACGAGTAGTAGATTGCAATAAATTCTCACTGCATGTCAAGTACACCCAAGAGATTATTCAGCTCTCTTGAGGTCCATGATGGTCAGTTGCAGGCTTTCCTGGTTGCGGAAATAATTCCTTCCCAATCGAAACGCCACATTGACTCGGTCTCCCTTGTCAAAATCCGTACCTACACGATCTCCCGCACGCCAGAACAACGCCGGCCACTTATACTGACCGAAGGCAATGGTCAATTTGACATGTTGGACACTGCCCCCTTTGTTGTTCATGAACTGGATATCTTCGATCTGGGCTCCTTCCATCATCAACACCAGTGGAGGGTTCTTCTCCCCGTAGGGCTCAAAGAACTCCACCACCTTGATAATACCAGGGGTCATATAGGTATCAGGAAGCGTTACATCGATGACAAGCTCATCCTCTGCATCATCAACCATGCAATCCATCGTATCTATCTCATCAGCAACACGCTTCTTGAATTCAGCAAGGTGTTCAACATCCATTGAAAACCCACCGGCACAGGTATGCCCACCGAAGTCAAGGAAGAGATCACTGAAACGAGAGAGGAACTCCCTTGCATCAAAATGCACAGGGCTTCTCATGGAAGCAGAGACTCTGCTCTCATCCACAGTTGCAAGAACGATGGCAGGAGCGTTGTACTGTCTCAGCAATCGGCTTGCCATCAAACCGGTAATTCCCCGAGAGAGCGTACTATCCTCTACAACAACAAGCTTGCTTCCCGATTCTTCAAAGCTGTCTTGGGCACTTTCCTTCATCCGGTCCCACGCATCTTCCCCGAGCTTCTGCCGTTCCTTGTTCAGTTTGATCAACTCCCCTGCAAGGGACTCTGCCTCATACAAATCCCCTGCGAGCAACATTTCCAAGGCTACCGTCGGTTTTCCCATACGCCCGGAGGCATTGATGACTGGACTGATCTGCCAGGAGATATCACTGGTTGAGAGCTGTTTTCCCATCAGGTTCTGCATCGAGAATAGTGGAAGCAGACTCTGCCTGCGCCCTTTCGCAAGCACCTTGAGTCCGCGTTTTACCAGGATTCGGTTCTCGTTTTCCATTGGCATCAAGTCAGCAACCGTACCAATGGCAACCAGATCAAGCACTGATTCATACTCAGCATCGAGGGAAGGATACCGCTTCATGCAATAGGCAATGAACAAGGTATACAGGACCTGTAGCTCATCCTTCCCATGGGGGGAATAGCGTACTGCCCTGCTGATATTGGATAGGGCAAATAAGCCCTTCCCCTTCACCACGGGGAGGACCGCTTCCATTTCGCTTCGCATATCAACAAGATGAATATCGATCTTCTTGCCGAAAGCTTGCCGCAATTGGGCAAGCTCAGCGGCTGCATCAACCACCAGGATTGGAAGCCCTGCAGAGAGAAACTCCAGTGCCTTGCTCTTGCTTACATCGATAAGACCTGGGTTTATCTCCTCGATGACACGATCAACAACCAAAAGGTTCTCAATCCTCATAGCCTGTATAATAACCGTATCATGACCGGGTTGTGCATGCAGCAGGATGCACTCCTCCCGATAGAAATCCGTTTTACTGAATCTCAGTGCCCAAATCACCTTGGCCACAACTCCGCATCCGGCAAGATGTTCGAAAGGGTACCCGCATCCGGGCACCTTTGGGTCGATGATGGCCAATGCAGGGGGCAAGCTGTCTCCACTGATGTGGT
The DNA here is from genome assembly GCA_028532765.1 of Sphaerochaetaceae bacterium. Classification (GTDB taxonomy): domain Bacteria; phylum Spirochaetota; class Spirochaetia; order Sphaerochaetales; family Sphaerochaetaceae; genus Sphaerochaeta. The sequence continues at coordinate 41,668 of JAQQAR010000016.1, read as the reverse complement.
GATCAAGGACAATCGTATCGATGCCAAGGCTGTGTGCATAGGCAATCTCATCAAAGTTCGAGATTCCACAGTCAACCGTGATGATCAGGGTAACATTCTGGGCCGCAACCAGGTCGACTCCCTCCATGGTAAGCCCATACGGCTCATCACCATCAGGAAGCTTATAGCTGACTTCCAGTGACAAGGATCGCAGTTCCTGTACCAACAAGGCAGTACTCGTAATACCGTCTACATCACGGTCCCCGAATACACAGACCTTCTCCCCTTCTGTGACTGCTTGATTGATGCGGTCAACCACTTCTTCCATATCATCAAAAAGGAACGGGTTATGGAGATAGGAGAGCTCGCTCTCCAGATAAAATTTGATCTGTTCTCGACTGGTTAAGCCTCTTCTTGCAAGTATTGAGGAACTGATGACATCCAAGCCGTACTGTTCATGCAGACGGCGGATGTCCTGGGACGATACGGGAGATTTTTTCCAAACCATATATAACAACCTTTCACATAAGTATACACATTTACAGACTCGTCGCCTCCCACAAAATGGGAGAAGAGAGAGTTTTGAGCATCCGCTGGCCTATCATCTGCGCGTATCGCAAAAGATACCGCTTGATCCTCAGTGTGGCAGCAGCGCTGAGAGGAACCTGAAGACTCTGCTCGAAGTCCATGGAGGATGTCACCTCAAGATACCTGCGGGCTCCAGGAGGGAGTAAGAGATCTGCATCGAGGCTGGCACATGCTTCACAGCAGTGGGCAAGCAGGGTCGAGGAAAAGCTCACCATCTCGTCCCTCCCATAGGGTCGATCACAGAGAGGACATCGAGAATAGTCTGTACGCAACCCAACCAGGTCACTCAACTGATGCACAAACTGGATGATGACCAGGTCGGTCTTCTCTGGCATACTGCTCAGATGGTCCAGTGCCTGGGACAGTAATCGATATTCATCGGTGCTTTCCCCGCCATGCACCTGAAGAAGCAGTTCACAGAAAAACAGGGCTGCATAGGTCGGATGCAAGGACTCCCTGAGTTCATCATGGGTAGCAAGCACCGTAACATCCTTGAGTGTATAATCCTTCTTGACTGGATTGTAGTACAAAAAGAACTGCCCATCGGTAAAAACTTCAGCCTTGACCGACTTGAGAGACTTTTGGGCTCCATAACTCAACACATCGATAATGCCAAAGTCCACCGTGAGCAACTTCAGCCGCCTGTTCAGTTGGCCGTACCGTTGACTATGCAATACGATGGCCAAAGACGATACGTTACGCTCCATGGACCCTCCACCGCCAAGAGTAGATTGAACAAGGTAAAAAATCAACTGGTTGGAAGAGCGGTCACTCTGTGCTATATTTGTCGAGTGAAACGAATCATCCTCATCCTCATGCTCCTGGTGTTGCTCTCCCCGATCATGGCTCTGAGCATTCACCCACGAGAAATCGAGCAACCCTTTGACAGCGTCAAAGAGTTGTCTGTTGTCGATTTTTCCCGTGAACTTGCACCAAACCAGGAAGCGTGGATCGACCAGACAAAGATCCACTTACTCACCATTGGCCCCGGTGACCCCTTGTACGCATGGTTCGGGCATAGTGCACTGGTCATATCACAGCCTTCAGGGGGAAAGGTCATGTATGATTGGGGTATCTTTGATCCTGACCAACCACACTTCTACCTCAACTTTGCGATGGGGAGAATGTACTACTACGTTGTGGCAAGCGAAGCTACCTGGAGAATCCAGGACGCGATTGATGAGATTAGAGATGTCAAGCTGATTGAACTCTCCTTCCCCAAGGAGGCAAAGTTTGCCCTTATCTCCTTCTTACAGAAAAACATCCTGAGTGAATATTCAACCTATTTGTACCATTTTTATGATGATAACTGTTCCACTCGTATCCGTGACATCATCAATGCAGCAACCGGGGGAGAATTCCAGCGGTGGGCCGAGAGTGAATCAGCAGGAACCACGCTGAGAAATTCAGCAATGCAGAATATGATCCATAGCCCTTTGATCTTTTGGGCCCTCGATTTCTTGCAAGGTAAGAATATTGATAAGAGATTGAATCGCTACGATGAGATGTACCTGCCCGAGGCACTCCATCAGTCGGTGCTTGACTTCACCTACAGCGATGGTACGAAGCTTGCCAAATCTGAGGATATCCTGCAGGACACGAAAGAGCTTGGAGTGAGATTCACCGTACCGGAAGAACCAGTTACCTATGACTGGGCATATGGGCTCAGCGGACTTGTCATGGGGGTGTTTCTCTTGGCGACCGGAAGAAAGCATCCCAGACTAAAAGGATTACTATTATCACTTATACTACTGGTCTTGGCAGTCTTGGGCTCATTGTTGCTCTTCATGATGAGTTTCTCTGATATGGACATGACCTACTACAACCTGAACATCATCTTTGTCAATCCACTGCTTTTCATACCCGCTTTCACCCTGCTTTTTCAAAAAAAAGAGACCTCAAGGATACTCTCCTTTTCGGTCTTGGTTATGGTGATTCTCTTGCTGGGAAGGCTCATCCTTCCCGGACTCTTCGTGCAGGATAATCTGAGAATCATCCTTTTATTACTACCAGCCTTCTATTCAGGGTCGACTTTTCAGGGCAGACGAAACCGTATAAAAAGGTAGTTCCACAAGATTATTCCTCTTCGCAACCAGGTTGGCGGGGAATGCCTTGATTTGCCTGTTGAAGTAATCTGCATGCAGATTATATTCTGCAATCGAATCAACCAATTGCTTTTCGATCTCGTACATCTTCTCAAAATAGGGTCCATACAGATTGTATGAGGGATGAGCATAGAGTTCCTTCTGCAATACGGCCAGCACATCCTCCAATTCACGGTACAGCTCGCTCTGTCTCTCGACTGTATCAGCTGTCTCAAAGGCAGATACCACATGTTGCAGGGTATGTTGGTTCTCGATCAGCGAGGCAAGTGTTGCAGCATACTGAAAACGCTCAGAAATCTGCATTTCCACCGTCTCTCTGGAAAGGGAGGCTTGTCTCTCATACCCTCCCAATCGCCTGACATTGTTGCTGTCAATTCCCAATACTGCGAGAACCAGAAGAAATACAACAACCGCAATGCTGATTACAGCACTGCGGCGGTCCTTGAAATAGGGCTTTTTACCTGACAATCTTGGTTCCCTTACCCTCATAGAGGGCACCATAGAGATGCTCAGGGTCTGTGATGAGCCCTTCATTACCGGTGGAACGTACAAAGTCAACAATTGCCTGCACCTTCGGAAGCATGCTTCCTGGAGCAAAATGGCCTTCACTGATGTACTGCTCTGCTTCCTCTACGGTAATGCTATCGAGTGTCTTCTGGTCAGGTTTTCCAAAGTTCAAACACACTTTCTCAACAGCAGTAGAGATGACAAACAGATCAGCCTTCAATTCCTTGGCCATCAGGGCTGCTGCCAAATCCTTGTCGATGACTGCCTCACGACCAGTAAGATACCCCTCTTCATCTCGAACAACAGGGATACCACCACCGCCGCCAGCGATAACTATGATGCGGTTCTCCAGCATGGTTCGAATCGTATCGATTTCCACGATGGCTTTTGGCTTGGGGCTTGCAACAACACGTCTATACCCACGACCTGCATCTTCTGTGCAGACCCATCCATCCTTATCCATATGGTATTGTGCATCTTCCTTACTCATGAAGGAACCGATCGGCTTGGAGGGTTTCTGGAATGACGGATCGTCATCAGATACCTCTACCTGGGTAACTACAGTGGCGACCTGGGGATTGAGCTGAATGCGATTGAACTCATTCTTCAATGCCATCTGTAATTGATACCCGATCGCTCCCTGCGTATCTGCTACACAGCTATCCAGGGGAACAGTGTGCAAGATGGAGCGGGAGAATTCAGCACGAAGCAGGATATAACCTACCTGTGGCCCATTTCCGTGTGCTATGACAACACGATGGCCTGCCTTAACCAATTTTGCAATATGAGCAGCAGTTTTCCGCGCTGCCTCATACTGGGCAGAGACGGTAACATGCTTGGGGTCTTCGATCAGGGAGTTTCCCCCGATGGCAATGACAATTAATTTACTATCCATATTCAATCCTTCCTTACTAATGCAGAACTAACGTTCAATCCTAATCATAGCATGACTGCAACAAATTGCAACAAATTATTTATCAACCTTTTTTGAATTTTAATGAGACACAATCATCTGATATTTAACACATATCAAAAAATGTAAGAAATTTATTGACAGCATGTATATTCATGGTATTCTAGTGGTATACCAATGGGATACAAAAGGTGGATTACCGATGACTAAGGAAGAAGTCTTTGAAGATATTCAACGCCGCATTCTAAACGAAGAGTTTCTACCAGGAACATGGCTGGTTGAACGTGATTTGGTACAGACTTACGGATTTTCAAGGACCCCAATCAGAGAAATAATGAATAGATTGGTAATGCTTGGGTTGCTTGAGGTACAGAATAATAGAGGCTACCAAATCCGAGAATTTTCATTTCAAGATGTTGTTGAAATCTTTAATGCTCGTCGTTCAATTGAAGGTTCTTGTGCTCGTTTTGCATGTTACTCCAGCCGAAAAGATATCCCCAAACGAATTGAAGATCTACGAAATAAACTTCTAGACCTAGACATCAGACAAGACGGTGGTTTAAAAGCAACTGACTTAGGTGATCAGGTTCATGGGCTTCTCATCGAGCTCGCAGACAATAGATACCTAAAGGAATTTTCTTCAAAACTATCTGCATTAATGAAGCTGACCCGAAATCTTACCAAGCATCAACCAACTATTGAGGAGCATTCCAGGATAGCTCACCTTGAAATATTGGATGCACTTGAGAAGAAAGACGCAGCTCGCTGTGAGGCGCTAATGGATGCTCACCTTAATGAAACGTGCAAGGCGCTTGCAGATAATTATGTTTCGGCTTTGACCACCTATAACTAGGAATTTGTCTCAACGAACCTTGTAAAGGTTCAGTAAATACAAGTGGAGGAATCATTATGAAGAAACGATTGCTAATTGGAATTATGTTGGTTGCATTACTCATGCCTATCATGGCACAGGGTGCAGCAGAGCAAAAGGGTGACCAAGAATATTTACTGAGATTTGGCCACGTATTGACACCCGAAGATACTTTTCACAAACAGTATCTCGAATGGGCAAAAGCTGTCTCTGAAAGAACTGACGGCAAGCTCAAGATTGAAGTCTACCCCAGCGCTCAACTTGGTGTAGAAGAAGATGTTCTTGAACAGATCAGGCTTGGCTCAAATGTTGGTTGGCAGACTGACCCCGCTCGTCTTGGCAACTATGTAAAGGAATGGGGAATTCTGTACATGCCGTTCTTCCTCTCTGGCATTGATGATGTCGAACAACTTCTTGACTCTAAAGTAATTCAGGGTTGGGTAAATGAACTTGAGGAAAAACACCAGATTAAAGTTGTTTCTTATGCTTGGGTTCAGGGATTTAGAAACGTATTCACCAATAAGCCAGGAAAGAGCCCTTCCGAACTTCGTAACAGTTTGATTCGTACAGCTAATGCACCAGCATGGCTGGCTACTGTTAACTCGTTGGGAAGCAAGGCTGTTGCACTCGCTTATGGTGAGTTGTACAACGGCATCCAGACCAAGGTTGTGGATGGTTGTGAACTTCCTTATGCCGCTGCAAAACAGCTGAAAGTATACGAAGTGGCTGACTATATTGTCGAAACTCAGCATATCTTCCAGCTCAATGTCATGGTTGTTAGTTCTGCTTGGTTCAACAAGTTGCCTGCTGACTATCAAGCAATCTTGATTGAGGAATGTAATAATGCTGGTTTGGATGCATCCAACATTCTTCTTCAGAATGCTGAGGCAGACCGCCAGTTCATGATTGATCAGGGCATGACCTATATCCCTCATAGTGATCTTGATGTTGAAGCTTTCATCGAATCTGGAGAAAAAGCATATGAATCTCTTGGTTTGGCAGAAGCAAAAGCAGCTGTCTACGCTGAACTCGGGAAATAAGTAACGCTCGTGTATCTTGGCCTGCAATCCATATGTGGTTGCAGGCCTATATACCAAGTTGAGAGGAACATAATGAAACGCTTAGCAAAGGCATACGAAAAATTTTGTGCAATTGAGCTTGCTTTCGGGGCAGTCTTACTTATTTCGACTGTCTTCATGCTCACATTGGCTGCAATTTTAAGGACTATTGGATTTCCCATCAACTGGGGATTGGACGTAGCATTACTGATGTTTACTTGGTCTGTCTATGTAGGTGCAGACACAGCTTTGAGAGATGATAAAATGGTTAATGTTGAGATCTTTCAACAAAAACTTAGCCCAAAAGCCCAAAAGGTTTTAAAGCTTTTCATCTACTCACTGATTCTCATTTTTCTCATTCTCATGGTCTATTATGGATTTAAACTTGCCTATTCATCCAGGAATCGGACATTCCAAGGAATTCCTTTTATGAGTTACACATGGGCAACATTGAGTATTCCCATACCTTGTTTTTTCATGATAATCACGACCGTCTTAAAAATGAAAGCACTCGTAAGAGAGAATTCATCTGTTGCGCAAAGCGTACAGAATGAAAAACAATAAGTGAGGAAACCATGATTTTGGTACTGATAATATTCTTGTTTTTCTTAATCGTAGGGGTACCTGTTGGGTTTTCTCTCGGCATTGCTGGTCTATTTTATTTCTTCCAGCATCCAGAACTCCCCTTCGCTACCATCGTTCAATTGCCAATTTCCCAGACGCAAAGTGTTACTCTATTAGCAGTTCCACTTTTCATATTTGCTGGAAGCCTCATGAATAGTAGCGGTATTACCAGCAGACTCATCAAACTTTCCATGCAGGTTGCCGGACATATGCGTGGAGGCATGGCCCAGGTAAGTGTTGTTCTCAGTACATTCATGGGTGGATGTTCTGGATCCTCCAATGCAGACGCTGCTATGGAAGCACGTATTCTAGGGCCTGAGATGCTCTCACAGAAATATCCACGTGGATATACTGCAGTTGTCATTGGTTTTACCAGTCTGATTACTTCCACTATTCCTCCAGGGGTTGGTATGATTCTCTACGGGACAGTAGGAGAAGTATCTATTGGACGTCTGTTTACTGCTGGTATTATGAGCGGAATAATCATGATGTCAGCTATGATGCTCACAGTTGCAATTACTGCCAGAATACGGAAATTTCCTCGTGCTCGTGAGAAACGCGCGTCACTCAAAGAAATCGCTTCATCATTGAAAGAGACTATTTGGGCTCTGATTTTTCCAATCGTTCTGATCGGTAGCCTTAGACTTGGCCTATTTACACCTTCTGAAGTCGGTGCATTTGCTTGTGTTTACGCAATAATCATTGGCTTTTTCGTGTATAAGGAAATGACACTTGCATCGCTGATAGAAACCTTGAAGGAAGCAATTCGCGATATCGGGGCAATCATGTTTATGATATCCATGAGTGCAATCTTTGCATACGGGATACCAATGGATCAGATCCCACAAAAACTAACAACTTTCATAACCAGTTTTACTTCCAGTCAGTTCGTGGTCATGGGAATTGTTTTTGTATTGTACGTGATTTTTGGTATGTTTATGGATGGCTCAATAGTTATTCTCTTGCTTACTCCCATCTTGATGCCAATCGTTCGTACAATCGGCATTGATCCTGTTCTTTTTGGAGTCATCACCAGCATAATTGTAACAATGGGCATCCTGACCCCTCCTGTAGGAATAGCAATGTATATTGTCAACGGAATATTAGATGTAAAAATGTCTGAATATATGAAAGAAAGTATCCCGTTCTTTATTGTAGTTATTCTTGTTGGGATCCTTCTTCTAGCAATTCCGGATGTTATTCTTTTCTTACCCAACTTAGTATATGGCACATAAAGCATTATTAGAGGAGCAAAAATATGAAATATAAACCACTAGGAAATACAGGAATAGACATTTCCATGATCTCAATGGGAGGTCATGAATATCTTCCAAACCATAAATCCAGAGGATTCAATGAAGATTTTGAAAAAGCAATTACACCTGGGTATATCTTTCCAGGGTTTGGAGGCGAGAATCGCAAGAAAATCCTTTCATCTGCATATGATTTAGGTATTAATTTCTATGACGTGACACACGATTCAGAAAAGGAAGCTTTAGGCCGTAATTTACAAGAGCTGCCACCACCCTTTCCTGTGTACATCCAAACACGTCCAGAAGGTTTTTGCTATACATATGATGAAAACAACAAGAAGATGGCAGATTACGCAACCTTGAAAGCTGAAGCAGAGAGAATCCTCAAGCTCTTGCAAAGAGACACAATTGATTTTTTTAATCTTGCATTTATGAAGAGTGCTCTTGAGAGCGATAATGAATATTTGCAGAAAATTTCTTACAACGTATCACAGCTGAAAAAAGAAGGGCTTATTCGTTATGCATGTGCTGATACATTCAGTGGCGAAAGCACATATTTAAAGCAGATAGCAACAGGATCCTTTGACGTAGTCTATATCAATTTTAATTTTGCCGATCATCAAGCAACAAAACAGGTTCTTAAAGAGGCAGCAAAGGCAAACATGGGTGTGGTCGCACGAGAGGCTTTTATGAAGGGAGCCCTTTTCGAAATGGCAAAAGAAGCTAATATTGATGATAAAACGCTTCTTGCTCATGCAGCAATGAAATGGGTATTCTCATTTGATGAAGTGACAACAATAGTATACGGTACGGGGAAAGTCTCTCACCTCGAAGACTCTGTCTCAATATTGGATAACCTCTCAATGAGTGAAGATGAGTTGGATCTTATCCATAGGATAAAGGGCACCTCTTTATTCAAAGAATATGAATCTGCAAAAAATAAAGAATTCTTACAATAAACCACGGAGAAGGAGTTTCATATGAGTTTTAAGGCAAATGGAATCATTGCCGCTATGATTACACCGTTGACTGACACACTACAAGTCAACGAGAAAGGATTAAGACGTTTAGTAAGCTATCTTATCGACGGTGGCGTGCATGGCTTGTTCGTTGTAGGTACATCTGGCGAGTTTTATGGCTTCTCTCCTGAACAGAGAAAAGAAGCATTCCAAATTTGTATAGATGAGGCTAGAGGTAGAGTACCTGTATATGCAGGAGTAAATGGGATTACCACAAAAGAAGCCGTTGAATATGCGCAAATGGCTGAAGAAGTGAAAGCTGATGCAATTAGTGTATTAACACCTATGTTTGTAAGTGTAACGCAAGGAGAACTCTATAATCACTACGCGAGTATAGCTTCTTCCACAAATCTTCCCATGTTGCTCTATAACAATGTTGGAAAGACAAATGTCAATATTGCAGTTGAAACTGCCACAAAGTTATCCGAAATTTCAAATATTGTAGGAATTAAGGATAGCAGCGGTGATTTTACCCTTACGAGTGAATATATCCGTAACACCCGTGAGAATAAAGATCAATTCTCTGTTCTTAGTGGAAGGGATACGCTTATCCATGCATGTCTTGCATACGGTGGTCATGGTGCAATTACAGCTTGTGCAAATATTGCCCCAAGACTGATGGCAGATATCTATGATAAGTATGTGGCTGGAGACATTGAAGGTTCTCTGGAGGCTCAATATAAAATCGCTCCAATTCGAATGGCTTTCAGTCTAGGATCGTACCCTACTATCCTAAAAGAAAGTCTTGAACTGCAAGGAATTGATGCTGGCCCTTGTTTTGCTCCTGTAGGACCTATGAACCAAGAAAACAAAGTCGTTCTTAAAAACATCTTGGCAGATGCCGGACTGCTGGCATAGGAGGCATTTATGGAAAAACTACTCTGCCCTTCTATCATGAATTTGGACACAGAAAATCTTAAGGAAGAAGTACTCCGTCTTGATAAAGCTGGAGTAGACATTTTCCATCTTGACTTAATGGATGGCGATTTTGTACCAAATTTCGGAATGAGTCTTGCAGAAATGGCTGTGGTTAGACGCCATACAAAAAAGCTTCTTGATGTGCATATGATGGTAAAAGATCCCATTCGATATATTCAACTCATGGCCGACACGGGAATAGATATCATATACATTCACCCAGAAGCTGACCCACAGCCCGCCCTTACCCTGCAAAGGATCAAGGATCTTGGGAAGAAAGCAGGAGTTGTGATTAATCCAGGCACTTCACTTGAATCAATCAAAGCTTTATACCCTCTCATTGATTATCTTATGCTGATGACTGTTAATCCGGGTTTTTGCGGCCAACTCTTTTTGCCTTGGCTTGAAGATAAAATAGAGCAAGCAGTAAAAGAACGTGAGCCATGGGGATTCCCAATTGTTATCGACGGTGGCGTTGACAAGCATAATATGAGTAGATTAAGCGCAAAAGGAGTCGAAGGATATGTTCTTGGTCGTCTCATTTTGTTTGACCAGGAGGAGACAGACTATACCAAACTCATCTCTTGGATGAGAACGATATAGGACCAATAGTAAATGTTGTTCGGGCTACAGGTTTGCAGCCCATTTTATTCTTTCACTGTATGGAGCAATTAGTATGGGCCAAAAAGATATTCTCGTTGTTAGTGCACACGCTGCAGATTATTGTACAAGAGCTGGCGGAACATTAATCACATATGCAAATATGGGTTATTCAATACACATCATCGCTTTAACGTGCGGTACCCATGGCGAGTCTGCAGGGTATTGGAAGACAATTCCAACTGGTACGTATGAAGAATGTGCATCTATTCGGAAACAAGAATCAACTGAGGCTGCCAAAAAAATTGGTGCAACGATTGAATTTCTTGATTGGGATGACTACCCGCTAACTATTGATGCAACGCGTACTCGATTCTTAATCTCTCGTGTTCTGGAAATAAGACCTGAAATCATCTTCACTCACTTTACAAATGACCCAACCAATCCAGACCATGCTATAACCGGAAACGCAGTAGTTATGGCATGCAACAGTGCGTCTCAACTTGGTGCCTTACCAGATACAAAAGCACAATACTATCCCAATATTTATTTCTTCGAACCAACAGTCCCTATGAGTGAATTCAATCAATTTTCTCCAGATTTTTATATTGATGTGAGCAGCGTACACGAAGATAAAATTGAAGCAATTAAACAGTTTGCATGCCAACCCCAGCTAAAGGATTTTTATATTCATTTTGCGCGTCATAGAGCATTTCAAGCTAGAGTATGGACCAAACTTGACATAGAATACGCCGAAGGATTCAAACGATTCTCTCCATATGTAGGTACACAATTACCAATTTCAGAAAGAAAATAGGAAAATGAGTTCTCTTTATGAGCTAGAGCAATTCTAGCTCATAGACTAATTAATCCATGAGATAACCACCATTGATGTTAATTGTCTCCCCAGTGATAAAAGGAGCTTCATCAGTTGCGAGAAAAAGTGCCGTCATGGCAACCTCATCAACACTCCCCATTCTTCCCATAGGTATCGAAGAAACTACTTGTTTACGCTTTTCCTCCGACCATTGTCCGCTCATTTCTGTTACTATTGCATGAGGAGCAATAGCATTTACACGGATAGCATGACAAGCCAATTGACGAGCTAAGGATCTAGTCAAGGTAGTGAGGGCTCCTTTTGAAGTTCCATAGACAGGAGCAGCTGTGATATCACCACATTTTGCTGCAACTGAGGACATATTGATGATATTTCCTTTCCCATTCTCAATAAAATGTGGAATAATCGCTTTGCAGCAATAAAACGCCGCATTCAGATTCACATCCATGACCTCTTTCCATTGTTCCATAGTCATCTCAAGTACACTACCACGGGCAATTGTTGCAGCGTTATTCACCAGAATATCTATTGTACCAAACTTTTCAATCACGGAATTAATCGCCTGATTTACCTGATCATAATCTGTGATATCGGTTTTAATGGCTATTACTGAATAACCCAAGGATTGTAATTCCTGTACGAATTCATCTACATCTCTACGTACAAGCAGAGCAATTCTTGCACCTTCTGCGGCAAACCGATATGTCATTGCCTTCCCTATTCCTCTCGTACCCCCAGTGATCAGAACGGCTTTATTTGTCAAACGCATTGTATTTTCTCCCTTTTTATCTCTGTATAACAAAAATTACGCTGAATCACAATGCAATATATCAGAAGAGCATTTGACCCATATCCAATCTTTCAGATACACTTGCGCAAAGTTAAGTGAGGAACCCATGGAAACACAGACAACAGCATTGGACAAAAAAGAGTTCTTTCTCTTCGCCCTGTACATCACAGGAATGATCGTGGTTAATACCGTTGGAAGCAAGATTATCAGCCTCTTTGGTGTAAGGGTATCGGTAGGAATCTTTTTCATGCCTGTGCTCTTCTTGGTTACAGATATTGTAGGAGAGGTAAAAGGTCACCAACATGCCTCAATCTTCGTAAAGTACTCCATTATTATGCTGGTTATCCTGTTTGTGGTGACAGGTTTGTTTGTTCAGATCAAACCACATGAGACATGGGACCTACAGACTCAGTACCAACAGATATTTGGCATGAGCATGCGTATGAGCCTGGCAAGCCTTATCAGCTTTGCCATCAGCCAAACAATCGATATCTCAATATTCCTGCAATTCAAGAAATTGAATAAGGGAAAGATGCTTTGGCTCAGGAACAATCTCAGTACGATGACCAGCCAGTTCATTGATACAGTTATTTTTATGTTTATCGCCTTCTACCAGCTCACACCCAAGTTTACGGCCGCCTATGTATTCTCCCTAATCATCCCCTATTGGCTCTTTAAAGTGCTCTTTGCCCTTATCGACACCCCTCTCTGTTATCTTGGGGTAAAATGGATGGCAAAACAGAAGTAGTGACTTTCCTTTGGGAAAAAGATTGAGTACCTTTGGTTCAGACGAGTTGCACACTTGTCTGAACGTATTTGTAATATTGGAGGCGCTATGTCTGAACAGGAACTGATGCCGATTGAGCAACTGCTTCCCAATAATCTATTTATACTCCCGGTTACTGGAAATCCGGTTTTCCCAGGACTATTCACCCCGTTGATGATCACAGACAACCAAGATGTCGAAATCGTCAACCAGGCTATCAAGCACGGTGGCTTCCTTGGACTTCTGCTTGTCAAAGAAGACAATGACGAAGAGGAGTACTCAGAGAAAAATCTCTATACGATAGGGACAGTTGCCAAAATCGTTAAGAAAATCAAACTTCCCGATGGAGGAATCAGTATCTTCATCTCAACGCTGAAGCGTTTTGAGACCAAACAGTACTACCCCAGTGGCCCCTATTTGGTCGCAGAGGTTCAGTACCTTGAGGATATCGAAGATGAGCAGGAAGAGCTCCGCGCATGGACTCGTCTCTTGCTCACGGAAATGAAACAGCTGACCAAGAACAACCAACTCTTCAGTGAAGAGATGCGTCTAAATATGGTCAATATTGACCATCCAGGAAAATTGGCGGATTTCATTGCCAGTATCCTGAATGTAGAAAGGAAACAACAACAGGAAATTCTCGAAACCCTGGTGGTACGGCGACGTATCGAAAAAGTCTTGGTATTTATCAAGAACGAACAAAACATCGCCCAGGTCCAGGCCAAGATCCAGGCCAGGGTGAACCAGAAGATCGAGAAGAACCAACGGGATTATTTCCTCCGCGAGGAGCTGAAGTCCATCCAGCAGGAACTGGGACTCTCCACAAACCCCAAGACCGATCTGATCAACCGCTTGAAGACAAAATTCAAGAATCTTCCCCTATCAGAAGAGGCGAAGGAGACCGTTGACCGTGAGATGGGTAGACTTGAGGGAATGGATCCGTCCAGTCCCGAGTATTCCCTTACCAGGACCTACCTCGAGATTATCAGTGACCTTCCCTGGAAGGAACCAAAACCTGAGAACTTCAGCATTGAAAGTGCCAGGAAAATCCTTGAGCGTGACCACTACGGCATGAAGGACGTAAAGGACCGTATCCTTGAGTTCCTCGCAGTACGAAAGAAAAAACAGGACACCAAGGGTTCAATTATCTGTCTTGTCGGCCCTCCAGGTGTCGGTAAGACCAGTGTGGGCGTTTCCATCGCCAGATCACTGAAAAAGGAGTACTTCCGTTTCTCAGTTGGTGGCATGAATGACGAGAGTGAGATTAAGGGACACCGAAGAACGTATATCGGTGCCATGCCCGGTAAGATTATCCAAGGCCTGAGAATCACCAAGAGCAAGAACCCGGTTTTCTTGATCGATGAGATCGACAAGATGGGTGTATCTTACCAGGGTGATCCTGCAAGTGCACTGCTTGAGGTGCTTGACCCGGAGCAGAATACTGCATTCAGGGACACCTACCTGGATATTCCCTTCGATGTCAGTGAAGTACTGTTCATTGTTACAGCCAATACCCTGGAGACGATACCCCGTCCCCTGCTAGACCGTATGGAAATCATCCAGCTTGCTGGATACACCAGTGAGGAGAAACTGGCCATAGGAAAGAAGTACCTGGTACCCAAATCCTTGGAGAAACACGGTCTGAGCAAGAGTGAGATTCGCTATCCAGCCAAGATTCTCAGAAAGATAGCTGATGAGTATGCACGAGAGGCTGGGGTCAGAAACTTCGAGAAGTCCCTGCATAAGATCAACCGCAAGGTTGCACTCATGCTCACGGAGAATCCTGAAGAGAAGCTCCCCGTGACCATAAACGAGAAATTGTTGTATGAGCTGCTTGGCCAGCCTATCTTTGTTGAGGATGAAATACTCAAGGCAGACCGACCAGGAATGGCTATCGGCCTCGCTTGGACAAGTATGGGTGGAGATACCCTGATCATCGAAGCACAGAACACCCCTGGCAAGGGAGAGATCAAACTCACCGGCCAGCTTGGGGAAGTCATGCAGGAATCGGTCAGTCTTGCTTATACCTGGGTGAAAGCCCATGCCTTGGAGCGAAAGATCGATCCAAGCTGGTTTGAGCACAACTCAATCCATCTTCATGTACCTGAAGGAGCCACGCCAAAGGATGGGCCATCGGCTGGTATTACCATGACTGTTGCGCTCTACTCCTTGGTGACAAACCAAGTCATAGCCCCTGATTTGGCCATGACCGGTGAACTGTGCCTGAAGGGAAAAGTCATGCCGATCGGTGGATTGAAGGAGAAGGTCCTTGCTGCAAGACGGAACAAGATCAAGGACATCATCATCCCACAGTTCAACAAGCGTGATCTGGACAAACTGGATGAACAGGTGACCAAAGGTGTCAATTTCCATCTTGTAGGAAGTATTGAAGAAGTGCTGGCAATCGCTTTCCCTGAAGATGAAAAGCGAGAAGCGATGCAGCCAATACTCATGCCCTCAAGCACCAACGATGCAGAGACGATCAGCAAGGCAGTAGCCCTTGCTGTGAGGGAGGCATTGCGTGAGCGTTGAGTTACTGAGTCCTGCAGGAAACCTTGAAAAGCTGCGTCTTGCATTTGAATATGGTGCTGATGCAGCATACATGGGACTGAGCGACTTCTCCTTGCGTGCCAATGCCAGGAACTTTACCGAAAAAGACTTACAGGAGGTTTCCCGTTTGAAACAATCAAGCGGGAAACGCTTGTATGGCACACTGAACATGATTTTCGATGAACAGAAGCTCTCCTCATTGCAGGATCAGATGGGAATCATCAAGTCCTGGCCCTTCGACGCCTTCATTATCAGCGACTTGGGACTTGTTCCCATCCTGCGGGATGCACTGGGTGATGATGTTGAACTTCACCTCTCAACCCAAGCCAGCTGTACCAATTCCAGTAGTGCCTCCATGTACCGAAAAATGGGATTCTCC
Organism: Sphaerochaetaceae bacterium; assembly: GCA_028532765.1. GTDB lineage: Bacteria > Spirochaetota > Spirochaetia > Sphaerochaetales > Sphaerochaetaceae > Sphaerochaeta. The sequence continues at coordinate 25,910 of JAQQAR010000016.1, read as the reverse complement.
CGTGTAATATTGGGCAGGGAAACACCTCTAGATGACATCAAACGGATCAAGGATGCAAATCCTGACCTACAACTGGAAGTCTTTGTCCATGGGGCTATGTGCATGGCCTACTCCGGCCGATGCCTGCTCTCCAGCCATCTTGCAGGCAGAAGCGCCAACCAGGGTGACTGCAGTCATACCTGCAGGTGGAACTATCGTCTGGCAACCACAGATGCAATCGAGGATGTCCTGAAAAGTGGAGCATTGGCCTTGGAAGAAGAACAACGAAGTGGTGTCTACTACCCTATCTCTGAACAGGATGGGTATACCACCATACTCTCCAGCAAGGACCTTTGTATGATCGACCACTTGGGAGAACTCGTTGACGCCGGTGTGGATTCCTTGAAGATTGAGGGACGGATGAAAAGCAGCTACTACGTGGCTGTGGTAACCAGGGCATATAGAAAAGCACTCGATAGCCTAAAAACCGGCGATGAGAGCTGGAGAGCATACCGTGAGGATCTGTTCAATATCAGCCACCGTGAGTACTCCACGGGATTTTTCTTTGGTCATGGACCGGTAGACCCTGTCATGGGAGAGTCAATCGACAAGAGCACAGAGAAAGGATATGAGAGAAACTATCTCTTCTGTGGGTTTGTCGGTGAGAAGGTAGCTGAAGGTATCTACACATTGGACCTGAAGAACCAGATCAAGGACACCATGAAAATAGAGTATATCGCCAAGGATGTACCAAAGATTGAGGATGAAGGATTCACCCTGCTTGATGCTGACCATATACCGGTAGGGCAAGCTGACCATGGCAAGATCCAGTACATTAAAACAACCAAGCCGATTGAGAAAGGTTATATCATCCGCCGGGAATCTATGCTTAAATAAAGACATGCGGAGACTCTGGATTACTGTAAGTATCGTGTTATTTCTCTCTCACACACTACCAGCTGTAGCATCCCTCGATGATGACTACGGCTTTCTTGGTGACCATGCACCTTTTGTGCAATTTATGGATGTAGTGAGAGGAGATGGAGATGCGATGCAGGGTGAAGTGGTACGACAACAGCTTGTCCTAAAGCCGGTTCTCCAGAAAGAGGAGCAGGCTGTGATCGCCATCCGCAGCGCAACAATGCTGGCTAGGCTCTACACCGAAATAGAGAAGAGGGATACAGAGAGAGCAAAGGAACTGCTCATGGAAGCTGAATCCTCTTTGAAAAGTCTTACAGATGGTTCATTTTTTCACTTGATGGGGGAAGCTGAGATTGATTCCATCTATTACCTTATCAACCCATCAAGACTTGCAAAAGGTATCAGCAGCAACTCCAAGATCAAGAAAGCCTATGCTCAGTATCCCAACCAGATATATGCCATACTGATGAAAGCCAACAGCCTTCTCTACGCACCATCCTTTGCAGGAGGTGATAAAGATGAGGCGCTCTCACTTTTTCTTACATTGCTTGAAGCAGGACCTTCCCAGCTCAACAGTTGGGACCTTTCCAGTATATATGTTGGCATAGGACGAATCTGCATGGACAGGGAAGAGTGGGACAAGGCACTGGGATATTTTTCTGCTGCCAAGGCAATCTATGCATTCGACCCTACCCTTGATGATTACATCAGGGAAACAGAGGAGAGGCTATGAGTCTGATCCTCTCTCTTATAGTCGGCATCTTGGGTTTGTACGCTTTCATCCTTACCCTCTCCAATATCCGATATCTATCCGACCTACAGAATACCATACGATTGGAATGCTCCGATGAGTTGGTCAGTGTATTGATCCCTGCGAGGAATGAGGAGCATACCATTGGACCCTGTGTACGTTCACTGCTTGCGCAGAACCACACGAATCTTGAGATTCTCATTCTTGATGACGGCTCTGATGATGATACTGCAAACGTGGTACGAACACTTTGCCTGGAGGATGAACGTGTCCGTCTTATACCAGGAAAACCCCTAAAGCAAGGTTGGCGAGGTAAGATCTTTGCGATGCAGCAACTCTTCAAGGAGAGCAAAGGTGACTATCTTCTCTTTACAGATGCTGACACGGTACACAATCCAGATTCCGTCTCCTATGGACTCTCCCTGCTCAAGGGACATAACGCCTCTATGCTCAGTGGCTACCCCAAGCAGGTTACCAGAAACCTAGGTATGGAATTGTTGGTAAGCGCGATGCTGTTCAACCCTACTCTCTATGTACCATTCAGGCTCCAGGAACGACTCCAGATTCCCATGTTTGCCATGGCGATCGGGCAGTATATGTTTCTCAGGCGCAGCGCACTCAACCATATGGAAGGGTTTTCACACATCAAGAGTGAAATATGTGATGACGTCCTCCTTGCTCGCAGCTGTGTCAAATTGCGGGAGAAGCAGCTATTCGCTCCGATGAGTGAAGCACTTACCTGTGAGATGTTCCCCTCATTCAAGGAAGCCTTCCATGGACTAGAGCGTTCCATCAATGGAGTGGTCAAACGAGGGTGGCTCAGTACCATCCTCATACTTGCGATTGTCCTCGTTTTGCTTCTTCTTGCCTTCTCGCCGTTCCTCCCGCTTTATCTTGCAGTCACGGGTGAATCCTTGATGACCATCGTGCCCAGCCTCGCAGGCACGCTCCTCTTCCTAGCCGCATGGGTTATCAACGCTCGGTTCTTCAAATTCTCATTTTCTTCAGCATTCTTGGCTCATGTCACCGTGTTCTCTGTAGTACTGATGTACCTCCATGGACTCTTTTTGGTACACACAGGGAGGGGATTTGATTGGAAAGGCCGAAAAATATCGTAAAAATAGCGTTTTAGAGCACTAAATACCGGTTTTTTACTTGCGAAAGGGTGAAATCATGGTAGAATGAATTAACCTAGACACATGGAGGAATACATGACTATTCACGAGCAGATTGTTGCGCAGTATGAGACCTATCTGGCAGAAAACCAGAAGTTCACCGAGAAGGGAGTCAAGGTATCGGCTGCAAGAGCTCGCAAGGCTCTGGCTGAAATTGCAAAGCTTGCCAAAGAGCGCAGAAAAGAAATTCAGGCAGAGAAAGGCGAATAATAAAAAAATCCTTACTCGTTTTATCAGGCGCCCGAACAGGGCGCCTATTTCTTTGTCCCGACCAATGCATAGAATATTCCCCCTGAAAAAAGCTTCCAGGGGGAATATTGATACATTATTTTGATGTTCCGTTACAGGAAACTCTTGAGAAGGGCTAAGTGCTTCTTCCCTTTCTCAATCTTCTCCTCAAACTCACTTTTCTTGCCCTTCTCTTTCTCGATTGCTTCCTCCTTGGCGTTCTGGAGGAACTTCTCGTTGGAGAGTTTGGCCATCACCTTGGAGAGGTTCTTGTCGTGCTTGTCCAGATCGCTTTCCAGGCGGGCAATCTCCTTTTCCACATCGATTGCTTCCTTGACAAATACATACATCTCATAGCCGGTTCCTGCTACAGGAAACGCCCCTTTGACATCGACTGCATCATTGCTGTCCACCTCGATTGAGGAAGCCCCTGCAAAGGTAGCCATCAATGCTTTCTGTTCAGCGAAGAACTCAGAGGCAAAGAAATCCTTGTCACACTTCACCACTACCCTGATCTTCCGCTCCACAGGGATGCCCAACTCAGAGCGCATCGCCCTGAGAGCGGTAACAGATTCCTGCATCCTCTGCACAAGGGCAGCCTCAGCTGCATGTTCCCGTTCTTTCTGGAAGATGGGATACTTGCTTTCGATCAACTGATCATCGACATTGGGAAGCTTCTGGTAAATCTCTTCACTGATGAACGAAGCAAAGGGGTGCATCAAGCGCATGGACTCAGCAAGCAAGTCAAGCAAGATGGTCACCTGTCTCTGTTTCTCCTCAGGCTTTTCACTGTAGAGACCACGTTTGGCACTCTCTACATACCAGTCACAGAAGTCATTCCAGAAGAAATCATAGACAGCCTGAGCTCCATCATTGAACTTATAGTTCTCCATTGCCACCTTGATCTTCGCCACAGCCTCGTTGAGTTGGTTATAGATCCACTTATCCAGTGTATTGAGTTCAACCTTGGCAATATCACCCAGTTCCACCCCTTCAAGATTCATCAAGAGGAAACGGGCTGCATTCCAGACCTTGTTGGCAAAACGGCTCCCAAGCTTGAAGGTTTCCATATCGATGAGAATGTCCTGCCCTTGGGTTGCCATGTAGGCAAGCGTGAACTTCATGGCATCAGCACCATACTGGGAAACAACATCCAAGGGGTCAATGCCATTGCCGAGGCTCTTGCTCATCTTCCTCCCCTGCTTGTCACGCACCAATCCGGTAATGTAGATATCCTTGAACGGAACCTCACCAAGAAACTCTAGGGAGGCCATGATCATCCGGCTTACCCAGAAGAAGATAATGTCATATCCGGTAACCAAGGTGCTTGTGGGGAAGAACTGCTTCAAGTCGGCACTCTTCTCGGGCCAGCCAAGCGTACTGAAAGGCCAGAGCCAGGAGCTGAACCAAGTATCGAGTACATCACTCTCCTGGATGAGGTTCTTGGAACCACACTTGGGGCATGTTGAGGGATCATCCCGGCTTACAATGATCTCATGACAATCCTGACACTCCCACACAGGAATGCGGTGTCCCCACCAGAGCTGTCGGCTGATACACCAGTCATGGATATTCTCCAGCCAGTGGGTGTAGGTATTCTCCCAGCGCTTGGGATAGAAGACCACCTTCTCATCCTTCCAAGCCTGCAATGCCTTCTTGGCCATCCCTTCCATCTTCACGAACCACTGGTTTGAAAGATACGGTTCAATGACCGTATGACAACGGTAGCAGTGGCCGACATCATGGTTGTGGACAACTTCCTTGACCAAGAATCCCTGTTCCTTCAGATCAGCGACCACCAAGGAGCGTGCATCGACCGCACTCATGCCACGGTACTTCTCAGGGCAGTTCTCGTTGAGCGTGCCATCAGGATTCAGTACATTGACCTTTTCTAGCCCATGGCGCATACCACACTGCCAGTCATTGGGGTCATGTGCAGGGGTAATCTTTACCATTCCGGTTCCGAAACCCATTTCCACAAAACTGTCTGCAATGATGGGGATCTTTTTGTCGGTGAGGGGAAGATCGATCAACGTACCGACAAGATGGGTATAGCGTTCATCATCAGGATGCACTGCAACAGCCACATCACCGAACATTGTCTCCGGCCTTGTGGTAGCAACGGTAATATAACCACTTCCATCACTATAGGGATAGCGTACGTCGTAGAGGAATCCACCAAGCTCTTGGTACTCAACCTCATCATCGGCGAGGGCCGTACCACACTTGGGGCAGTAGTTGACCAGGTACTCACCTTTGTAGATCAAACCACGCTCATAGAGGGTAACAAAACTCTCTCGAACTGCCTGGCTCAGACCTTCATCCATGGTGAATCGTTCATGCTCCCAGTCACAGCTGCAACCAATCTTCTTCAACTGATCGGTGATGATGTCATGATGCTTATCTTTTACCTGCCATGTCCTCTCCAGGAACTTGTCACGTCCCAAGTCCTGACGTCGCAACCCCTCTTGTGCAAGCTGGCGTTCAACCACATGTTGTGTGGCGATACCTGCATGGTCAGTACCAGGAAGCCAGAGGGTTGTTCTCCCACTCATCCGGTAGTAACGGGTCAGGATATCCTGCAAGGAGTTGTTCAGGGCATGGCCCATGTGCAGTATCCCGGTAACATTGGGAGGAGGCATGACGATAGTAAATGGAGGTTCCTTACCCTCAGCAGGTTTGAACTTTCCTTCTTCCAGCCATTGCTGGTAAATTCGATCCTCGAATTGTTTTGGATCATAGGCCTTCGGTAACTCAACAGCCTTCACATTATGCCTCCTACAGGTAAAAAGAGTCTTCCCATAGTACCAAAATAGGGAAGGCTCTACAAGTGAATGTAGAGCCTTCGGCATGAGAAGAAAAACAGAATACTATTCGAGAGGAGTGACTGCCTTCACTTCCAGCTTCACTGCATACCCCATTGCATCAAGATGCTGGACAATCTGTTCCAAACTGAACATATCGAGGGAAGGCTGCTGTACTTCGGTCACTTGCCGGATATGGGCACTGTCAATTTGGGAGGCAACCCCAGGAAGGATTTCCTGTCCCTGCTGGGAGCTGTTCCCAAAGAGCACAAATGCCCCGATGAATACCACAACAAAGGCGGCCGCAGAGGTAATCAAGGCAGGTACAAGCCTGACCTGGATTTTCTTTCGAAAAATATGCATTTTTTTATTGGAGGAGGAAAAACGTGTTTTCTCAAAATATTGGAGAACTCGATCCTGCCGGGCAGAGATTTCTGAATCAGGCAGAACAGCATCTGCAACTTTCTGGTGAAGGGCGCGAAGCTGTTCAAGTCTCTGGCGACACGCGTTGCAATAGCCTAGGTGTTCCTGGACCTGGGTCCTCCAAGGCTCCTGTAATTCGCCATCCAAATAGGTATTCAACAATTCGTCATCGACACACATTCACATCACTCCTGGCTGAGAATCGACTCGAGCATCTTCCTTGCCCGATAGACTCGTACCTTCACGTTACTTTCGGAAATATGCAACACCTGCGCGATCTGCTTGTAGTCCATATCGGTGTACTCTTTCATCACAATGACTAGGCGGAACTTTTCGGGTAGCTGATCAATTGCTTCCTGTACAAGTTTCCTGGTCTCCTTCTCCATCAATACCTGAGATCCATCGGAATGATTTGCCCCCGTGGATGGATACTTTTTCAATTTATCCACCATGTTCATCTCGCGGGCTTTCCGCTTCACTTGGTTGATGGCAAGATTCTTCGAAACCCTGATGAGCCAATACTTGGCATCATTGAGGGTAGCGAACTCCATGCCTTTGTCAAAGAACCGGATGAAAGCTTCCTGACAAATCTCCTCTGCAAGGTCCTGATTATTGGTTACGTGATAAACCACACGCATCAATATCGGGAATACCTGCTCATATACTTGCCGAAAGGCTCGCTCATCGTTGCTTTGTATTTCCATAACGTTAACAACTCACCAGTAACCAAGTTACATCTTTTTTTCCAAAGAACTTCCCGTTGGGGTGTCTTTGACAAGGTAGCCCATTGCATCCAGCTCGGAACGCAGAGAATCAGCAAGCGGCCAGTTCTTTTCCTTCTTCGCTTGCAGCCTCTTCTCGAGCAGTGCGAGAGCCTTAGGAGGAAACGATTCTTCTTTCGGCAGCTCAACAGATGCAAGATCAAGACCGAACACCTGATCAAAGAACATGATGAGGGAGTACTTCTCATCTCCGTCCAACTCCTCATCCTTCAATACCCCCCAAAGGTCAGCAAGTCCTCTGGGACTTCCCAGATCATGCTGCAAATGTTCAAGAAAGGTCTCTTTGTATTGCAGAGCTTTTTCACTCTTTAGGGAGACTTCCTTGGCACCGTCCTTCAGCATAACCTGGATACGATCCACTACATTCCGTCGAGCCTTACGAGCAGTATCGAGCGCTTCAAAGCTGAACTTCAGCTGACTGCGGTAATGGCCACCCAAACAGTAATAACGGTAATCCATTGCATCGTAGCCCTTGCGCTTCAGCAAATCAAGGGTAAGGAATTCCCCCTTGCTCTTGCTCATCTTCCCAGTCTCATCCAGGAGGAATTCACCATGCATCCAGTACTTAACCCACTGCTTGCCGGTTGCAGCCTCACTCTGTGCAATCTCATTGGTGTGATGAACGGGAATTGCATCAATTCCACCACAATGGATGTCAAACGACTCCCCCAGGTAGTGCATGCTCATCGCGGAGCACTCAATATGCCAACCGGGAAAGCCCTTTCCCCATGGGGAATCCCACATCATCGCCTGCTCCCCATGTTTACTCTTGGTGAACCAGAGAACGAAATCCTTGGGATTTTTCTTGTTGTCATCACTGCTTACATCATCACGAACAGCGGTCTTGAGGGAATCGAGATCGAGGCGAGCCAGTTTACCGTAGTCGGGAATTGAATCGATGCTGAAATAGACATTGCCTCCACTGACATAGGTATGCCCGCTCTCCTCCAGCCTCTTGATCAGATCGATCATCTGCTGGATATGGTCTGTTGCCTTGCAGACTACACTGGGTCGAATCATATTCAAGGAGTCATAATCCTTGAAGAATGCATCGGTATAGAACTGGGCAATCTCCCAGACACTCCTATGGGTCTGGCTTGCCATCTTTTCAATCTTGTCCTCACCTTCATCCCCATCTCCGGTCAAGTGCCCGACGTCTGTGATATTCATGACATGGTTCACCTTGAAACCAGAGACAAGCAGGGTGCGCTTGAGCAGGTCCTCAAACAGGAAGGTCCTCAGATTTCCGATATGTGCATAGTTATATACGGTAGGCCCACATGAGTAGAGACCTACTTCCTTATCGTGTATTGGTTCAAATGCTTCCAAACCACGACTCATGGTATTATAGAGAAAGACAGGCATTGAGAGCTCCTTTAGGTTGCCCACCCCAAAAAAAGGGGGTAAGATGTCTCCATGCCTACCAATGTACGCAATAGTATTGAAAAAATCAACCTTGACCACCTGCTCATGGAGAATCTGGAACTCGCTTCACACAGTAGTATTCAGTGTGGGGGAAATGCCCAATGGGCTGCCTATCCCACCAATTTCGAGGAACTGAGAATCCTGATAAACCATGCAAAGGACAACAATCTTCCCCTCTCAATTCTTGGGGGAGCAACCAATACCTTGATCAGTGACAAGGGTGTTGAAGGACTCGTTATCCTCACTGGCCACCTTGCCCGCAGGCATGTACAAGGGGAGATGTTTTGTGTCCGCTCAGGTTGTCCTCTGGACAAAGCCATCTCACAGGCAATTGAAGACGGACTGGAAGGGCTGGAAATGCTCGGTGGTATCCCTGGCACAGTGGGGGGGGCTATCTATGGAAACAGCGGGGCAAACGGTGTACAGATAGGGGATCTGCTCTACTATGTCGACTATATGACCTTGGATGGGAAACTTCATAGGATGCAAATCCACCAGGATGAGTTCTCCTATCGCCACTCCCCTTTTACCGGCAGGGATGATTTGATCATCTATGAAGCAGGATTCCGATTAAAGCCTACCACACAAACCAGTGAGGTGAGAAAACGCAAGGACACGGTTAAAAAGCATCGTAAGCATAAGGGTCTGTATGACTATCCAAGTCTTGGGTCAATATTCAAGAACCCAGAAGGCAAGAAAGCTGCTGCCCTCATTGATGCCTGCAATCTCAAGGGTCATACCATCGGGGGAGCCAGCGTATCCCCAACCCATGCAAACATCATCATCAATCGTGAGAGAACTGCCACCAGTGAAGATGTACGAGCCTTGATCGAGTACATCAGAGCCACTGTACAGAGTGAGTTCCATATCACCTTGCAAGAAGAGATCCACTATCTTGGCCGATGGTAAAGCGGAATGAGTAGGTGACTGATAGCTGCTCCTTGACATTTTTCTTGATGGTGAGAGACAGGGGTCCCTTCTTAAGAAGCAGGGATAAGGTAATGCCATCCCTACTTAGGTTTAGTGTTCCCTGTTCTGCCTTCATCTGTAATGACATTCCATCAATACTGTCCCAGACAACATCTATTCTGTAATCCAGCCACTGTCCTGATACTTGGTAGCTGCTCCTCCTGCTCTGCTCTCCAGATGTTCTGGTTTTCACCCAACTATCGAAACTGCTCTCCAAGGTAATCGACCCCAATGTATAGCTGATTTTGGAGTGTACAGATTGTTCCATTTCTTGCCTCTGTCCACCAAAAACCGGGGAGGGGCCTGTTTGTATCTCCCCTCCCCACACTGCCTGTATGCCATGACATTTCATTTGCAAAGCGACAGATTGCGATTGCCTTTCGGAAGTCCCCTCAAACTTCCAATCGAATGAAAGGGCTCCCTGTGAGAATGTGATGTCAGGGGAGAAAGAAAAGCGCTCTCCATCAGCCCAGGAGGCAACAAGGGAGAGGTCCACATGGGGGCTCTCTGCTTCCCAGAAGAGATAGATTTTTCCTGGTTGTTCATTCCACGTATATACCGATGGGATGGAAGATTGTCCCTCTGCAAATTGGTATGCCAATCCTCCTTGCTTTCCCTGTATCTGGAAGGCCCTGTTATTCTCTTCCCTGTACAGGTACGAGAGACGTAGGTCTTGCTTTTCCCATGAACTGCTGAACCATACCCTTTCCAGGAAAGTCCTTGGTTTATAGCTGAAGCTCCAGACTTCTCCCTCGTAGGAAATATATGGTTCAATCTGCAGCTCAGAAGAGGAGAGAGAGAGCTTTAAGCGGAAATCTTCACGTTCTTCCTCACTATGGTACTCAATGTTCATGGCTTCCTGCAGAGGACTGAATGAACCTTGTACTATCGTTTGTGCGTGCAGAAAGAGGGGAAGTGTCCAAAACCACAGGCAAAGAAATACCTTCATAAGAGGAAAAGAACTAAAGGTTCTTTTTTCGCTTCATGTTGATTATTCTGCCCAATAGTGTTTTAATAGATGGGTATCTTTTGCAATCAATTAACAGAGTGTTATAGAGAAATAATAGGAGTCATTCATGGTAATTTTAACCTTGAACTGTGGCAGTTCGTCTGCCAAGTACCAGGTGTACGACTGGGTCAACAAAGATATTCTTGCTGTTGGCGTCGTGGAACGCATCGGACTGGAATATTCCACCATTGAGCATAAGGCAAATGGCAAAGAGGAATACAATGCAGAGTTCTCTTCCCCTACTCACAAAGAGGCAATTGAGCTGATCATCAGGATGCTTCTTGATGATGAGTATGGAGTCATCAGTGACTTGGCTGATATTGGGGCTGTTGGTCACCGTGTCCTGCATGGTGGAGAGGTGTTCAAGCAGTCTGCATTGGTAACCGATGAAGTCATTGAACAACTAAAGAAGGTCACACACCTGGGCCCACTACACATGCCTGCCAATATCATGGGCATTGAAGCAGCCAGGAAAGCAATGCCTTCCGTTCCCCAGGCCATCATCCTCGACACTGCATGGCATCAGACCATGCCTGAGGAAGCATTCATGTATGCCGTTCCCTATGAGTGGTACACTGATTACAATGTACGACGCTATGGCTTCCATGGAACCAGCCATCTCTACTGTGCAAAGCGTGCAGCAGTCGTGTTGGGCAAGAAGAATGAAGATACGAATGTAATCGTCTGCCATATCGGAAACGGCGCATCCATCAGCGCAGTAAAAAACGGCGTCTGCATTGACACTTCCATGGGCCTTACCCCCCTTGAAGGATTGATCATGGGCTCCAGAAGTGGAGATATCGATCCTGCCATCATTCCCTACATGATGGACAATACCGGCATGAGTGCAAAAGAGATGGACACGGTTCTCAACAAGAAAAGCGGGCTGATCGGCTTGTGCGGAAAGAGCGATCGAAGAGACGTGCTCAAGGCAAGTCTGGAAGGGGACAAGAAAGCAGCTCTGGCCATCAAGATGGAAACCCGCAGGATTGCCAAGTACATCGGTGGCTATGCTACCCTCTTTGGTGATAAGCTGGATGCAATCGTATTCACCGCAGGTGTCGGAGAGATGGCTCGACATATTCGTCTCGGCGCATGTCAGGGCTTGGAAGCAATCGGGGCAGTGCTTGATGAACACAAGAATGAAGTCTGTTTCAGCAGAAACGGCGAATTCGAGATCAACACTGATGATTCAAAGGTAAAGATCCTGGTGATTCCGACCGATGAGGAGTTGGTCATGACGGAGGATGCCTATGCTCTCATGAACGGCACCTATGATGTTCATACCAATTTCCACTACACCTTCGAGGACAAGAACTATGTGAACAAGAGCCGTGAGAAGGATCTTCAGAAGAACATCGAGAAGAATCCTGAGTTGGCCACCATTTTAGCAATGCCACGCTAAAGAGAAAAAACAGTTCTTTTGCAAACCACGCTTGGGATAACCCTTGCGTGGTTTTTCTTCTCCTTGGAATCTATGAGAAATCTATGAAAATGCCTGGATAATCTTGCTTTCAAGATGCAATGCAAGTAGTGTATGGCTATGGAAACTATCTTGGTTGTTGAAGATGATGTTGATATCCGGGAACTGGAGAGATACACACTCTCATCCCTAGGATACACGGTCCTGGAAGCTGAACATGGAGCACAAGCTCTGGATTTACTGAAGAGTCACCACATTGATCTTATGGTGCTCGATATCATGATGCCTGTCCTCGATGGCCTCTCTACCATCAAGTCTGTTCGCTATCAGCTGAACAACCCGGTACCCATCATTGTGGTCTCAGCTCGAGGGGAAGAGAGTGATATCATTACAGCCCTGGAGCTCGGGGCGGATGACTACCTGAGCAAGCCATTCAGTGCAAAAGTCCTTGCAAGCAAGATCAGGGCAGTTCTGAGAAGGACACAGGAACTGGAGCAACAGCACCTCATGGTAGAAGCTGATGGGCTTATCATGGACCAACACAAACATCAGTGCATGCTCGATGGGCAAGAGATTGAACTCACTGCCACAGAGTTTGCCCTGCTCTATCTCCTGGCATCGAACCCTGAACAAGTCTTCACAAGGAATCAGATCATCACCAAGGTCAAGGGAGACGATTACCCGGTGACCGACCGATCAATCGATGTCCAGATTGCTACGCTCAGAAAGAAACTGGGATCATACGGCACCAAGATCAAAACCATCTGGGGAATCGGCTACACCTACAAGAACTGACCATCTCACGGTATCTTATCCAGTAATCGGTAGAGTTCTGCCAAAAAGCTCTCGTCATCTGCTGCAAATGGTGAGGGATCTTCACTTGTCTCATCTTCCACCATAAAGTGACCAACCCTACTCTCATACTCGTTCTCGAATGCCTGGGAGATATCAGCATCGGTTGCACTCCCGTCTTGGATCCTTTCTATGATGGAGAGGCTATCGTCAGTTATCCTCTGGATCCTCTCCAACTCTCTTCCTTGTATCTCCAGCAGTTTCAGTTGCTCCCTCTCTGAAAGGGGAGCCTGCTGTGAAGTCGATTGGAGAAGCTTTGCCGCAAAGTTCGCCATCCTCTCCCCTCTCTTGATCCCAGCCTTCTCCCAAACTGCATAGGTTTCTTTCTCTTTCTGGATAAACACAAATGATTCACCAAGGAGATGCAGTGAAAGTACCGCAAGCTCTGATTCCACAATCATAAGCGGGGTGCCAGGAGGAATGGTGGCAAAGAACTTCTCCCTACCTTTCAATGTGTCAGCACGCCCTCGTGCATAGTGAGGGCTCTTTCCCTCCTGGTCAACGACACAGAGCACATAACGATTACCAATGATATCAGCTCCTGCAAACCCTGTTTCAATTCTGTTCATTCCTCCAGTCTAGCAGGGAACGATGCCAATACCAGTGCAGAAAGAAATCACCGCAATAGTTGCAAGTCATCCACCTGTGGTGCTACAGTGAAGTATGGCGACATTGATTACATCCCTGCAGAAGCACTTTCAAGGTAGTGAAAGCTGTATCTGCATTACGGGAAGTGGGGGGAAAACCACTGCTTTGATACAGCTTGCAAATGCGTACGCAGCTGAGATGAAGCGGGTTCTTGTCTCCACCACTACGAAAGTACTTTACCCTGAAGACAGGGACTATTACTGCGACCGCTACTTCTGGGATGAGGATGTGTTCTCATACCAATGCAAGAAGGGTGAGCGGGTTTTCTACGCAAGACGAGGGCCCATCAAGGCAGAAGCACCGCCTACCGAAGACCTTGCACGTTTGAAAGAACACTATGATGTACTCTTGTTGGAAGCAGATGGAGCTCGCGGTATGGGTCTGAAGTTACATTGTGATCGTGATCCAGTGGTACCGGAATTTACTACCGCTACCTTGGCAATTGCTTCTTTTTCCGTCTTCGGCAAGAGACTCAGTGAACACTGCTTCGGATGTGAAGCCCTACCTGACCGTCTTATCGATGAAGAGACCTACTCCTTCTTGCTTACCCATCCAGAAGGCATTCAGAAGGGCATGAAGGGTGTTCGCGCTATACTTTTTAACCAAGCAGAGAGAACCGACTGGAGCAAGATCGAGAACATTCGAAGATCGTTCCCAGATTTGCCTTTGTTTTTCGGTTCACTCGAAGAAAATATTCTTATAGAAAGGAAAATACCATGAAGCATACCGTATTCGAAGCAGCAGCATACTTGAGTGAACACAAAGAGGACTTTGTATATGCAACCATCATCAAGACTGAAGGATCCACAAGCAGGAACCAAGGATCCATGGTCATCGACACAAAAGGACGGATTACCGGGACTGTCGGTGGAGGAGAACTCGAGGCATATGTACTCAGCCAATCCCTCAACCTGATCAGCAATGATGAGTCACACCGCCATATACACTTCACAGTCCAGATGGATGACGAGGTAAGTGTAGGTGTTGTCTATCTTTTCCTCCTCCGCTGTACCACTGATGTTGAGCGGAAAGCCTTCATCGATTTCAGGCGCTGGGAGTCGTATGAGCTTGACCATGTTTTTGGTCTTCAATTGCAACCCTCAGTGGCTTTGCTCGGACTCTGTGAGGGAGGAGCTACCATTGGGGATGTGCATCCCACATTCCTCAGTTACGCCCAAGAGGCACTCAACAAGAAAAGTACTACCTTGGTGGAAACCGGCTCATGGACCTGTCATCTCAGTCTCCCGGTGAACTACCACAACCTCCTCTTGATCGGTGGAGGGCATGTAAACCAGGCAATCGCGGAACTTGCCCACTTTGTAGGAATCCCCACCCAGGTGGTTGAAACACGAGAAGACTTTGCCACGGAAGATCTCTTTACCTTCTCAAAGAAACGTGAGGTTGCCCCAACCCTTGCTGAAGCACTGAACAATATTGAAACCAATGAGTATACTGCTTGTATTATTGCAAGCCATGCCTTTGGCCCTGAAACCACAAAACTACTCCTTAAGAGGAACATTGCCTACCTTGGGGTGCTGGGTTCCAGGCACAAGGCAAAGAAGTTGCTTGCTTCCCTCACCCTTGACCAGAATGATCTGAAGCGATTGCACTGTCCAATTGGACTGGATATCGGCACTGAAACCCCTCAGGAGATTGCGCTCTCCGTACTGAGTGAGGTGATGAAGGTTTTCAACAACCGTAGTGGGCAGAGCCTCAAGCACAAGGCAAACAAGATGATCGTGGTCCGAGGTGGAGGCGACCTGGCTACGGGGGTCATTCTCCGTCTCTTCAGAGCAGGATACTATGTCGTGGTACTGGAAACTGAACAGCCAACGGTTATCAGGAGAACTGTCAGCATCGCACAGGCAATGTACAGCGATACAATAACCATAGAGGGAGTGAAAGCATCCCGCTGCAATGACCTGAAGGATGCATATGGAAAGATGGATGCAGGCATCATACCCGTCCTGGCAGACCCGAAGGGTGAACAGATCAAGAGAATAAAACCGGTCTGTGTAGTGGATGCCATCATGGCCAAGAAGAATATCGGCACCACGATCACTGACGCTCCACTGGTAATCGCCCTTGGTCCTGGGTTTGTGGCAAAACAGGATTGTGATCTGGTCATCGAGACCATGAGGGGACATAGTCTTGCAAGGATCCTGAGTGAAGGTTCAGCAATGCCCAATACCGGAACCCCAGGTGTTATCGCTGGATATGGCAAAGAACGAGTATTGCACAGTCCTGCAGCTGGACTCTTCTCCAGTGATCACCAGATTGGTGATTTGGTTAAGCAAGGTGAGGTAATCGCAAAGGTTGGTGATGCGGAAGTCGTTGCAACCATCAGTGGGAAGCTCCGGGGCTTGCTGAACAATGGACTGGAAGTTCCAGAGCACTTCAAGATTGCTGACATCGACCCACGTGGCGCGCATGCTGACCATACCACGGTAAGCGAAAAAGCCATGGCAATCGGAGGTGCTGTTCTGGAAGCAGTAGACGGATTCCTCAGCAGAGCATAAGGCGATACAAGAGGGACCACTCCCGGCTCTGAATAGCGTCAGGTGTGGTAATCTTTCCATTATTCTTTGCTATCTTCAATGGATATTTTGCCTTCAATCCGTTAGTATGGGGTAAATACACTGTCCTTGCCAGGAGGAACCATGGATAGGAAACACTATTACTCACAACTACTCAGTGCATTGAAATATGATATCGTAGAGAGAAGGACTATCCTGCAGGGTCCCTTCACAGGGGATGAGGCAATCCTGCAGAACAAGAAAGTCATCGCCAGCTTAGAGAGAGGCGAGCATGACTGGGATGATCCCAGTCTTCTCAGGGAGCGTCTTTCCAGCGATGTGCATCTGGTCATCTTTGGCGGTGGTCATATTGCCCTCGACCTCTACCATCTTGCGATTGATCTTGCCTTACGGGTCACAATCGTCGATGATCGCCCAGAATTCTGTAATCAAGAACGATTTCCTCAGGCTACCTGTCTCTGTGCTCCGTTTGAAGAGGTTCTGGAAAGGCCTCAACGGTGGATCAGACCGTACTTCATCATCACCACCAGAGGGCATGCCTTTGACAGGCTCTGCCTGGAGAAAACACTACGCCTACCCCACTCCTACATCGGCATGATCGGCAGCAAGAAAAAGGTTGCAAACACCTTTGATGCACTACGCGATGCAAATTACAGTGAAGCAGAACTTGCTTCTGTGAAAGCTCCCATTGGGCTTGATATCGGGGCAGTGACTTCCTCGGAGATTGCCCTCTCCATTCTTGCGCAGGTCATCAGCGAATACCGCAAGAAAGAACAAGCGGTCAGGCTGGACGAACAATTGCTTGCCCGTCAGGCAACCGGCGAACCTCATATTCTCGTCCGTGTAGTGGAAAAACATGGATCAGCTCCGTGTGAAGTCGGTTTCCAACTAGCCCTGTTTGTTGACAGGACCCTAATGGGGACAGTGGGTGGTGGAGAGATTGAGGCAAGGGCGATCAAAGAGGCACAGAAGATGCTCCTGGATGGGCAAATGCAAGACCATACGGTGCGCTACGATTTGAGCAATGAACGTGCCGGCAGTATTGGGATGATCTGCGGAGGTGTGGCAACCCTGCTGTTTCAGCGCAGGTGATACCCTTCCCCTACCATCTCATAGGCAAATAACTGCGAGGCTTGTTCCTCATCATAGGCAAAGTCCCAGCAACCCATCCTATGGAAGGTGGTGCCGCCAAACCCTTTCTTAAAGGTATAGAGGCCACTCATCGGGTGGTTTATTCCGCCCGTAGGAGAGACTCCGAAGAGGTCATACTCAGTGCATCCCCATCTCTTCGCCAACAGAATCGCATGCCACTGCAGGGCGTAGGTACTCATGGAGTTCCTCATCTTGGAGGAAGAGGCTCCATAGAGATAAGTTGCCCGGCGCGCTGAACGACTGAGGAACATGGCGCTGAGAGGCTGTCCATCAAAGAAAGCCATCAGGAGTACAATTTCAGCTCCCTCATCTTCAGCGCTGTACAGTGCATCAAAATATGAGCGATCGTGCAAGGTTATCCGGTTTCTCTCACAGGTCTCCTCATACAGTGAGTAGAAGGTATCCAGGTGATCTCTCCCAACCTGGCGGACTTCTACTCCCTTTCTTTGCGCAAGATGAATATTGTAACGGGTTTTGTGATGCATGCGAGAGAGAATTTGCTCTTCACTCCCCAGCAGATTCACGAACATGGTATCACTGGGAAGCTGGTTCGAGACTGCTTTTCTTAGTTGCTTGTTGTTTGTCCCCCAGTTGAGTCTAAGATTCTGCAGGGAGAGAGAAACATCATCCTCTTCCCAGATCGATTGCCAAGGAAGGTCATAGCGAAGCAGAAGACAATGGGAAGGTAGCTTCTCTTTTAAGTTCATCGAAAGCTCTTCCAGGAAGGGACCCATCCTCTCTTCATCAGGATTCAAAACCGGTCCATAGGGTACATAACCGATGCTTTGGTACCGATTAACCGGTATCAACTGGACAAGGATGTCATCCAGGATATAGGAGGAGCCAGGTTTCCCATTAAGTTCAGAAAGTGGTGTTTTTATGTCAAATGCTTTGGTGTGGTATCCTTGGCTCTCCTTCACTTGAGACCAGAAATACGATTGATGCAGCAGAGGGGTATCATAGAGACCAGCAGGATTTTTTTCCTGCACCGTGAGATTCATTGCAAACTCCTAATAATAATTCAAAGAAAACCATACCACAGAAAGAAAAAAGGGGGAAGGGAGGAAAAATGTGAAGAAAGTATGAATACCGTACGCTTCTCTTGTCTTGCTTGAACCAACGTTGGTAGAATCAAGTGAGGAAAATTATGCAATACAAAAGCATTCGTGCACGTTTGGCGTTGACTACCTTTTTGGTTCTGGTGTGTTCACTCTTTGGCAGTATGTGGATTGCAAACCGCTCGTTCGCCACTACCATCAGGGAAACAACCTACGCAGAGCTCTCTGCCAAGGCAGAGTATCTGGCAACCCTCTCCAAGAACTCAGCTGAGCCATGGATGGCGGAACATTTTGACTCGTATGCAGCTTCCACTTCGACCAGGATCACCATCATCAACCGTGAGGGCGTTGTTCTCTTTGACTCTGACTACGCTGCAGAGACGTTGAACAATCACCTCTATCGCGAGGAAGTCCAAGCAGCATTGAGAAACGGGAGTGCTTCCAGTGAACGGCGTAGCAGCACCCAGAACCTTCCCGTCCTCTACTGGGCAGTAGCATTGGAAGACCATCCCACCATTGCCATACTGAGAGTCTCCAAGACGCTCAACCAACTCTCTGGGTACCAGAAGACCTACCAAAGCCTCTTCTTCAGAGGCATTGGTGTTCTAGTGCTCTTTTTCTTGCTCCTTACCTTCTTCGTCATCACGATGATTACCCGCCCACTTGACCGTTTGAAGGGCCTTGCGCGTAAATATGCAACAGGCGACCTCCAAGCAAGACTCCATCTCTCATCCCCCCAGGAACTCGCTGAACTCGCCCATACCATGGAAGAGATGGCCCAAGAGATCCAGGAAAAGATTTCTCAGGTTGAGTTCGGCAAGAACCAAGTGGAAGCCATTCTCAACAGCCTCAGTGAAGGAATTCTTCTCCTCGACCGGAACCTGAACATCAAGGTAGCAAACAGGGAGGCCCACTTGCTCTTCACTGACCAGAGAGACTCGGTCCTTGACAAGAATCTTTCCCAGCTTATCAGTTCCAACGAAGTGCGTACTCTCTGTAATGCCACACTTCGTGATGGAGAGGAGAGGGAACTCACCATCGAACAGTATGGACATCTTTTTGGGCATACTGCACGAATTGCAGGAAAACAACAGGTGCGGGAGCTGAGGATGGTCACCTGTGCTGTCCGATCATCTGAAGGATTCGTCAACTCAGTGGTACTCTCCATAAATGATATGACAGAGTTAAAACGTCTTGAGCAAATCCGCAAGGATTTTGTGGCCAATGTAAGCCACGAACTCAAAACCCCCATTACCTCAATTGCTGGATTTGCGGAAGCACTCACTGAGACGCAGAATCCAGAGGAAATTTCCCACTTCTCAAAGATCATCAGCAGGCAAGCAAACAGAATGAGACAACTTGTTGAGGATTTGTTATTGCTCAGCAGCCTTGAGCAAGAACAGCACAAGGCATCCATGAGCTGGACCACCCTGGAGCAGATTGTAGGAGAAACGGAAGAAGCTTGTTCCTATCGATACGAGGAACGTGGCAGCAGCCTGCACATCGCCTCGGACAATCCAGATAATCTCCTGCTCTATGTCAATGAAAACCTAATTGCCCAGGCTTTGACAAACTTGGTGATCAATGCATTGAATTACTCTGAAGCAGGATCGAAGGTTCATCTCTCGGCAACTGTTGGTGAGGACCAGATTGTCTTCAGCGTCAAGGACCATGGTATTGGAATACCCAAGGCTGTCCAAGACAGGATTTTCGAGCGATTCTACCGGGTTGATGCAGCAAGAAGCAGGAGTCAGGGAGGAACCGGCCTTGGCCTATCCATTGTGAAACATATCGTGAATGTACATGGGGGAAAACTCTCGCTTGAGAGTGAGCTGGGAAAAGGAAGTACCTTTACCATCACACTCCCAAGGATGGGTGGAAACCTGAAGGACCTGCAAAAACGGAGCGAAGAGCTCTACAAAAAACACTAAAGAATATCCCCCCCTTTCGGGGAGGATGCTGCTTTGGAGTTTTCTACTCAGTCTTTTTTGGTCCGTTGAGCTTCGGCCTCTGACCCTTGTCCATGTAGACAATCCATCGGCATATGGTAGTAACATGGTCCCCATACCGTTCCATCTCCTTTGTCAGATAAAAGAGATTGAGGATACGCTCCATCTCAGCCTCTGTCTCTGGCCTGAGAGCAAACAAATCAGCGTTCAAGGCATCCCGCTCTGCATCCATCTTGTCGTCAAGGGATGCAACCTCGATTGCCTTCTCTGCCTTCACATCAATGAAGGCTTCAACAACCTTGCGGGTCATGGTAGCACCGAGCAGTGCCATTTCGCTGATACGTTCTACAAACGGGATAAACATTGCTTCCTCTTCACTACTTGCCATCTTTGCCATATGGGCAGCATGGTCACCCATTCTCTCCAAGCTGGATACAATCTTGATCCCTGCAATGATATGACGCATATAATGCCCATAAGGAGTCTCACTTACCAGAAGTCTCACAGCATCATTCTCCACCATCTCCTGCAGCTGGTCGATGAACCAGTCGTTGGCTATGACTTTCTTGGCCAACTCCACATCGTGGTTCCGAAACGCATATTGTGCCTGGTAGATTGCTTCCTCCACCCTATTCACCATTTGAATGAGCATTTCTTGGAAGAATTGCATCTTCTCATCAAGTTTACTGATATTTTGGTCCATGATTCCCTCCCAGGATCAACCGAATTTACCGGAGATGTACTCTTCCGTCTTTTTATGTGCCGGGTTGAGGAACAGCTGCTCGGTGGGAGCATACTCCTCCAGATAGCCCGTCCGCTTCACATCAACCATGAAGAATGCGGTATGGTCTGAAACACGTGATGCCTGACCCATATTATGCGTGACAATGACAATCGTGTAGTATTTCTTCAGTTCGAGGATCAGCTCCTCGATACGACCTGTTGCGATAGGGTCGAGTGCTGAGGCCGGTTCATCCATCAGGATAACCTCAGGCTGTACAGCCAGGGTCCTTGCAATACAGAGACGCTGCTGCTGTCCTCCACTGAGTCGAAGGGCATTCTGCTTGAGCTTATCCTTGACCTCATCCCAGAGAGCTGCCTTCTGCAGGCTGGTCTCCACCAGTTCGTCGTAGTCCCCTCTGAATCCATTGATTTTTGCTCCCCAGGTAATATTCTCATAAATCGATTTGGGGAATGGATTGGGTTTCTGGAACACCATGCCGATGCTTCTTCTGATCAGAACCGGGTCAACATCCTTCGCATAGAGATCGTGGCCATGGAACAGTACATTACCATCAATCGTTGCCCCCTTTATCATGTCATTCATTCGGTTGATGCTTCTCAGTACGGTACTCTTCCCACACCCTGAAGGTCCAATGAATGCAGTAACCTGTTTCTCATAGATGGGAAGGGAAGCATCCTTTACCGCTTGGAAATTGCCGTAATGGATATTCACGTCCTCCAGGGTTATGATCTCCTGTTTTGTATCTGGTTCTGCTTTCCCTAGGAACTCAAAACTTTCTGCTTCTGTTGCTTGCATTACTTTCATGCTGCCATCCTCTTTTTCTTGGCGAGTTTGTCTCTGAGATAGATCGCCCCGCTGTTCAACACAAGCAGAAGTACCAACAAGACAATGATGGCTGCTGCTGCAATATTGCGGTATGAACCCTGGGGACGAGCCGACCACTGGTAGATTTGAATCGGCAAGGTCGTGAATTTCGAGAAGATACTGGAAGGGTCAACGCTGATGAACGTTGAGGCACCAATGACCACCAGAGGTGCCGTCTCTCCCAACGCCCTGGAAAGCGCGAGAATCGTTCCCGTTAGGATCCTGTCAAAACTGACAGGGAGTACCTGACTCCAGATGGTCTGCCACTTTGTTGCTCCCACCCCGTAGCTGCTCATCCTCAGTGAGTCGGGAACACCCTTGAGGGCTTCCTGTGTGTTGATGATAATGATCGGGAGTACCAACAACCCCAAGGCAAGTCCTCCACTGAGAATAGTCCTGCCATTAGCAGTGGTATCGGCAACCGCACTGAGAAATGCCCCACTGGTCACCTCTTCCATGGCCCTTACAAATACGGCCAATCCCAAAAGGCCGTAGATAATGGAAGGTACTGCACTGAGATTGAAGATGTTGAGCTGCAACATACGATTCAGTTTTGTATCCTCTGCATACTCCTCCAGATAGATGGCTGAACCCACCCCGATTGGAAAAGCCAGCAAGAAGGTGATGGCAATAATCCAGAGAGAACCAAGAAGTGCAGTGCGAATACCAGCATTGAGGGGATTGGCACTTTGGTCATTGGTAAGAAAATCCGGGGTTATCCAGCTCTTAAAGATCAAATACGAATCTTCCTGATTTGCCATAAAGGCACCAATCTCATCCTGTTTGGTGATCGAGCCCCAAAGGCCCCAGCTCCTGAGTACCGATGGCTTTATGATATATTGCTCTATCAGGGCACGTAACTCACGATCGGAACGTTCTGCTATCGGCTTCTCATACTCCACCCTTCTCAGTATCCCACTGGAGAGGTTGTTCCTTGCAGTCTCCTCCATTTGGGACCGGGAGAACTCATCCAAGGACGAGGCCCCACTGATCAACTCTGAAATATTCACCTCGTTTCTGATGACTGCATACCCAAAAATGGAGTCAATCACCGATACAAGCAACAGCAGCAGAAACAAGACTGCGACTGTTGTAGCGAAGATAAATATCACTTTCCAGAATATCGATAAGCGAGCGCGTTTCTGCATCAAGAGCAGGCTCTCTGCCTTGGTGCCAAACATCGATTCTGTCTGCATATTATTCATACTCCTGATAGAAAAGGTTTGAGACTTTTCTTGAGATAAGATTCAGCGTACAGGTGATGATGAACAACACCAACCCAAGCGCAAAAATACTGTTGTAATCAACCGAGTTGTAGCTGACATCCCCTCCACTGATCCTCACAATGTATCCCGTGATGGTTTCAGCAGCTTCAAAGGGATTGAACGTCATATTCGGCCCTGCCCCTGCTGCCAAGGCCACGATCATGGTCTCTCCAATAGCTCTGGAGAGAGCGAGCAGGAATGTGGCACTAAGCCCACTTAACGCGGCAGGAAGGACAACACGGAATGTGGTCTCTATCGGGGTCCCTCCAAGAGCAAGACCTGCAAGGCGTAACTCCTGGGGGACTGCTGAGATGGCATCCTCGGCCATGGTGGCGATCATGGGAAGTACAAGAATCCCAATAACCAATCCTGCACTGGCCGTATTGTAAATCTCCACTGTCTCCTGACCAAATATTGAGCGAAGCAATGGCGTCATGAAGGTAAGGGCAAAATAGCCATATACTATGGTTGGAATCCCTGCCAACACCTCAAGAATCGGCTTGAGTCTAGCTCTGACCTTGTCAGATGCATACTCCGCCAGATAGATTGCCACAAACAGCCCAAGGGGTATGGCGAACAACATGGCGATAACACTCGTCATGATGGTTGCATTCAGCAAGGGGAGAAAACCAAACAACCCGATCATGGGTTGCCAGGTCTTCCCGGTAAAAAATTCAACCAAGGTGACTTCGGGGTCAGAGAAAAAGAGAAAGGACTCGCGAATGAGAATCACCGCAATCCCAACCGTGATCATGATGGAGAACAGTGCAAACAGGAACAGGATGGTTTCAATAATCCGTTCATGCAGCCTGCGTTTCTTTCCAAAAGGATGGTTGATATGCCTTTGTGTCATACTTGTATATCCTAGTTTTTTATGGGAATTGGCCGCACCAAGCAGATGCGGCCAACCTCGAACCGTGGTGTGTTAGTAGGCACCCTGGGTAGCATCCAACCAAGCCTGGCGAGCCTTATTCAGCTCATCCTCATTGGCAGGGAAGTAACCTACACCTACAACCTCTTCATTGACATAGCTGAGGTAGAAGTCCAGGAAAGCTGCAACCTGTGGTTTGCTCTTCATGATCTCGGCATCACTATAGAGGAAGAGAGGTCTTGCCAAGGGATAGGAGTTGTTGTCCACATTCGCCTTGCTTGCTTCAATTCCGTTGATACTGAGAATGTTGAGCGAGTCTTCATTCTCACTGTAGTATGCATAGCCGAAGAACCCAATTGCATAGGGACTGCCCTTGATACCCTGTACCAGGATGTTGTCATCCTCACTGAGCTGCAGGTGACTAGCAGAGAGCATTGGTTCAGGATTCTTGTCAAACACTTCTTCAGAGAAGTAGTCGAAGGTACCACTGTCGGTTCCAGGGATAAAGCGCTGGATGGGCTCGGCAGGATAGGCAGGATTGATGTCAGACCACAACTTGGCAGTGCTGAAAATTTTACCAAGCTCTTCCATGGTTGCATCCTTCAGGAAAGTGTTTTCCTTGCTTACGACCACTGCAAGAGCATCGGTTCCAACTCTGAACTCGATGGGGTTTCTACCAATCTTCTTTGCATCCTCAATCTCGCTTGCCTTGATACCACGGCTTGCATTGGAGATGTCAGTCTCACCGGATACGGTAAAGCGTTCAAAGCCTGCACCACTTCCGATTGAGTCAATGGTGATAACACCACTGTACCCTTCTTCCTTGAACCTTTCAGCCATGCGCTCAGAAAGGGGATAGACGGTGGAACTTCCAGCGGTGATGATATTCCCGCTGACCTTCAGTGGGTTTACCCCAGGAAGGCCTTCAACTTCAGAGCCTTCAATCCAGCTAAAGGAACTTGTTGCAACATTCTCTGATTCACTTTTCCCTGCTGCACCAAGTGAAGCCAAGGTGATAACCATCAGGACGATAATACTCAATCTTTTCATTGTTTCCTCCATATTTTAGAAACATTGTTGAGCACACCCTACAGGTAATATGTGAGAAAAGTGTTTAGAGACCATGAATAGTCTGTTATGTTTTTCTCTCCTCCCCTTTCCTCTTTGATCGAACCTTGGTACCTTTAGAAGAAAGGAGGGTCTATGGCAAAGAAGCTTCACTTCTATCGTTGCCCCATCTGCCATTCAATGGTTGATTTGGTATATGACGAGGGGCACTCCTTGCACTGCTGTGAAACCGAGATGCAACTCCTGAAACCAAGGACCGCAGACGAGAGAGATGCAAACCATGAAATAGTACTCACTCATAGGGGTGACTTACTCTACGTTAAAGTGGGAAGCAAGCCGCATCCCCAGAGTGATGACCATCAGATAACTACCATATTCTTGGTGACAAAACACCATACCCGGCGCCATGATATACGTAAGGGGACTCCTGCCTCTGCGGTATTCACCGATACTGACCATGGAGATGTATATGCCTACTGCAACAAAGAAGGATTATTCAAAGTCTCATTCTAGAAGGTTGCTTGTCGTAATCGACATGCAAAAGGATTTCATCTCGGGAAGCCTCGGCACTGTTGAAGCAGAGGAGGTGGTTGATAAGGTGGCCGCGAAAGTGGCAGGTCACAAGGGGCCACTCGCCTATACCTTGGACACCCATGAGGCAGACTATCTGGAAACCAGTGAAGGGAAACACCTTCCTGTTCCTCACTGCATCAAGGGCGAAGAAGGACATCAGCTGGTAGATCAGCTCAAGGAGCCGCTGAAAGATGCAATGGGCTTTGAAAAACCCACTTTCGGCTCAGTTGATCTTGCAACATACATAGCAGAGGACCAAACAATCACGGAAGTGGAGTTGGTGGGCGTATGCACTGATATCTGTGTGGTCTCCAATGCCCTCTTGATCAAGGCAATGAGACCAGAGATTCCTGTCCTCGTTGATGCAAGTTGTTGCGCTGGAACAACCCCCAGCAACCATGAGGCAGCACTTAAGACAATGCATTCGTGCCAAATCGAG
>JAQQAR010000015.1 GCA_028532765.1 Sphaerochaetaceae bacterium | reverse complement strand
ACGCCGAGGTGGTGATCGTCCCTCCTTCCGTGATAGAGATGACCGACGCCCAGGAGGTGATCGTCCTTCTTTCCGTGATAGAGACGACAGACGTGGTGGCGACCGTCCTTCCTTCCGTGATAGAGATGATAGACGCCCAGGTGGCGACCGTCCCTCCTTCCGTGATAGAGATGACCGACGCCCAGGTGGTGATCGTCCTTCCTTCCGCGATAGAGATGATAGACGCCCAGGTGGTGACCGTCCTTCCTTCCGCGATAGAGATGACCGACGCCCAGGTGGCGACCGTCCTTCCTTCCGTGATAGAGATGATAGACGCCCAGGTGGTGACCGTCCTTCCTTCCGTGATAGAGATGACCGACGCCCAGGTGGTGACCGTCCTTCCTTCCGTGATAGAGATGACAGACGCCCAGGTGGCCGTCCATCATTCTCCAGTGATAGAAGAGGAAGAGATGGTGGAAGTGATGAGCGTCGACAACGGAAATCTGGACCAAAACCGTATGGTTTTGACTCTTTCCGTCAGACCAAGACCAGAGGTGAACACGAAGACGATTCGTTCTTCTCTGAATGATTCATTAACCAGTTATCATATATGTATAGAGCCCCCTTTTTGGGGGTTCTATGCTGATTGCCATAAAGATTATTTCCTTCAGAACGTATCATGTTGACAGGGTACATTTCATCGAGTAAGATAACTATTGAGATTCAATATCATTTAGGAAAAACCCATGAAAGATAAGCGACAAACAATACAAAAGGGGTTGGTGTGGGAAGCGGTTACCAATGCTACAAACCATCCAAATGCTGAACAAATTTACGAGCGTATTGTTGAAAAACATCCTTCGATTAGTAGAGCCACAGTGTATCGAAATCTGAACTCACTTGTTGAGGAAGGAAAGGTGAAACGCGTCAGGGTTCTCGGAGGTCCTGACCATTTTGATCGCACTTTGGGAAACCATTACCACATTCAGTGCATCCACTGTAAGCGTGTGGATGATATCGAGCTTTATGAGGATATCAATCTGTCTGAACGAAATGTTGATACCAACGGATATACGCTTGAATCATATGAAATAGTTTTCAACGGGATCTGTCCCGAATGTAAAAAAAATATGCGTGCTGCTCAATAGCAGTCACTGAAAGGAGCAAGGAATGGAATTGAAAGGATCAAAAACAGAGAAGAACTTGCAAGAGGCTTTTGCTGGCGAGTCCATGGCTCGGAACAAGTATACCTATTATGCCTCTAAGGCAAAGAAAGAAGGGTATGTTCAGATTGCTAATCTCTTCGAAGAGACTGCTTTCAATGAGAAAGAACATGCAAAAATCTGGTTCAAGCTTTTGCAGGAATCTGGTGAGATCCCTACCACCACAACTAACCTGAAGGATGCAGCAGCCGGTGAACACTATGAGTGGACCGATATGTATGCAAACTTTGCAAAGGAAGCTCGTGAAGAGGGCTTTACCAAGATTGCTACCTTGTTTGAAATGGTTGCCGCCATCGAGAAGCACCATGAACAGCGCTATCTTGACCTCTTGAAGAATGTTGAGGGTGGCTTGGTATTCAGTCGTGATGGAGACCAGATGTGGAAGTGTTCCAACTGTGGTCATATTGTCATCGGCAAAAAGGCTCCTGGCATCTGCCCGGTTTGTAACCATCCCCAGGCTTATTTCGAGATTGTTGCAAAGAACTATTAATGGTTCATGGTTTCAAAGAAGGAGCAGGCTGTTGAGGCCTGCTTTTTCGTATTTTGTTGTCAATTGTTGTCCAGATGCATGAACTTGAGGGGATTGCTGTGAACCATCTGATGAATCTCGTCATCAGTGAAAGGTGACTCCTCAAAGATTCGATAATATGATGTGTATGATTCAACTTTAACAAGATTGACCGAGAAATCAGTACCAAAGAGACTTCTGGAGAGTATGGTCTGCCTTTGCTCTTCATCAATTGATTTCAAGTAATTGGAGAGTAGTAGGTAGAAATCAGGGTTGCTTCCGCTGAATGAGACATCTGCATATACATTTGGATAGAGCTGCATAAGCTCAACAAGATCATAGAACCAGGGTGAATCAGGAACCCTGCTTGTCAATCCAGAGATAAGAGACAAGGGATTCTTCTGCAATTGGTTGTACTGCCAACCATAGTGTGCGAAGTCAATCCTGAGCATAGGGTAGCGGGCAAGCACCGGTTTATAGGAAGATGGTGCAGTATATTTCCAGGCTTCTTTTGCAGGTACACCCCTAAAACCCTGATCGTCACAGTGGGTCATGATCGGAATGTCATGCTTGGAGCAGAACTCATAGATCATGATGACTTTGTCACGTTGTTCTGGGTCGGTAGGCCATGGGTCGTAGCCCATTGGCGGGTAGAACTTAACGCCATAAAATTGCTTCTTGTCATTTTCCTTATGAATATAGGTGTCCAGCAGTTTCTCTATGAAGTCCATGGTATGGACCTGGGGGTTGATACCCAGAAAAGGGAAGAACTCGAACAATCCATCGGGATGGTTTGTTCTGTAATATTCAAACCCTTCCAAGGTGTCCTTTACATAATCCAGAATTTTTTCCTCATTGGGGGCAGGGTAGTAGAGTGAGTCGTTTCTGATCTTGTTGCTGGAGAAATCCATCAAGAGCGGGCACATTGCCATCTTGTCATACGTGCGGGAACGCATGTGCATCTTTCCATCACGGATATAGGGCTCTTCAGGTCGAAGGGCTTCCTCGTCATGACTGGGAAATTTTCCCATGAGGTCATCCTCCATCATGACCAGGGTCTCCCCGATGGTCTGTTCAAAGG
Organism: Sphaerochaetaceae bacterium; assembly: GCA_028532765.1. Lineage (GTDB taxonomy): Bacteria > Spirochaetota > Spirochaetia > Sphaerochaetales > Sphaerochaetaceae > Sphaerochaeta. The sequence goes on along the minus strand of JAQQAR010000015.1, from coordinate 135,930 downwards.
TGGTCAATGTATTGGTGATACGGTTGAGCAATGCAGTACTCTTGCGATTCTTGTTGGTTAGGATATAGCTTGGGGAAAGGGCTCCGGTGGTTACCAAGTCCCCAATACCTCCTTCCAGTGAGGAAAAGAAGGACAGCAAGTTTGGATGTACAATATTCATCACATGAAAATGCTGGTCGAAGAAGTAATTCATACACCCCTCCTGGGAAGATGATGAGGGGTCACAGGACCCCTCATATAGATCACATACCCATCTTCTTTTTCAACTTAGCCCAAGAGTCCTTGAGCGTTACCGTTCTATTGAAAACGAGATGGTCTTGACTGCTGGACTTGCTGTCGAGGCAGAAGTAGCCGTTACGGATAAACTGCAGGTAATCCCCTTCCTTTACTTGCTTGATCTGGGGCTCTGCCTTTGCATTGCTGACAATCTGCAAGGAATCGGGATTCAGGTCATCGAGATAGTTGCCTGTCTCCTTCCCTGGATACTCAGTGAGGAACAGCTTGTCATAGAGGCGTGCTTCGATGGTAACCCCTTCAGAAGCACTGACCCAGTGACTTGTTCCCTTGACCTTTCTTCCATCAGGGGTGGATCCTCCTCTGGACTCTGGGTCATAGGTGCAATGCACTTCCACAATGTTACCATCATCATCCTTTACTACCGAGTGAGCAGTCACATAGTAAGTGTACTTGAGTCTCACCTCATTACCAGGATAGAGCCTGTGATACTTCTTTGGGGGGTCTTCCATGAAGTCTTCCCGTTCGATGTACAGCTCACGTGAGAATGGTATCTGATGGGTCTTGCTGTTCGGGTCTTCAGGGTTGTCGATAGCCTCAAAGTACTCGACCTTGTCTTCGGGGTAGTTGTCGATGATCAGTTTCAAAGGATCAAGGACGACCATCAATCGATCAGCACGCTTGTTCAGGTCTTCACGAACACAGAACTCCAACAAGGAGTAGTCGACGACGCCTTCAACCTTTGCAACTCCTACACGGCTGATAAAATCCTTCATCGATTCAGGGGAGTATCCTCGTCTCCTAATACCACTGATGGTAGGCATCCTTGGATCATCCCATCCATCCACGATTCCCAGCTTGACTAAGTTGAGGAGCCTTCTCTTGCTCATCACGAAATAGTTGATGTTCAAGCGGGCAAATTCATACTGGTGAGGTGTATGCTCGATACCATCAATACTGGTTGCCCAATCGTAGGCAGGACGATGGTCCTCAAACTCCAGGGTACAGATTGAGTGGGTGATGCCTTCAATTGCATCACTGATGGGATGAGTGAAATCATACATGGGGTAGATGCACCACGCGTCCCCGGTTCGTGGATGTGAGGCAAACTTGATACGGTAAAGAGCCGGGTCCCGCATATTGAGATTAGGACTGGACATATCGATCTTGGCACGAAGGATATACTTTCCTTCTGGGTGCTTACCTTCACGCATCTCAAGGAACAACCTTAGGTTGTCCTCGATGGATCTCTCCCGGTCAGGACTGTTTTTTCCAGGTTCCGTCAAGGTTCCCCTGTACTCCTTCATCTGCTCAGCAGAGAGGCTGTCCACATAAGCTTTCCCTTGTTTGATCAACTCAATTGCTATCTCATACAGCTGCTGATAATAGTCAGAGGCATGGTACTCATACTCGCCCCATTCATAGCCCAGCCATTTGATGTCACGCTTGATGGAGTTGATATACTCCATATCTTCCTTCTCAGGATTGGTGTCGTCAAAACGGAGGTGGCAGCGACCTTGGTATTTTTCAGCAAGTCCAAAATTGATACAGATAGACTTGATGTGTCCGATATGCAGATAACCATTGGGTTCAGGGGGGAATCTGGTTACAATGGTATTATTAGGAACCCGCCCAGATGCCAGGTCATCCTCGATAATGCGTTCCAAAAAATTCAGGGGAGTCTTCTCTTTCGTCTCCACTTCGTTGTGCTCGTCCATTATTGTCCTTCCTTATACCCTTTCAAAGGGGCTTCTCTGAAGATAGCACATAGTAGCACAACCACTAGTGTTGTGCGAGAGGCTATCAGGTCTCTTTCCTATAATCCAATGCACTCATGGAAGCCCTAGCTTCTTCATTTCCCTCATTTGCGAAATAGGGCCCAAAGCTTACCGAACGTTCTATTCCCGGAAGTGTGAAGGTTCCTATCCAGTTCACTGGGCTTTCATTATGTCTACTATACCCGATTGAGACTTGGGGGCCTCTGCGTTTCATTCTCCAGGTAACAGGAGTATTGTCTGCCATATGCTGAATTCTGCAGTAGTTACGGTAGCCACCGATTACCACATGGACTTCCAAGGATTCTGTACTCATTCCTACACCGATAAAATCGGTATCCAGGTGATAGAAACAAACACCGGAAAAAATATTATCTCGATCGCTCGAAAGCGTCATTTCACAAGAGAAATCATCATCAGAAACTGCAAGCAAGAGAGGTCCATCAGGCAAATGCATCTGTGGCTCAACCGTGAGGGAAACCGACCGGTAATCCTTCTCCCATGATCGGGGTTTTCCCATCCATCTAAAATCGCGCATCGTAATCTTTCTCATATGTGCAGTATATGAGAGTTGTGTCATTTTATCCATAACCACTTTATGTTGCGAAGAAGTTGTTGTACCTTATATCATATGAAGTCACCAAAAGAATTCGCATTGGAAAAGTATTTACTGTCACAGTTGGAGGAAGGTACCATCAGTTACCGTTTGGCATCCCTCCTGATACAGGATCCCGAGATTGAGGCATTGCAAGAGTATGCCAACAGTGTTTCGATCAAGCGATTGAATTATAACGATCATGGGCCGGTACATATGCGCCAAGTTGCGATAAACGGGGTAAGGATGCTTGCATTGCTCAAGGAAGCAGGGATCAAGACCTCCTTGGAGCAAGAGGATAGCGGAAGCTATGAAGATAGCATGCTCTCCTTGTTGCTTGCCTCTTTTGTGCATGACCTTGGCATGAGTGTTGGAAGAAGTGATCATGAATTAACTGGCTTGGTGATTGCTCGCCCTATTATGGATCGCATTCTCACGCAGCTCCTAGGTGACCAGCTGTCCCGCAAGATAGCCATTATCTCGGTTGCCAGTGAAGGGGTCCTCGGTCATATGGCCAACAGAAAGGTCCACTCCCTGGAGGCAGGTATGCTTTTGGTTGCTGATGGTTGTGACATGGAAAAGGGTAGGGCCAGAATCCCTATGAGTATTATGAGCCATGCAAAGGTTGGTGATATTCATAAATATTCCTCCAACTCTATTGAGAAGGTAACGATCACCAAGGGTGACTCAGTGCCTATCCTTATCGATATTGCCATGAGTAGTGATGTAGGGTTTTTCCAGGTTGAGGAAGTACTATTGCCCAAGATTTCCATGAGTCCAGCCAAGCCATACGTACAGGTTCATGCAGGGGTTGTTGGGCAAGAGAGAAAGAAGTATTTATAGGAGTGAATCATGATTGGAGTTATTGGAGAAGCGTTGATCGACTTTATTGCCAAGGGAACTCTTGGTTCCTCTGTCCCGTATGACTCTGTGGTGGGAGGATGCGCATTGAATACCGCTGTTGCCACCTCCAGGCAAGATTCGCCCGTTGCGTATGTTGGAAAAATCTCTGGGGATATCTTTGGACAGCGAATGCTCAACCATCTCATCGAGAGTGAGGTATTGTTCGATCCCAGTCTCTGTGCTGCACCACAACCATCACTGCTTGCCATGGCAAGTCTTGATGCAGAAGGTAAGGCGAACTATACCTTCTACACAGAAGGGACTGCTGTTGTCAGTATGAGTAAAGCAGAATTGCTCTCTGCTCTCCAGGAACATACCGATCTGAAAGTGGTTCACATTGGGTCAGTGGCCTTGGCTCTTGAGCCACTCTCAGAGGTGATCATTTCGGCATTGCAATCATACGAGCCTAAGCCCGTGATTTTCCTCGATCCCAATGTAAGACCAGCTGTCATCCCAGACATGGATGTGTTTAGAGCCAGAATTGAAGAGGCAATGGACTTGGCATCTTTGGTCAAGATCAGTGATGAGGATCTTCTTCTGCTCTACGAAGGAAAGGACGCTAAGAAAATGGCCCAATCCCTTGCCAAGGAGAAACAGGCTCATATCATCCTTACCCTTGGTAAACAAGGGAGCATCTGGTATACCCCTGAAGGGGAGTCAGTTTCCATGGAGATCATTGACCTACCGGTTATTGATACGGTCGGTGCAGGAGATACCTTCAGTGGAGGCCTTCTCTCCTATCTCTATGAAAGGAATTGTTTCGGCAAGGATGGTGATATTCCACAACTCGAGAAACTCTCCCTTGATACGATCAAGGACGCCTTGGTTTGGGCTACAGCATCCAGTGCTATCACCTGCTCAAGAAGAGGGTGTGACCCGCCAAGGACCGAGGAGATACGCTCCTTGCTTGCCAGCCTTTAGGTTGCCTTAGTAGCTTCTTTGGAAGTACACTATCTCCATGCTGAAGAATACCCGAAACAGAATCATACGCACTTTGCTCCTCATTTTGGGGGGTGCGTTGTGTGTATTCATCGGCTTGTTGCTGTTCCGTTGGACGGAGAGCATCTCAGAAGATAAGCAAAGAAAAGAACTCTCCAAGGTCCTGCAAACCATTGCTGAAGAACAAGGCCCTGAAGGTGTGCTTGCTCTCTCTGGAGTGCAAGTTGCCGACATCCTCTCAGGGGAAGATGGGTTGATAGTGTTTGAAGAGAACCAATCAATCTATTACAGTGCTGCTGAGAGACAACAGATGAGTGTGTATGAAAATGTGAACAAGAGTGTTGTACATATCACCACAGTTGGAGAAGCAGCGGTAAGTGCCTTCATGGATGTACTCCCTGCTCAAGGAACCGGTAGTGGGATCATACTTTCCAAGGATGGCTACATTCTTACCAATGCCCATGTGGTTGAGAAAAGCTCAAGCATACAGGTAGGTCTTTATAACAACCAATCATATGCTGCAACCTTGGTTGGTGTTGATAGTGAGGATGACCTGGCAGTGATCAAGCTGGTTTCTGCAAAGGATGTAATGCTCTATCCTGCCACCTTGGGAACCAGTGAAGATTTGCAGATTGGGCAACGGGTTATTGCAATCGGAAATCCGTTTGGATATGACCGTACGATGAGTGTCGGAGTGGTAAGTGGATTGAATCGACCGGTGAGAACCAGCGAAGGTAAGGTTATCATGAATGCAATCCAGACCGATGCTGCAATACACCCTGGAAATAGTGGAGGGCCGTTGCTCAATACACGGGGTGAAGTTATCGGGATCAACTCAGCGATATTCACTACTTCTGGAAGCTCTCAGGGGTTGAATTTTGCCATTCCTGTTGATACAGCAATTGCAGTCATCCCAGATTTAATCAAGCAAGGTAAGATCAGCAGGGGATGGCTCGATCTTTCGGCAGTACAGCTGACCCCACAGCTTGCAACCTATGCGAAGCTTTCTGTTGAAAAGGGCGTCTTGGTAAGTGAAGTCACCAGTGGGGGACTTGCTGAAAAGGCAGGGATAAAAGGTGGAAGCCGGAAGGTGCAGTATGGCTCCTCGGTTATCAATCTTGGGGGTGATGTCATAACCGCTATCAATGGTGAGACGATTAGTGACCTCAACGACCTCTATCTTGCTCTGCTTCCCATGAGAAGTGGAGATAAGGTCTCTATTACGATCAATCGTGACGGGAATGTAAAGAAGATGGAAGTTGGGCTGATTGAACGAACTGCGCAGCATGTGAGCGCATTGGTACGATAAGATGAAAGATACAATTTATGTTGATGAAAGTTGGGGTGGTGAAGCTGTCTACAATATCCATGGACAGGTTTCCTTCCAAAGCAAACCATTCAAGGTAGCCTCATCCTATGAACCAGCGGGTGACCAGGGTGAAGCGATCAAGGCATTGAGTCAGGGGTTGCTTAGTGGGGACCGCTGCCAAACCCTCAAGGGCGTGACCGGTAGTGGTAAGACCTATACGATGGCGAAGATCATCGAGCAAGTACAGAAACCAACCTTGGTGCTTTCACACAACAAAACCTTGGCAGCACAGCTGTTTAGGGAGTTCAAGTCATTCTTCCCAGATAATGCCGTAGAGTACTTCGTCTCAACATACGACTACTACCAGCCTGAAGCGTATGTTCCGGGAAAGGACTTGTACATTGAGAAAGATGCCTCGATCAACAGTGAGATTGACCGGCTTCGGCTCTCTGCCACGTTTTCTCTTATGGAGCGTCGTGACGTTATTGTAGTATCGACTGTATCCTGTATTTATGGGTTGGCAAATCCGGTATCAGTTCGCGATATGGTGCATACGTTCCATACCGGGGAGGCTTTCAACCATCGTGAGGTACTCGATCAATTGGTACGCATGCAGTATGAACGAAATGATGCCATTCTGCAGAGAGGTTCATTCCGTGTTCGTGGGGATGTGATCGAGATATGCCCATCCTATTTGGAAAATGCAGTGAGGATTTCCATCGATTGGGATGAGATTGCCTCCATTCAGTGGTTCGATCCCGTCAGTGGAGAGAAGCAGGAAATCGTTGACAGCTACACTCTTTACCCTGCAAAACAGTTTGTAATGCCGCAAGAGCAGGTCAAGGCAGCCATCTCGAGAATCCGAAGCGAAATGGAAGACCAAGTTGAATATTTTACCTCGATGGGAAAGCCCTTGGAGGCAGAACGAATCAAGACCAGGGTAGAATATGATTTGGAAATGCTTGAAGAGATAGGATACTGTTCAGGAATCGAGAACTACTCACGCCCTCTCTCCGACCGTAAGGCAGGGGAACGTCCGGCGGTGTTGCTCGATTACTTCCCCCCTGACTTTGTCACCTTCATTGATGAGTCGCATGTTACCCTTCCCCAGGTAGGGGCGATGTATGAGGGGGATCGTTCAAGGAAATTGAATCTGGTTAACTTTGGATTCAGGCTTCCTTCTGCATTGGACAACCGTCCCTTGAAGGCTTCTGAGTTTGAGCAGGTGGTGAAACAACGGGTTTATGTTTCGGCTACGCCCAACCAGAAGGAAGTGGATGAGAGCACTCAAGTGGTTGAACAGATCATCAGGCCTACGGGGTTACTCGACCCAGAAATTGATGTGAGACCCACCGAAGGCCAGATGGAGAACCTATACGGAGAGATCCGCGCAGTCGTCAAGAAGAAACAGCGAGTACTGGTTACTACACTGACCAAGAAGATGAGTGAGGATTTGACGGATTATTTTGCATCCCTCGGTTTGAAGGTACGCTATCTTCACTCCGAGATTGAGACCATTGAACGAGTCGAGATTCTCAGGGATCTTCGCCTCGGGGTGTATGATGTGTTGGTAGGAATCAACTTGCTCAGAGAAGGCTTGGACCTTCCCGAGGTTGCACTTATCGCCATTCTTGATGCAGACAAAATCGGATTCCTTCGTTCTGCCACTTCCTTGATCCAGACCATTGGGCGTGCAGCACGTAATGCTGAAGGTCGGGTTATCATGTATGCAGACAGGATGAGTCCTGCAATGGAAGAAGCCATCAGTGAGACCAACCGTCGTCGCGCTATCCAGATGGCATATAATGAGGAGCATAATATTACTCCTACTACCATCATCAAGGCGATTCATGACATGCTCGAACGAGAGCAGCATGAACAGCAAGAGATCCAGAAACATGATCTCGAGCTTCTCAAGGGTGGTTACAACCTACTCAGTGCAACTGATAGAAAGAACTATATCAAGGCACTTGAGAAAGAGATGCTTGAAGCAGCAAAGAATCTGGAGTTTGAACGAGCGGCAGTCATTCGTGATGAGATCCAGGATGTAAAGACAGGCAAGTTCACCAGTTAGCGAAGAATTAAATCCAGTGGTCCCCCATTAATGGTGGGGTGCTGGTAGAGTTTTGGATTTACTCCGCTAAGCGGAAAATCCTGATGGTAGTACACATATTGGTAGAGGTAATCCACTGATATTGTCTGATCTACATCGCGTAGTATTTGATTCTCTTCATCCCAGCCGAGTCCTTCAAGTAGCGCTTGTGTGAAATATCCATGGGTCGGAACACCATAATAGGGTGGTTCCTTGGCAGTATTGTCATACGTAGTAGCTGCCAGTACAAACACAGGGCGGGTGTATTCTCCTTTGGTGAAGTATTGGTCATATATTTCCTGTAAGTACGTATTTCTCTCTATGAGAGAGTAGGAGGTTTCACTCTCCTGTACAAAGTTTCCTGCATAACAACTGTCAATGAGCAACAGGACACTTCCCTTACACTCCTTCAATTTGAGAAATAGGTCTTCTACTGAAAGAAGAGAATCGCCAAATGGGACATCATTGAAATCCAAGATTAGTCCACTGCTTCGAGGGGGGTACAACACCAGCGATCCATCATCCCAACCATGGCCACTGTAGCTGATGATGAGGATGTCTTGTTCGTCCATTGCATCTGATAGAGATTCGATTTGTTCAAGTACATGGGTTTTTGTAGGAAGCAAAGGGTCGCTCAAATCATCACTACCATCTTGGAGCATAAGGGTGGAAGTATGCTCTCTGTCTGTAAACAGGGCAGTAAACGCTTTCTCCAGTTCTATGGCATCCGGGAGTGTTCCATGGAGATTATTCACATCAGTCCCATCATAATTGAGCGCTATGGCAAGATGATGGGTTTTTCCTTCTTCAGGAGGATCGCTCATCAATTCACAACCCCAAAAAAGTGAAAGGGACAGAAGGATCAGAAGATAGAGTTTCATATATCTAGAGTTCAATGATCTGTTCCTTTGCTTCAGTAGCTGAATAGTAGCATATCCATGGCGCCACCGGTAACCATTGGGTGCTGCACAGGATCATTCATGGTAAACAACGACCAACGAACCGGGTATGCTTGGTGCTTCTTGATGTATTTATAGAGTGAATCTACACTCAATCGTTCATTTTTTGCTGCAGGAGGTGCTCCTTCTGCAATTTCCTCGATAGTATGGTTCCAGCCCAATGCCTCTAGGATCGCTGAGGTAAAGACCCCATGACTGTGGTCATCGAATTTTCTTTCATATGAATCAGAATCAGCACTGGCGGTAAGAACCATAAATGAAGGTATCTCATATTCTTCATCAGAGAAGAATTTGCCATACCAATCATCGATGCCTTTGTCGTACACCCAGCTCAAGCTTGATGGAGACTCAGGGATAAAGACACCGCTATAACAGCTATCTAGGATGAGGAGTTTCTTCCCTTCAATAGGCCTGATAAGATCGTGTAACCACTCTGGGGTTACCACAATAGGAGAATCTTCTGATATGTCCACTGTTCCAGAGGTCTGGGTATGGGCCATCAGGAGTTCTCCTGTCTCTTCAATGCCATGTCCGCTGTAAGTGATAATGGTCAGATCATCTACTGTTGCAGTTCCCCGAATTATTTCAAGTGTGTTTCTTAAGTTTGCTCTTGAAGCATATCCTCCATCATCGAAGGTATCTTGGGTATGGTCGGTCCCTTCCTGAAGGAGCAGAGTTACCTCGATCTCTGCACTATCCCAGCCGGCTCTCATAGCTTGCTGCTTGAGTGCGTCTGAAAGTTCCCTTGCATCATAGACAGTCCCCGGGAGGTCTCCAAGCTGATCCTTCTCCTCATCATCAGGATCTGCTACTTCCTCTGGTTCATTCTCATAGGTGATTCCTATTGAGACAATACGTACGGTTCCCCTCTGCACGGGCTCCTCGTAATACAACTCACAGGACGCTATGAGGAGTAGTAGGATGGGCAGCAGAAGGAATCCTCGTTTCATGTATCACCTCTCTTAAAGGGGAATACTAGGTAGCGCACCCCAATTCCTGCTTGTACAGCAGTAATCTCCTTTCGAAGATGCACAGAAAGAGGTGCTGTGAGGAATATTTGGTATTCTGTTCCCTCTGCAATGAGAAATTGAGGTCCGAGCTTGAATGAGAAAGAAGCAAAGGCTTCTTCAATCTGCTTATAGAAGTTAATTTCACTCCCACCTTGGATGAAAAGTGAGAATCTATCACTGACTGACCAGCTTCCGAGAAGGCTAAGTCCGAGTGAGTTGAAACCCCGTGCTCGGTAATTGCCAAAGGGGAGGGAGTCAGAGACAGAGAAGAGGTGTGCCTGAAGCACAGTCTCCCAGTTATTTCCTTGGTATCCAAGGAAGCCAATGGTTGTATTAAAGGCCAATGAAGAGCGGGCAGGTATCTCATCCTCGAAGTGGGGAATTCCCAGATAGTAGGAGAGTGAGGAAGAGGCAGCATAATACTGTCTTCCGCTATCAGCAGACAGGGAAGCTGCAACAAGAAGTAGAAGAACGATTAGATACAGTCGTTTGCCTTTCATACTCTTTAGTATACAGAAATCCTAGGATATGACTATTCCCTAGCCATGGTAAGTTTCGATTTTGTCATAAGCGTACCATCAAGATACTCCCTTATGGCCTTGATTCTCACTCCTAGCGTTACATGGTCTGCCATAGGTCGATGAGACGCATGGGCTATAATCGTATGCCCTTCCCAACTGCAAGTAAGCCTGTAGTGGTCCCCTTGGAATTCACAGCTTACCAGCTCTGCATTCTTGAATTTGAGATGAGGAAGGTATTCAGCCAGAGGAAGTGTTGCATCATCCTGGACCAAAACGGCCTCCGGTCTGAAGAAAATTGAGTGTTGTCCTTCCTGGGGTTTGAATACAAATGGTTCAAATGAACCAATCTTGACCAGCGTCTTGGGAATCACACTGTAAGGGAGGGTATTCCCCTCTCCCATGAAGGTTGCTACAAAAAGATTGGCAGGATTGGAGTAGATTGCCTCTCCTGGCCCTTCCTGCATTACCTTCCCTTCATGCATCACTATGATGCGGTCGGCGATGGAGAGAGCCTCCTCCTGGTCATGGGTTACATAGATGGTAGTGATTCCCGTCTCATCATGAATTCTTCGTATCTCTTCACGGAGATGCTTACGCAATTTAGCATCGAGCGCAGAGAGTGGTTCATCCAAAAGCAGCAGCTGGGGCTGTGAGGCAAGTGCTCGTGCCAAGGCAACCCGTTGCCGTTCTCCGCCACTGAGCTCCTGACTTCGCCTCTTCTGGTACCCTTCCAGGGCAACCAACGAGAGTAGTCGGCCGATACGCTCCTTTCGTTTTACCTTTGGCAGTTTACGTAACTTCAAGGGATAGGCGATATTCTGTTCAACGTTCATATGGGGGAAAAGGGCATAGTCCTGGAATACCATGGCGATCTGGCGTTCATGGACCGGTGTTTGGGATAGATCTTTCCCATTCAGGAGCAACGACCCTGAGTGCAGGGGAAGTAATCCTGCGATCAACTGGAGGGATGTGCTCTTTCCACATCCTGAAGGACCTATGATACATGCCAGTTCTCCAGCCTGTACAGAGAATGACACATTCAGAGAAAAATCCTTGTAGGATGCCTTCAATGCACAATTCAGACCCTCAGCGGCCATATGTTCCCCCTTTCGCAAATTCACTTACAATAAATACCAATACACTGACTGCAATCAAGATGGTTCCCAGAGCACAAGCACCTTGGAAATTGTAACTCCCGATAAGTCGATACATCACCACAGGGAGTGTAATGATCGAACTGTTTGCCAATGTCAGGGTAGCATTGAACTCTCCCATACTGAGGGCAAACGCAAAAATTGCCCCTGTGAACATAGCCCCCTTCAGCAAAGGGAGTTCAATGGCAAGGAATGTCCTTAGAGGGCCAGCACCAAGGGTCAATGAACTGTGCATGTAGGTTAGGGGAATCTTACGATACTCAGGAAGGATGGTTCTCAGAACAAAGGGAATGGCAATGACCAGATGAGCCAACACAACCAGGGTGTAGCTCAATGCAAGCCCTCCCCTAAGTCGGCTTGCGATCAAGTAGTACCCTAAACCAATAATAACGGAACTAACGGTCATAGGGAGCATTCCTGCCAACTCCAAGAAAGAAGAGGTGTGTTTCTTCCTCCTGATGGCGACTGAGAGGGTAAGAGCAAGCGGGACGGTGGTAGCAGCAACCACCAGTGCGATAAGCAAGCTGTTCGTCAATGCCCCTAAGGCTGAACCCATATGTCCTGTTGCGCTTTCCAAGCTGAGCAACTGACGATACCATTTCAGGCTGAATACTTCCTGGGCTGAACGAGATGGTGCTGCCATGAAGGAACGCACCACGACCGATACGATAGGGCCAAGAATAAACAGGAAGGAGATGATGGTGTACAAGAATGCGAGTATTCGTCCCACCACAGTTGCTGGTTTTTTCTCCAGTGTTCGGTGGGAAGTACGGTAGGTTTCACTTTGTGCCAACTTCTTCTGGGTGGCATTGTACCAGAGCAATAAGAGACTGGTTATGAGGATGGAGAACAAAGAGAGAGCACTTGCAGCGGCAGGATTTCCCATCATCCTTGCTTGCCGGTAGATTTCCACTTCCATGGTCGTGAACTGGGGTCCTCCCCCAAGCACCAGGATAATGGCGAAGCTATTGAAGCAGAACAAGAAAACCAGGCTAGCAGAGGAGACAATGGCAGGTATGAGTCTGGGAAGTGTGATGGAAAAGAAGGTCCGAACCTTGTTTGCTCCCAAGGTCCAACTTGCTGCTTCGCAATTCTCATCCATATGTTCCCAATAGGAGGATACAAGGCTCATGATGATCGGAAAGTTGTAGAAGGTGTGTGCAAGGATGATGGCAGGGAATGAGTAGAGAATTTTCAGTGGTGGTTCCTCAAGTTGGAAGAGACTCATCAGTGCACGATTGAGAAAACCATTATTACCGAAAAAGATAACGAAACCGAGTACAACCAGAATGGAGGGAATGACAAAGGGTATGGCACTCAGTGCCAGAATCATACGCTTGCCTTTGAAAGAGTATGTAGCGATCAAGTACGCACCAGGTAGGGCGACTGCAAGCGAGGCAAGGGTAGAGAGTGTTGCCTGCAACAGGGTGAACCCCATGATTTTTTGTGTATATGGGTCGCTGAAAACACTGACAAGTCGGGAGAATGAGAAGCCCTCCTCAGTAATGAATGCTGAGGAGAGCGTGAAAAACAGAGGAACAAAAAACAGCATCAGCAAGACAACCATCGATGGAATGGGCATGGTACGATAGAATCGTCTGTACTGAATGCTGTTATTCTCTCTCATTTACTCATTACCTGTGTCCATTCAGTAAGCCACCTATCCAGGTTTTTTGCAAGGGTTTTGCTATCCATGGAGAGGTTCTTTTCCGGTTTGGGTGCATAATCGAAGGCATCAGGGAGTTCTGTCTTGCTGTTGACCGGGTACATTGAATTTGCCATGGCAATGGTCAATTGTCCCTTGGTCAAGATAAAGTCGATGAACTGCCTGGCCTCATCCTTTTTCTTGCTGGAAGCAAGCAAACCAACTCCTTCAATGGTTGTACTGTGTCCTTCCTCGAAGATTGCTACCTGGTAGCGGGTGGTATCTTCATAAGTGACATGGTACACAGGACTGGTGGTATAACTGAGAACCAAGGGGGCTTCTCCTTCAGTGAACAAACCATAGGCGCTGGACCATCCATCGGTAATGGTAAGAGCCTGTTCTTTCATGGTCTCCCACCAGGAGAGGTATCCCTCTTCCCCAAAGACCTCGATTGTCCATAGCAACAAGCCAAGCCCAACGGAGCTGGTCCTGGGATCGATCAGGATAACCTTGTCTCGGTACATAGGATCAGTCAGACTGGCAAGAGACGTTGGCACCATATCACTGTCCATTGCCTCCGTATCCACTACAAATGCAAAGTTCCCGTAGTCGAATGGGATCAGCTGATAGGTGGGATCAAAATGCAAGAATTCAGGAATGTCAGCAATCACCTTGCTTTTATACGGTTCCAACAACTCTGCCTCATAGATTTTTGAGGCCATATCATCACTGATTCCAACCACGACATCTGCCCATGGGTTATTAGCCTCTGAGATGAGTTTGTTCATCATCTCCATGCCATCACCTGAGCTTACCAAGTTTACCTTGATACCGGTCTCTTCCTCAAACATCTCGACCAAGACAGGGCCAGGACCCCAGTCTCCACTGAAGGAGTCATAGGCATAAACTACAAGCTCCTGCTGTTCCTGCACACCTTGTGCAGCGAGTGGGACGAAAAGTGAAAGGATGGCAACCAATACACATACAGCCTGATGCTTTTTCATAAGCACCTCCATATAATTTAGTCTGCCATGGGGATTGATTTTGTAAGATATGACTGTCTCCCTCCGCTGGTATAATCCAGATCAGGTTAACGGGTGTAATCTCAGGCCAAGAGGCCACCCCAGGACGTCTTTAGCCTAACGGGATGAGAAGAAACTGTCAATATACGTTCTGTTGACCGCTGTCGTTCGCTCATGTACAGTGAGAATTATGAAAAGACTTGTACCCTCCAGTGAGGTTTCTGACATTGATGCAAAGGCCCAAAGCCAGGCTAAAATACCCGCTCTCTGTTTGATGGAGAGTGCTGGGTTGCAGATTTACCAGAAGTGGAAATCACATATTGAGACAACTGACCGTCTGATTTTTCTCTGTGGTGGTGGCAATAATGGTGGCGATGCCTTGGTAGTTGCCCGTTATGCCTACAATGATGGCTTTCATAACATGCTATTGGTTTATGCCGGGGCACATATCTCACCATCTTGTGAGGTTCAACGAAGTATTGCCGAAGCCTCTATGATCCCCCGGTTTGACTGGGATGCTGCACATGATTCTGATCGGCATGCATTATTTGAGAATGCTTCCTGGATTGTGGATGGCTTAGTAGGTACAGGCCTGAAAGGACCGTTGAAGGAATCCCTGCAAGTCTTGGTTGAGCAAGCGAATCAGAGTCCTGCAAAACGATTGTCCATCGATATTCCCAGTGCTGTAGGAGATGATGTTCCTGTCTCTTCGGTACATATACACGCAGACATGACCGTAACGATGGGCCTGGAGAAGGTGGCAATGTACCACCCTGCAAACAGGGCTTCCTGTGGGCGTATTATCTTGGTGAATCCTTCCTTTCCTTCATTTCTCCTCGATCGGTGTGAAGCAACTGCACTGCTTTGTGAGCGTGTAAGTGCAACGCTGCCATCACTTGCTCTGAATGAATACAAGTCCACGAGAGGCCATATAGCGATTTTTGGAGGGAGCAAACAGTACACTGGTGCCGCTCGTCTATCCGCTCGTACCGCTTTTTCCTCAAGGGCAGGATTGGTAACCTTGTTTTGTGACGAGGAAGTGTACCCGGTGGCTTCATGTGAATCAGCTTCCGTTATGGTACAGGTGTATGAAGGACAGAACCTGGAGAGGTTCGATGCAATTCTAGCCGGACCAGGGTGGGGAGAGGGAAGGGAAGCCCTGTTGGAGAAGCTTCTAGCCTCAGGATTACCCATGGTTCTTGATGCCGACGGGATCAGGGCCTATGCGTCAATAGTAAAGCAAGGAAAGCTGTCATCCCATGGCCCCATGATACTTACCCCTCATCTGGGGGAGCTCAGGACGCTTGTGTCGGCGCTCTTTCCTGATGATGCATACGAGGTGGCCAAGGATGATACTCCCTCTTCATTCTTCCATGTCCTGGAGCGTACTGCCAATCACCTTGATGCCACACTTGTGGTGAAAAGTCAGTTGGTATATGTAGCTTCTCCTGGAAAGCAGACTGTGGTAGTGGAGGGGAACAACCCATCCTTGGGGGTTGCTGGAAGCGGTGATGTCCTTGCAGGCATTCTTGTTGCCTTGCTTCCAAAACTTCGTGATTGTAATCAGGTAGCGCTTGAAGGTACCTTGATCCATCAGCGAGCAGGAAGCCTTGCAGCAGCCCAGTATGGATACTATGACAGTGAAACACTCATCTCCTTTGTAGGAAGGGCTACCCAGGAGGCTGAACGGTGATGCAGCTCTATGTACTAGCCATAGCCTACCTGCTGTTTGGGGCGGGAATCTTGCTGGCTGACAGTTATGGGCTTTCCTTTGCATTGTTGTTGTCAATGCGTTATGCCTTCAGGACCAAGAGAGCATTGAGAAGATTGCTCATTATCTTGGGTATGGTGATCACGCTCGGTCTTGGATTCTTCCCCATGGATCCAGGCCCGGTATTCCTTGGGGATTTTGTTCCCATGCTCAATATCTTCTCTCTTATGCTCTACTATGTATTCAGGTCTATAAGGGGTTTGGAAGATGGCAATCGTAATGATGAAGACTCGGTGTTGGATGCAACGGGGCGCTATATGGAACAGAATAAGCGAAATGTAGGATTCTTGACTGTTGTGGTAGCAATAGTCCATTTTTTGGTACCTCAGTTGGTTTTGCTGTAGGAGGATTTGTATGCAGGAGCGAGTAACGACAGCGGGAATCTTGGTACAAGAGGGAAAGTACCTTGTTGCAAAAAGAGAGGAAAAAGGATCTATTGGGGGGCTCTGGGAGTTTCCTGGTGGGAAGAACCGCTATACGGAAACTGAAGAGGAGACACTTATACGAGAATTCCAGGAGGAACTTGGTCTATCAGTCTCTGTAGGCCCTCTTATTCACTCACATGATTTTATCAACAAGGACACACTGTATCATCTGAAGGCTTACTTGGTTTCTGCTCCCCCCATAGGCCATCTTGATCTATTGGTTCATAGTGAGTTTCGCTGGGTTACCTTGCAAGATCTGCCATCGTATGATTTTGCACCAAGTGACCAGGAGATCATAAAGACATTGCTTTCCGTTGAATCCAACAAGGGATAACCACGAGGAGGTTGCTATGGACGTTTTAGGTTCTTACACCAGCACGATTATTGCAGTTTTCGGTACCATTATCCTGGTGGTAGTAATTCATTTTCTATTCAGAAAGACCGTGGAAAGTTCAAAACGTTGGCCATACCAACGCCAGTTTCTGGTGTTTTTGATCGTTCTGGTCGGACTGTTCATGTCCATCGCATTTCTCCCCATCCACAATGAGGTGAAAAACCAGATACTCAGTGTCTTGGGCATATTGCTCAGTGCAATCATAGCGCTCTCCTCGACAACCCTGGTAAGCAATGCCATGGCAGGGCTCATGCTCCGTGTTACGGGTGAATTCCGCGGTGGTGATTTTATCGAAGTTGGGACATTGGTGGGTCGCGTTACCGACTTAGCGATTTTCCATACTGAAATCCAGTTGATCAACCGTGATGTGGTAAGTCTTCCCAATCTCTATCTGGTCCAACAATCTGTGCATGTAACGAGAAGGGATGGGACCTTTATCAACCTCGCAGTTTCCATCGGGTATACAGTGAGCAGAACAGAAGTAGAGGAGGCCTTACTGGAAGCCTCGAGTCAATGTGGACTCACTGATGGATTTGTGTTCATTGAAGCCTTCCTTGACCATGCCATCTCCTATCGTTTGTATGGACTTCTTAAAGAGTCAGGGGAGAGATTGAGTAAGCTCAGTGAGCTTCATAAGACGGTTCTGGATGTTTTCTGTGAACGAGGGATAGAGATTGCGTCCCCTGCACTGAATGATAGAAGAGAGCTGGAGAAGGACAGCTTATACCTCCCAAAGGTTTCAACCAAGAAGGAGAAACCGACCAAAGAGACAATTGCTGCTGAGAAGGTAGCCTTCGACAAGGCAGATGAGGCACAATCCATAGAAGATCTAAAACAACAGCTGGAAAAAGCAACCAAGAAACTCGAGGGAGCTACCAAGACCACGAAAGAGAAGCTGGAGAAACAGATCAAGGTGTTGGAAGAAGAGATAACCAAACGGGAAGAGAAGAAAAGCGAAGAAGCATAGGTTGTCTGTAGGATAAACAGAGCTTGGTCCTCCATGTAGAAGAGCATTGTGCTACACGAGCCTATACCATAACAGTCGAGCAGATGAACTAGTCTTACGGCTTAAGACAGATTTCTTGTTCGGGCATTACATTCTCAGGTAGGATAATATCGATTGGAACACAAATGGTAGTTTCGGGCAGCTGGTTCAGCAACCCCTTTCGATACAGCTGGTAGATGGCCGTATACCCCTGGTACTCTGGGCGCTGGGAGAGCAAACAATCGACATGTTTGTTTTTCATGGCCTTGCAATTTTGTGCGATAGCATCGTATCCAACCATGACAGTCTGACTTTTCCTCCCAAGTTGTACCACGAGTTCCGCTACTCTGTGAATTGCATCATTGACCACAAAGATACCACTCATGTCAGGGTGGTTTCTGTAAAACGTGTCAAGTTCTCCTAGTGGATCCTCTCCTCCAAAATGAATTTCCATATCATATGTTGTATAACCGGGTTTATCTGAAAAGTAGCTGAGAAAACCTCGTACTCGCTCAGCCGAGTTGTATGCAGCACGATGGGTTTGTACTGCAAGCAGTGTGCCTCCATTAGGCTGCAGTAGATGCATCATCCTGCCTGCAACGTATCCGCCTTGGTACGGGTTCTGGATAACGCTGCACACTGGTGCTGAATCAGGGAGTGGGCTGTCGATGAATGCATAATCGAGGGTAGGGTAGTCAGCAAGCAAGGCTTCTGCCTCTGCAGGGACGACAGGGGCGAGTAGTAGTGCATCAATTGGCTTTTCCAGGATTCGTCTACCCTGTGCCAATAGTGATCCTTCCTTTGTCCTGTCAAATTCAAGCATATCAATAGTTACAGCGAGGGGGGACAGTTCCTTTGCTGCTTTCAGGATTCCTTCGTACATCAGATTCCAATAACCATATTCGCTGTGGAGAAGTGGCAGAAGCACACCAATGGTAAATTGCTTGCTCAGCTTGAGGTTTCTTGCATAGGTGTTTGGCTGGTATCCGTGCTCATCGATGATACTCATCACTTTCTCGACAGTCTTGGGAGCAACCCTTCCTCTTTTATGGAGTACCCGGTCGACGGTCCCTATTGAAACATTCGCTAGTTTGGCAATCTCAGATATAGTCATAAGTCCCCTGCTCATCAATATGATTTTCAGAATATAATTGGTTAACGATAACGCAGATGCAGTATAGCATATCATCTTATAGGTGAATAGAAACGGTCCGACATATTTCCATTCATTCAGCGATATTACAGGTTTTTCTGTTTGTTACTTGACAGAATTGCATTCAGAGATAACAATGGAATCATATTTGCGTTTACGTTAACGCATCGTTTTATATCGTTCTTATGCAATGAGCTTAAGGGGGCAACCATGCAAAGAAAATCAATTGATATGTATGAGTTCTGGTTTTTGGTAGGATCACAGTTCCTGTATGGACCAGAGACACTCAATGAAGTAGCAAGTCATGCACAGCAGATGGTGGAGGGATTGAATGCTTCTGGTAAGCTGCCTTGCAAGGTTGTGTACAAGGCGACACTCAAGACTCCTGAAGAGATTGAGCAATGCATCAAGGACGCAAATTATGATGATACCTGTGCAGGGATCATCACCTGGATGCACACCTTTTCCCCATCAAAGATGTGGATCAATGGTTTTTCCCTGTTGCAGAAGCCGTATTGCCATCTCCATACCCAGTTCAATCGCATGATACCCGATACGGAAATTGATATGGATTTCATGAATCTGAATCAGTCTGCCCATGGGGACCGTGAACATGGATTCATTGCTGCCAGGATGCGTATGGGTCGAAAGATCATCACTGGGTTCTGGGAAGATGATGAAGTCCAGAAAAAGCTTGGTTCCTGGATGCGTTCAGCAATTGGTGCAATAGAGAGCAGGAAGCTGAAGGTGATGCGATTCGGTGACAATATGAGAAATGTAGCAGTCACTGAAGGTGATAAGGTCGGGGTGCAAATGCAGCTCGGCTGGCAGGTGAATACTTGGGGTGTAGGTGACTTGATCAAGGAGATCGAAGCGGTCACTGATGCTGAGGTGGACGCCCAGATGGATGCATATACAGAGAAGTATGTGTTTACCACCAAGGATTTGGAAACCGTTCGTTACCAGGCACGGGAAGAGGTCGCCATGCGACATTTCTTCGAGCGGGAAGGAATCTCTGCTTTCTCAAATACATTCGAGGACCTGCAGGCTATGCGCCAGTTGCCTGGTCTTGCGAGTCAGGATCTGATGGCCGAAGGATACGGCTACGGTGGGGAAGGGGACTGGAAAGTTTCTGCCATGACCAGCTTGGTAAAGAGGATGACCGAAGGTATGGAAGGTGGTACTACCTTCATGGAAGACTATACCTACCATATGGAGAAAGGCAATGAGCTCTCACTTGGAGCGCATATGCTCGAGATCTGTCCTACCATCACCAAAGAGAAAGCACGGATTGAGGTCCATGAACTAGGTATCGGGGGGAAGGAACCCCCTGCCCGTCTTGTCTTTGAAGGACATCCAGGGAGAGCAGTCCTTGCATCCCTGATTGACATGGGGGGACGCCTGCGACTGATAGTGAACGAGATCGAGGTGGTGAAGCCAATCTATAAGATGCCGAACCTTCCTGTTGCAAGAGTCATGTGGAAACCCGAACCAGATTTATACCAGGCAGCACATCTTTGGATGCTTGCCGGCGGTGCCCACCATGCAGTGCTGAGTTATGATGCCACAGCAGAGATGTTGGAGGATTGGTGTGAGATCATGGGTATTGAATTCGTACATATCCATAAGGATGTTACCGTTGCTTCAATGAAGCAGCAGCTGTTCCTTTCCGATCTTGCTTGGAAGCTCAAGTAACAGAGATAGGCAATAGATAATAAGAAGAGGTCGACTCCATTAGGAATCGACCTCTTTAATGCATTTATGCTCTCAGTTATTTAAGATGTGCTACTGCAGCCTTTTCAACAGGAAGACCCTGCTTGTATCGTGCAAGGAATGCATTGAAGCCAGCAATATCCTCTTCAGTCGGTTCAATGGTCGTTACCTCAGCAGAGGCAAATACCTTTGAATCAAGGTATTCAGAGAGGGTCTCATCCTTCTTTTGGGCCATATAGGCAGCAAGCAGAGCGATGCCCCATGCTCCACCTTCTCCAGCGGTCTTCAACACAGAAATAGGTGTATGTAGAGCACTTGCCATCATCTTTTGTCCAACTTCCGCTGTCTTGAAGAATCCACCATGACCGTTGATGGCGTCGATAGCAACATGTTCCTCTTCAAAGAGAATATCCATGCCGATTCTTAGTACCCCAAGTGCAGTGAAGAGTTGGGAACGCATGAAATTAGCAAGGGTGAAGGAGTTCTTGGTCTCCCTGACAAAGAGCGGTCGTCCTTCATTGATATCAGTCATGGTTTCTCCGCTGATGTAGTTGTACGGCAGGAGTCCGCCACAATCCTTGTCACCTTCCAGTGCCTTGAAGAGGAGCTTGTCATAAAACGCTCCCTTGGAAACTGAGAAGCCAAGGGTTTCAACAACCTCATTGAACAATCGCATCCATGCATCATACTCTCCGGTGCAGTTATTGCCATGGCTCATTGCCACCAGTGACCCATCCGGGGTGGTGACCAGGTCAATGAACTTGTTGTAGCTCTTGGAAAGAGGCTTCTCCAGGACAATCATGGCAAATACGGAAGTACCAGCTGACACATTACCTGTTCGCTTTGCCACAGAATTGGTTGCAACCATTCCAGTACCTGCATCTCCCTCGGGAGGGCAGAGTGGGGTACCTGCTTCAAGCATACCACTTGGGTCGATCAAGGCAGCACCTTGCTTACTCAATACGCCTGCTTGATCCCCTGCCGGTAAAATGGAAGGTAGAATGGAGATTAAATCCCAAGGGTATTTCCGATCTTGGATCTTGTCTGCAAATCGATCAAGCATTTCAGTGTCATAGTGTCCGCTTGCTGTATCAATCGGGAACATACCTGAAGCATCACCAATACCCAGTACTTTCTCTCCGGTAAGCTGCCAGTGAACGTATCCAGCAAGGGTGGTGAGAAAGGATATATCTCCTACATGTTCTTCTCCACTGAGAATGGCATGATAGAGGTGGCTGATGGACCAGCGCTCTGGAACAGGATAATCGAAGAGGTCACTCAATTCTTCTGCGGCCTTGGCGGTAATCGTATTTCTCCAGGTTCTGAAGGGGACAAGGAGTTGTCCCTTTTCGTCAAAGGCAAGATAGCCATGCATCATTGCACTGACACCCATGGATTTTAGTTTTTTCAGTGGAACACCATAGTTGCTTTGTACCTCTTTCTGGAGGTTGGCGAAGCAGGTTGAGATGCCTTTCCATACATCCTCAAGACTATATGTCCAGATTCCATTGAATAAGGTGTTTTTCCAGTCATGCCCCCCTTGGGCGATGGGCTGGTTTTCCGAGTTGATCAAAACTGCCTTGATTCTCGTGGAACCAAGTTCAATACCGAGCATTGTCTGGCCATTGACAATCTCTTGTGTAATTGCATTATTCAGCATGTGCTACTCCTTTCTATAATTATAGCCTGTATAGCGGATTATGAAAAGCATACAAACAAAGAAACAGCGGAAGATTAATCTCTTCCGCTGTGTAGAAATACCTGATTGTTATTACATTACCGTTCCATTCTTGATAATGGCATTCTTGTTGATGACGATAATTCCATCATGAATGGAATACATGGCAAAATCCCCTTCCTGGCGAGGGATGTCATCAATTCCTATACGGCATCCATCACCGATTCGGGCATTCTGGTCTATGATTGCCTTTCGGATAATGGTTCCCCTGCCGATACCTATGTTGGGAATGCCTTTCTTCGCATTCTCGGCCTTCTGTTCCTGTGTCTCATAGAACGAAGCTCCCATGCAGTAGACACCATCAAGGGATGCACCGGACTCAATAATGGTACGTACACCGATGATGGAGTTTACGATGTAGGCATTGGTTATGATCGATCCCTCACTGGTAAGTGAGTTTGAGATATTGCAGAAATTCACCTTCGTAGCAGGCAAGTGTCTGCGGTGGGTGTAGATCGGCATTCTTTCGTCATAGAAGTTGAACTGTGGGTTGATCGAAGCCAGGTCGAGATTGGTCTCGTAGAAGGCCTTGATCGTTCCAATATCCTCCCAAAACCCATCAAAGAGGTAGGTGGCAACCTTTCTCTGCTTGATGACATCGGGTATGATTTCCTTTCCAAAATCCGTCTTGTCGTTGTTCAGAACCTCTTCCATCGTTTGTGCATTGAAAATGTAGATTCCCATACTTGCAAGATACTCATTGCTTGGGCCTACATGGACTCCAAGTGAAGAAAACATGAAATCATCACCAACTTTGTATTCACTGATATCCAGGTCGATAGCTGGTTTCTCGTAGAAATCGGTGATCATTCCTTCCTTGTCGCAGCCGATTATACCCAACCCTGTTGCCTGCTCTCTGCTGATGGGCTTGGATGCGATAGTCAGTTCTGCACCGCTCTTGATATGTCTGTCGAGCATTTGTCCAAGGTCCATTCTGTAGAGTTGGTCTCCACTGAGAATGATGTAGTAGTCGGCATTCTGGTCGTGGAAGTGCTTCAAGTTCTTACGAACAGCGTCAGCGGTACCTTGGTACCAGGTATCAGTTTGATTAGTCTGCTCTGCAGCAAGAATCTCGACAAACCCGTTTGAAAAGGTATCGAAGATATAGGTATTGGAGATATGGTTGTGAAGAGAGGCGGAGTTGAACTGGGTGAGGATGTAAATCTGCCTGATTTCACTGTTGATACAATTGGAGATTGGAATATCCACCAATCGGTACTTTCCAGCGAAGGGAACTGCAGGTTTGGCACGATCCATGGTGAGAGGGTACAGCCTGGTACCTTTTCCCCCGCCAAGTACAATCGCAATCGTTTTTTCTCTAGTTCGCATGTCATTTCCCCCTTAAGCTGGATCTATATACTGTTTGATATGCCTTGGCCGACCGTTCCCATGAACTGTCCCAAAGCATGCATCGTTCTCGAATGGTCTGAAGTGTCTTTGGCCCTTTCTCCCACCAATGTATTGCCCTTTCAACTGCCTCAAGTATACCACGAGCGCTCATACTCTCAAAGAGAATGCCGGTTCCTTCCTTTGGTCTCTCATCCAGATCGATAATGCTGTCGGCAAGACCTCCTGTCTTTCGAGCCACCGGCAAGGTGCCATACCGTAGGCTGTACAGTTGGTTGAGCCCACATGGTTCATATCGGCTGGGCATCAGGAAGAAGTCTGCTCCGGCTTCAAGACGGTGAGCCGCCTTGTTGCTGAAGAGGATATTCACTGAGAGATTTTCATATCGCTCCCCGAGTTCCCGAAGCTTGATCTCCATCGCCGAGTCACCGGTACCTATAAGGATCATCTGCATGGTGTGCTTTTGCAGCATCTGCTCCAGGGCACAGGGAGATCCTTCAAGCAATTCGACGAATCCCTTTTGTTCGGCAAGTCGACTGATCATGGCAAAGAGTGGTATGGAGGGGTCCTTCGGAAGATTGAACTCCTCTTGCAGTTCTGCCTTGATAGCCTGTTTCCCTTGCTGAGCATGTGCAGAGAAATGGTGGTCTATGAAGGGGTCTGTCTCGGGATTCCACTCATCCGGATCGATACCATTGATGATACCCTCCAGGTCAGCTGAACGTTCAGTGAGCAGTCCATCCAAAGAGCAACCATACTCTTTGCTTTGGATTTCCTTCGCATAGGTTGGGCTGACGGTAGTGATACTGTCGGCAAATTCCAAACCGGTTTTCAGCATATTGGTGCGCTTGGTTGGCTTCTCACCACTGAACATCCTATTGTCTGGCAAGATATCTGTACTGAGCAACTCCAAGCGTGAGAATTCTCCCTGATAGGCCAGATTGTGGATGGTCATTACGCTCTTGGTTTTCTGGTAAAACGGATCATCATGCAAAGAAAGGAGATAGGGAAGGAATCCACAAGTCCAATCATGACAATGCATGATATCGACTTTCCAGTCGAGAAGTTTGCAGAGAACCAAAGCAGCCTTATTCAAGATAGTGAAGCGTTTTAGGTTGTCGTGGTACGGGGTAAAAGAGGTATCTCCATAAATCCCCTTCCTGTCCGTATAATAGGGGTGTTGTACAAAATAATACGTCACCTTTCCAAGACGGGTCTCGCAGAAAGTTACTGACTCCGTGCTTCCCAGAAGAGAGACCTCTCCTTGAAACGGTAAATCAGTGAAGGTTGTTCTATCGACACTCCCATAGAGAGGAAGCACTACTCGGACCTCTTCACCAATCATGGCGAGGGCTCCCGATAGTGCCCCAACTACGTCTGCAAGCCCCCCTGATTTAGAAAAGGGGACAGATTCACTCGATACCATACAAATATTCATGCCTCAATTAGAACACTAAGGTTATGTCATCGTCAAGGAGATTTGTGTGATATATGAGTTAGGAAATGCATCCTAGCGGTATGCATTTCCCTCCAATTCGTCGATATACTCACTTGAGCAGTGGGCAGCAATGGCTCCATCACTGGCTGCTGTCACCAACTGCCTGAACACAGTGTCTCTCACATCTCCTACCGCATACAGACCAGGGATGGAGGTCTCCATCCGCTCGTTGGTAAGAACGTATCCGCTCTCATCAAGCACTGATTTGTCAAGGAGTTCCGTCTGTGGAATCATTCCAACAAAGATGAAGACAGCATCAAATTCTCGTTCATACTGCTTGTCATTTGCCAAGTCATTGAGCAGGACAGAGGTGACTTTCTCTCCATCTCCGTTGATGCGCTCGACGGTGTGCTGCATGACAATTTCCACGTTCTTGTTACGCTCAATTTGGTCAACCAGGTGATCTTGTGCCCTAAAACGATCCTTACGGTGGATCAGGGTGATGTGTTCACTGAGCTTGGAAAGATAGATGGCATCAGTAAGTGCTGTATCACCACCACCTACGACCAAGATTCTTTTCCCCTTGAAGAAGGGCCCGTCACAAGTACCGCAATAGGAGACACCCTTGCCGTTGTACTTTTCTTCGCCCTCAACTCCCAGATGTCGGTGTTTTGCTCCAGTAGCAAAGATGACGGCTCTTGCCTTGTAGGTTTCCCCGTCAACTGTCTCTGCAGTAAATACCTCGTCCTCTTTCTTGAGTGAGGAGACCGTGGCATACACAAGGTTTGCGCCAAAAGCCTCTGCTTGGGCATGGAACTTCATACCAATTTCATAGCCGCTGATCGGCTGATCAAAACCGGGATAGTTCTCAATCATATCGATGTACATGGTCTGTCCGCCTGGAGCAATAGACTCCAACAGGGTAACTGAGCGACCAGCACGTGCTGCGTATTGGGCTGCGGACATTCCAGCAACCCCTGATCCAATGAT
This sequence comes from Sphaerochaetaceae bacterium, assembly GCA_028532765.1. Lineage (GTDB taxonomy): Bacteria > Spirochaetota > Spirochaetia > Sphaerochaetales > Sphaerochaetaceae > Sphaerochaeta. Next base: position 109,818 of record JAQQAR010000015.1, on the reverse strand, counting down.
CAGTACATCTTGTTCAATCATGTAAAACCTCCAAAGAATGGATTATCTTTTGTAATGCAATTTCAGCGTCACTTTTACGTACATAGGAAGGTCCTTTTCCCACGTCGTCACTACCTTTCTCCAGATACTGCTTCCTTCCCATCTCTGCAAGGACAAGAGCCAGATTTGCACCAGCATGGGTGTCAACGAGAACTTTCTCTTGTAAGGGTTCGCTGAGTTTATGGGCAAGGAGAGATGCATCGGCTCCCGTAAGGAGGATGGAAGGGTATCCTGAGAGCAGTTGCTCGATCTGCTGGGCAGTGAGATCAAGATCTTCACTTTTGCGTTGTCCATCTACAAAAAGAGCCGCATAGAAGCGCTGCTTTTTCGCATCAATGGTTGCAAGTACTGCTCCTGGGTATATGTTGACGCACCCTTGGTAGACATCCAGGGTTGGGATGGAAACCAAGGGTTTGCCTGTCGCAAGAGAGATTCCTTTGAGGGTGCTCATGGCAATTCTGAGCCCAGTGAAAGAGCCGGGTCCGCTGGTACATACCAGCAAATCTAGGTCTTTTAGATCAATGTTGCATCGACCACAGAGCTCAAGAATTCTGGGAATCAGCAACTCGGAATGTTTGTTCCCCAATGTGGTTGCACTGGTTTCATAGAAAACCGGCTTGTCTTCTTCATATCGGACAAGCGCAAGGTGCAAAACTGCTGTTGCAGTGTCACATGCAAGGACATTCATAGCTGGACCCCTTCAAGGGTGATGATTCTTTCTTGGTTAGGCATAATTCTAATATGCACAAAAATTGTTGAATCGGGAAGCAGCTCCTCAATCTTTTCACTCCACTCTATGAGGGTGACTCCCTTTCCATATAGCAACTCCTCACCTCCGATCATCTCAAACTCTTCAATGCCTTCGATTCGGTAGAGATCCATATGGTAGAGTGGTAGTGATCCTTCATACTCTTGGATGAGCGTGAAGGTTGGACTGACAATAGCTTCCCCAATTCCCAATCCTTCGGCAAGACCCTTCGCAAATACGGTTTTCCCTGATCCGAGACTACCGCGTAAGGAGATAACTGTACCTGGCTTACATTGCTTTGCTATGCTTTTGCCAAGGTTCCTTGTCTCCTCTTCACTGTGGGTGGTGACGGTCATCGCTCCTCATCCTCCAGGGAAAAAGCAGCCTCAATGTCGTCGGTCTCTTCTTTTCCTTGAATGGAGAAGGGGTGTTCTTCCTTGCTCTGTGTGATGACTTCTTCTGCGCTGACAAGCTCTTCAACGACGGGGGAGGAGAGAATCTCTCCACTCTGGTTCTGGTAGTCCTTCATCAGCTGGATGATCACGGGATCATTGGGGTCGATGCCTCGAGCCATCTCGAGAAACTTCCGAGCTTCATCAAGTTCCCCATCCTTGAGATGGAGGTAGGCGAGGTTGCTCACCAGTGTAATATTATCATCATCGAGGTCCACTGCTGTATTGAGGTAGGTCTTGGCAAGTTCTGCTTTCCCCGTTTCAATGCTGCAGAGCGCAAGTTCATTATAGATGTCACTGCTTCCTTTTGTCCAAGCAAGGGCTTGTACCAATGCTTCTTCAGCTTCCTGGAAGCGCGATAGGCGTCTAAGTGCCCAGCCCTTGAGAAACCATGCATTCCAGATCTTTGGGTTATCCTTGATATAGGATGCCAAAAGTTCCAGTGCTTTCTCTTCATCATTCATCTGGATTGCATCATAGGCCTGCATGAGGTTTGCATCATCATTGAGCTTGGTTTTGATGTCTTTCATGATGTTCATGACATGTTTTTTTTTCTCGCCATCTTCAGCAAGCTCAAGATATTGTTCAAGATATTCCCCAGCGAGTTCTACATTCCCTTGGTAAAGGTGGAAGAATCCTATTTCGCTATAGAGTGAGGCATCTTCACCAACTACTTCCAGCCCTTCATGCAGGATGTTGATCATCTTCTGCTGATAGAGATCATAGACCTCGCCTTTCTCACTATCCTGGATAGCCATCCTGCTGTAGAGAGTGGCCAAGTTGATGAACGAAGTACTTTGTGGTGCGAGTCGGATCACTGCGAGGAAGAGTTCTTCAGCAAAGGTGTAGTTGCCTTTCTTTTCTTGGGCTATTGCAGCTAAGGTAAGCTCCTCGGGAGCGTCCGGTTGGACTGCAAGTACAAAATCACGGTAATATGAAGCGTGTTCATGCTCCCAGTTGAAAGAGATGATTTTCAACATTCCGGCAACAATCAACTCAATGGATATATCGGTCGTTGCATCTATCTTGGTCTTCCCGTCGGGAAGTTGAACCGGAATCTTTATGGAACTATCGACATGGAAATCACCAATGTCTCGTTCCATCGAGGAGGGGAGGGAGATGAAGATACAATGCTTCAAAGGATCTTGTTGTTCTGGCATGGATTATTTATTCCTGTATGCAAGAGAAAACCTGCGGTGCCGTACCCGGAGATTGCTCTTGAACCTTAGGTTCAAGTGGGAAACCAGTTTGGCTGAAAATTCTGTTCCGTTAAACTCCCAAGGAAGTTGGATCAATGCAAATCAGCTATGCCGCATCCCGTTTGTGTATGTTGAGCCAAGAGACTATGGCTCCAGGCGCACACCGCAGGAAAATAACTTGTCAAATATCAGAGCAGGTGTCTGCTACACCTACATCGTACAATAAGAACCCACTTTGTAAAAGGGGGCATAGATAATAAAACGGGACCCGTGGGCCCCGTTTACGACAGTGTCCAAACACTTGGACAAGGATCAGAGAGAGGGACTGTCCTCAAGAAGGGCATCCAGATCGACTTCCTCATCAATGAGGGCATCACCACTGGTGAATCCATCTGCGGCTTCCAACTCAATCTGAGCATCATCTAGGAGGGGAACGTCATCCAGTCCTTCGATGGTAGACAGATTGTCCATGGCGTTTGCAATACTATCTTCAATAAGTTTGTTGCTCGTCTGAAAACTCTCAACGTACTCTTCAAGCTCAGCATTGTGTGCATGTACCAAATCAAACTTTTCCTGCAACTCTTCCTTCTCCTTGCGGAGCATTGCAATCAGGCCTGCAGCCTTCTTGGTTCGCAGTTCAAGCATTTTTACAGAATCGACAACTGACATGGTTCCTCCTTACAGCATTTGGACGATTTGCCAGGAGCTAGTTCTCCAAGGCAACCTTGACCTGTGCAACGAGAGCAGAGAATGCAGCCTTGTCTTCAATAGCCATATTGGAGAGGGCCTTTCTGTTGATCTCGATGTTGGCAAGTTTCATGCCATGCATGAACTGGGAGTAGTTGAGACCCTCAGCGTGCACAGCTGCGTTGATTCTTGCAATCCAGAGCTTGCGGAAATCCCGCTTTCGCTCTTTACGACCGCGATAGGCATACTGCCCAGCCTTTGCAACTGCGTCTTTTGCAACACGGTTGTTTGTGCTTCTGCGACCATAATAACCTTTGGCCAGCTCAAGAATCTTCTTTCTTCTGTCTTTGTGTTTCGTTCCGTCTACTGCTCTAGGCATATCCCACCCTCCTTACGCGTATGGAAGCATCGATTTAGCTCGTTTTGCTTCCATGTCTGCTAGGATTCCAGTTGCACGCAGGTTGGCCTTGCGCTTGCTGCTCTTCTTGGTGAGGATATGGCGAAGACCCTGCTTTTTATAGCGGACCTTTCCAGTTCCAGTCACACGGTACCGCTTTGCAGCGGATTTTCTTGTTTTCATCTTGGGCATTGTATTGCACCTTCCATTCTTGCGCTCGCAAGGAACAAGAACCCCTTGGAGCTGCATATTCACCATCCCATGCGGGATACTGTTACTAATTCTTTTTCTTGCCCGATCCAGAAGCACTCTTGGAGGGACTGACGATCATGCTCATCATTCTTCCTTCCATCATCGCTCCTCGGTCAAGGTTGTACCCTACACCATTTTCGGTGAGCTGGGCAAGTATCTTGTCCAGGACAACCTTACCCAATTCAGTATGGGCAAGTTCACGGCCACGGAAGCGTATGCTTACCTTGACCTTGTTCCCTTCGTCAAGGAAGTCACCGATGAACTTTGATTTGGTCTCAAGATCGTGTCTTTCGATCTTGGGCTGCATCCGGATTTCCTTCATCTTGATGATGTTCTGGTTCTTTTTGGCTTCTCTCATGCGCTTTTCTTGCTCATAGCGATACTTACCATAATCAAGAATCTTGCAAACCGGTGGTCTTGCATTTGGAGAAACCTCTACCAAGTCCAATCCCTGTTCATCTGCAAATGCGACAGCGTCATAGACGCTCATGATACCTTTTTGATTGCCATCTGCATCAATGACGAATACTTCTCGTGCACGGATCTGTTTGTTGATCCTCAAATCCTTTGTAGCCAATCGAGCTCCTTTGTTTTCGGTGAAAACCATATCGTTGAAGGTAAGTCAGCCTAAAGGGCCGACGCAAAACAATATAACACATGCCTAGGAAGCGTGTCAAAGTATCTCCCCTAGGCAATATGCGAAAAAGGCCACCAGGGTTTCCAGTGGCCTTTTGAGAACTAAAGAAACTTACGCGTGATTGGCAGAACCAAGCACGTTGATGTTCTTGTGCATGTACATCTTCTTCAGCTCATCGCGAGCAGGTCCGAGATACTTACGGGGATCGAACTCTCCGGGTTTCTCTGCCATGGTCTTGCGAATAAGAGCAGTCATTGCAAGTCTTCCATCACTGTCGATGTTAATCTTGCATACAGCACTCTTTGCTGCCTTGCGAAGCTGTTCCTCAGGAATACCAACGCTGTCCTTGAGCTTTCCACCGTACTGCAGGATCATGTTTACATACTGCATGGGAACAGAGGAAGAACCATGGAGGACAATGGGGAAGCCTGGGAGCTGTCTCTCAATTTCTTCGAGGATGTCGAAGCGAAGCGGAGGTGGAATAAGCACTCCTTCCTCGTTGCGGGTACACTGGCTGGGCTCAAACTTGTTTGCGCCGTGGCTTGTTCCGATGGAGATGGCAAGGGAGTCACAACCGGTGCGGTTGACGAAGTCCACAACCTCTTCGGGCTTGGTGTAGTGGCTTACCTCAGCAACGACATCATCTTCGATGCCGGCGAGCACGCCAAGTTCACCTTCAACCGTTACGCCACGCTCGTGTGCATACTCTACCACTTTCTTGGTGACTGCAATGTTCTCTTCATAGGGGAGGTGGGAACCATCAATCATGACAGAGGAGAAACCATTGTCGATACATTCCTTGCAGGTTTCAAAGCTGTCGCCGTGGTCAAGGTGCAGAACGATGGGAATCTCACAACCGAGTTCCTTGGCATATTCACCAGCACCGCGGGCCATGTTTCTCAGCAGATTGATATTGGCGTAGTCTCGAGCGCCTTTGGAAACCTGAAGAATTACTGGGGACTTGGTCTCAACACAAGCCTGAATAATTGCTTGAAGTTGTTCCATGTTGTTGAAATTGTAGGCAGGAATTGCATACCCACCCTTGATAGCCTTTGCGAACATGTCTTTGGTATTTACCAGACCAAGTTCTTTATAGGATGTCATAGGTTACTCCTTGTATGATGGTAGGTTCTTTTCGGTACAAATGTAGCCAATATGGTGGAAGTGGTCAACCAGTATCCACTTGTTTCTTGACTGCAGGCAACACGATTGGTACAGTTTCGGGCATGAATAGAAGGATTGTGTTGCCCTTGTCTCTTGTATTGTTGCTCATTGCAACAATCTTGGTGTTCTCTATCTTCTCGCCCCGGGTAACCTTTCTTGTGGATACAGCCTACAGTAAGACTGTGCTATCTGTGCAGAGACCCAAGCTCTTCTTTTCTCTTTTACAATCAGGATATATCCTCACGGTTGAAGAAGTTTCTCTTACGACGGAACCTGGGAAGTTGTTTGATGAAGTAGATGAGAGAAGCCTGTTTGTCATTGCTTCCCCTTTGGTGAGTTCAATACTGAAAAACACCGATATTCCTCCATATCTGGTAGGACAAGGCAGAAGCACCGACCAAGCTCGTGCTTATCAACGATTTTGGCTTTTTGATGATGAGACCATGCTCAACCACTTGGAGTATCCTGACCTGCTTACTGCGTTGGTAGGGGATGAGGATGTAGAACGTTTCTCTCAATATTTCCCCAGTGATTTAGTGTTCATCAAAGGGAACGATGAAATTGACAGTCAATTTGCGGAGCGCATGTCTCGCACCCTGCAAGAACGCCAGGTGATAACAGTGGTTGCTCCCTCTCTAGGCTCTTGGGCAATACCCTTGTTGCAGGATGCTTCCATGCAATGGGTGGTCCCTGCAGAGTATCTGTCCATGATCCCCCCAAAGCAGCAAAGTGGGGTACTGGTACCAGATCTTGTAGCTGGGATGAAGGACTTGTTGTCAGGAGAAGAAGGGATCCACGAACTTACGTGGAGGATGATCAGCCTCTAAGGAAGGATTGGAAGTTGGTTTTTACTTGCTGAATCAGATCAGCTAGCTCAATACCCCGCAAATCTGCCGCAAATCGGTAGATATGCTCCATATGCAAGGGGGTATTCACTCTTCCTCTCATGGGATTCGGGCTGAGATAGGGGCTGTCAGTCTCCAGAAGAATACGCTCTGGGGGCATCTGCTTAAAGAGTTCTTGCATTGCCCTGTTTGCCTTGTAGGTTAAAGGCCCAGCGAAGGAGAGAAAGAATCCTTTATGGATTGCGAGCTTTGCAAGCTCCTCGCTCCCTTGGAAACAGTGAAAGACACCCTGTCTGGAGAAGCCACGGCTTCTCAGCAGTGTGATGAACTGCTCGTCTGCTTCACGGTTATGGAAGATTACGGGGAGGGCCCTCCGTTCTGCAATGTCAATTTGTGAGAGGAGCAGCCCTTCCTGTGCAGTTTTGGTCCCATAGTCCCAATGATTATCCAACCCAATCTCACCAATGGCCACCGCTTTGGTTTCATCGAGCTGTTTCTGCAGTGTTTCCAGCTGACTCTCCACCGGCCTTTCTCCTTCTTTCACCCCCCATGGTCCTATCCCCCCACTCAGATGCACAAAGGGGTAGCCCGCAAAGCGCTTAGCCCGCGCAGTCAGGTCATCAGCTTCGAGTCCAATGTCAATGCCTTCCATGAAGTGTTCCTGCATGGTGTTGAGAAGGGAATCAACCTCGATGCCTTTTCGCTCGATGGACAATAGATGGAAGTGTGAATCGATCATATGAAGGGGTAGTGTCTGCATATGCTCTGTTATAACGTAGGCCAAACATTGTTGCAAGGTAGTAAAATATCCCATGGTCCGCCAGCATAACTCGTGGTACACTCACTACATGAATACCATTGCAGTTGTTTTCTATTCACTGGAAGGTCATACAAAGTATTTGGCAGAGCAGCTTTCCGAGAGATTGGGTGCTGATCTTTTCCAGATTCATCCAAAAAGAAAATATCCTACTAAAGGATTCCTTAAGTTTTATCGAGCAGGAAGAGATGCCAGCCTCAAATGGAATGTTGCATTACAACCTCCGGTTCCTGAGCTTGAGAGCTACGGTCTGGTTTTGCTCTGTACACCTATCTGGGCAGAGACCACCAGCGCCCCCATGTACTCCTTTCTCAAGCAGACAGATCTCACTGCCAAGAGAGTGTTTTTCATTGCCACTTGTAGCGGAGGGCCAGCCAAGCGATGCTTCCAAAGAATGCGAAAAACCGCTAAAGGCGCATCTATCCTGGGTGAGGAGCGATTTGTACATCCAAGTGAAGAAACCTCCGCGCGTGATGAAGCGCAGATTGCGTCAATCTGCAATATAGTTCATGAGCATAGCAAAGCCTTTTAAGGAGGGGTGCATGAACTTTGAGGTACTGATAGTTGGGGGTGGCCTCAGTGGATTGAGTGCTGCTGCCTTGCTCGCAAAGCGGGGTGTGAAGGTTGCTGTTGTTGATAAGGCAACCCATCCTGGAGGGAGCTGTGGTGCTTTCCGTCGTGATGATACGCTCTTCGACCAAGGCTCCTCCATGCTTTTTGGTTGGGGCGAGAAGGGGTTCAATGCCCACCGATTTCTTTTTAGCTGCCTGGAAGAACCCATAGATATCATTCAGCATGAGTTGCTTTATTGTATCCATTTTGACGATACCAAGGTGAGGTTCTTCCCCAACATTGAACAGTTCATTGAAGAGCTTGTCCCTCTTTTTCCTGATGAGGAACAGAACCTAAGAAGGTTTTACCATGATATGGAGAAACTCTATACTCATGTGATGGTGGAAAATCCTTCTTACACCACCCCTGATGAGGTTGACAGGAAAGCTGCGCTTGAGTCTATGCGTCACCATCCTGTTTCTTACATCCGGTTTCTTTCATACTTGAATAAAAGTGCAAGATCATTGCTCTCCAAGTATTTCTCAGATCCAAGGATTTTCAACTTTTTCGACAAGCTCACCAGTACGTACTGCTACACCACGGTAGCAGAGTCCCCTGCAATCCTTTCCTCAGTCATGTTTGTTGATAACCATGTCGGGGGTAGTTATTATCCTGCTGGGTCCACACTCTTCCTGACTGGAAAACTGGAGAAGGTCATCGAGGATCATGGGGGGACGATGATCAACAAGACAGAGGTGATTGCGTTTACCACAGCAGAGAACCGAATAACTGGGGTTACTCTTTCAAATGGAAGTGAACTGACAGCAGATCAAGTAATTTATAGCGGTACAGTATGGAACTTATATGAAAAATTGCTGCCAAAAGAATCCACTACAGTAGAGAGGAGAAGTTGGGCAAGCAATCAGGTGCCTACCTACCCAAGTGTTGCCTTGTATCTATTGGTAGATAAGAAAGCCATCGATGAAGGGACTATTGCTGTAGAGATGCTGATCGGGAACATTGATGCGTTGGATGAGGCAGAAGTTACTGCCTACATCCCGAGTGTTGATGACAAGTCCATCTGCCCTGAGGATGCTCATGTGGTGATGGCAATCGGCCCATCGTTTGCCGATTGGTCCCTACTTGATGAAGACTCCTATAAGCAACGGAAAGAAGAGGAGATCAACCGTCTGCTCACCGTCCTGGAAAAGCGTTGGCCAGAGATAAGGAATCATGTAAGGCATGTTGAACTTGCCACACCTAAGACAATCGAGCGGTACACTCTTAAAAATGGGGGAGCGGTAGCCGGTCCAAAACAGATGCTTGGAAACCACATGTTCAAGCGGCTCCATATACAAACAGAGTTTTCGAATCTCTTCTGCTGTGGTGAGTCCACGGTCATGGGAACCGGAACACCTACTGTAACAACCAGTGGTATCGCTGCAGCTAATGCGGTGTTGAAACAGCGCTCTCTTGAACCCTTTGTCTACGATAAGACACGGAAAGCGTATGTGCGACTCATCGACCCTCCCTTTACGAAGGACCTGCTTTTTGCAGAAGACTCAAAAGAGCTACGCAAAATCCGTTTTGCAGCCCGACATTGTCTCTACTGCGAGCATCCATCCTGCTCTGAGGGAACAGACTTGGATGTACCAGGGATTATGCGAAGGGTAACAGTGGGAAACTACAAGGGTGCAAAGAGACTACTTGAATCAGCAACAATGGACACCTATAAAATCCTTGAGTCTTCCTGTATCAGGGAAGAGGCTGTAGAGATTGAGCGGGTGTGCTCTTATTTGAAAACGATTAATTAGAGAGATTTGTTAAATATCCACCCATGGTATGAAACTTAACCCCATTTTTTAGAGCTTGTTGCACCTTCCTCTGTAAGCTGGTGGTTGCCCCGAAAGAAAGAACATCATCTTCAACCATTCCAAAGCCGAAGACCCGTTCATAGATCTGAGGCACGCCATGCATTACGGGGAATTTCCTGAATCGATGCATGAACGCTCTGGTGTTGCTCTCTTGGTTTGCCACCAATTCCAAGGCAGGGTCAAGGAGCCAAGAGGAACAAACAACAAAGGAAATTGATGGAAAATATATCTTTGCCATTGATAGTGATTCGTCAACAAATGACGGGGTGAGAGGACTGCCGGAGGGTATGTGTAGATGTAGTACTAATGTCTCACTATCTGTTACGAGACCAAACCTTTGTAAAGGTAGTTGTGTAGTTTGTCTATCAATCGTGCCTAGTGTGGTATTAACCAAGTGACCAGATATCTGACTGGTTTCATCCTGGAATGAGGTATAAAACGCTGCATTCTGATCCCCAGTAAGATACCCATCCCTGTCACAGGAGAGTCCTCCGCCCGCAACGATAATCATCGTATCATCATTTGAGTCTTTGAAGATCTGATAGGGATAATCAAATGTCTTAGGCTCAAACTGTAACCGACCCAGGCGGAGGATATTTGTACAAAGATGCCTGCTGATCCAGAACAGTCGGTCTAATCCAATAGCTCCATTATGTTGGGATGCGTACTGGTCTACCCAAAGACGAACGTCACGCAAAGTCGCATCCCTGACAGCGTCGTCTATTCCAGCATCGGCATATACTGATTTGACCGTATCTTCTACCTCAAGAATAAGTGCAAGTGGATAGAGTGCGCCAAAGCTTTGTAATGCATCGTTAAGCAGGGTTGCTGTCTTGCTGGTATCTCTGTTTGAGATAGAGGTAGAGAGGTCAGCAACCCGTTGTGTATGGTCACTGCCGAAATTTGTTAATCGCAGAAAATCCTCAATAGCCTGGAGCTGATCTGCGTGTAATCCAAAAACATTTCTGTCCATGGGATGAGCTTGACTTAGGTTTGGAGTAGGGTCAAGTGATTAGTATGATAAAGGGATTCTTGACAAAAAATAAATAATTTTCTTCCAGTGTGACACTATATGACACATTCAATATGTAATATTACTAATGAGTTAAGCGGTTGCTCAATACTATAATTTCTGCTGCAATATTTTGGGCATATAGTAGTCGTATTTGTAATGGATACGTGGATTGAAACCGGCCCATTGTCCTGTTATCGCCTGATTGCTTGGTCGCACCTCATGTAGGTGCGTGGATTGACCCAAAACAAGGTAAGAACACGTTAGTCGTGTTCTTACCTTGGCTTGCTTGAAGTGCTAGTGGGAGAAATCTTGAATTGGTGTCCTTCCCTCATTGTATATGTGGTGGAGTGTTAGAAATAATCTACGCAATATTTGCGTAGATTAACTACCCTAATCTCCGCAGAATTTGCGTAGATTAAAAAACGTAAATGTTAATTCATTGGGAACTGTATAGTGGGTTTTTGATAAAGTAACGTATTGGGAGGATTGTAAGTAAATACAATATAATAAAATAATGCCGAAAGCGGGACTTGAACCCGCACGACCATAAGGTCAAGGGATTTTAAGTCCCTTGTGTCTACCAATTCCACCATTTCGGCTGGTGTTAATTACTTATCTTCCTCTGTATCAACCGTACGGGGGAGGACATTTGCCTCTGTCTTAATCGGTATCAGACGCTTGATAAACGGCTGTACCCCGACATAGGTCTTCTGGAACTCATCTTCACTCTCCTTGAGTGCTGCCTGCCAGGCGGCACCAAAGCCAGGACTATTGATCGTCAGTCGATCGACAGCAAGTTGGTAGACCTGCAGACGAGCGAGTTCCTTCCTGCCTGGTTTTTGTGAGTATGTGTTCATCGTGATGCGCAGGTTCTCATTCTGCTTCTTCAGCTCTTCGTTTTGTTCTTTCAGCTTGGACAGACCTTCGCTTTCCAAGTCCATTCGGTCAGTCAGCATCCGCTTCAGCCGCTCGGTTTCCTTGTTTGCTGCAAGGATCTCCTTATGCCGTTTAACAGACATGGTAACCACGAGGACAATGGCGAGTACTACTCCGATTCCAAGACCGATCAGAAAACTTTCCATGCGAATCTCCTCATCACAGGACAAAAGGTACTGTAAGCGGGCAATTTTGTCAAAGGAGAAAGAAGATTGCGGTGCCTTTTGGCACCGCTTTCTTCTGTTTTTTTACTTGAAACGATTTCTGACCGCCTCTTTGCTGTTCTCGATTGCCTCTGGAATGGAGACTTTACCCTCAAAAACAGCCATATCCTTGAAGCCTGTACCGGTAAGCAAGCAGCAAACCTCAACATCCTCACCAAACTTCTCTCTAAGCATTTCGCTATCAGCTCTAAGCGCTGCCCAAGCACAAGCAGCAGCAGGTTCTACAAAAATTCCTGCTTCCTTGGCAAGCTCAAGCTGTGCATCGAGGATTGCTTGGTCGTCTACCTCTGTTGCCCAGCCATTACTCTCGTTAATGTACCTTACCGCCATTCTGCCGTTGGCAGGGCTCTCTACACTGATTGAATCAGCACGGGTGGTAGCCTTCGGAAGGTTGGTGAAATCACCGCTCTTCCAAGCGGTGCTGATCGCATTACTCTGCTTGCTCTGTGCACAAACAAGTTGAGGGACTTTCTCGATCAAACCAGCTTCCTTCAGGTCATAGAAGCCCTTATAAACACCAGCGAAAATACAACCATCACCAACAGGCACATATACCACGTCAGGCACCTTGCGTCCCAGTTGCTCAAACAGCTCAATGGAAACACTCTTCTTTCCCTCGATGGTCATAGGGTTGTAAGCAGTATTCCTGTTGATCCCTCCGAACTCATCGGTATAAGCGATGGAGAGTGCAAAAGCATCATCATAACTGCCCTTTACCGGAACAACAGTTGCTCCATACAACACACTCTGCATCAACTTATTGACCGGAGCAGTTGCTGGTACAAAAAGCACAATCTCAAGGCCGTAAGCAGCCCCAGCGCAACTCATCGCAGCTCCCGCATTCCCCGTGGACGCCAAGGCTATCTTATGCTGGTTGTGATACAATGCCTGAGCAGCGATCAGCTGACTCGCACGATCCTTGAAAGACCCTGAAGGCAGTGCACTGTCCAGTTTGCAGACCAGGTTCTTCAGTCCGTACTTGGTAGCAAGCCGTTTTGGTTTTGCGACAGGAGTTCCTCCAACTGGATAGACATCCTTGTCAGGGACCGGGTAGGGGAAGAAATCATACATAGAGACATGGTCCTGCTTTGCAAGTTTCTGTACATCTTCCTTATTCAATTTGACGATTACATTCCCTTTGGGAAATGAGGTGCCATCATTCTCTTTGGCACAGGTAGGGCATTGGTAGAATACCTCATCCGTCTCATAGACTGCACCGCAGTCACAACATTCATAGGTAAAACGCATGGTTCCTCCTCATCATATAGAAAATGCCGGACACAAGGCCCGGCACTTATTGCTTTGCTTGACCTATTTGGCCAATATTTCCTTGTTGAACGCCTCGATCAACTCGTCGATCTGGTCAGCCATTTTGGGAATATCTTTCCAGTAGTTCTTATCATACCACTGTGCATTGATTTCCTCATAGGTCTTGCCCTGCTGCTCTACCCAAGTATAGTACTTCAGATTGTGTACAGCCAGACGATCGTAGTAGTTAAGTTCCTTCAGGTTATCGATGCCCTGTGCATGAGCACAAGCTGCAAGTGCGCGAATTGCTGCACTCTCGTCGAACTTACCCTGAATCTCATCCTGCTCCTTCAAGCGGGAGGTGTACATCTCCGAGCTGTCGGTGAGGACGGTGAAGATAACATCATCTTCTTCCATCTCGTAGTATTTTGCCATCTTGATGGCTGCCAGTACATTACCGATGCCACTGATGCCATAGAGGTCCAAGTCAGCGATTTCCTTGGAATCCAATCCCATTTTCTTGAGGTACTCGATACCAACAGGATCATTGAACAAGCGGTAGAGATCCATGCAGTCCTGGTCATCAACGGCTGCGATCATATCGGTATTCTTTACATTGTGTACCCAGGGAACGTGCTTGTCGCCAATTCCTTCGATACGGTGTCCACCAAACCCATTGCGGAGGAGAGTTGGGCACTGCAATGCTTCTGCAGCCACAATCTTGAGATTGTGGAAATGTTCCTTGAGGAAGTCACCTGCAGCCAGAGTGCCGCCACTTCCAGTAGCTGAAACATACCCACGAACATTCTCGGGGTCGACATTCTCTTGCTTGAGTGCTTCGAGGATTGCAGCTCCAGTTACCTTATAGTGCCAGAGGTAGTTTCCGAACTGGTCAAACTGGTTGAAGATGACAATGTTGTGGCCTCTTTCAGCATCGAGTTCATGGCACTTGTCGAAGATTTCCTTGACGTTGGACTCACAACCTGGGGTTGCAATTACTTCTCCAGCGACACTCTTAAGCCAATTGAATCGTTCTTGGCTCATCTCTTCAGGGAGAATTGCAATGGAATCGCAGTTCAGCAATACACTGTTATATGCACCACCACGGCAGTAGTTACCGGTGGAAGGCCAGACAGCCTGCTGGTGAACAGAGTCAAAGTTTCCAGAAACCAGTGCGGGAGCCAAACAGCCATAGGTTGCTCCAACTTTATGAGCACCGGTCGGGAACCATTTTCCGACCAGGGCAAGGATTCTTGCCTTAACACCGGTAATTTCGCGAGGAACTTCAATATAATTCACACCACCGAAGGTTCCACCCTGCTTGGTAGGTTCGTTCTTCCATGTGATCCTAAACAGGTTCGTCGGATCGACATCCCAAAGTCCTACATGGGTAAGTTTCTCTTTAATATCAGCAGGTACGGTTGAAGGATCCATCATCTGCTTAAACGTAGGTAGCAAAATGTTTTTCTCCCTACAACGTTGGATATTCTTTTTCCGTACTTCTTCATTGACATTCAAATTAATTAGCATGCCTATTCCTCCGTGGTGACACTTGGTTACTGTTTTTTAGATTAGTCAAGTATACCGTAATGAGAAAAAATGTAAAGAGAATATTCGTAAAAGTTGAATTTTTGAAAACTAATTTGCGTTAAGTGGTAGTTAGAATCGATAATACTAGCGAAAAGTGCGTTTTTTACGATGGACATTGATGCTATACTCATACCAGAAGATATCCTTTTTTGTAGACCATTGGTATTTGAGGATATACAAAGAATTTCATAGAGGGTGTTCATTGTTGGTATGAAATGTTTGTTGCGAAATGTTGCAAAAAATATTGACTTCTCTTCAATCTGCATTAGAATGAGAAAGGGTCGGGTAGTGAACCCGGCGACACCTTTCGAAGGAGTGAGTAATGGGAGACATTATGCGCCCAGTTCCCTTCACGGAACTTATTAGCCGTATCGTTGGTGAGTACAGAAATCACCATACCATATTCGGTATTGCCGAAGAACAATTTTATCATGAGAGCGGCAAGCACAGCCTGAACGTATTCTCCCAGAGTTGTGCCACACCCTGCGGACCCGCTGCAGGCCCCCACACCCAGTTGGCCCAGAATATCATCGCAAGTTATCTTGTGGGTGGCCGATTCATGGAGTTGAAGACAGTCCAGGTGCTTGATACCTTGGAGATTGAGAAACCCTGTATTGATGCACGGGATGAAGGATACAACGTCGAATGGTCCAGTGAGTTTACCCTTCCCAAAGCATGGGACGAGTATGCAAAAGCTTGGATTATCCTACATCTGCTGGAAGCAGTGATGCAGAAAGGTAAGTTCGAGAAGCCTTCCTTTATCTTTAATATGTCTGTTGGCTACAACCTGGAAGGCATCAAGACAGAGAAGATGCAAAAATTCATAGACTCCATGATCGACGCACGCAAAGATGAACGCTTTGCAGAGTACTTGCAGGAGCTGGAAGCACTGATCGAAGAGGGTTTGTTCGAAGGCACTCCTTGGGAAGGGCTCGAGAAGAAGGTAAAAGGCATCACTGAGAAGATCAGCTGGAATATCAGCCCATCGACCACGCTCAGTACCATGCATGGATGTCCTCCAAAAGAAATTGAAGCAATCTGCAGCTATATGCTGACAGAGAAGAAGGTAGACACCTTTGTAAAGCTCAATCCAACCTTGCTTGGATTTGATACAGTTCGAAAAATCCTTGATGATCTCGGGTTTGATTATCTTACCCTCAGCAAGGAAAGCTTTGAGCACGACCTGCAGTACCCTGATGCAATTGCCATGTTGCATCGCCTGGTTGACCTCGCAAAGAAAGAGGGCAGGGGTTTTGGTGTAAAACTGACCAACACCCTTGGATCAGTAAACGACCAGGGAGTACTCCCCGGTGGTGAGATGTACATGTCAGGTCGTACCTTGCTTCCTATCTCCACAACTGTGGGACTTAAGCTCAGCAAGGAATTTAACGGCAAGCTTCCCATCAGCTACAGTGGTGGTGCCAATGCCTTTACGATCAAGGCTCTGTTTGAGAGTGGTATCAGGCCAATTACCCTGGCAACCGATATGCTCAAGCCAGGTGGCTACACCCGCATGAAACAGCTTGTGGAAATTCTTGAAGAGAGTGATGCCTGGAAGATGGATGGCATTGATGTCAAGAAACTCGAAAAGCTCTCAGAGGATGCACGAGCGGGTAAGTATGCCGTAGCTGAAAAAGACTTCAGGGGAACTGATACCGTGAAGATTGGGGAGAAGCTACCCCTCTTTGATTGCTATGTTGCGCCTTGTCAAACTGCTTGTCCGATCCATCAGGACGTACCTGAGTATGTCCAGCTGGTTGGTCAGGGACGCTATGGGGAAGCCTTGGCAGTCATCTATGACAAGAACGCACTTCCCGCCATCACCGGTCACATCTGTGACCACCAGTGTCAGCTACACTGTACCCGCATGGATTATGAGGGAGCAGTTCGTATCCGTGATATGAAGCGTATTGCAGTAGAGAACGGATTTGAAGAGTATAAGCAGCTATGGGAAGGCCCGACTGATAAAGCTGAAATCAAGGCAGCAGTTGTTGGGGCAGGTCCTGCCGGACTTTCTGCAGCATATTTCCTTGCGAGAGCAGGTTTCGATACCGTTGTCTTCGAAAGGGAAGAGAGTGCAGGTGGTGTGGTTCGCCATGTCATCCCTGGATTCCGCCTTCCTGTGGAAGCAATTGAAAGTGATGTCGAATTCATCAAGGCTCATGGCGTACAGTTCAATTATGGAGTAGATGCAGAGAAAATGACCGTAGAAGCACTACGTGCCCAGGGTTACTCCCGTATCTTCTACGCAATCGGAAGCGAAGTAGACAATGATATCCCCTTGCAGGGGGACCGGAGCAGGGTAAGACCCTCTCTCTCCTTCCTCTCCGCATTCAGGAAAGATCCATCAACCCTTTCCCTTGGCAAGCATGTTGTGGTTGTCGGTGGTGGAAATACTGCAATGGATAGCGCACGTGCCGCTACCCGGATCAAGGGTGTTGAGAAGGTTTCAGTAATCTACCGAAGAACCGAAAAGGAGATGCCGGCCGACCATGAAGAGTATGGTATGGCACAGGAAGAGAATGTTGAGTTCATCTTCCTTGCAAATCCTGAACGCTTCGATGGCAATATGCTCACCGTCCGAAAGATGGAGCTCGGTGAAATGGATGCCAGCGGAAGACGAAGACCAGTTGCTACCGAAGAGACCTTCACCATTGAAGCAGACACCATGATTACTGCAATTGGTGAACATGCTGATACAGAGAAGCTTACTTGGTACGGAGTGCCTGTCAACGAGAAGGGTTGGGCAAAGGCAGACGAGGAGACCAAGGAGTCAGAAGTATCAGATGTATACGTCATTGGTGATGCACAGAGTGGTCCTTCTACTGTGGTAAGGTGTATTGCTAGTGCTAGAGCGGCAGTTGAAGCCGCCATCGACAAGGTGCTTGGTCCTGAAGAGGAAGAGAGCGAGCATGTGCACGATGAGCATTGTGACCATGACCACGATGATGAAGCATTTGAAGAAGAAGAGATGAGCGACGAAGAGAGAGTGCAGCTCGAAAATGATGAGAATGAGTTCTTTGCAGACGTAACTGACAAGAAGAGCAAAATTCTCTCTTCGAAGGAGTTCGGCGATAAGGAATTTGCAGCAACTGAGGCTGCCCGCTGCATGGAATGTTCCTATCTCTGCAATAAGTGCGTGGATGTATGTCCGAACCGCGCAAACGTTGCCATTGATGTAAGGAATCTTGGGTTGTTTGCAGACCCATTCCAGATTCTCCACCTCGATGCATACTGCAACGAGTGTGGCAACTGTGAAACGTTCTGTCCCTACGATGGCGGTCCCTATCGCAAGAAGTTCACACTCTTCAGCCGAAAGGATGATTTTGAGAACTCAGAGAACAGTGGATTCTTCGTTGAAGGTGAGGATATCCTGGTTCGCCTCGATGGGAAAACCTACGAGTGCGAGATGGACGCAGACGGTATCCTGGTAGGGGAAGAGGAAGGCATTACTGATGAGGTTGCCGCCTTGATCGAAGAGGTATACACCTCATACAGCTACCTGCTTGGATATGTAGAAGCGTAAGGAGGAATAAGTGGCTACAACGGTAATTAAACAAACCCGGATCATGCAGACCCAGCCGCCTTTTGAGGTGCAGGAAGGTGTTGACATCGTCATCGTCGATGATGTCATCACCAAGGTAGGCAAGGGTGCATCAGAGACTATACATGCAGACAAGGTTATTGATGGAAGAGGCAAGACGGTCATTCCCGGGAATGTCTGTTCCCATCACCACTACTACTCAGGACTCTCCAGAGGCATGCTTGCCTCTGCAGGTCCACAGACCGACTTCATTCAGATTCTGAAGGAGTGGTGGTGGCGTATCGACCGTGCACTTGATGAGGAAGCTTGTTACTACAGTTCCCTGATCAGCTCGATCGACGCAATCGCTAGTGGTACCACCACCTGTATCGACCACCATGCAAGCCCCTCATATATTGCAGGATCCTTGGATACTATTGCCAAGGGAATGGAAGAAGTTGGGGTGCGTGGAGCTACCTGCTATGAAGTCACCGATAGAAATGGTGGAATGAAAGAGGTTGAAGCAGGCGTCGAGGAAAACCTTCGTTTTGCCATGGCCGCCAAGAGCAGTTCTCTGGTTAGAGGAATGATTGGGGGACATGCACCGTTCACCATCCCTGATGCTGGATTGAAGCTTATGGGAGAGGCGATGGCAGAGACCGGTGCCGGACTTCATCTCCATGTTGCAGAGGACAAGTATGATGTGGTGCACAGCCACCATAAGTACCACCTGGATATCGTTGACCGATTGGAGAAATTTGGACTCTTGACTGATAACTCTCTCTTGGTTCATGGGCTATGGCTCAGTGAGGCTGAGGTGGAAAAGATCAACGCTCATGGTACGTTCCTTGCACACAATGGACGCAGCAACATGAACAACAATGTTGGTTACTTCAAGCAGATCCAGAAGGTTGATAATTTGGTCATCGGAACCGATGGCTGTGGTGGAAATATGTTTGAAGAGCTCAAGATTGCGTTCTTCAAGCACAAGGATCAGGGTGGTTCCTGGTGGCCCGCAGATTTTGTGACTGCCATGGGTCGTGGAAACCAGTTGGTTGAGAAGTATTTTGACGGGAAGTACGGTAAGGTTGCTGCAGGCTATAAGGCTGATTTGACCATCTGTGACTACCATTCACCAACCCCTCTGGTAGCAGACAATGCTGCAACCCATTTTGTATGGGGCATGAGCAGCAACTGTGTGGAAAGTGTCATCATTAATGGAAAGCTGGTGATGGAAAACCATCAGTTCCCAGGCCTTGATGTACAGAAGATCTATGACGAGGCAGCAAAAGTAGCTAAGCGCGTTTGGGATACAGTAAATACAATCGCTCCGTAACCGGTTCGATTACGACGAAGAAGAGAATAGAGAACGAAAGAGGTAAAGTAACATGACAATTCAAGAACAAATTAGGGCAAAGGCTGCCGAGTATCGTGACTACACGGCATTGAATCTCTCAAAGATGGTGCAGACCAAGAGCTATAGCTCCCAGGAAGAGGACGTTTGTCGTCTCATCGTAACCCTTTGTGAAGAAGCTGGCTTTGATGAAGTGTATATCGATGGATTGGGCTCGGTAATCGGCCGCGTCGGCAATGGTCCCAAGAAGATTGCCTTCGATGCCCATATCGATACTGTTGAGGTTGGAAACCTGAAGAACTGGGATTTCGATCCTTTCAGTGGTGAGATCAAGGACGGAAAGGTCTGGGGACGCGGTTCCAGTGACCAGAAGGGTGGTGCAGCTTCCATGATCACTGCCGGTAGGATCCTGAAGGAGCTCGGCTACAGTGGTGAATATACCGCTTATTTCACCTTCACCGTTATGGAAGAAGACTGTGATGGTATGTGCTGGAAGTACCTCATCGAGGAAGAGAACTTCAGACCCGACCTCGTTGTTTCCACTGAGCCTACAACCTGCCGCCTCTATCGTGGACACCGCGGACGCATGGAGATCAGGGTAATCCTCAGGGGAATTTCCTGTCACGGTAGTGCTCCAGAGCGTGGCGTAAGTGCTGCTTACAAGGCTGCAAAGGCAGCTCTTGCAATCGAGCAATTGAACAAGGACCTCAAGCCGGATGCAGAGAACTTCCTTGGAAAAGGTACCATCACCGTCAGCCAGATGGATGTAAAGGGACCGAGCCAGTGTGCTGTTGCAGACTATGCAATGCTCTACCTTGACCGCCGTCTTACCTGGGGTGAGGATGCAGACCTTGCAATCTCGCAGGTTCGTGAGTACATCAGCAAGGCAACCGGTGATGATCCAGAGTCAATCGTTGTCGAGATGCCCAACTATGAGAAGATTGGTTGGACCAAGAAGGAGTACTCCCAAGAGCTGTACTTCCCCACCTGGAAGATCGACGCTGATCACCCACTGGTAGAAGCTGGTGTTGCCGGGCATGAGGCTCTCTTTGGAAAGAAGCCTGTTGTTGACAAGTGGACCTTCTCCACCAACTTGGTTGCTACCACTGGTCGTCATAAGATTCCTGCTATTGGTTTTGGCCCTGGCGATGAGTCACAGGCTCACGCACCGAACGAAATCAACCGTGTGGATGACCTTGAGATCTGTGCTGCATTCTATGCAATGCTTCCCTATTCCTTGGAGAAGTAGTACGTAGATTAGCACTCGCTACATATGGTATACTGCAGCCACAGGGATTGACGCCTTGTGGCTGTTTGGAGCTTATGGTGTTTCATTGTTTATCTCATAAGATAATGGTGGAATACAGGAACTAGCCCGGCAGGTGCAAAAGGGGCTCTGCCTGCAGGGTATATAGAAAGAACCAAGGTTGTGGAGTTGCCCCCTTCCTTCTCCACTCCTTCCTTGCGGAACTACCCGCATGCCGTCCTCATAAAGTATTGCAAGTGTAGCACCGACGTCTATGTGTCGTGTCCTTGCAGGAAGAAGGAGATATACAGGCATGAGTTCCTCGCTTCTCTTGAAGAACATCTACTGTCTACAACCCACATTTGATGGAAAGAAATATTGGGGCGCTGATTTGTTGATCGAAAACAACAAGGTCGCCAAGATTGCTCCTGGGGGTGGATTGGCTGCTCCCGCAAAGGGTCGTACCATCGACTGCTCAAACCATGTGGTCATCCCGGGTTTGGTAAACACGCACCATCACTTCTACCAGACATTAACCAGAAATCATCCTGCTGTGCAGAATGCAAAGCTCTTCGATTGGTTGAAATTCCTCTATGAGGTTTGGAAATATGTGGATGAGGAAGCAGTCTACTATTCATCAATGCTTGCAATGGCTGAGCTGATGAAGACCGGTTGTACCCTTACCACTGACCACCACTACCTCTATCCACGCTCATTCAAGGGTGATCTGATGGGCCTTCAATTTGAGGCTGCAGACACGCTGGGAATGCGCTTCAGTCCCACGAGAGGCTCGATGAGTTTGAGCAAGAAGGACGGAGGGCTTCCACCCGACAGCGTTGTACAGACTGAGGATGAGATTCTCGCTGACAGTGAGCGATGCATCAAGACCTACCATGACAGTGCCCCGGATGCAATGCACAAGATAGCCCTCGCTCCATGTAGTCCCTTCAGTGTCACCAAGGATTTGATGACAAAGACCGCTGAACTTGCAAGGAAGTATGGGGTGCGATTACATACCCACCTCTGTGAGACCTATGACGAAGCTGATTTCTGCCAGGAGATGTATGGGATGCGTCCTGTTGCTCTTATGCAGGAGTGTAACCTTATCGGGGATGATGTCTTTTATGCACATGGAATCCACTTCAATGATGAAGAGTTGAAAATCCTTGCAGAGACAGGTTCCCATATTGCCCATTGCCCGTCCTCGAATATGCGCCTCGGTAGTGGTATCTGCCGGGTCAACGAGATGTTGCCGATGGGTATCAATGTAGCGGTTGCCGTAGATGGAAGTGCCAGCAATGACAGCTCGGATATGCTTGCTGAGGTACGTCAGGCAATGCTTCTGCAACGGGTGAAATATGGTTCTGATGCACTGAGTGCCAATGAGGCATTTACCATGGCAACAGAAAACGGTGCGAAAGCGCTTAATTTCTCGAACGTTGGCCGCCTGGAAGAAGGGTGGGCTGCCGATCTGGCAATCTTTGATGTTTCCAAATTACCCTATGCGGGAAGTCAAAGTGATCCGGTTGCAAGCTTGCTTTTCTGCGGCACCAATCACAACACTGACTATACAATCATAAACGGAAAGGTTGTAGTCGATCACGGGCAGCTGGTCGGATATGACGAGCAGGAACTTGCAGACAAGGCAAATGCCATCAGCAAGCGTATGATGGGTCAAGCTGCCAAAGAGGAGGCTGTATGATACAGGAATATCTCATAGCGAATACTACTGAAGACGCTCTGAACAAGAAGCGTTCAAACACCAAGAGTGTGTTTTATGCAGGGGGGACGGAGATCAACCGTCTTCATTCAACCGTTGAGGGCCAGACTGCCATCAGCCTCTCCAAGCTTGGTTTGGATACCATCACAGATGAAGGTTCCACCATCAAGATTGGTAGCATGGTGACGCTGCAGCAGCTGATCGAATCACCATTGATCCCTTCATGGCTCAAGGATGCTGCTCATTTCTGTGGTTCCTTCACGAAGCGTAATATGGCCACCATTGGAGGCAACCTTGCACTGATGAGTGATCACTCCTATCTTGCTCCAGCATTGCTTGCAAGCCGTGCTCGGCTTCTTACGGCCAATCTGACCGAGAAGGGAGTATACAGTGAGGACAATATCCCCATCCGAGAATACCATGCTTATCATAAGCAGTTTGCAGGTACCTTGTTGTTGGCTGTCAGCCTTTCCAAGGATGACCGGTATGTGGGAACCTTGCGGTATGCAATGAGCAGCCAGAATCGTGCTGCGGTAACCGTTGGATTCAGTGCAACAAAGGACAGTGAGCAGGTCATAGACCACGTACGGGTCTTTGTTGCTGTATACGGAAAAGGAGTCCAACGATTGGAAAAGGTGGAAAATTCTATCGAGAACGGTGAGTTGACCACAAGAGAGGATGTACAGCTTGCTGTGCGGCATGACATTGAGGTCGTGGACGATATGACTGGCAGCTCCGATTACAAGCGCTATATAGCCAGTGAAGGGGTGGGGCAACTCTTCTCTGCATTTCTCAAAGGAGGTGCACAATGAACAAAATTGTCTGTACCGTTAACGGTAAGAAACATACAGTAAGTTGCAAGCAGTCAGAAAGCTTGCGTGAAATGCTCGTTCGCCTTGGGTATACCAGCGTACGTGATAGTGATGATAAGGAAGGCTTTGCAGGCAGTGATACCGTTATTTTCAATGATGTTCCTGTGTATGCCAATCTGATGTTGGCACTCCAGGCTGATGGTGCTGAGATCAAGACCGCTGAATCGATGGGTACCAGTCGAAGTCTGAATGTCATCCAGCAGGCCATGATCGATGCAGGCGTCGTACAGAGTGCTTACAATGCACCTGCTGCAGCGTTGCTCCTGACTTGGTTGCTTGAACATGAAACCAATCCTACCAAGGAACAAATCAATCAGGTACTTAGTGGTATCTTTATCCGCGATGCAGGCTATGAACACTACTATCTGGCAGTGAAGTTGGCTCTGGAAAGAATGAAGGATGGTGCATACAAGAGCGAAATTTCTCCCTCCTTTAGAGATGAGCTGACCTATGTTGGAAAGCCAAAGGGAAAGGTCGATGGACCGCAACTGGTTGCAGGCGAAGCCAGCTTTGTTGAGGACAGGGTTTTACCGGGTTATCACTCCATGGTGATCCTTCGCAGCCCATACGCCCATGCTTACATCAAGAAGATCGATACCAAGAAAGCCCTGGCGATGGAAGGCGTGGTCACTATCATCACCCATGAGAACTGTCCTGATGTATTCTATATGCAGGCTGGGCAGGGGAATCCAGAACCCAGCCCACACGATCGCAGATTGCTGAACAGGAAGGTTAGGCATGTGGGTGACCGTGTAGCAGCAATCGTTGCAGAAACGTATGAACAGGCAGTTGCTGCTCGATCTGCGATAAAGGTGGAGTACGAGGTACTCAAGCCAGTATTCACCGTTGAGGAAGCGATGGAAGAAGGAGCCCCTCGTGTTCATAACGGGGTGGTAGAGTATCGCAGTGGTGCTCCCGAGAATTTGGAGGAGTACAACAAGGATGCCGACCCCAGGGATGGAAAGGTTGTCTACCAGTTCCCGCTTCATGGTGATATCAGAAGAAATATTGCCTCAGCAGCCCATGGGCAGATTGGTGATGTGGAAAAGGGATTTGAGGAAGCTGATGCTGTGGTCGAAAGGACCTACCAGACCAGTCAGATCCAGTGTACTCCCCTTGAGCCACACCTGGCCTATGCCAGGATTGATGGTGGAAGATTGGTTATCAATGCCTCCACCCAGGTTCCCTACCATGTGAGAAGAATTGTCTCTTGGGTCTGTCAGATTCCTGAGAACAAGATTCGCATCATCAAGGAGCGTGTTGGCGGTGGATATGGCAGCAAGCAGGATATTTTGGTCGAGGATCTGGTAGGATATGCCACTTGGATCACCGGAAAACCAATCTACTACCGCAATACCCGTGAGGAAGAGTTTATCGCAAACTCCACCCGCCATCCGATGCGGATGACCGTCAAGATGGGCGGAAAGAAAGACGGCACCATTACCGCAGTCTACATGGATGTAAGGGCAAATACCGGACCATACGGCAACCACTGTCTTACGGTCCCGATGAATGCATGCAGCAAGACCTTGCCTTTGCTCAAGTGCGACAACATGAAGTTTGATGTAATTACCTATTACACAAACATTCCACCTACAGGAGCCTATCAGGGCTATGGAGCCCCTAAGGGTACCTACTCACTGATGACCTGTATGGCGGAGCTTGCAGAAAAGCTGGGAATCGATTACTACGACATGGCCATGAAGAACAAGGTTGAACCAGGCTACATGCTTGAGATTCTCAAGGGCCTCGGCGAAGGCCGTGAAGGAAATGTGGTGCCCGTTGGTTCATGTGGTTTGGAACAGGCCCTTACCCAGGGTGCAAAGATGATCGAGTGGGGCAAGAAAGTTGAATCCAAGGACCCCGACTGGAGAATCGGCAAGGGTTTTGCCATGATCCAGCAGGGAAGCGGGTTGCCCGGCCTCGACCACTCCAATGCATGGGCTAAACTGCTGACCGATGGAACATTCCAGATATTCAGTGGCGGCGCCGATTTGGGTACCGGGTTGGATACCATCAGCGCTAAGATGATCAGTGAAGCCTTCTGTGTGCCTCTGGACAGGGTGACCGTTACCAGTGGTGATACCGACAGCTGTACGTTTGACACGGGTGCCTATGCTTCCAGTGGGACCTATTTCAGTGGTGGTGCAAGCTACAAGGCTGCACAGGACCTGAAGAAGAATCTGCTTGATGAGGCAGCCTACCAGATGGGAGAGAAAGCAGAGGATTTGATCCTTCGCTCTCCTGGTGAGGTGTACAGTACCAAGAGTGGCAAGACACTTGATTACGCAAAGCTCAGTCATGATGCACTTACCGGTACAGGTCGTGGTCAGGTGATGGGAAAAGGTTCCTTTACCACGAACCACAACTCCATCCCTTACGGTGCTCACTTTGTGCAGGTCGCGGTCAACGTCAGAACTGGCCAGGTAAAGGTACAGAAGTACTATGCCCTGCAGGATGCCGGTACCCCGATCAATCCGGAATTGGCACTCTGTCAGATGTATGGTGCTGCCCTGAAATCTGTCGGGCATTCGCTCTATGAGCAGATGCTCCTCGATGAGAATGGTGTCTGTATCAATGCAAAACTGAGTGAGTATGGAGTCCCCATGGTTGATGAACAGCCAGAGGACTTCAAGGCGGTCCTGATCGATATCAATGATGAGGTAGGCCCCTATGGAGCCAAATCTATCAGTGAGATCGCAACCAACGGAGCAGCTCCAGCTCTCGCCATCGCCATACACGATGCTGTAGGAGTTTGGATGCGCAGTTGGCCGTTCTCACCTGAGAAGATCTTGAAGGAGCTTGGCAAGATTTAACGGAATCTTGCAACAAACTGCAACATAAATCTGGACAATGGGACACTGCCATGGTATAGTGCCATTGTCTGGATTTTTTATGATTCAAAACTTACGGAGGTTTCCCCACATGAAGGACAAAGCCACAATCAAACAGATGATCGAGGAACTGAAAACCCTCAAAACTGACAACATGTATCTCAACGACTTTTTCCATACCTGGAAAGAGAGTGATGACGAAATTGCTGCCGTTTTTCAGGTAGCAGAAGTACTGCGTGCATTACGCGAGAACAATATTTCCACCAAGGTGTTCGACAGTGGACTTGGAATCTCCGTTTTCCGTGACAACTCCACAAGAACACGCTTCAGCTTTGCAAGTGCTTGTAACCTGCTCGGCCTTGAAGTCCAGGATCTTGACGAGAAAACCAGCCAGATCGCTCACGGCGAGACCGTTCGTGAAACCGCCAACATGGTAAGTTTCATGGCTGACGTCATCGGTATCCGTGACGACATGTATATTGGCAAAGGCCACACCTACATGAAGACTGTTGCTGAGGCTGTACAGGACGGCTATGACGATGGAGTACTCGAGCAGAGACCCACCTTGGTCAACCTCCAGTGCGATATCGATCACCCAACCCAGAGCATGGCTGACATGCTGCATGTGATCAATCACTTTGGTGGTGTTGAGAACCTCAAGGGCAAGAAAGTAGCCATGACCTGGGCATATAGCCCCTCATACGGCAAGCCACTCTCTGTTCCTCAGGGCATCATCGGACTGTTCACCCGCTTTGGCATGGATGTCGTACTTGCTCACCCAGAAGGGTACAATGTTATGGCTGATGTTGAAGAAGTCGCTGCAGAGAATGCAAAGAAGAGCGGTGGTTCCTACAAGAGAGTGGAGTCCATGGCTGAAGCATTCAAGGATGCTGACATTGTCTATCCCAAGAGCTGGGCTCCCTTTGCTGTTATGGAAGAGAGAACCAAGATTGTTGAGCAGGGCGACCAGGAAGCATTGAAGGCACTGGAGAAGACCTGTCTGGCAAACAATGCAAAATTCAAGGATTGGACCTGTACCGAAGACTTGATGAAGACCACCAAGGACGGAAAGGCACTCTACATGCACTGCCTGCCTGCTGACATCACCGGTCTTTCCTGTAAGGAAGGTGAGGTTGAAGCTTCCGTATTCGACAGGTATCTGGTACCCCTGTACAAGGAAGCCAGTTACAAGCCATACATCATTGCTGCAATGATCTTCCTTGCAAAGTTCCAGAATCCTTCTGCAAAGCTGGAAGAGCTGCTTGAGGCTGCTGTAAAGCGCATCAAATAGTCAGTATCCCAAAGGTATCTAGGGTTTTTGAGCCGGGAGAAATCCCGGCTCAAACTCTGTCAGTTACGTTCCACGAATTGTACACGGACACCGTTCGGGTCATGCACAAAGCAAAACCGGATGGAAGGATTTGGTGAGAAAGGTCCCTCTGCGATAGGAATGCCTTTTTCCTTGAGCATCGCCATATAATCATCAAGATTCTCGACGCTTAATCCTATACTGATGTTCTTTCCCACGGGAGAGACCTTTTCTTCTGGGTGATGGATCAACTCGATCTTTGTTTCTCCATCTCCTAAAAACACGATCTCAGCGGCAGGTGTTTGCATCCTGCTGGATACCGGTAGTGAGAGAATATCCTGGTAAAATTCCAGGCTCTCTTCCATATTCCCAACGGTTATGGTTGTCCAAAGAAATTGCATATAATCTTCCTCCTATACTTGTATATGTTCAGCTACACAGTACGCTGTTGAAAACGCCGCCTGAAGGTTGTAGCCTCCACTCTGTCCATCCACATCCAAAATTTCACCACAGAAATAGAGATGCTCAACCACCTTCGACTGCATGTTGTTTCTGTCTACCTCTTTCAAGCTCACGCCACCAGAGGTGACCATCGCTGCATTGAATCCCTTGATCCCCTTGATGATGAACCGTCTCTCTGTAACCATCCTAACCAGGTCCTGCCGCTGTGCTTTGTTCAGGTGGGCTGTGGTACTGCTAGGATCAAGCGCAAGTTCCCTGACTACCTGCTGGGCAAGGGATGTTACAAGACCTGCCTCCTTGAGGATGGTTGAAACCTGCTTCTTGGGTTGTGAGGAGAGGAGTGCAAGGAGATCTTCCTGAACCTCTCGCTTGTTCTCCATCGGCAGCAGGGAGAATGTGATGGAATCGCCTGCTTTCAGCTCACGACTGGCCGTAAGGATCAGGGGACCTGAGAGTCCATCGTGTGTAAACAATATATCCCCAGTAGCTTGCAGAAACCGTTTTTTCTCCCCTGGATGATGAAACTCTGCATAAGAAGAGCGGATTGCATTACCTGCAAGATGCGTCCACTGATACGTATCCACCATGATGGCAGCGAGCGCTGGTTTTGGAGGAACGATGGAGTGCCCAAGCATTTTGGCTAGGCTATATCCACTCCCATCACTTCCTGTGTTCGGATAACTCATTCCACCAGTAGCCAATACCAGGTTTTTGCATGTAAAA
The DNA here is from genome assembly GCA_028532765.1 of Sphaerochaetaceae bacterium. Lineage (GTDB taxonomy): Bacteria > Spirochaetota > Spirochaetia > Sphaerochaetales > Sphaerochaetaceae > Sphaerochaeta. The sequence goes on along the minus strand of JAQQAR010000015.1, from coordinate 81,099 downwards.
CTCCCGTTATCGGTTCGCACAAAGAAATATTCTCCATCCTTGCTGAGTGTAGATATCTTGGAGTTGTACACTATGCTGGCTTTACTTTCCCTGACCAGCACATCCCTGATCTCATGGGCATCCAGCGAAGCGGGAAACACCTTCCCATCCTCCCTGGTCACGAGGGAAACCCCCTTGGACTCGAACCATTGGATCAGAGATGAGGGAGGAAAGGCCTGGAAGGAGGGAAGAAGAAAGTTGCGCTGTGCTCTGCTACCATAATGCTGCAGGAAATCCTCTTTCGCTTGGGTATTGGTAAGGTTACACATGCCTCCACCGGTTATCAGGATCTTCTTGCCTGCTGCTTCCTTGTGTTCGAGCAGCAGTGCCTTGGAAGTGGGAAGATTAGCAGCAAGAAACAGCCCAGCAGCTCCTCCTCCAATGATCACTACATCGTAGAGTGTATTTCTAGTATCCATAGTATGGCTTGAACCACGAGACAAAAGCCTCAAGCCCTTGCTCAAGAGGGGTGTTGGGTCTGAAATCAAAATCTTTCATTAAGTCAGTGACATCTGCATAGGTCTGGTATACGTCCCCGGGTTGCATCGGAAGATACTCCTTCTCAGCGTTCTTTCCAAGGCACTGTTCCAGTGTTTCTATGAACTGCTTCAATCTCACTGGTTTGTTATTCCCGATATTGTAGACCTTGTATCGATCCTTTGCCTCATTCTCTGCAGGTATATTGGGAATGATGTTCTCCAATGCGGTGATGATGTCATCGACATAGGTGAAATCACGCCACATATCCCCATTGTTGAATACCTTGATGCTTTTCCCTTCCATAATCTTTTTGCTGAATGAGAAGTATGCCATATCCGGTCTTCCATACGGACCATAGACCGTGAAGAATCTCAGTCCAGTGGTCGGGATATGATAGAGGTGCGTATACGCATGGGCCATCAGCTCATTGGATTTCTTGGTGGCTGCATAGAGGCTTACAGGATTATCGACTTTATCATCTGTTGAGTAGGGTATCTTGCTGTTCAAGCCATAGACTGAGCTGCTGCTGGCATATACCAGATGTTCTACTGCATGATGACGACAACACTCCAGGATATTGAGGAAGCCAACAAGATTCGATTGTAGGTATGCATACGGGTTGTCGATGCTGTATCTAACCCCCGCTTGGGCAGCAAGGTTGATGACATGGGTTACCTGGTGTCTGACAAAGATTGCATCAAGCTCAATCCTGTCAGCAAGATCAACTTTATAAAAGATGAATTGTTCTGAGGCCAACATTCTCAGTCGCTCTTCCTTGAGAGACACCTCATAATAATCGTTCAGGTTATCCAAACCGATGACCTTGCATCCAAGCCCAAGCAATCGCTTGCTTAGATGAAACCCAATAAAACCGGCAGCCCCGGTGACCAAATACACTTTATTCGTATCCAATCGCATCATATTTGCGCGCATAATTTACTCCTCAACGAGTGCTATTGTACCGTAGAAACTGGGTGATGGGTAGGGGATAAAAATTGGACCCCCTGAGAAAGGAGGTCCATAAGAACAGAGCAGAAGCTCTTAGAGGGCGCCGAAAATAATCTTGATCACGAACAGAGCAAAAACAACCCAAGTCATCTTTGAAATGTCGTTGGTCTTCTTGGTGAAGAGCTTGAGCAATACATAGGAGAGGATACCAAACATGATACCATCTGCAATGCTGTAAGCTACGATCATGAAGATCATGGTCAAGAAAGCTGGGATAGCTTCAGTCATCTCATCCCACTCGATTTCCTTTACCGGGCTCATCATCATAACACCGACGATGATCAAGGCAGGTGCTGTAGCAGCACTAGGAATGGAACCGAACAACGGTTCAAGGAACAGGGAGAGAGCGAAGAGAATTGCAACAGTCAATGCGGTCAGACCAGTTCGTCCACCTTCAACAACACCACTGGAAGATTCAACAAATGTGGTAACGGTTGAGGTTCCGAGGATTGCACCTGCGGTGGTACCGATTGCATCAGCGAACAGTGCTTCCTTACAGTTGGGGATGGATCCATCATCCTGGATCATGTCAGCCTTGGTGGCACAACCGATCAGGGTTCCAACTGTATCGAACATATCCACAAACAAGAAGGTGAATACTACGACAATGAAGTCAACACTCATGATGCTTGAGAATTCAAACGGGAAGAAATAAGGGGCTGGGGGGAGGAAAGATCCGCCAGCATATTTCGTTACTCCGAAAGGAATGCCGATAATGGTGGTGACGATAATACCAATCAGGAGGGCACCGTTTACCTTATGGGCTAAAAGGATACCGGTAATGATCAGGCCAATCATGGCAAGGCCAGGAGCTCCCATGAACCAGTCAGCATTCAGAGCAACCAACGTAGCTCCATCAACGATGATACCAGCGTTCTGCATACCAATGAAGGCAATGAAGAGGCCGATACCAACTCCGATTGCACGTTTTAGGTTGGCCGGAATACTGTTGACAATTGCCTCACGGATATTGGCAGCGGTGAGGATCAAGAAAATGATACCTTCAACGAATACTGCCGTGAGGGCGAACTGCCATGTGTAACCCATACCGAAAACGACGGTGTAGGTAAGGAAGGCGTTCAGACCCATGCCTGGGGCAAGAGCGAATGGTAGATTGGCCAACAGGGCCATTACCAATGTTGCGATTGATGCAGCAATTGCAGTTGCAGCAAATACTTTGGAGAAGTCCATTCCGGATTCGGAAAGGATGCCTGGGTTGACGGCAAGAATGTAAGCCATAGTTAAGAAGGTAGTAATACCTGCCATGACTTCAGTCTTGACGGTCGTTTTTAGTTCTTTGAGCGTGAAAAACTTTTCCATCGATGCACTCCTTGCAGATGTTTTGGTTGATACCATTCTACCCTATCTGTATCAAATCGTACAGAAAAATCGTTACATTTGTTATATAACCAAATTACAGGGTACAATTTTGGGAATCTGGCTAAATTAATTCAAGAAATTTTGCAATATAGCGAAAAATCTGACTTCGCTATCAATACAAATTATTAATTATGCTGTATACCTACTACCAATATTTTCCCTTGAACAATTATCGTGAAGTGGTACACTGATAGAAAGACGTTGCAAAATGTTGCAGAAGGAGCTCGCATGGTTACGAAGAAAAGTCTGCAGGAAGTGATAGAAACTGCAGCAAGAAGGCAAAAAGCTGACTTGTGCATTACGAATGCCCATATATTGGATGTATATAACAAGGAGTGGTTTGAGGCTGACCTTTTGGTCCAGTCCGGATATATAGCTGGTTTTGCTGAGTGTGGACAGGGAGAGGCAGAAACGGTGGTTGATGGTGGGGGACGATATCTTGTGCCTGGATTTATTGACGGTCATGTGCATATTGAGTCCAGCCATGCCACTCCAGAAGAGTTTTCCAATCTTGTGGTTCCCTGTGGAACGACCACAGTAATCGCAGACCCCCATGAAATCTGCAATGTATGTGGCCTCGATGGTTTGTCCTATATGCTTGAGGCATCTAAAGAGACAGCGTTGCAAGCTTTCTTTATGGTGCCTTCCTGTGTACCTGCTACTACCTTTGAGCATAGTGGAGCTGTATTGGAAGCAAAGGATATCAAGGAAGCCTTGAAACATGAGAGAGTTCTCGGCTTGGGTGAAATGATGGACTTTCCTGGCGTTGTAGCCGGGACAGATTTGGTCCTGGACAAGATCATGGAGGCGAAACGCATACATAAGGTTACAGATGGCCATAGTCCAGCGATCGGCGGGGCAGAGCTTGATGCCTATGCAAGTACAGGGATCCTTACCGACCATGAGTGTGAGAATGAGCAAGAACTGCGTGACCGTGTCCGACGTGGCATGTATGTCATGCTTCGTGAAGGGTCGGCATGTAAAAATGTCTTGATGCTCCTGGGGGGAGTGACGGAAAAAAACAGCAGACGCTGTATTTTTTGTACGGATGACAGGCAACCAAAAAGCATTCTCACCGATGGGCATATCAACAACAATGTACGCATTGCAGTACAGGATGGACTTGATCCAATCGAGGCAATCTGTATGGCCACCGTAAATAGCACAGATTGTTATCATCTAACAGACCGGGGTGCGATTGCACCTGGTAAGCGTGCGGATTTCCTGCTTTGCAATGACCTGAAAGAGTTCTCCATGCATCAGGTGTATGTAGCAGGAACGTTGGTAGCTGAAGATGGGGTTATCTGCAAGGCTGCAAAGGCAAGGCATGATGAGAGAGTCTCCGGGATGATGCATGTCAAGGATTTCTCTGTCGATCGTCTCCGTCTGCCTCTTTCCAGATCCCTTGTTCGGGTTATTGATATCATCCCAGGCGGGGTGGTCACTGGAGCAGGAGAGGCTACCGTTAAGGTGGAAAATGGCGAATGGGTCCATGACAAGAGTCAGGATATCATCAAGCTTGCAGTGGTTGAGCGCCACACAGGAACAGGAAATGTGGCTGTTGCGCTCTTGCGTGGGTATGGCTTGCAGGGTGGGGCAATGGCTACATCCGTTGCCCATGACTCACACAACATCATTGTAGCAGGGGATGATGACGAGGATATGGCCATGGCTGTAGAGCACTTGATCTCCATTGGTGGTGGTATGGTGATTGTGAAACAGAAGAAAATACTGGCTTCCTTTGCACAGAACGTTGCTGGTTTGATGAGCTATGAGGCAGGCTCAGTTATCGCTGAGCAGCTGGACAACCTTCATCATATTGCGCAGGAATCACTGCATATCGGCAAGGAGATCGATCCCTTCATGACACTCTGTTTCATGTCCTTACCGGTTATCCCTGCCTATAAGCTCACCGATATGGGGTTGTTTGATGTAAGAAGTTTCAGCTTTGTCCCTCTGGAGCTCAATAAATAAGCGTTTTTGTACCGACTTGGGCAACGGTTAGTTCGGTATCATAGAGGGTGGTCAGCATGGCTGTGTTGACCACCTCTTCTTTTAGTCCATAGCAGAGCAGGGATCCCTTCTTCACCATGGCCACGTGGCTTGCAAGCTCGTATGCAAGGTTTGCGTCATGGGTGGTAAACAGAAGGGTTTTTCCCTTCGCATGCAGCTGTTTCAGGATGGTAAGAACCCGTTTCCGGTTGGCAGGGTCCAATGCACTGGTAGGTTCATCGAGCAAGAGCATGGAACTCTGTTGAGCAATGGCCCTTGCAAGTAGCAACAACTGATGTTCTCCTCCGCTCAATGTAGTGATATGCCTCTCTGCATAGTCAGACAAACCCACATCATACAGTGCCTGATAGGCTATCTCTGCATCCTCTTCACTTGGTGTTCCCAGCCCTGAAAGGTAGGGGGAACGCCCAAACAGCACGTAATCTATTAGAGAAAAAGAGAAGTTGTATTGTTCAAATTGGGGAACCAAGGCCAATGTCCTGCCAAGTTCCTTCCGTCCATAAGAGGAGATTGGTTTCCCATATAATGATACCTGTGCACTCTTCTGCCATCCCAACAGTACATCGAGAAGTGTTGATTTACCTGCTCCATTGGAGCCCAGGATAGCTACACTCTGTCCTTCTTCTACTGATAGTGAGACATCATCGAGCGCTTTGGTACCGCTTGGGTAGATAAAACTCAGATGGTTTACCGTCAAAGCATTCATGCTTTGCCCTCCTGGTGCTTGAGAGAAAGGATGATCATAAAGATAATGGCCCCAATGAAGCTGGTAAGCAATCCAATGGGGATCTCGGTAGCCAGGACGGTTCTCCCGATGGTATCGCAGATCAAGAGAAAGAATGATCCCAGGATCATGGAACCGGGAAGGCTGGTGGAACTATCGGAACCAAACAACTTACGACCCAGGTGAGGGGTGATCAAGCCAACCCAACCGATCAGACCGGTGATGGAAATGGTGACCGTGGTCCCTACCGTGGCAACTATCAGAAGAATGATCCTATCTCTCTTTGGGTTCATTCCCACAGAGAATGATGTCTTCTCCTGGAGACTAAGCAGATTGAGTTTCCATCTATATCCGAGGAGTATGGCCATACTGAGGATGACCACCCATAGGATGGAGAGAATCTGGGCCCAGGAGGCATTCCAGAGCCCGCCCATCATCCAGAAGGTAATGTCTTGCAGGTCCTTGGTAGGTTCCGCCACCAATTTTATCACACCTAGTGCACTGGAAAAGAGGGCTGATACCGCTATTCCACTAAGCACCAGCCGCAACAACCACCCTCCAAACCTGAAACGGGTTGCAAGCAAGTAGGAAGCAAGCAAGGCCAACAGTCCAAAGAACGTAGCGCTTAGTTGTACAAAGAGGGTTGATCCCACCCCCAGGACAATCATCAATGCTGCCCCAAAGGCCGACCCTTGGCTTACACCCAGGAAACCAGGTTCAACCAAAGGATTGGAGAACAGCATCTGGAACGTGAATCCGCTTGCACTGAGCATTGCCCCGGCAAGCAGGGCCAGAACAATACGAGGAAGCCGGATGCGCAGGAAGATACTCCTGGTCATGGCATTGGTTGTCCAGTCTGTTGGGAATCTGAATCCGGCAGTGGGATACCTCCCCGCAAAGAGGAACAGGAAGGCTAGAAGCAGTGTTGCTCCCAGCATTCCTAGCAGGAGTCCTGTTCGTCGTTTACGCTCTGCCTGATAGCGCTGAGGGGCATTCATAGTGCGTTGATGGCAACCGAACTACTGTAGCGGTCTCTCAGGAAACCAAGCTTATTCTCATCGGTGAGATGATAGAAATCCTGGTAGAAGGAGGTGACCTCATCTCGCATGTTCAGGTCAGGATAGCGCTCGGGATAGACTTCCGCGGCCAGCCACTGCAGCCCAAGGATCCAGGAGGCAACAGGCTGGATATAGTTCATCATATCATAGGGACTTGCCTTTACCTGTCTGTTCTCTACCGCTCTAAGGGTTGACCATATCTCTGAATCATAGATTGCCTCAATGTACTGGACAGTCGGTGTACGGTAGCTTACGACGATAATGATATCAGGATCCCAAGCAGCAATCTGTTCGAAACTTACCGTAGACCAGCCGTTTGCTGCCTTGTTGGCACCTTTCCATACTGGTTCGGCACCAACGGTCTCGACCATCCATGTCTGCATCCACTCATCCGGGGCAATCTTGTAGGAGTAGGTGTTGTCGGCAGTGTTTGCCTGGAGGAGGAGTACACGTCTCTTGTCCTTTGCATCGATTGAGGAGGCTGTCTCCCTGATAGGATCAAGCCGCTCTTCGTAGAGATTAAGTATTTCTGCAGCTCTTGTATTGTTCTTCAGTAGCTTGCCAAGCTCACCTACCTCTCTCTTCCAATCCTCGTAGGATTCAAGGTTCATCGTGAAATTGGGTACGCCAAGTTGGTCAAGCTTTTGTGCAATTGAGGTAAAGTGGGTTGCCTTGGTCAGCACCAACTCACTCTGGTAACTGGCAATCTCTTCCACACTGGCTACCTGGCTGATACGTGGATTGTCATCCAACGAGGGCCTGATGAATGAGAAGAAGTCTCCTAATCCCTGGTCAGTCTTGGGAAGCGTAAGCTCCATCTCAGTCACTTCAGGGAAAAGAAATAAGGCATTTGCTGGCATATTACCCGCTTTTCCTGCAATCAGAACCTTTGATGGCTTTTCCTGTAATTTGAGTGTTCTCCCATTTGCATCAACTGCCTGGTAGTAGTCACTCTCCTGTATTGCTTGTTCTGCCGCCCCTTGTGCAAAGAGCAAAGCTGGGATCATGCAGAGTAGTAAGGCTAAGGTTCTCACTTTCATAAATTATGGTCTCCTTTGTTGCGAATGGTTGCAGTTTACCATTATACTTTTCAAAAGGCAATCGCAAATCAGAACCTCTTCAATCTTTATCACCTTGATAGCTTCCCATAATCAGTTTAGTGTATACTTACTGTAAATAAGGGGCTGACTATGGAATCAACAGACTTGCAACAGAGCATTCGCTCACTGAGAAAGAGTGCCAAACGCCTCGCCTCCAGTACGGAAACGGAACGCAACCTGCTACTCCAAATGATCGGGGAGGGTTTGCGTCGTGACTGGGAAACCATCAAGGTTGCGAATGAGAGAGACATTCTCCAAGCGAAAGAATCAGGGCAGAGAGAAGCCCTGGTGAAACGACTGGTTTTCAATGATGAGAAACTGCATGCATCCCTGCTTGGGTTGGAACAAGTAGCATCCCTGCCAGATCCCATTGGCAGTATCAAGCAACGAAGGGAACTTGATGAGGGGCTCTTGCTTGAGCAGATTGCCGTTCCGATCGGCGTTATCGGCATGATCTTTGAAGCACGACCTGATGCCTTGATCCAGATTGTGTCCCTCTGTCTCAAGAGTGGCAATGGCATCATTCTCAAGGGAGGAAAGGAAGCATTCCAGACCAATACCGTCCTCGTGGAATCAATCAAGAAAAGTTGTGAATCCTCCAGACTTGGTTCAGATTGGCTGCTGTTGCTGGAAAGTCATAGTGATGTTGATACAATGCTGGGCATGGAAGGGGATATTGACCTCTTGATCCCACGTGGATCGAATGCCTTCGTACGCTACGTCATGGACAACACCTCAATCCCCGTATTGGGGCATGCTGATGGGATTTGCCACCTCTACATTGATGCCAAGGCTGATATCGCCAAGGCAGTGGAAATTGCCTTTGATGCAAAGACCCAATACCCTGCAGCCTGTAATGCCATTGAGACAGTTTTGGTGCATAAAGAAATAGCTCCTCGCGTCCTTCCTTTGCTTGCAGAGCGTTTCTCTGCGGCTGGGGTTGTCATGCATGGGGATGAACAGGCTTCTCAGTTCATTGATTGCATACCCTACCAGGAAGGAGATTGGAAGAAAGAATATCTTGCCCTGGAAATCAATATCCATGTAGTGGAATCCCTCTTGGAGGCGATCAACCATATTGAGACCTACGGTTCTCATCACAGTGATGCTATTGTCAGTGAAGATGATGACTCGGTGAGAACCTTCTTTACTGGTGTGGATTCAGCAGATGTATTTGCCAATTGTTCCACCAGATTTGCTGATGGGTTCCGCTTTGGCCTTGGATCCGAGGTTGGTATCAGTACAGCAAAGATCCATGCAAGGGGACCCGTTGGCTTGGAAGGGTTGATGACAACCAAATATCTCGTCAGGGGTAGTGGCCAGGTGGTTTCCTCCTATACCAAGGATGGGGGTCGGAGTTTTTCTCATCAGGACTTGCCCTTGGATGGGCCGTCAATGCTTGGTGAAGAGGTTCTATGATGAGGGACTTTTCATCAGTACGCAGGGTTGTGGTAAAAGTAGGAACCAATCTGCTTAGTTGTGAGAGTGGTATTGATGAGGGTTGCATTGACGTAATAGTCGATCAATTGGCTCAGCTACGATCGCTTGGGTATCAGGTGCTCTTGGTCTCCAGTGGAGCAATCGGCATGGGTGCAAAGGAGCTCTCACTTAAGGGCCCCGTGAAGCAGGTACCGATGCGTCAGGCTTGTGCGTCTATAGGCCAGCCTCTGCTCATGTCCAGCTATCGCCGTTCTTTCAAGCGACATGGAATGGTATGTTCCCAGATCCTTTTAACACGTAACGATCTGAACAACCGTCTAACCTACGTGAACCTCAGGAACAGTGTCATTACGTTGTTGGACCTTGGGGTAATCCCCATTTTCAACGAGAACGATGTGGTAAGTACCGCTGAGATTGGGACAGCCTTTGTTGACAATGACAGGATGAGCGCCATGGTTGCCAGCAAGATCGATGCAGATCTTTTGGTCATCCTCACCGATATTACAGGGTTATACACCGCTGACCCAAAGAAAGATAAGGAAGCAGTACTGCTTAGCGATATCACCTCCCTTGATGCAACCATCCTCTCCTACGCAGGAGGAGCTGGTTCTACCCATTCAACTGGGGGTATGAAAACAAAGCTGCTTGCTGCAAAAATCGCAAGAATGGCTGGTTGTACCACCATTATCGCCAGTGGTTATGAAGGGAATGTGCTTCCCCGCCTTCTGACCGGAGAAGTGTTAGGGACCTGTATACATAGTGTCAAACGATTGAGCCAACGGCAACGTTGGATTCTCTATAACTCCCATCTCGGATCCATTGTGATTGATGATGGGGCGAAAAAGGCGCTTATTGCGAAGAAGAGCCTGCTTCCCAAGGGTATTGTATCAGTGGAAGGAGTCTTTGGTGCCGGTGATGTAGTGCAGATCTGTACTACCGATGGGAAACCCTTTGCGAAGGCAGTTCCCTACTATAATAGTACTGAGATAGCTGCAGTGGCTGGCCATAGCAGCAAGGATATCCATAAGATAATCAAAGAAGGGCATAAGGGTGTGATCTTCCGCCCTGAGGACTTGGTGTTGTTAAACGATGATGACTAACTATCGGATCTATCGGAGAAAACAAGAGATTGGCAAGCGCATCAATCAGTTGCACAATATCGAGCAGCTTGCCATCGGGATTCTCGATACCGGTACTCCTGAGCAGTTGAAGGAGTCCTTGGACTGGTATGTACAGGAGATGAATTACAGTCTGCATGTCGTTACACAAGAGGGTCGATTTGATATCCTTGCCATGCAACAAGAGTATAAGGATGTTACCTTTCTGGTATTTGCCACACACGCCTTTACCGGTGAGAAGGTAAATGCGGTTGCAAATGAGTGCCATGCAAATCTATTCCTAATCGTAAGAAGCGATCTATTGCTCGTGAAATTCGATGGTTCCTTTCTGTTCTCCACTATGAGTGAGGGAGATCACCCTGCAGCGTTTGGAGCGGTTATCGCAAATGCCAAGCGGGAAATTATTCCCTGCCTCAGAATTCCCCGCCTTACCGGGCGGGAGCTGGACCCTGACTCTGATTTTCCTTCTCCCGATCCTTCTATCATTCGTTCCACACTCTATCCCATCTCCTGCCTGGGGCTCTACGACCGGGCACTGTTTCAAAGACTGAGGGGATTTGATGAGGAAATTCACAGCGAGTACTGGCAGGCCCTCGATTGGGGGCTACGCTGCCACCTCTACGGGTATGATCTTGCCCTCAACAGCAATCTGATGATGCAGGTCCCTGACCGGGAGAGTGTAATCGAGGACCGCAGTGAAGCACAGGGATTCCAGCGTTGTTATACCAAAGCCCTGAGCGTACAGCAAATCAAGGGAAAGAATGTTGCAAAACGATACAAAGGGTATGTCGACAAGGAAGTCTATAACAATGAAGTAAAGAAACGGATGGTATGGTTGCAGAAGCTCGATTTTCATACCCTGTGCAGCCAATGGCCCAAGGAGGATGCATGAAACGTCGTATACTGACCATTCTTTTCCTCATCATGGCCTCACTGGGTTTGTTTGGTGCAGCCGATCCGTTCTCCTACCCCTTGGGTACGGTGATCATTGATGCCGGCCATGGAGGACATGACCCAGGGGCTACCAATGCATGGAGTTTTGCTGGTGGTACCATCTACGAGAAGGACCTTACCTTGGACATAGCCAAACGGCTTCATGCCTTGCTTGCAGTCTCCCACCCCCATTTGCAGCTTGTCATGACTCGCTCAGAGGATGTGTTTATCTCTCTGGAAGAGCGATGCAGCATTGCCTATACCACTCCTCTCCAACCGCAAACAAGTTCACTTTTTATTTCTATTCATGTGAACAGTGCTACGAGCAATCAAGCTACGGGTTTTGAGATACTAACCAAGGAACAGGATAAGCGGGTGACGTTACTTGATGCGTTCACCCCGATTGAGAATATCCCACTCTATGCGGCACACTCCCAGCTCTCCTTGAACCGGCTGCTTAATCAGCGAAATCTGGTGGTTGCTTCTCTCTTCGAGCAAGCTCTGAACGGTTCGTTGGTGACCAGTCGTAATCGTGGAATAAAAGAACGCGATCTATGGGTACTCAATGGCTCCAGAATGCCTACCGTATTGGTAGAGGTTGGCTTTCTATCCAATGAAGAGGATGCGAGAAACTTGGTGTCTCCCCAATGGAGGCAACGAATGGCCCAGATCTTGGCCCAAGCAGTAGAAGAATGCTTGTAGGAGGTAGTAATGGGTATTGGAGTAGGGCGAAAGTCTCTCTATAAAGCAAAAGAGACCCCTTCCTTGGTTATTGTTCCCTCAGTTCCGTATCTGATCATTGATGGTGAGGGAAACTCAAACGAAGATGAGTATACTCGTTCCACCCGGTTGCTTTTTTCCTTACATGACCTTCTTTGTGAACGAAAGGGAGGAGAGGAGAACCCTATCTTGGAGTGTATCTGGACAACAAGGGAAATTGAGAATCGTGAGCCTTGGAGTTGGTCGGCAATGATAGGGGAGCCACAAGGGATTACAGATTCTTTGTTCACGGAAGTCAGGGATGAATTGGCTTTCCTGGAGGGAATCCCTACCCTGGATATCTACCGCTCCAATATTGAGGATGGTCTCTGTGTCACACTCCTGCATACCGGCCCTTTCAGCTTTGAAGGAAAAAGCTTCCAGATGATGGAAGCCTATTGCAAGGATCATAATCTGACTCGTCGTGGTCGATCTCATCGTGAGATTTACCTCGATCATCCTAGGAGGCGAAGGGATGATTTAAAAACCATCCTCCGTCTCCCAGTGAGGGAATTATAACCCTTCCTTGGTTCTCTTTCTTTGGGCAACCAAAAGATCCATCTTCAATTTCTTCAGCTTGGAAGAGAGACTGACTTTATAGATATGTGGGTTGATCTGCCGTAAGTAGCTCTTATGGAACGTACTGAGTTCCTTATGCACATACTTCTGGATTTCCTGAAGGCTTGGTTTCTCCCCAATTCTCTTACCATTTTCCATCTGTTTGTTGATCAACGGTTTCAGATGGGTATATCGGCCACTCTGCATCTCAAAGAAGTCAGCCTCAGCAAATGGATGGTAGAAAACATACTTTCTTCCCAAGGTGATCTTTTCCTTATCCAGTGTGATCAGGTCAGCAATGGAACCGGCCTCGTCATCACTGAAGCGGTAGACCTGCTTGATACCAGGGTTGGTGGTCTTCTCGAAACTATTGGAAATCTTCATGGTTGGGATGAAAACTCCATCATTTCCCTGCTTTGCAGCAAGTTTATACACCCCATTCAAGGAGGACTGTGAACCACCGGTGACCAGATGCGTCCCAATTCCCCAGCTGTCGATGGGAACCCCATCAAGAACCAGGGTTTGCACAATCGCCTCAGTCAAGTCATTTGAGACCACGATGGTTGCATCTTCAAGTCCTGCTGCATCCAAACGTTTTCTGATAACCCGAGGGAGGTAGGAGAGGTCCCCACTGTCGATTCTCACCCCAATCTTCTTTCCCTTTTGCTTCTGTTCCAATCCAACAATGATGGCATTGTCGATACCGGAGCCAAGCGTATCATAGGTGTCGATCAAGAGCACCGTGTTGTCAGGATAGAGCTCTGCGTAGGCACGGAAGGACTCCAGTTCGCTAGAGAAACTCATGATCCATGAGTGGGCCATGGTACCTGCAACCGGGATGTTGTACTGCTTTCCTGCAAGGGTATTGCTGGTGACCTGACAGCCTCCAATGAATGCAGCCCTGCTGGCTGAAAGCGCACCATCACTGCCTTGTGCTCTTCTCAGGCCGAACTCCATCAGGAGTCCATGTTTGCTTGCAAGAGACATTCTGGAGGCTTTTGTAGCAATAAGGCTTTGGAAGTTGAGGGTGTTGAGCAACAACCCCTCAATCAACTGAGCCTCGATCAGATCGGTATGGATACGGAGCAGCGGCTCTCCAGGAAAGACCACCGTACCTTCTTCCATGGCATACAGATCCCCTTTAAAGCGATAGTTTGCCAGATAGGAGAGAAATTCAGGAGTAAACTTCCCAAGGCTTTCAAGATACGCGATATCCTCTTCACTGAAGCATAGTGATTCAAGCTTGTCTATCAATTCATGGAGACCGGCAAAAACCACATACCCTCCATCAAAGGGGTTTGTTCGATAGAACATATCGAAGACTACATTTGGGTTATGCTTGTTCGAGAAGTAGCCCTGCATCATGGTCAATTCATAGAAGTCGGTTGTAAGTGCGCTGATCTGCATCCTTCCGTCCTTGTTAGCGTGCCTCTATCTTGGAGAAACCCGTGTAGGGGACCAAGATGGGGGGAATCGTGATGGATCCATCTTCATTCTGGAAATTTTCCAAGACGGCAACCATTGCCCTGCTAAGCGCAATGGCTGTCCCGTTGAGCATATGGGGGAATTGCGTTTTTCCCTCTTCGTCCTTATAGCGAATTGCCAATGAACGTGCCTGGTAATCGGTGCAGTTGCTGGTGGAGGTAACCTCACCATATTCGCCTTCCTCTCCACGACCAGGCATCCATGCTTCAATGTCGAACTTCCGGTAGGCTGGGGCTCCGAGATCACCAGTGCAGGTATCAACTACACGGTAGGCTACGCCAAGTCCATTGAAAATCTCTTCCTCGATTGCGAGCAGTTCGTCATGAAATGCCTCAGACTCTTCACTTGTACAGTAAATGAACATCTCAAGCTTCGAGAACTGGTGAACCCGGTAGAGTCCCTTGGAATACTGTCCAGCACCTCCAGCTTCCCTGCGGAAGCAATGGGAGAGACCTGCCATCTTGATCGGTAGCTGTTCCTTGGAAAGGATTTGGTTTGCGTAGTAGCCACCAAGGGTAATCTCAGCAGTTCCTACCAAGCATGTGTCAGTATTTTCAATGGTATAGATGTTGCTCTCTTCCCCTCTTGGATTGAATCCAATGCCCTGGAGAATCTCCTCCTTGGCAATATCGGGGGTAATGAAGGGGGTGAATCCCTTCTTGATCAGGATATCCATTGCATATCGTTCCAAGGCCATCTGAAGAATGACTGCTTCCCTCTTCAGGTAGTAGAACTTGGGTCCACTTACCCTTGTTGCTGTATCGAAATCAATCAAATCGAGCCGTTCAGCAAGCTGGACATGGTCCAGAGGCTTGAAAGAGAACTGGGGTGGGGTACCGACGAACTTGATCGCTGTATTGTCCTTGTCTTCTTTTCCAACCGGGGCGGCGGGGTGGGCATAGTTGGGAATAGTCCTTGCAAGTTTCTGGAACTCTTCCTCAACCTGGGTAAGGCTGCCCTCAATCTCAGCAATCGCTTCTTTCAACGACTTACCTTCTGCAATCAGACTGCTACGGGTATCAGCATCCAGCTTGCCTTTCATTTTCTTGGCATTTTCATTTCTCTTGGAGCGGAGTTCCTCAACCTGCTGCAGCAGTGCAGAGCGTTTTTCCTGTAAATCAATGATGGCATCAATATCCACCTGCATGTTTCTTACAGCAATGTTGTTTGCTATTTCGTCTCGTCTGCTTTTTAGTTCTTTCAAATCTATCATACTGATTCCTTCTTCCTTTCAGAATTACTTATTTCCCCTGTTTGGCTGCTTTTGCCTCAAGCACTTTTGACTTCTCACTTGATGCCTCGACAGCACGCATGACCAAACCCTCAAACCCTCCCTGGGCGAGTGCTTTCATGCCCTCAATGGTAGTTCCCCCAGCAGAGCAGACCCGCGTTGCAAGGTCCACTGGATTTGCCTTTGTTGCGTCTATCAAGGAGGTAGCACTCTTCATGGTGTCGCTTGCTATCTTCAGCGCCTCTGGATAGGCGATTCCTTGCGCTACTCCTCCCATTGCAAGTCCATGCAGGAACGAGAATACATAGGCAATGGCTGAGCCGCTTATCCCAATAAAGGCTGAGAACTGGGACTCTGGTAGAAGGAAGGCGGAGCCAAAGGAGGACGCAACATGAAGGGAGTCTTCACGTAGGGATGGGGAACAACCTTCAGCTGGAGCTACAGCGGTAACAGCAGATCCATACTGTGCTGCGATGTTTGGCATGAACCGTACTATCTCATCAGTGGCAAGTTGCTCAGCAAGTACCGAGAGGGGAACCCCTGCCGCAATGGAAATCCATCGTTTCTTGTCACTACCCAATGCTCTCAGTTCTGGATAGAGCGTAGAAAGTATCTGGGGCTTTACTGCAATGAGTATGGTTTGGCATGTACTCAAAAGTGCTTCGAGAGATTCTGCCACTGAAATGGTTTCCTTGCTTGATGCAAGCTGCTTGGCTTTCTGCTCATCACTGTCATATACCAAGACTTCCATTTGCAGGCTCCCTGCGATTGCTCCACCCATGTTTCCACATCCAATGATGCCGATACTATCCATGCTCAGGCCTCCCATGTAAGTCTATGTAACGATCCTGTCCCTTGTAGGAAGGGAAAGGATTGCTGTCGTAGGTATTCATATGCTGCGATTGCTACACTGTTCGAGAGATTCAGACTTCGTGCTTCTTCCCTCATGGGGATTCTCACACAACGTTGTTTGTTTTTGACAAGCAGTGATTCGCTGATACCAGCACTCTCCTTGCCGAAGACTAGATAGGTCTCTTCAGGGTAGGTGACCTCGCAGTAGGTTCTTGGAGCTTTTGTGGTGAAGTAGTACAACGGTTTCTCTTGGTGTGCTGCCAGGAAAACTTCAATGCTGGGGTGTTCAACCATCGTGAGCAACGGCCAATAATCCAACCCAGCACGTTTCAGATATTTCTCCTCCAAGCTGAATCCAAGAGGATGCACCAAGTGCAAGGTTGCACCAACTGCTGCACATGTCCGTGCAATATTTCCGGTGTTTTGTGGTATCTCTGGCTCAAACAGGACAATATGCAGTGCCATGCTCCTCTCCCTTACACGGCAAATCTATCATTTGCAGGGAATCAACACAAGGTGGGGGAACTTATGCATGAGAGAATAACCAATCTTGTAATGAGGAACCGTTTGCTTTAGACTTGCTCAAGATTGGAGGGGTATATGTTTCAGGAAGGTTTGAAATCATTGCTTTTAGGAATTGTACAGGGGATTACTGAATGGCTTCCCATCAGCTCAACGGGACATCTTTTGCTGTTGGATGAAGTAATCCATCTCAGTTTGGGCGAGGGGGCAAGAGAGCTCTTCTTTGTCATCATTCAACTTGCATCGATACTTGCCGTGATTATCCTGTACTTCTCCACGTTGAACCCCTTTACCAAGGGTAAGGATGCCAAGCAGAAGAATGAGACATATATTCTCTGGTTGAAAGTGATCATTGCCACGATTCCTGCTGGAGTGATAGGAATCTTGATCGATGATCTGATGGACACCTACCTCTATCGATGGGAAGTGGTTGCTATTGCACTCTTTGCCTACGGCTTGCTCTATATTGTACTGGAGAAGGGGAAGTGGGGTAAAAGGGAGCACCGTGTAAAGGAGCTTTCCGAAATTACCTATCGTGATGCATTATCCCTTGGACTCTTCCAGATGCTTGCCCTGATCCCGGGAACCAGTAGAAGTGGTTCCACCATACTTGGCGGGATTATCATTGGTTTGGAACGGTCGGTGGCGGCAAAATTCTCATTCTTTATGGCTATACCGGTCATGGCAGGAGCTTCCCTCTTGAAATTGATCAAGTTGGGACTCAGCTACAGCACAGAGGAATACCTCCTGATAGGCATCGCTTTTGTTGCCTCCTTCCTTGTATCCCTGCTTTGTATCAAGGCATTGGTTGCTTATGTCCGTCGTCATGACTTCTCTGCCTTTGGCTATTACCGTGTTGCCCTTGCGGTTCTGGTAACGGTCTATTTCCTTACTTGGGGAGCTGCTTGATATGGCTCTTTTAGTGGTTATCTATCTTGCCTTTATCAGCCTTGGACTGCCTGATGGTGTATTGGGCAGCATCTGGCCGGTCATGCAACAATCACTCGATCTCCCGTTTTGGAGTGCTGGTCTTATCGGGGCAACATCTTCCATCGGCACGGTGGTATCAGCTCTTATGAGTTATCGGATGACCAGTCGATTTGGGACGGGAAAGGTGACCCTTGTCAGTGTAACGATGACAGCAGTAGCTCTTTTGGGATTCTCCTTTGCCTCATCGCTTCCTATGCTCATGCTGTGGGCAGTTCCCCTTGGGTTGGGTGCTGGTTCAGTTGACTCAGCGCTCAACAACTATGTTGCACTGCACTATGAGGCACGCCATATGAATTGGTTGCACTCATTTTGGGGCTTGGGAGCAAGTGCAGGCCCTGCAGTCATGGGACTTGCCCTCTCCTTGCAGCTTGGTTATCGAAGCGGGTATCGGATACTTACCCTGATGCAAACACTCCTGGTCTTTGCGTTGATAGCTTCTCTATCCCTCTGGGTGGACCCCAAGGAAAAAAGGGAAGGAGAGCATCATGCAGCCCATAAGAAGGGATTGCTTCGTCATAAGGCGCTTCCCTTTGCCTTGCTCTCTTTCTTCTTCTACTGTGCACTGGAAATTTCTACAGGACTTTGGGCGGTTAGTTACCTGGTTCAGGTAAAGCAGTTGCTTCCCTCCGATGCTGCCTTCTATGGGTCTCTGTTCTTCCTTGGGATAACTGTGGGAAGAATGGCAAGCGGTTTCATCAGTTACCGATTGAGCAATATCCAGATGATCTTCCTGGGATTGTTCCTCTGCCTTATCAGCATTATTGCCTTGTTCTATGCCTCCCTGATCTTTGCCGGACTCTCTCTCTTGTTGCTTGGTTTGGGATGTGCTCCCATATTCCCAAGCCTGATTCACCAAACCCCACGAAGTTTTGGACCTGAGTTGAGCCAGCGAATCATTGGCCTGCAGATGGCCAGTGCCTATATTGGAAGCACGGTCACCCCTCCACTGTTTGGGCTGGTTGGGTCTTTTGTGGGATTGCAGTGGATGCCCCTCCTGCAAGGAAGTATTCTGGTCTTGCTTGTCTCCAGCATCACCATCCTGGTGTTGCTTACCAGAAATAAGGAATACTCTGTCTAGTTCGCTACCTCTACGTGTTTGGGTTTGATGGTTATGATGTGGATGCTGACGATGGTGGCAATGGTTGCAAGCATGATGATCAAGGGAAGCTTTCCTACAAGGTAAAACGTGATCCCCATACCTATCCAAAGCGTTATAAGGGCTTTGACTTTTGCTTTCTTTGGGATTCCTGTCCCCTTGCGATAGTGCTTGAGATAGGGACCCAAAATCCTGTTCTGTTCCAACCAGCCTCCTAGACGTTCACTGGAAAAAGAGAAGAGAAGGCCTGCTAGTAGTACGAAGGGAGTGGTAGGAAGAACAGGCAGGAATACACCAATTCCTCCCAGCACTGCTGAGATGATTCCTAAGAAGGCCAGTATGAAACGCAGTATTTTATTTCTAACCAAGAGCGTTGCTCCTTGCCAATTGTGTTTTATCAATACTATGACAAGATAAAGAAATATAAAAGCAAAGTAAAGAGCTAGGAATTGTAATGGTTGTTACTCTGATGGAGTAGTCGTTTCGAGATTCTTGGCTTTAAATACCTGCTTGCCCTGTTTCTGCAGAGCAAGCACTACCTGCTCAATCTTTCGTTTTTTTTGATAGGGGTCCTCGAAGAGTTCTTCCTGCAGAGGACGACTGCCTTCATAGAGTTGATATAACCCAACACCAATCAGTCTGAGAGGGGTACCGTCATGCCATTTCTGCAACAGGAGCTGTTTTGCCAGATGATAAATCTGTTCAGCACTGTAAATGGTACCCTGCGGGGTGATCTGAAGGGTGTAGGTAGTGAAATCAGGTAGTCTTACCTTGATTCCTACGGTCCGGCCGATTTTTTTCTCTTCCAATGCCCGAAACATCACCTCATGACTCATGGATAGCAGGGTCTGTTCCAGGATGGAAAGGGAGGAGATATCGCTTTCAAAGGTTGTCTCAGTTGAGATGGAATGACTTTTCGATTCACCAGAAAAGATTCCAGGATCAATACCCCTGCAGGCAAGATAGAGAAAGTGTCCCATGCTTTTCCCGAACAGTGATTGTAGGGAGTCCATGGTAAAGGATCGTAGTTCTTCGGTTGTCCTGATGTGGTGCTTTGCAAGCAGTGCTTGGGTGACCTTTCCCACACCCCAGAGTTTTTGCAGACCCACTGCATCGATAAAGGCAATCTCCTTGCCTTGGGATACCCTGCATAGTCCGTCTGGCTTATCATAGTCACTTGCCATTTTTGCAATGAAGCGGCTGGGACCTATCCCCACTGAAATGGTCAACCCTGTCTTCTTCCTGACTCGTTCTTTCAGCAATATTCCTGCCTGACGGGGGATACCGAACAATCTTCTTGTTCCTGTCATATCAAGGAAGGCTTCATCAATCGAGATCTGTTGCAGATCAGAGGAAAACTCCTTAAGAATATCCATGACTTGCAAACTGACCTGGTTGTAACGCTCCATTCGAGGCTTTACCACTACTGCATGGGGACAGAGCCGGAGCGCCTGAGCCATAGGCATTGCTGAATGGATGCCATACTTTCTTGCCTCATAGCTTGCAGTGGCAACCACGCCTCTGGAACTCTTGCCCCCAATGAGCAGGCAGGTGTCAGCGTAGGCAGGGTTGTCGAGTACCTCAATCGCTGCATAGAAGGCATCCATATCTACATGAAATATGACAGGTTCCAAGTCACTCATTGTTTTGGCGGTGTGAAACAACGCCCTCGCTCCTCTCTGTTTCGTTGTATTGCGTGGTTTATCAGGCTGGTTACCACACTAGGTAGATCAAATCCGATCGAAGCCATCAAGACAGGGTAGTGGCTAAGCGCTGTCATGCCCGGGCTGGTATTGATCTCATTCAGGTAGATGGATTCCCCCTGGACGAAGAAATCCACCCTCGCATACCCATCGGCCTTGATCGCCAAGAACGCAGTACGTGCGTACTCTCTGATTCGGTACTCCATGGCAGGTGGCAATCCAGAAGGAACACGAATATGCGCTGTATCGATCTGCCCATATTTATGGGCATAGCTCAAGAACCCTTCTTGCTCTTTTGCCGGATCTACGACGCTTCCCGGTCCTGCTACATGCAGGGTGCCGTCTTCAGTTCTCAGTATGGCACACTCTACCTCGACAATGGAACTCATGTATTGCTGTACCAGTACCCGCTCGCTGTATCGTCCTGCATCCTCGACAGCTTCGAGAAAATCGTGATAAGTCGCATTGATAAGCGCTTTCACGCCCACCGACGATCCTGCATTCTCTGGTTTGATAAACAGGTCCTGGCCGTGGGTATCACAGATGGTTTGGAACAGATCGCGGTTGAGTGTTGTCATCTGGTAGCAATCAATCGTGGTCGAGGGAACTGTGGGAATGCCATGGGCAGAAAACAGGGTAGAGGCGATGGCCTTATGCATGCCGATCGCACTGCTGAGCGTATCACACCCACAAAGCGGTATATTGCAGAGCAAGCAGGTTCCCTGTAGGTTTCCATCCTCTCCCTGGTAGCCATGGGTGGTTGCAAAGGCTACTCGGATCTGGAGTTTCTCTTCTCCGTTATACATACCCAATCCTGGCCTAAGATTCAGTGGTTGGGTTGTATCAAATTCACGATTCAGCGTCTGTTGCAGGAACCATCCCCCCCCAATGGTAATGGCAATCAAATGAACCGAATAACCAGCTTGGAGAAGCGCTTGATGAATCGTGAATGCACTGTTGATGGAGACCTCATGCTCTGCTGATCGTCCCCCATAGAGTAATGCTACTTGCATTGTCTTCTTTGCTCCTCGGCTCTTAGTGCATTCTTTACTTCAGTAATTTCATCCCAGGGAATTTTTCCCGAATCTCTCTCGATGGTCTTCTCATGTCCTTTTCCCAAGAAGAGCAGGGTATCTCCTGTTTGAGCAAGGGAAACAGCTTTCCGGATTGCCTCCCTCCGATTCTCAATTTCGAGAACGTTGCAGGAGGGATTATGCATCAGGAAACGAAGGTCGCTGAAGATTGCTTGGTTCCCTTCATACCTTGGATCCTCCTCGGTAAGGATAATGGTCGAGCAGTATCTGTTTGCAATCTTTCCCATAGGAGAGCGTTTGGTAGTATCGCGTTCCCCTGCTGAACCAAAGACGGCAATCAGGTCACCTCCCTCACTGGTTCGTTTTGCAAAGAAGAAGATACCTTCATATGCATCTTCAGTGTGGGCAAAATCGATGATTGCACGTACCCCAAGTGTGTTCTCGATCAGTTGCATTCTTCCCTTGACCGGTTCAATGAGTTCGATGAGGTCAAGCAGGTCCTCAGCAGGCTTTCCTACAAGATGGGCAGCACAGAACACTGCAAGTAGCGAGTTGGTTGCCAGGCTGGGAAGCAGCAATGGTGTGTGGATTCTTTTTCCCAGGATTTCCACTACCACTCCCTGGTATCCCATGAATTCTATACGCATCGGCACATCCTGGCCAAGGATGATTGCATGTTGGGTAGGGGAGAGAGCTTCAGTGAATGCGCTAATCCTGGCATTGTCAGTACTGCTCACCAATATTCCGTTCTCTTTGAGTGCACGAACCAGATTGACCTTTGCATTGGTGTATTCCTCCAAGCTGTGGTGGAATTCAAGATGCTCACTGGTTACCTTGGTGATGATGGCAGCGCTGAATTCAATACCTCCAAGTCGGTCAAATGTCTTGCTCAGTGCATGGCTGGTGCACTCCAAGACCACATGGGTTGCTCCACTTTGGGTACATCGATACAGGAACTCCTGTAGTTGGTCTGCCTCCGGTGTGCTCTGGCGGAAGGGGGAATCTTGCTTTCCTGACCCATCATCCATATTGACGGTAGTCAACAAACCTGTCTTTATACCTTGCCTCTGTAGTATCTGGTAGAGGTAATCGCTGGTGGTGCTTTTCCCATCCGTGCCACTTACTCCTATTATGCTCAGTTTCTTCTGTGGATAATCATAGAAGGCAGAACACATCAGGGCAAATGCTGTATGAGGGTGTTTTGCTGTATAGTAGTGAACAGAGGCAGGGAGCCTTGGGCGTATATTTGTTTCCTCTGCAATGATGCATACAGCACCATTGTCTATGGCGTCGTTAATATAGTTGCTTCCATCAGTTCTGAGGCCGCGGAAGGCAAAGAATACTGAGTGAGGTTTGCACATCCCTGAGTGTTGGCAAATTTGATCGATGGTCTGTGTATCGGGAACGCTCGTATCGTTGATGCCGATGGCGTTTAAAAGTGTCCGTAACGTTTTCATGTCTCTATGGTAACAGCAGTGTGGGTGTAATCACAATAGAAAGGTTCAGCAAGTATTGGTGTCCTTCTTTTGTTTTTTTTGCTATGCTGGGAGGGAAGGAGCATACGATCTGATGAAACGCTGGATATTGGCCGGGGTGTTGGTAATACTGCCTCTCGCTTTCCTACAATCATTCCCCTTGGATTTTGCTTCGACTGCTTCCTGGGGTATGGGAAGTGCAGGTCTTGCCCTGGACTATGAATCAGACTCCTTTGTTGCTAATCCTGCATTGCTGGCACTTCCTGGGCGGGAGGACACCCACTTGCTTGCCTCCTTGCGCTATCAGGATCAGATAGAGACCTCCTACCTGGTGAACAATGAACCGAATCCAAGGCTGGTGAAACCTATAGCCGACTGGACCGTCAGTTTCAGTGCAGGGAGTCTCGCATTCACTGTCCAGAATCGTAACAGCTTGCTGGATAGGCAGATTGCCTCTACGCAAACCAGATACAATGGTCACAAGATCACGATGTTCCAGTTTGATTGGGCTACCGGTAGGGCTCCTTTCTATTTTGGGGTATCAGTACGTGCTACCGCTGAGAGTGATCGAGCGATGATTGAGATCAGGGAGGACAGAACATTTCTTGACTATATTGTGGAGACCTCCATTGGGCGTTATGAATCCCTGAACAACAGTTCCAATGTTGCTTTCGGCATGGGGTTGCTGCTTGATTACCAGTGGTTCAAGATGGGTGTGGTAAGCAATCAGTTTGCCTATGCCAGGGCTGATGATACCCTTATTATCAGCGGTGACTCAGTGCTTAAAACCTTGGACTGGGGGGTTTCTGTGAGTTCCCCGACCTATGATGCCTCCAATCAGTTGCATCTTGTTAAATTGCAAGGTGCCTATGATTTCCTGAATATTGGAAGTGATGAGGACCGCCAACTTCGTCTTGGTGTCTCGGTAAAGCTGCAACTCCTGCCAACCTGGTCTGTCAGCCTTCTCTTTGGATACCAGGAGGAGAAACCAAGCCCTTCAGATCTCCTTGCTATCAGTTTCAGTAGGGGCTTGCAAACCATATCACTTGATGCTCAGTTGGATACGCTTAAGATTGGCCTTGGGTATGGGTACCCTACTGCCTGGTATGTCGGATCCTCGGCTGATATCAATCCTCGCTTCGTAATTTCCCTTGCGCTAAGCTTGTAATTGTTCGTACTTGACATGCAACGTCGACCACCAGTATAGTCAGATGAGTGAACATTTGAACCTGTAAGGAGTAATGTATATGTCCAAAGCACATAGAGGTAGTGGTATTCGCAATGAAGAGGTGAAAGGTGGCCGAGGCGAGTGTCCCGTTTGTAAGAGAACTGGTGTAAAGGTGCTCTACGAGGTAACCATTGACGGTGAAAAAGCCAAGGTTTGCAAGCCTTGTAACGCCCACCTCAAGGCTGCAGCCTCAAAATAAGGCACCATCCTTGAAGCTGAGACTGTCTTTCGTGGCAGTCTTTTTTTATTGGAGAACGTAATGCAGATAATGGGAACTCACTTGTTCTTGGTAGGCATCAAAGGGACTGGTATGTCCAGTCTGGCATTGTTGCTCCAGCACTGGGGGTTCTCTGTCTGTGGTTGCGATACTCCTGAGATTTTCAGCAGTGATGCTGTGCTCAACGATGCAGGTATTGTTGTATACGAAGGGTTTGAGGCGTCATTGCTCCCTCCTGATACAGACGGGGTGATTTTCAGCAGCGCCTACAGTGAATCGCTTCCGATTCTCCAAGAAGCGCGTAAACGTTCCATCCCCCTCTATTCCTATCCCCAATACCTTGCATATCTCAGCAGACAACAGGATAGCTATGCTGTTGCTGGAACACACGGCAAGACAACCACCTGTTCGGTTGCAACCCATCTGCTCAAGCATGCATGTGATGGGCGATTCCCCTTTTATGCTATCTACGGAGCCCCACAGGAAGATGTGGCAGGGGGAAGGGAGTGTGCACTCTTTGAAGCGTGTGAGTACCAGGACCACTTTCACTCCTACAAGCTTCGTGGTGTGTTGATCACCTCTGTGGAGTACGACCACCCTGACTATTTCTCTTCCAAGGAACATGTCATGAGAAGCTTTGAGACCCTTGTCGATAACCTGATGGGTGGTGGCTTCCTGATCTATTGCAGTGATGATCCTGGGGCAAGTGCAATTGGCTCCTATGCAATGAAAACACGCCCTGATCTGACTATACTCAACTATGGATTTTCCTCAGATGGGCCCTTCAGGATAGAGAAGGGAACAGGCGATTCGTATAGGCTTGCCTTGCTTAAGGATCTCTCCTTTTCCCTAACCAGCAAAGCGAAAGCACTGGTAGATGACCATGTAGGAGCATTGGTGCTCTCCCTTGCCATGCTGCTTGACCGAAGCGAGCCCAAGCTCTATGTAGAAGACAAGGGACTTATCACTGATGAGGTACTGCCCACCCTTGCCTCTCTTTTCTTGCCTCATCTTGCCAGTTATCAAGGATGCAAGGGAAGGACGGAGGAGCTGTTCAGAGATGGGGAAGTCATCTACCTCGATGACTATGCCCATCATCCCAGTGAGATCAAGACCTCCCTTGAAGAGATTCGTCTTCGCTATCCTGGATATCCACTTTTAGTGATCTTCTCTGCACACACGGCAAGCAGGACCACTGCATTGCTGAATCAATTTTCTGCTGCGCTTGCCCAAAGCGACCAGCTTATCCTCCAGAATACCTATGCATCAGCCAGAAAAGATGGTTCAGATACTGACGATCCTGCCTTGATATTGTTCTCCCTGCTCAGGAAATCCATTGGAGATGGGGTTGCCTATGCACCAAGTGATGAAGCAGCTATAGAGATTGCAGCCGCTTGGTTGCAAGAGCGATG
Organism: Sphaerochaetaceae bacterium; assembly: GCA_028532765.1. GTDB lineage: Bacteria > Spirochaetota > Spirochaetia > Sphaerochaetales > Sphaerochaetaceae > Sphaerochaeta. The sequence continues at coordinate 55,244 of JAQQAR010000015.1, read as the reverse complement.
GTTGTGTATTACCATGGGTGCTGGTAATAATCGGTACCTGGGACCGAAGATTGCCGAAAGGCGAAGGAGTCACCAATGAACAGCATGACAGGATACGGATTTTCTGAATCCGTGTGCGAGAAATTCCAACTCGCGGTCGAGTTGAAGTCATACAACAACCGATATCTCGATATCAATCATAATATACCTTACTACCTCTCTCCCTTTGAGATTGAGATCGACAATAGGGTGAAAGCCGTTGCAAAACGTGGTCATGTTGAGGTGAATATCCGGGTCAAGAATCTGGTCAGTGATGTCCGTCTTACGGTCGACCCTACAGCTGTCAAGCAATACACCGATGCATTTGCTCAAATTGCTGCACTCTCTGCCAAGGCTCTCAAACCCCAGCTCTCGGACTATCTTGGTAGTGATGGGGTTCTCTCCAGTGTAACCGAGAGTGATAGTGAGCAATACCGGCTCCTGCTTTTCTCCACTTTGGAAGAGGCACTCAGCCAACTTGCAGAGAGCAAGCAACGGGAAGGTAATTCCACCAAAGCTGATCTGAAAAGGTTGGGAGAGGTTATCCAGGCAGGATTGGATGTAGTAAGCAGTCATGCCGATGAACTGGAAGTGTTGGTCAAGACAAACCTTAGAAGTCGTTTCGAGGAGATGCTGGGAGACCAGAACTATGATGAAAACCGCATTCTCAGTGAAGTTGCAGTAATGCTGGTCAAGTATTCAGTGAGTGAGGAGATCAAGCGTCTTTCCATCCACCTGAAGGAGTATTTCTCGCTTCTGGAAGATAAAGATCCGGTTGGCAAGCGTCTCGATTTTCTCTGCCAGGAGATGAATCGTGAGATAAACACCATTGGAAGCAAGAGCCAGATGGTTGCATTGAACATCCAAGTGGTCAGGATGAAAGATGGATTGGAAAATATCCGCGAGCAAGTCCGTAATATCGAGTAACGGGGGAAAGGGTGCGTATAGCAATCAGTGGAAAGAGCGGCTGTGGGAATACCACGGTTTCCAGCAAGGTAGCCCAAGCATTGGGCTTTGAGATGATAAACTTCACATTTCGAAACCTCAGTGAGGAGAAGGGAATTGATTTCTGGCAGTTCTGCAAGCTGGCTGAACAGAGTGATGAGTATGACCTGGAGGTAGACCGCCGACAGGTGGAGATGGCACTTGCAAGAGAAAATTGCGTGCTGGGTAGTCGTCTGGCCATCTGGATGCTCAAGGAAGCTGACTTGAAAATCTATCTTACTGCCACTACAGAGGAGCGGGCAAGACGTATTACCGAGCGCGAAGGCGGTTCCTATGAGAATCGTCTCGAGCAGACAAAGATGCGTGATGCCAATGACAGTGCCCGTTATCTCAGGCTCTATGGCATTAACAACAGCGACACATCAGTCGCCGACCTGGTGATTGATACCACCGAGTTGCAATCGGATGAAGTGGCAAAAATCATCATAGAAGAGGCAAGGAAGCGTGAAGCACAGTAAGTTGTTCATCACTTTATGTATTGGTATTCTATTCGTTCCTTCTCTCTTGTCGGCAGGGACCTTCCTGGGGGTCAGCCAAGGGTTGGAATCAACAACACTTGAGGTGGGAATCCTTGGGCGGAGAGCTGAGCAACACCTCTCCTTCAGCCTTCCTACCATTCATGCTGCACCAGAGGATTACTTCAAGGCTCCGGTACTTGGCGCGACAGTTTCTGTGAGAACACTCCGACTCAAGCCGTTGGTGCTGTCTGCTGGGATCAAGAGCCAAATAAGCTGGGAATCTACAGATGGATATGTGCTAGGTCTTGGGGGAGCTATAGCTTTCTCCTATGAATTCATCGGAAGAGGTGGGGTGCTTTTCCTGGAAGGCTCATACCTTCCATGGATCACAACCCAAGGCTCCCTTTCCACCAATCTGGGCGAAAAACAACTTACGCAATGGATACGCTTGGGGTACCGTCAGGCATTCTAAGGGCTGTACATTATTGACAAAAATCTCTATGATTAGATAGTTGTAGCAAAGTGACCTTTTACAATCAAGGAGTTACGAGGTGAGCATTCCACTCAACAGTCTTATTGACTATGAAGATAATATCTACCAGATAACCTGTGTAGCCATCAAAGAAGCCAATATCTTGAGCAACCCAGGATGTGGTGGCGAAGAAATTGAGAAAAACAATGGCAAGATTGTCAGCGAAGTCCTCACAAGAGCACTCAAAGGTGAAATCCATTTCGAAGAGTCTGACGAGTAGCACAGCTTTCAGCCGCATTATTTTTCTCTTCGGTCCCACTGGGGTCGGAAAAACAGAACTTCTGCTGGATCTCGATCCGCAGAGGTTTTCTGTTATCAACGCAGACTCCATCCAAGTCTACCGGCATCTGGACATAGGTTCGGCAAAGGCTTCCAAGGAAGTACAGAATGCGATAACTCACCATCTCATTGATGTGCAGGACCCATGGGAGCAGTTCAGTGTAGGGGATTTCATCACCTATGCAGATGAGGCATGTGAGAAGATCCACCGGGAAGGGAAAATCCCCGTCATCAGTGGTGGAACCGCCTATTACTTCAAACATTTTCTCTACGGCCTCAGTGAGGCCCCTCCCAGTGATGATTCCATTCGAGCCCAAGTATCTGCAGAGATTGAAGCAAAGGGAAATGAGTGGGCTTATAAGCGTCTTGGTGAGGTGGACCCCATCTCTGCCGAGCGAATTCATCCCAGTGACATGTACCGGGTAAGTAGGGCCTTGGAAGTCTATGAGGCAAGTGGTAAACCCCTGAGCAGCTTTTCTCTCCCCACCGCTGCCAGAAATGGTATGCAGCCTCTGGTTATTGGCCTGGTGCGTGATAGCGCTCTTCTCCGCAGTAGGCTTAGCCTGAGGATCAAGATGATGTTCGACGAGGGCCTGGAGGATGAGATTCGTTCCCTTTTAAGGATGGGAGCTGAAAGTTCCTGGCCAGGATTGCAAGGTATTGGCTACAAGGAATTCTTTCAGGCAATGGAACATGGCGAGTGGTCCCGTTCCATCATTGCCGACCAGATAGAGAGAAACAGCCGCTTCTATGCGAAGCGGCAGATGACATTTTTCAAGAGCTTTTCAGAAGTAATGTGGATGGATCCTGCTGATAAGGGTTCAATACTTACTGAGATTGAGCAGTATTGCTGTTCTTGATGTAGGTTTCCACCATCAGCTTTTCCAACGGTTGCACCGAGGCCCTGCCGATATCGGTAATCTCATACCATCCTCTTTCTCCCATTTCAACTGAGAATTCCTGATTCAGTTCATAGGTATACACCGCAGTAGCTGTAGCATTTGGCTCTGGTTCCTCATCGCTGTAGGCGTAGGGAGTCCACATGATCCCCTTTGCCAGATATCTGTTCTCTCCAATCTGCTCGATGGAGAGATCGGTAATGCCATAGAGGAAGGTTCCCGCCAAGATGGGAGGTCTACCTTCTGCTATCCAATCATTGGGATCGATTTGCGTATTGATACCCTCATAGGCTTGCCTGGTCTGACGGGTAACATAGAGGTTGGTGACTTCCATTGATGCTGGGTTCTTTACCCCTTTTGCAAGGGAAGCCTCCATCTTCTCCAAGCTTAGTTCATTCATGCTGTCATAATACGCCTCAATGATCTGCATTGGTTCCATGCCGGCAGTGTAGGGTGGCTTGCGCGATTCCTGTATCCGTGTGGTGGTGAACCAGCTCACTGAGATAATGATTGCTGCAATGGTAATGACCAACCAACCTTTCTTTCTCCAGAAAACCCGTCGTTTCGCTCGTTTGTGTTGACCTTCCAGGAATGAGGCACAGGCTGGTACTGTATTGAGTGACTCCCTGCTTTTTACCGAGTCGGTAGCTTCCAGTGTCCATTGCAAGGATTCTGTCTGGGAAAGGAACCAGGACAGTGCCTTCTGGGGCTCCTTGTTCATGACAGCATCCCTCTGCTTGGTTAGGCTTAAGGAAAGCGTTCGGTCGATGAACTGTATGGTTGTTTGCGGTAGCGAGACTCCTGTAAGGGATAAGGGGAGTGGTCTGAAAGAGTCCTCCCTGCTGTCTTTGTCATAGAATGGTGGAAAACCCAAGGCTGCATAGTAGAGAAGGCTGGCCATCTGGTCGCAGAGTGTGAAAGGCTGATGTAGTCCATGATGTACCCATGAGGAGCTATGGAAGTAACGGGTCTCCTCATCACTGCAGGCAGCAAAGAGGTCTGCCAAATCCTGGGGAAGGATCAATAATCTACCATCTTCCATACCCCATACTCTCCAAAGCGGAAGAATGCCGCTTGAGAGGTCAAGGAAGGAGTAGGGCAGTGATTCCAGTGCTCGAGCAAGGTCCCTGACCAAGGTCAGAGCCTCGGATCGTTTGCTGGTGGCAATGTCTGAAAAAGGAAACAAGGGCAGCGGATCAAAGTAGAGACAGCGCTCTCCTTCGAATACACTTAACCCCTTCCAATACCATTTTGTGAGAGTTCCGTCCTCATAGATATAACCACAGGCTTTTTCTCCCTGCAGTAGGTAGGAGGGAAGATCCATTGATTGAGGGCCTATCACAATGCATTGCATCTTCTGTCCATCAATCTCACAGGGAAAGGTCCGGCTCATCTTATGCATTCGTTTCTCCTTGATATGCACTGATGTGCCAAACATGTTTTTCCTTCATATCGTTATAATCCTTGATCTCTGGTTGTTCACCTTGCTTGCCAAAGTATCCACCCATTGTCCAGTTCCCAGAGAGAACGGTCAGCTTGCGTAGTGCTTCCAAGCTCGAGCTATTGCAGCTGCTTATCCTCTCTCCTCTCCTGTTTTCCAGGAGGCTCACACCTGTCCTAAGACGGGAAATGAAAGTCCTTGCATCTTCCTCCGCTTGCGGGGATGGCAGTAGGGCATTTGCATTGGCCGAAACGATGAACAGCACATTCTTCTCTTGCCTTAAGACAGACTCAAGAACCTTTTGATAGGTCTGTATTTGTTCACTGGTACATGAGGAAGCAAGAATGGGAAGTACCGGAACATCAGGGAAGTAGCTGTGAATCATGGGAAGCGTCAGCTCAAGAGCAGGCTCCTCTACCAGGTAACTGTCTTCCTGGGTGAAGAAAGGAGCATGGGAGGCAGTGAGCTCCTTGATCAAGGTAGTTGCAAAGCGATGTTCCACACCGGCTATGGATATACCTTCCATACTGCTGGTGAACAGGAAAGATGGAGCATCTGCTTCCAGCACTTCCTGGTGCAAGGGCCCAAGGAAAACTATTAAGGAGGGCTTCAGCCTCCCTGCCACTGAAAAGCTCCTATGCAGAGCCTCCAGCGAAAACTGGTAGGCCGCATGAGGTACAAGAATTGCAGAGGGAAGAGAGCGTAGATACACTTTCGCCTCTCTCTTTGCCGTTGCAAGGGAGAGTGTTTCTTGGTCCTCAGGGTAGAAGATCATATGGTGGTAACTGTCAAGCATGCTCATGTCCTAAAAGTAATCGTGAAAGTCTCCCTTCGTCCAGTGTAACTGTCAAGTTTTTCTCCTGAGTGGGCAGAACCGTCCCGGTTTTCCCTCCCTTTGCTCTTCTTAGGTGTTTTACCTGGGTATAGTATAGATCTGCACGACCCTGATTCTTTGCCTTGCTGAAAACAAGCGCTAGGTTTGCTGCATCAAGCAGGACCTCCAGAGGGACACTCTTTCCCCTGATGTACTTGATGAAAACATACCCCCCAGGGACATCACGGGTATGCATCCAGTAGTCATTTCCCTTCACGTAGTGACGGAGTAATTCGTCGTTTTCCTTGGCATTGCGGCCAACAAGCAGGGTGAACGAACCACTTTGGATGGTAAGGCCCGGACTCTGCTTTTTTTGTGTCTCACTCCCAGAGCTCTCTTCCAGTTCCTTTGTCAGGCTCCTGATCGCCTGTAGTTGGTCACGGTTGGGATCAAGGAGCGCCAGATAGTGTGCTTCTCTCTGGGCAATGAGCGCTTTGGTTTTCTCAACCTCTGTGATGGCATTCTCGTGGGTTTTCTTGGCTTTCTGGTATTTCTCATAGTAGAGATGAATATTCTCGCGAGAGAGGATCTTGTCATCAAGGGGTATGGTTAATGGCTTTCCCGTCTCCCAATCTTCCAGCGTTATTTCATCCATTGTACCTTTGAGTAGGTGTTGGTTTGCACTGAGAAGATCGCCGAACTTCTTGAAATGCATGAAATCCTGAGTGTTCGCACTGGTACGTATAAGACTGCCGAGTGTAGTATTCAGGCTCTTGAGCTCCCGTTCCATCTTTCGTTCAACACGTGTAGCCAGCTCTTCACGGGTGAGTGTATTGCTCTGCTCTCCGTATGCTTCCTCAATCTGCTCATTGAAGGAATCGCCGGTTCTCTCTCTGACAAGGAACGCTTTTCCCTCTTCCGCTTTCGGCTCAGGGAGTGTGAATGGTTGTCCACTCTGCTCCTCTCTTCCAGGACGCCTGTACAGCAGGTCAAGGAGGATATCACTCTCATCAGTGACCAGGATATTTGCACCTGGTCCACTGTAGAAGCGAAGATAGAGATTCAGTATCGTGCCATGGTTGTCCATTCGAAGGCGCACAACCCGGTCAAAGGGTTGTTGATAGACTGATTCAACCTTGGCACCCTCCAGATTTGCACGACAAAATTGGATAAAACGTTGGAGCTTGGCTGTTTTTCCCATCTGGTTTGCACTAATGGGTTTCTTAAGTTCATGGAGTCGGCTGAAAGGGGTGCCTACCTCGGTGTATAGAGTCCATCTCCCTGCCTCAGGGTGATAGAAGTGCCAGCTAAGAGAGTGAAAATCATGTTGGGTAGTGCGCTGCAATGAACTGCCCACCAGGGGCAGTTCCTCCAGGATAAGTGCTATCTCACGCCAGTTGAGACTCATGTGAACTCCTGACCTGCTCATAGGCAGATGTTATACCTCCGGCAAGGTAGAATGATCCACAGGTAAGGATGGCCCCTTCCTTTGCCGTATGGGAAAGTGCTTCTTTCAATGCTGAGAGATTGTCCTCAATTAAAAGAATTTCGTACTGTTTTTCTCGTTTGGCGGCAAGCTCCAAGAGAAGCTCATGCAGTTGGTTGATATCACTCTTCTTGAAAGTCCCTGGCCTGCTGATGATGATTTTCTGGAAATAGTCGAGCAGGAGTGAGAGCATGTGGGTATGATCCTTGTCCTCCAGTGCTCCAAAAATGACTGTATTTTCCTTGGTGGGATGAAGGCTGGAGAAGGAAGAGAGCAGGGCCTGCAGGGAGCGGGTGGTGTGTGCACCATCCACATAGAGGCAGGGATCTTTTGAGAGCTGCTGGAATCTCCCTGGTATCTGATTTGACTCGATGGCAGGGAGCATCGCCTGGTCAAAGAGATTGAGTGTCTTCAGGACAAGCATGGCAAGTGCACTATTCTGTGCCTGGACCAATCCTCGCATGGAAAGGCAGAGATGTTCCTCCTCCCCATTCTTCCACCGGTAGTGGACCTGCTCGCCTTCACTGGTGGTGCTGCTTGTCAGGGTGCCCAGGTGTTCCTTGAGTAGGTAGGGAGTGCTGTGTTGCTCCTCTGCTTCAGTGAGGAATACATCCAAGGCTTCACCCTCTTCGAGGCCAATGAATACAGGTACTCCTCTCTTGATGATCTTGCTTTTCTCTGTGGCAATTTCCCTGATGGTAGAGCCGAGAATCTTGGTATGCTCCAGCTCAATGGGGCAGAGAACACTTGCCTCAGGGATGATGGTATTGGTTGCATCAAGACGTCCACCAAGGCCGGTCTCAATAATCGCCCAGCTACAGCCACTGTTCTTGAAGAGCAGATATGCATAGGCGGTGAAGAGTTCAAATGTGGTGGGGTTGGTCTCCCCCCATTCATCGCGAAAGGTGAATCCTTCAATGCTGTCTGCCAACTCCTGGCCCGTTGAAACGAGCAAGGAATCGTCAAAGAAGGTACCACTTAGGGTAAACCGCTCCCGGTAATCGACCAGATGAGGAGAAAGGTATAAGCCTGTTTTATAACCCATGGCAGTCAGGGCACTTGCCAGATAGCTTGCTGTTGAACCCTTTCCTTTTGACCCTGCAAGATGAATTTTCTTGAAAGCCCGTTCAGGATTGCCCAAGTGGGCCAACAGGTCGTGCATCCTGTCAAGTCGATAGGTACGAGTGGTGTAGTGGGACGTCTGCTTCTCGAGGTTGGTGAACTGCTCGGTGAAGCTAATTACATCTTCAAAGCTGGAAATTTGCATGCTGGAAACTACCTCGCCTGTCACTGTAGACGGTAAGGGCCTCCTTGGTCAACGCAGTGAAAACCGGTAGAAAGTATCATATCTTTTGATAGCCACACGAAAGATTTTTTCGAGTATCCCACAGGCAACTGCGTCTTGGGGCTTCCCATCAAATACGACCGTTTGTTGGTCGATAAGGATGATCCTACTAGCAATCCTCAAGGCTTCTGAGAGGTCGTGCAGGGAAGCCACAACGCAGTGACCCTCAGATGCCAGGTCCTGCAGGAGCTGGTGGACCATATACATTTGTGAGATATCTAGATGGGCATCCGGCTCATCAAAAAGGAGATAGTCTGCTTCCCTTGCAAGGGTCATCGCGAGAAATGAGCGTTGCTGATATCCTCCACTCAAGTGCTTAAGAGGGGTATCCAGTACATGCTGTATCTGCATTCGATCAATTGCACATTCAATGGCTTTCTGATCCTTGTCTTGCAGTTTTCTGATAAATCCTTGATAAGGAAATCGACTGTGGGCAAGCAGGGTTCTTGTATTCATATCTGGAATTTCATGACGTTGCCCATGATAGGCAATTAGTCTGCCCAAATGCCTTGGTGCATAGTCATCTAGAGGTTTCCCGTCCAGAAACAAGGTTCCCTTTTCTTTCTCCAGCAAACCGGAGAGAATCTTCAGAAGCGTAGATTTACCACTTCCATTCAAGCCCAGTATTGCTATGAGCTCCCCTTTTGCGAAGGAAAGGGAGACATTCTGGATAACCGTTTTCCCTGGGTATCCTCCACTAAGGTGTTTGGCTTCAAGCATGCCTATCTCCTCGTCTGTACTTGATCAAGACAACCAGGAAGCTTGGTCCTCCCAGAGCAGAGAGTACAATACCTACCGGTAGCTCATAGGGTGCGAATACCAATCGGGCAGTGGTATCTGCGAATAGGGCGATACACCCACCAAGCAAGGCGGTGAAGGGAAGATGGAGTGCCTCGTGGGCTGGTATCATTCTTCTGGCTATGTGGGGTACCAACAGCCCAAGGAACCCGACCAGACCACATAAACTGATCGCAAGCGCACTAAGTATCGCACTTAAAGCCAAAAGCAAGAGACGAACCCGATTGACCCTGAGGCCAAGAGATGTTGCACACTCATCGCCAAGACTGAGCATCGTGAGCGGACGACCCATCAGGCAGGCGATGAGCATGGTCATCACTAAGAGAGGAGAGAGCAAGGAAAGCTGAGCGGACGTGATATGGGCAAAAGAACCAACAAGAAAGTCAACTTTCACGGCTACAAGATCAGGAAAGATTGTCAATAAGGCATCACTGACAGCACCAAGCACTGTCGATAAGGCAATACCACTGAGTATGAGGGTGAGTCTGCTGAATCGATACATGGCTGCGAGAGAGAATACGATCAAACTACCGACGAGTGCACCAATTGAAGAGAAAAGCGGCAAGAGCTGTGCAAGAGAAGGAAAGAGGAGCATACCAAGTAGTACCGAGAGCGCCGCTGATGCGTTTATTCCCAAGATGCTTGGCCCGGCCATGGGGTTGTTCAGGGTCTGTTGCAACAAGGAACCTGAGAGCGAGAGTGCACTGCCACACAGGAGTGCGGAAGCTATACGGACCATGCGTAGATGCATGATCATGGAAAGGCTTCCCCCATTTGTAAGACTTGACATCAACCCTGAGAGCAACTCCTGAGGTGAGAGGTCAACAGCCCCCCTGCAAAGCGAATAACATGCACCGGCTAAAGCGAGAGCGAACAGCCCGGTGAGTTTTCCCTTAGAAGAGTGAGGTAAGATATGCATAACTTTCATCCCATCTATCGTTTGGCTTGTAGCCGAACAATGCTTTTGGCAGTAGCTGTACATTGCCTGTCTTGATTGCCTGCACGTTGGAGAGAATAGGGTTGTCACGGATCAAGATCTGTGCCTGTACTTCTGCTAGTGAAACATCCCCCATGGGGACAACCAGGATCAGAGTGGGGTCCTCTTTCAAGATAATCTCCCAGCTCAGTTGATCAAGAAGGGAAGGGTACTGGTCAGAGAGTGTCTCGATCTCCAGGTCTCGAAGCATGGCCCCTACCAGGGAACGTTCATCAAGCGCTTTTACCTTGGTGCTATGGGCTCTGAGCAAGAGAACTCGTTCTTCTTGAGAAGGGGAAAACGATGAGATGATTGATTGAGCGCGTGTTGCTGTCTCCTTGCCATGAGTCCAGTAGGCATAATCATTTCCTATCATCTCGCTACACCACCGCAAGGCTTCCAGGTAAAGTTCCAGTGTATCAAGATCAAAGGCTTTGCACTCTATCTGGAACGATTCCAGCTGACCCTTGATACCTTGGTGACTTGGAAGTAGTGGGGAGAGCAAGACCAGATCCGGGTCTAGGGAGAGGATTTGTTCTATGCTGGGGTCCTTGACCGTACCCAGATTGATGCAATCCTCACTCACACCAACGGGGTGTTCCTGGAAGGCATCATCAGTTGTAGCTGCAACATTACCCCCTGAGAGGATCCAGAGTTCAGCCAAGGAGGAGGAGAGTGCAACCACCGTTATCTCACGCCCAGCCTGGCTGGAGTCTACCTTGGTACCGCATGAGACAAGCAGTACCATGAGTAAAGGCACTATCCACTTACACGGTTTCATGCAGAACCCTCGCAATATGGTCCATCCCGAGGCGTTCCACCACGGATGCAAAACGCTCTCCTGGTCGTCCCTCTTTTTTGTAGAGGTTCAATATTCGGGTGATCAAAGGGAAGAGCTGTTCCTCACTATACAATAGGGGAAGTGGTGTCCCATACCGTTTCTGCTTGCCCCATCGGCCTCCGAGATAAAGTTTGTAGCGGGGCTCATCTGCATTTATTTTTCCAAATGGGCAGGTATCGAGGCATAGGCTACAGTTGTTGCAGAGGCTTCGGTCAATATATCGTTTCCCATCTTCACGTTGCTTAATTGCTCCCATCGGGCAGCGCTTCTCACTGATGCAACGGCCACAAGCCTTGCACTCAGGTGATAGATGCATCATTCTCTGTCCTACAATGCCAAGATCATTGAGCTCAGGCTTTACACAACTGTTTGGACATCCTCCCACTGCTATCTTGAATTTGTGGGGAAAGATGACCTCATGCCAACCTTCATAGAATGCTGTATGGATTCTCTGTGCAAGGGATTGGGTATCAGCCAGTCCATAGATGCAAGTGCTTCCCTTACAGGCTACAACCGGTCTGACCTTCGCTCCTGTTCCTCCGGTTGTCAGGGAGAGGGAAGCAACCTCCTCTCGGAATGCAGGAATACGGGAGTAGGGGATGCCGGGGATCTCAACGGTAAGTCTGCCGGTAAGACTTACCATTCCATCCCCATAGGTCTCACTGAGGATGGAGAGTTGTGAGAGCATCTTTGCCGGTAATGTACCGTTCCCTGTAATGATACGCGCGGAAAAGTTCTCTGTTCCTCTATTATGTAGAAACCCTTCTGCCTTCAATGCTTTGATCGTTTGTTCTGTAAGCGCCATAATTCCTCCAAATCGTGTTGCAGTCTAAAAGGGTTTTGGTATAAAGTAAATAATGAAAAATGTATGCGAAATATAGGTAAAAACAAATGACCATTCGAGACCTTTCCATTTTCATTGCAGTAGCCGAACAGCTATCCATGAGCAAGGCCGCAGAGAAACTGCATCTTGCCCAGCCAACAGTCAGCGCGGTGATCGGTTCCCTGGAGAAGGATTACGGGGTTTTGCTGTTCGACCGGTTGGGACGGGGTTTGCATTTGACCGATGAGGGGAGGTTCCTCCTCTCACGATCCCGTTCTATTGTTGGTTTGGTCGATACCCTTGAAAGTGAGCTTGGAGCCTATACCCGGCAGCAGACGATCAGGATGGGTGCAACCATCACCGTTGGCAGTACACTGCTCGCTGATCTTATTGCACGCTTTGAAAGCGAGCACCCACTCTTGCGTGTCCAGGTACAGGTTGACAACACCCAGACCATTGAGAGACGTTTGCTTGATGGCAGCTTGGATTTGGCTTTGGTAGAGGGAATGGTACAGAGCAAGTCACTGCTATGCACCCCCTGCTTTGTTGATGAATTGATTCCTGTGTGTGCAAAAGAGTTTCCTGCCCCTTCAAGGCTTGGATTGAAGGCATTGAGTGACTATCCACTCATCCTCAGGGAGGAGGGGAGTGGTACACGGGCGTTGTTTGTTGGCTTGCTCCAGGAAGCAGGATTTCCCTATGAGGAGAAATGGTCATGCCATAGCAGCGATGCCATTGTAAGTGCAGTATCTGCTGGTCAGGGGATCACGGTTATTTCTCGACGCCTGGTACGTCATCTGATCAAGGAAGGAACTCTCAGGGAATTGTCATTACAGGGAGTGGATATGAAGCGGTATTTCTCCCTTGTCCACCATAAGGACAAGGTATTTACTCCCTCGATGGAGAAGTTATTGCAATTGCTGAAAAGTGATACGATGGAAGAGTAAGGAGTGCATTACACAATTACGCATTGTGAAAACTTGTCACAATAATCTTGATTTTTCACGATGCTTCTGCCTATAGTATAGAAAGATTGGAACCAGAAATCGAACACAGGAGGTTGGAACGATGGCAACACACAAGAAAGGTGAAAAACCTTGGGATTTCCTTGAGGCTTATCGGGGTAAAAAGTTCAAAGGTGCATGGCCTACTGTGGTGGAAATGTTCGAGATCTCAGTCGAACGCTATCCCCAGAACAAGTGTTTTACAGCCTTTGTTCCACAGTACGAAACCTTTACCTATTCAGAAGTTCATTCATATGTCCTCTCGGTTGCAGATTATCTAGCCTCCAATGGTGTTAAAAAGGATGACAAGATTGCAGTAATCGGAAAGAACAGTCCTGAGTGGGCTATTGCCTACCTGGGTATTCTCTTTGCCGGAGCGATTGTAGTACCCCTGGACAATACCCTGGTCAATAAGGATATGGCCAAATACTTGGAGTTTGCAGGGGTAAAGATTCTCTTCGCAGATGCTGACCGTGTGGAAACCTTTGATGCAGAGAATAAGCTTGGTTTGACAGACCGAATTTCCCTTGAGAAAGTAGGAAACATGCCTTTTGTCCTGGACCTCAAGGCAGAGGCTCAAGATAGGCATAAGGCAGAGAGCGAGGATACCGCTGCGATTCTCTTTACCAGTGGAACCACGGGAACTCCAAAAGGCGTTATGCTGAGTCATCGCAATATGGTAGCAGACTGTTACCTTGCACAGGGGAATATGACGCTGTACCCCACTGATGTATTCTATGCAATTCTTCCAATCCATCACTCTTACACCATGATGGCGGTCTTCTTTGAAGCCATGAGTGTGGGCGCTTCCATTGTCTTTGGCAAGAAATTGGTGATCAGCCAAGTGCTCAAGGAACTGAAGGAGGGCGAGGTAACAATGTTCCTTGCTGTTCCTATGCTCTTCAACAAGATGATTGCAGCACTGATGAATGGTGTAAAGGAGAAGGGCATTGTTCTCTATGGGATCATACGATTCATGATGGGAGTCTCCGGTGTCCTGAAGAAGATATTCAAGGTAAATGTCGGAAAGAAGATGTTCGGCTTCTTGCTCAAGAAGCTCTCCCTCGATACGAACCGTATTTGTATCAGTGGAGGTGGGCCGCTTCCTGCATCTACCTTCAAGATGTTCAATCAGCTTGGAATTGATTTTGTGCAGGGCTATGGTCTTACCGAGACCAGTCCCATAACCCACCTCAACCCAGTGGAAGCCTATATCGAGAGCTCGGTTGGTAAGAAGCTGCCCCAGACTGAGGTCAAGATCATGAATCCGGATGCTGAGGGTAATGGGATTATTTATATCAAGGGACCCATGGTTATGCAGGGTTATTACAACAACCCAGAGGCTACCGCTGAGGTGCTTGAGGATGGATGGCTCAATACCGGTGATGTCGGCTACCAGGATGCACAGGGGTATCTCTACCTGACGGGAAGAGCAAAGAACCTTATCGTGACCGAGGGTGGTAAAAATGTGTTTCCCGAGGAGATTGAGGACCACTTCCAGCTCTACACTGAGATAGATACGATCTGTGTACTCGGGTATCTCGTTGACAAGAAGAACAAGAGTGAAGGGATCAGGGCCTTGATATATCCTGCTGAAAAGTATCGTGATGAAATGGCAAAAGAGCACGGTGATTCGGCCAAGGCGAAAATTGAGGAGAGGATGCAGCAAATTGTGAGTGAAGTGAACAAGGAGTTGCAGTCCTACAAGAAAATCACTCGTGTAACCGTGGTGGATGAGCCGCTTGAGATGACCAGTACCAAAAAAGTGAAGCGCTTCGTAGTTGCACAAAAGTACAAGGACTAGGTATAGTACTTCCTATGAATAGCAGTGTGAGAAATTTTCTTCGGTCGCAAGCACACTCCCTTAAGCCGATTGTCATGGTCGGCAAAGAGGGTGTTGATGACCGATTGGTATCTGCTTTGAATGAAGCCTTATCCAGCCATGAGCTGGTGAAGGTCAAGTTCCAAGCGCAAAAGGATGAGATGAGACCTCTCTCAGAACAGTTGGCCCAGAAGACGGATAGTGATTTAATCAGTATCATCGGCTTCATTGCCACATTTTATCGCGAAAGCGAGGAGCATCTCATACATATTCCCAGGGAACTTGCCAGAAAGGGTGAGTAGGATTGGGTATCGTACATGAATGCAAGGCTGTTTCCTTAGGGAGGCAGCTTTCTTTTTGAACAAAGTAAAAGCAGGCCCGCATTCCAACGGAAGCAGGGCCTGCACTAGAGAAAATCCACCAGAAGGTGGTACCCTAGTGGTATCACAGCTCTCTGGTGGAAAGCAAGAGGTCAGGCAAGAGGACCTCTGTAGCAATTGATCGATAAAGCATCACAAACCTTATACAACAATGGAATTCTGTCCAGTATTATTTTTGGATCCTGTGGGTTCCATAATCGTTCAGCGAGTATCATCAACCTGGGGAAAAGCATATATTCTGCTTGTCGACCGTTCGTGATTTTCTCGGTCCAAAGATTTCCTTGGCTTCCCAGTACTCGAGCCTGAGCCATTTTATCCTTTAGCCCTGCAAGTGGATCGAATTGGGCTACCTGGGTGATGCTGCTCACACCCAAATTCCCCATCTCTTCCTCATCATCAGTATGTTGATAATCAAAATAACATCCATCGGTATTGGGGCACATGATTACCTCATGCCCACGCTCACTTGCTTCAATACCACCGGCAACTCCTCTCCAGGACATAACGATCAAGTCCTTTGGGAGGCCAAGGGACTCTGTACCCTCAAGGACCTCGTCCCAGCCGATAGGGCGTTTTCCAGCCTTGCTTACCATCTCACAGATTTTACTGGTCATCCAACTCTGGAGTTCCTTCTCCTTGGATAATCCCTCTTCTTGCATTCTCTTCTGGCATTTTGGGCAGGATTTCCAGGCAGTGTGAGGACACTCATCCCCACCAATGTGGATATAGGGGTCACTGAACAGTGCAGCTATCTGGGTAATGGCATCTTCGAGGAACTCCAGCACCTGATTGTTCCCTGCACAGAGTACTTCGTCAAAGATTCCCCAGCGATCTTGTACCTCATACGGTCCTCCACTGCACCCGAAATGGGGATATGCGGCAAGGAGGGAAGAGACATGTCCTGGAGTCTCAATCTCCGGTACCACGATCATATGGCGAGCATGGGCGTAGGCTTGGACCTCCAGTAACTCCTCTTTGGTGTACAACCGTCCGTATGTTCTCCCGTCCGTGTATTGCAGGAGGGTTCTCTTACTCGCTACCTTTTCCAATTGAGGCCAACCATCCAAGGGAATTCTCCAACCTTGGTCGTCACTCAAGTGCCAATGAAAACGGTTGAGATGATACAGCGAGGCTACATCGATTAGTTTCTTCAGAAATGCAGGACTGAAGTAGTGCCTGCTGCAGTCAATCATGAATCCCCTCCAGGTAAAGGAAGGGGAGTCCTCGATAGCGCAGCAGGGAAGCCTATGCTCAGAGGTATAGGTAAGGTTTCTCAGGGTAGAGATCCCACGGAATGCACCTTCCTCATTGCTAGCCCTGATCACTATCTGCTTCTTACCGATGGTGAGGCTGTATCCTTCACTTGGAAAGCCCTCTTGTAGCTTTACCAGGATGTCTTCTCCGCCTCGTTGTATCTGCAGGAGTGCAGGGGCAGTCTCAATGAGGGATGTAAAGGAAGGATCGACTGCGATGGTAATGCCATCGTGGAAGCGAAAGAATCCTTCCTTGTCTTCAACGGTTCTGGGTGTGGAAAACAAGATTTCACTTGCTTTTACTGTATTTGTTTTGGCCATGGTCTTGTCCTACCATGACTGCAAGCTGAAGTCAAGTACAAGGGTTGTACAAACTCGTAAAATATTCCTTGACAGTAGAAAGGGGTGGTGTTACGCTTAGTTTGTACAGAGAGCGAACAAACAAGTCCTACACGTATGTACCTGGAGTATACAGAACCAGTATGAGAATCAACAACAACAATTTTCAGAAAAATGCAAATACTTCCTTGGTTGCTCAGTTGATCTGGAAAAGTCCGGGTATCAGCAGGGTCGATATTGCCAGGGAACTGAACCTTTATCGCTCCACCGTTACCAATATTATCAGTGCTCTCATTGATGACGAGGTTGTTTATGAGGGAGAAGAGGGGAGTGGTGTAAGCAGGGGAGGAAGGAAACCGATCTGCCTGAAGCTGAATGAACGCTTTGGCTGTGTTGTCGGTTTCGACATCCAGCCTTCCCACTACAGGGCCGTCATCCTCGATATAACCGGTGGATTGCTCTACCAGAGCAAAGGGAAACTACCGGAAGTTGAATTTGATGAAATCCTTACCTTCCTGATGGACCTGGTGCTGACAGAGATTGAAAAGCTCTCCATACCATTGCTTGCCGTCATTGCCGGTATTCCCGGTATTGTGAATGCAGAGGATGGCATCATCATGTATGCAGAACCATTTGGTCTCAAGAATTATGATTTCTATGATTTCTTTGCAAAACGCTATGATGTACTGGTCTTTGTAGAGAATGATGCGAACTGCACTGCCTGGTTGGAGATGACGATCAACAGGAATGTGAACCTGGGTGATTTCATGTGCATGATTGCAGACTACCATGAAGGGAATTACCAGTTTGGGGATCGTGCAGGTATCGGTGTTGGTATCGGACTCTCCATTGGTGGAAAAGTCTATCATGGATCCCATCACAGCAGCGGTGAAATCTGCACGCTGAGCTGGCGGGAGCATAACAAGGGACAGACTGGCCTACCGGAAGATCTACTGATCAAGTCTGTCTCTGACGAAAACGCATGGAAGACATTCATGAAAGATCTATTCGGATCCCTCGTTCCCATCCTTTCCGTACTGGATCCCCGTGTCTTTTTTGTCCATGGAAAACCGTTCAGTGATGAAGGAAGGATCAGGGAGTTCCTCAAGGAGGAGTGCCCTCAATTCCTTGCTGTCATGGACAAGATTGGATGCAAACTGCTTTTCGATACCAAGGACGAGTTTGTGGTAGCAAAGGGAGCTGCGACCATGTTCTTGCAGAAGCTATTTGCAGTTCCTGAGCTCTCAGAAATTGAAAGTCGTACTCATTTCGATTGGGAGGATGTCATCGATCAAGCATACCCTATGAAGAAAACATATAAAAAACCCAGGTTGGAGGTTACGCATGCCTAAAACGCATACGCTGGCAGATGCGAAGCGAGAGCAGAAAAGGGCCTATTGGACCTTGGTGCTTCCCGGCTTTCTCATCTATATATCGGTCATGGCATTCCCGACGATATTTTCGATCTTTCTCAGTTTAAGTGATTATAGTGGAGGAAAACTCTTTGGTGGCAAACCAGTCCATCTGGTCGGCTTCAAGTGGTATCAGAATCTCTTCGCTGATGAGTATTTCTACCTGGCATTGAAGAACAATATGTGGATTGTCTTTGTATCAGTGTTTGGACAGATTCCCCTCGGATTCTTCTTAGCCTATGTGCTGTACCGAGGAATTGTGAAGTTTGCAGATTTCTTCCAGACCATGATCTATCTTCCCACCGTCATATCCACTGTTGTCATTGGTATTCTCTGGAAATCATTCTTCGCCCCCTATGGTGCATTCCCTGAACTGGTACGGTTATTTAATCCTCAGTATGAGTATGGGATAAGCAATCACCCAATGTTGCCGGTTCTCTTTGTAATCCTCTGGATGTATACCGGTATGTATTTGATCATTTTCATTGCCAACCTGCAGAAAATTGATAGTGCGGTCATTGAAGCAGCCCGGATCGATGGTGCGACTGAGGGGCAAACGCTTCGCTATGTCATTCTTCCTGCACTCTCGGGGGTACTGGTTACCACAGCGATTCTCGCTATCAGCGGGTCGTTGAAGAGTTTTGACCTCATTTATGTTATGACTGCCGGGGGACCGGCAAATCGTACCAGTGTGCTCTCCATCTACATGTTCGATAAGGCCTTCAAGGGAGCCCCGAGATATCCTCTGGCTAATGCAATCAGTACGGTGATGGTAGTGATCAGTTTTATTCTTATCGGCTTGACCAAGTGGGTTGAGAAAAAGTTCGGGGGGAGGGAGTAACCATGCGTGATGTAAAAGATACCCGCTCAACCAGGGCAAAAATCAATCTGGGGTTGACCTACGCTGTCATGATTTTCTTTACAGTCATGGCTATCTATCCTCTGCTATGGCTTGTGATGAACTCCTTCAAGACCACAACCGAGTTTCAGTTGAATAAGCTGGGCATACCGCAGGATTGGGTTCTGATCAACTATCAGGATGCCTGGGTCAGGGGAAAATTCCCCAGTCTGATATTCAACAGTATCATTTACACAGGTATTACCACGGTAGCAACACTGATATTCTCCTTCATGGCAGGCTTTGCATTCGCGAAGATTCCCAATAAGGCCACCAAGTATATCCATGGCTCCTTTGTTATAGGGTTGCTCTTAACCCTACAGTCAATCATGGTGCCGCTCTTCCTGATCATTAACTGGGTGGGACTGTACAACTCCCGCCTCGGTGTTCTGATCCCCTATATCGGTATAGCAATGCCGATGGGCATCTATCTTGGCACTGAGTATATCAAGTCCATCCCCACTGCCTTGGTTGAGTCTGCACGTATCGATGGCGCAACCTATATGAAGATATTCATCTCCATTATTGTCCCGATGGCGGCTCCGGTCGGAGTGACTGTTGCAATCCTTACAGTCACCGGTACTTGGAATGAGTTTATGTTGATCAATATCCTGACCAGTAGTGATGCTCTCAAGAGCCTGCCGGTCGGAGTTCAGAAGTTTGCAGGAGCGCTGAGTAGTGACTTTGGAAAGCAATTCGCTGCATTGGTGATTGGACTGATTCCGATGTTGCTCTTCTACATGTTCTTCCGCAAGGAAATCACCAAGGGTGTTGCCGCCGGTGCTGTGAAAGGCTAACAGGTGAAACTGTTTGACAGCTGGTGGTTGTGATGGTAGCATTAGTTTGTACAAAGTATGAACTAATAGATAAGGGATTACTTCACACCTGCAATATGGTGTGGTGAAACAAGAACCGAGCGGGTAGGGAGTCCAACCGCAGGAATGTAAGAAGAAGTCATTAGGAGGTAAAAATGACTGGTTTGAAGAAAATTTCCGTATTGGCGCTTGCGCTACTGATGGTAGTAACATCAGTGTTTGCTCAAGGTACCAAGGAAGATGCTAGTGCATCTGGGCAAGTAGAGCTTACCGTGTTGAACTACATTGACATGTCCGAGCCGAACAGTGCCAATGAAATCAAGATGGTTTGGGACAAATTCGAGGAAGAGAATCCAGACATCAAGCTGGTCCGTGAGGATCTGTTCAATGAGCCTTTCCACCAGAAGACCGAAGCCTATGTTGCTAGTGGCCAGGTTCCTGATGTGTTGTACATGTGGCCCAGTGGTCGTTCCACCAGCCTTCATACCACAAATAGCGTGAAAGACCTGATGCCGTTCCTGGAAAAAGATGGTCTGGTAGACGATTACAATCCAGCAACCACTGCTCCTCAGTTCGCAGGATACCTTGCTGAACTTCCCAATGGCGTCACCACCACACACATGCTCTATGTGAATGCAAAGGTGCTCCGTGAGAATGGTTTCGATATTCCCAAGAGCTATGAAGAGATGAAAGCAATGGTCAAGCCCTTGAAGGCAAAAGGAATTGATTTGATCGCCATGGATAACATGGATGCTTGGGTTATGCAGAGCTGCCTCTTCTCCATGGTCGTTGGACGTTACGGTGGGGTTGACTGGTATGACCAGCTTGCTGCCGGCAAAATCGACTTTACCGATAGTTGGTTCGTGAAGTCCCTTGAGTTGATTGATGATATGTATAAATCAGGAATGATCAACAGAAACAGCCTGAGCAGCCCCTATGGCTCCTCACGTGGTAGTTTCGCAAGCGGGAAAGCTGCCTTCTACATCGATGGCGACTGGTCCACTGCATCCTTCCAGACTGATATCACCACTGGCAAGGCCCTGATCAGCCCAGAGTCCCAGCAGAACGATTTTGAGCTCATGGTCATTCCCAACCTTCCTGGCGAAGTGATCAAGAACTCCAACAGTGGTGTTGTAGGAACCGGCTGGGGAATGAGTGCAAATATTCCTGCTGGTTCTGCCAAGGAAGCTGCTGCCTGGAGATTGATCAAGTACTTGCAGGGTGAGTATGTACAGACTTACCGCCTGACCACTGGTGCTTCCTTCCCCTCCAATCTCAATGTTGATGTTGAGAAGGTCGTTGAAGAGAAGAATCTTGAGCCGTTCATTGCCAAGAGAGCTGCTTACTATGCCGCTCACACCCCGATTACCCCGGTCATCGACGGTGTCTTGCACAGTGACGTCTACAATGTCATCAACACCGGTTTGCAGGAAATCGGCCTTGGAGACAAGGCTCCCGCACAGGTTGCTTCTGAAGTTCAGAAAGCTTGGGACAGCTGGAAGAAGAACCAGTAAGCTCAAACAAGCATCATAATCAATGGGGGAGCCGTGAGGCTCCCCTGTTTGATTGCACATTTCTATCTCAGGTTAATTTCTCAACATACACAGAGAGAGAAACTTCCCTCTAGCTATTAAAGATGATTGCCCTTAGTGACTACTTCCCCAAAGATCATATATCTTCAGTTGCTTCTTGAAATCTTCCAGGCTGACTTCTCCTCTCGGCTTGAAGGTGACCACTTTCTGTGCGGTAGG
Organism: Sphaerochaetaceae bacterium; assembly: GCA_028532765.1. Classification (GTDB taxonomy): domain Bacteria; phylum Spirochaetota; class Spirochaetia; order Sphaerochaetales; family Sphaerochaetaceae; genus Sphaerochaeta. Next base: position 33,855 of record JAQQAR010000015.1, on the reverse strand, counting down.
GCGGATTGCAAACAGATTGTCACTGAATACACCACTGATACCCTCAGCTTCCAGTGCGACCTCGAAAGCAGGATAGGTACAGCTAACAGTGACGGAGAATCCTCCTGCTGTTTTTGAAACTTCGCTCTTTATCTCAGGATACTTCAGGTTGCTCCGCTTTGGCTTCTCCAACATCAGTTGATTCTCGATGTAGAGATCATCGCTTTTCAGTTTCAGGTAGATGAAGGCATTCTCCCGATCAATCTTGCGTTTCTTGTGGAGGTTGATGGTGCACATATGAGAGCTGCTTCTTGCCTTGCAGTCCATACGGTACTCCATCTTGCTCAGTTTCTTGCCTTCATAGGTACAGAACTTTACCGAAAGTTTTGCATCCTTTATCTCCTTTGGTCCGTCGTTTACCACATAGACCTCCACGATACCATCTTCCTTCATATAGGCGATCGGGAGGGCGGGACTGTAGAAACGTTTTGCTGCATAGTGAAGCAGTTTCCAGTTGCCGTAATAGTCGATGGAGGACCAGGAGGCAACAGGCCAGTTATCATTCAGCTGCCAGTAAAGAGCTCCCATGCAGTGTGGCATGGTGGTTCTCCAGTACTCAATCGCCATCTTCATCGCCTTTGCCTGTTGTACCTGAGAGAGGTAAAGCATTTGGGCGAAAGAAGAGGGGAAGCGGTAATATCTGGTGAAGTTTTCCATGATGATGGAGTTACCACGTGGATTCTTCTGGTGATGTTCCATCACCTTGCTGGTAAGATTCCACATCTCTTCTGGGGCGTAGCTCTTCACTGTGTCCAGGAGCGGAAAACTCTGGAAACCGAACTCACTCACAAAGCGTGGATTGATGGAGTAGTACTCCTCGAAGCTTTTTCCTTCATGCCAGACCGACCAAAAGTGCATATCGCCCTTGCTGTCATCATGCCAATTGTCAGAGTAGTCATTCTCTCCAGCACTTGGGCTGCTTGGCCACCACTGCCTGCCTGGATCAAGTTCCTTGATGACCCTTCCTACCACTCCCTCATTGAGTCGGTCGTAGTCGATGACATAGCGGATATGATTCTTTCTTGACTCCTCGTACCAGGAGATAGCACCCAGATCCTCGTTGTTCCCGCACCAGAGGGCAAGGCTTGGATGATCCTTCAGCCTTGGTACCTGGTACCGGAGCTCTGCCTCCACACTGGAGAGGAACTCAGCATTGGTTGGGTACATTGAGCAGCTGAACATGCAGTCCTGCCACACAAGCAGTCCCTTCTCATCGCAAAGGTCATAGAACACATCTTTTTCGTAGAGGCCACCTCCCCAGACGCGAATCATATTCATGTTTGCATCAACACAGGACTGCAATAAATACTCATAGCGATCGGGGGTCAACCGACTGGGGAGTGCATCAAGTGGGATCCAGTTGGTACCTTTTGCAAAGATATCACGTCCATTGACGTTGAATACCATGGGCTTGCCACCATCTGGTTCAGCAACGGTGCGTACCTGCAAGGTCCTGAACCCGATACGTTTTTCTGTCTGTTGGCTTCCCACGCTCAGTTGCAAAGGATAGAGCGTTGCCTTTCCTTCTCCGTTGGGCCACCATCGTTTTACCTGTTTGCACTGAAGACGGAACTCTAACTTGTTGAGCCCTTGCTTCATGTGCACTGTCCCTTCTTGCTCTGAGCCAGCCAGCATGAGACGGCAATCAAGGCTCTGTTCCTGTTTTGCGTTGTAGATTACCCTCACTACTGCGTCCCATTGGTCTTTTCCCATCTCAATGGTATCGCAGGTCAATTCCTCGATGATACCTTCATCAATGAAAGAGAGTTCAATCGGTTCGTATACACCCATGGCAAGAATGCAAGGGCCCCAGTCCCATCCACTGTGACATTGACTCTTGCGTACCAGATTACGATGCTTGGCACTGACAGGATACTCAGAGTAGGGAATTGGATAAGGAAGGGTTTCTGCCAATGCTATTGCTTTCTTCTCTGCGCTGGTGAAGGTCAGGGTGAGTGTATTCTCTCCTAGCTTGAGTATATCTCCCAAGTCAAAACGCCAACGACGGAACTGATTGTCCGATCTGCCTATCTCTTCTCCGTTCAGGTGGATGGTGATAATGGTATCAGCCATCTTCAGGGTGAGTATCGCTCTTCCTGCAGTGAGCAATGATTCATCCACATTGAATGTCTTGCTCAGTACCCAGTCGTGTTGTCCGACCCATTGTATGTCCAGTTCCTGCTGACCGATATAGGGGTCTGCGATTACATCAGAAGCCAGAAGTGCTGAGTGAATATCGCCAGGGAGATTACAGGGTATGGACTCGTGTTCCAAAAAATATTGACAATAAGGAGCAATTGCCTTGTTGTCCAACGGGCTCAAACGCCAGATTCCATTCACATTGAGTGTTTGCATGTCGGGTAAACCTCCAAAAATGAGTATAGCATAGACACCTTATATAGGGGCGAATTGTTCATTGCTTCTCTCTTGAGGCTTTCCGTCAACGAATCTATACTGCAGGAGAAAACAATCTGAAAGGAGAGTGTAATGAAGGCAAAAGCCAAGTTGCAATGGAATCTGAAAGCCTTTATGTTGGCATCTCTCCTGACCATGCTCTTATTGCTCACGACCTATGGGCTTTACACTGCCTGGAAGTCACAGTACATCGAGCAAAGGAAACAGCGTGCCCAGACAGAACTCCTGAACTTACGCAAGAACATGTTTCTCCTTCTTGGCAACCAAGAGATGTTCACTACACTTTATGGCTTGCGCCTAGAAGAGAGTCTGCAAGAAGGAATCATTCCCAATCTGGATGATTTCCACTCCTATCTAACCGTTTTGGAGAAGGATAAACAATCCTTCAGCTTTGCTACCCTGGCAATGGATGGCCTCGTCCTCGACCAGTATCCTAAGGAGGGAGGCCGTGAGGTAGGCTTTGATCTGAAAACTCTTCCCATGTATCGCCAGCATATTGAACACCTTATGAGACAGGCCTCTGTAAGCATTGATGGTCCCCTGTACCTGGATGATGGAAAACCATACATCGTGTTCCGTTACCCACTTCTGGTGGAGAACAAGCAAGCATGGGGACTGCTGAGCCTCTACTTTGAAATGGAATCATATCTGCTTGGAGCAGGTTTGGAAGATCTCTCAGCGCAATATCGCTATCATTTCTCATTCTCTCACCTTGGAGGGGATGATACCTATATATGGGGAGAGCAGATCCTGGATGATTGCGACCCGGTTTCCATGATACTCTCTTATTCCCTCCTTACTTGGGAGATGGAAATTGCCCCGGCAGATTCATGGTACAACGGTGAGTTGGTTCCGGTCCTGTACGCAATCTTGGGGAGCTTGGTTTCCCTTGGTGCAGGAGTTTTGAGCTATCTTCGGCAAATCAGGCTGGAAACATTCATGCATCGCTCCTACACGGATAGCCTTACCGGACTCCTGAACAAACGGGAATTCCTCGTCAAACTACATGAAGAGCTCAGAAGTGGGAGACCCTTTGCACTTGCTCTTCTCGATATCGATAATTTCAAACTGCTTAATGATACCCATGGGCATCTCAGCGGAGACAAGGCACTGCTGAGGTTGGTATCTACCTTGAAGGAGCGCCTGAGACGAGATGACCTGGTAGGGCGTTTTGGGGGTGATGAATTCATTATTATCCTTAGGGGGTGCACCCAGAGAGAGACCTGCCTTCGTATCTATGAATACATCTCTCATGTCTCAGTCCCCTTGGATGGTGGCAGCATGGAATTTGCTATCAGTATGGGGGTCGCCTTTTCTCCCAATGATGGCATTACGAGCGAGGCATTGTTGGAAGCTGCAGACAAGCGGCTCTACCAAGCCAAGCGTGAGGGAAAGGGAAGAACTCGCTGTACTGACTGAAGAAAAAACCGGATCACCATAGGTGGCAATCCGGTTGAATGCAGTACTGTTTATTGGTTATTTTGCCTGTTCCAAAGCGAGTGTGACTGTTGTAAGGTCGCATACCTCTGCAGGGCCATAGTACTGCACGGCACCTGGATAGGTGTAGCAAGTCTCACGGGCCCACGTGTTACGATGCTCTGCAAAGTACTGGAAGGGCTTTCCCTTAAGTTCCACCAGGGCTTTCTTGATAACTGGCTTGTCTTCCCCGTGGCGTACCTCCATGTTCATCATCATGGTGATGGGGATACCACCAGCTTCCCACTTCCCAGCAGGTTCTGCGAGGTTGGTGACCGATGAAAGGTACCCAGAGAGACCACTACCGATCAACATGAATGCATTATAGCCAAGGCTGTAGCAGTAATCTGCATCAAAGTTGGTTGGGAAAGCACAACGGCCCTCATAGCCAAAGAAGTGGGTCATGGAACTGAATTTGCCAGTATAGGAGCCTTCCTTCTTCATCACTGAGAGCTTCTCTTCCACCATCTGGGCAAGCAATTTATCTGTCTCAATCCTAGAGACCTGTACGTTCCCATGGGGATCGCGGTCCATCAGGAGCTGCTTCTGGATCTCTTCAGGCAGAATGGTAAAGACTTGCGCTGCTTCCTTGCTGAGTCGCTCTGCAACAAAGGCAATACGCTCACTGCTGTCTACGATCTTGTTGAAAGCTTTCTCTTCCTTGGCAAGGAGATTGTTGATCTGACTGATCAAGACCTTGATCTCAGGGATGAATTCAATCAAGCCCTCAGGAATAAGCGCAACACCAAAGTTGTTCCCATCTTCTGCACGCTCAGCAACAACCTTTGCAATGTAGTCCACAATGCTTACCAGACTCTGTCCCTTTGCTTCAACTTCCTCGCTGATCAGGCAGATATTGGGCTGGGTCTCCAAGGCACATTCAAGGGCGATATGACTGGCAGAGCGGCCCATGAGTTTGATGAAGTGCCAATATTTCTTTGCACTGTTGGCATCTCTCTCAATGTTGCCGATCAATTCACTGTAGGTTTTGGTAGCTGTATCGAATCCAAAGGAGATTTCAATGGATTCGTTCTTCAGATCTCCATCGATGGTCTTCGGGCAACCGATTACCTGAATGCCGTGGTTCTTGGCAAGGAAGTACTCAGCCAAGACAGCCGCATTGGTGTTTGAATCATCTCCGCCGATGATAACCAGGGCATCAATCTCATGCTTCTTGCATACTTCAGCACAAACCTCAAACTGGGCTTCAGTCTCAAGCTTTGTTCTCCCGCTTCCAATAATGTCAAATCCGCCGGTATTGCGGAATGAGGCAAGATAGTCCTCGTCAATGATCCTGTAGGAGTCTTCCAGAATACCGGAGGGACCACCTTTGAAGCCATAGAGAGTATTCTCTGTATTGGCTGCCTTCAGTGCATCGAATATTCCACTGATGACATTATGTCCACCAGGAGCCTGGCCGCCGCTCAGGATAACTCCAACGTTTCGCTTCTTGCTGATATCGCTGTTCTTTCCGGCAATGAACGAAACTCTTGGGAGTCCGTATGTGTTGGGAAAGAGTGCCTTGATCTGATCTGCATCAGATTGTGCACTGGTAGCTTCTCCCATCTTGGGGGATACCTTGGTGATGCTCTCCCTCAAAATTGCGGGTAGCTTGGGTTGATAGGCATAACGTACTTTCTGCAAAGGGGAAATGTCCATGCTGAACTCCTCTCTAATTTGGTCTCTGAATTCCTTAACCATAGAACAAAAAGGCTCCCAGTTTCAAGCATCGTCGCTTGCTCTGGTGCATTTGCTCTGCTATACAGAGAAGGGGAGGATCCAATGTATCAGGAAAAACCGGTCAACGACCTCTGGCAGTTCCGCCAAGGCTTCAGCGAAGACTTTCTTGCTAGCGAATTAAACGACGCTACCTGGCAACAGGTCTCTCTTCCCCATACACCCGTGCAGTTTGCCCCTGGGTATCATGAGGAGCAGTTTCACTGGGGACCCTACACCTACCGCAGGCAGTTCTCCCTCGATATATCCAATTCCCAGCAGGTTGCCATACGATTTGAAGGGATTGCAAATAAAGCAGACTTCTATGTGGACGGGGTGTTGTATGGAAGCTGCGAGGGAGCCTACCTTCCCTATACGCTGGATTTGGGTGCTCGCTCCTCTTTTACCCTTACCGTGGTGGTCTCAGGGGATGAGGATCCCTCCTTTCCTCCCTTTGGTGGGAGTATGGACTACATCTCCTTCTGTGGCATCTATCGAGAGGCAAGCCTGATAATCCGTGAGGAAAGGTATTTCTCCTTTCTCGGTGTGGAAAGCCAGAAAACGGATTCCCTTACACTCAAGGGTAGGGCGGTGAATGCAGAGGATCAGGGTGTGTTTGTTACCCTGAAAGACGGAAGTACAACAATGGAGGATGCAAGTACCACGGTCAAGGATGGTGTCTTTTCCCTTGAGATGGATGATTTGGAATTGCAGGCATGGAGCCTGGAGAATCCGATTCTCTATACCTTGGTAGTTAGGCTAGGAGAGAGCGATGAGAGAGTACTCACCTTCGGAAGTAGGAGTGCACAGTTTACCAAGGAAGGGTTTCTACTTAACGGAAAGTCCATTCCAATCGTGGGGTTGAACCGCCACCAGGATTATCCCTTCCTGGGATATGCTGCCCCACCTTCACTACAAAGGGAAGATGCAAGCATTTTGAAGGATCTCGGGGTGAATCTGGTCAGGACAAGCCACTATCCACAGCACCCGGCATTCCTGGATGCCTGTGACCGACTGGGCTTGCTTGTCTTCGAGGAGATACCAGGATGGCAACATATCGGGAAGGAGAAACATTGGAGAGAACAATGCCTGCAGAGTGTGCAGGGTATGATCGAGCGTGACTACAATCATCCATCCATTATCCTTTGGGGAGTGAGGATCAATGAATCCCCGGATGACGAGAGTCTCTACCAGGAGACCAACCGCCTTGCCAGGACTCTTGACCCCAACCGTGCCACGGCAGGGGTTCGGAACCTGAAGAAGAGCCAGTTTCATGAAGACGTGTACACCTACAACGATTTCTCGTATGCCGGGAAAGGACGCCCTCTTCAAAAGAAGAGCCAGGTTTGCGAAAAGGCTGTGCCATACTTGGTGAGTGAGTTTTGCGGCCATATGTATCCCTGCAAGTCATTCGATTCCCCTCTTATAAGGGCTGAACATGCACTACGCCATGCAAGGGTGCTTGACCAGGGGCTGGCCACAAAAGGCTTAAGTGGAGTAATCGGTTGGTGTATGCATGACTACTTCACCCATGCCAATTTCGGAAGTGGGGACCAGATCTGCTACCACGGGGTGATGGACATATTCCGAACCGATAAGGCTGCTGCCCATATCTATCGAAGCCAGAAGGATAGCCCCTACATGCTTTCTGTGCTCTCTTCCATGGATGGTGGGGATTACCCGGGCGCAGCGCTCCCCCCTGCACTGGTTGCCACCAATTGTGAAGAGGTCAGGTTGCGCTACAATGACCGTGTGGTAGGAATCTTTCATCCCCAGAGAAAGACGTTTCCTCATCTTTCCCATCCACCGGTTATCGTCGACGATTTCATCGGGGACCGACTGAAGGCCGAACCTTACCTGAGAGAGCGGGAAATACCATCCCTTGCCCGTCTGCTTGGAAAAGTGGGCAGGCAGGGAGGTTCACTGAAAACCGGGGATCTGCTTAAGATGGGGCTATTCCTGAAAAAACATCATCTTCGTTACCAGGATGCGGTTGATTTGTTCACCAGGTATGTGGGTAATTGGGGAAGTGAAGGTGGCCTCTGGGTCTTTGAGGGATTGGTAGGAGGCAAGGTTGTTGCTACAGAGACATGCAGGCAAGGGGGCAAGCCTTCCCTCCATCTTATTGCTGACCGTTCCAATCTCACCACAAAGGAAGCGACATACGATATGGTCTCCGTACGCGTGGAGGTGAGGAAGGAAGGGGGGCGGTTACCATTGCCCTATGCACATATACCCCTCTCAGTCTCAATTTCTGGAGTGTTGTCCATGGCAACACCTCCACAGATGAGCACCATCGGGGGAAGTGCAGTAATCTATCTACGTACCATGGGGCTGGTGGGTGAGTCAGTATTGCATGTCTCATCTCCTGTGGGTGACAAAACCCTCCAGTTTACGGTAGTCTAGGCGCATGTTCACCCTATATGTAGATGCGGACTCCTGTCCGCGAAACCTGAGACAGATCATTCTCAAGGCGGTAATCCGGCGAAATCTCACGGTTTATTTTGTTGCAGACCGAGTACTCAAGGATGTGGAGCAAGCCTACCAACAGCATACCAATGCCTTGCGTAGTGAAGCAAAGAAGCAGGGAATAGAGGACCAGATTGCCCTCAGGGACTTGAAGAGCCCTATCAATCAGGTACAGGTGGAGAAGGGGGATGACAGTGCCGATGACTGGATTGTCGACCATGCTGTACCACCTGCCCTTGCCATCACCCATGACATTCCTCTCGCTGGTCGTTTGGTAGAGAAAGGTATCACTGTACTGGATGATCGTGGGAACACCTATACCGAAGAGAATATGGCAGAGCGACTCTCCATCCGTAATGCCATGACAGAGTTCAGGGAGTTGGGTATATTCAGCGAACAACACTCCAGGATGAGTGGTAAGCAGACCAAGGCTTTCAGCGATTCGTTTGATGCATTGCTTACCAGCATGCTGAAGCAAAATACCTGATCTGCCTCTTAGGAGGACATGAACCATGAAACAATCTTACTCTACCGTAATGCATTTGAACGGGAAAGGATGCTGAGTCGACTGGCCGGTTATCCTCAGCTGAGACTACATGCACATCGTATTGGTACTCACTCCCCAGAAATTATGATGAGAAACTACATCTGCTACTGCTCGGACCTTCCCTCGGTTGTGCAGATGAAGAGGATGTTACCGTCCAAGAACCTTCTCATCTTTTGTCCGAAATCAATGAAAATGATGTGTTCCTTGCTGGAAGACCAGTACACGATTGTACTCTCGCTTACCTGTAGTGAGCCACTGCTTGAGATGATGCTGGGGAGATTTCTCTCCGCTCCCCATCCTCATGATGGAGTCAATGAGCATCCGGCTGTTCTGACCAAGAGAGAACATCAGGTTCTTACCCTTATGGTAAGTGGCCAGGAAACCCGTCAGATTGCCTCTCTCCTGGGTATTAAGGTGTCGACAGTCATTGCACATAAAAAGCATCTGTTCCTCAAGAGTGGAGTACACACTACCAGCCAATTGATCGTCTGGGCATTGTTCTCGCTATATCAATAAAAAAAGGCGGCCAATGCCGCCTTTAAATTAGAAGTCTGCCAGTTTTGGAGCCCTTGGGTAGGGTATGACGTCACGGATATTTCCCATCCCTGTGACGTACTGCACCAAGCGCTCAAATCCAAGGCCGAAGCCAGCGTGAGGTACTGTGCCGAATCGTCTCAGATCAAGATACCACCAGTAATCATCAGGATTGAGATCCAGTTCTTCCATGCGTTTGGTCAATATGTCCAGGTCTGCCTCACGTTCACTACCGCCGATGATCTCACCCAGGCGGGGAACAAGGACATCCATGCCACGCACTGTTTTCCCATCTTCATTCAGCTTCATGTAGAAAGCCTTGATCTCCTTGGGATAGTCGGTCACGATAACCGGTCTCTTGCATATTACTTCGGTGAGGAACTTCTCGTGTTCACTCTGCAAGTCACTGCCCCAGGAGACAGGGAACTCAAACTTGTCGTTGTGTTTGGAAAGTTCCTCGATTGCCTCAGTGTAGGTCAGGTGGGCAAACGGTGTCTCCACGATTGCCTTGAGCGTTTCCTGAACTCCCGATTGCACAAACTTGCTGAAGAAGGCCATATCTTCTGCACACTCCTCCAACACGGTTTTGAACAGGTATTTGAGGAACTCCTCAGCCAGCTCCATATTTCCTTCAAGCGTACAGAAAGCCATCTCAGGTTCAACCATCCAGAACTCCGAGAGATGTCGCTTGGTGTTGGAATTCTCTGCCCTGAAGGTGGGGCCGAAGGTGTAGATGTTCTTCAATGCCATTGCATAGGTCTCTCCCTCCAGCTGTCCACTTACGGTAAGATAGGCTTCACGGCCAAAGAAGTCCTTTGCGTAATCGACCTTTCCCTCTTCGCTGCGGGGAATGTTGTCCAGGTCCAGGGTGGTGACCAAAAACTGCTCACCTGCTCCCTCACAATCGCTTGCACTGATGATCGGGGTATTCACATAGGAGAACCCATGTTCCTGGAAAAAGGTGTGGACCGCATAGCTCAAGGTGTTTCTCACCCGTGCTACTGCACCAAACATGTTGGTTCTTGCTCTCAGGTGGGCAATCTCACGAAGATACTCGATGGTATGCCGTTTCTTCTGGAGAGGATAGGTGTCCACCGGACAAGGACCCACTACCTGCACGTCGACAGTGGCCATCTCGACTGCTTGGTTGCCACCTGCGCTTGCAACGATCGGGCCCTTGCAGATAACTGAACAACCGGTGGTGATATCATTGAGAATGGAGAGGTCAGGAAGCTGCTCCTTGTCGATGACAACCTGCAGTCCCTTCAGACACGAACCATCATTGACCTCAAGGAAGCATACATTCTTACTGTCTCGCTTGGTCCTTACCCAGCCTTCTGCCACAACAAATTCAGCCTGTGGTTCTCTCTTGAGCAATGTAGAAATTCGTTCTTTCATGGAAAAGTCTCTCCTTATCATATTTGGCCATTATGATTTGTTTCCCTATAAAGAGTCAATAATGATGACATTTCTCGTAGTTTTAGCTCTGCTTGGGGCAGTTCCCATAGGTGTAGGAAATATAAAGAGAAAGGTTGGAGATATGTTTATTCTGACAGATTGACAAAATATGAAATTGTGTATATAAAATAGATAGTACCATACACGGAGGTAACTATGTATAAGACCATACCACAGATATTTACAGAGGTTGTTACACAATATCCCGCATACACCGTCCAGATGAGCAAGGACAAGAACGGCGTTTTTCAGTCGATCTCCTATTCTGATCTCTATAGTGAAGTGAATAGCTTAGCTGCAAGCCTGATGAGCCATGGCGTCAAACGCGGAGACCTGGTTGGCCTGATCAGTGACAACCGCCGTGAATGGCTCGCCAGCGACTTGGCGATCCTCAGCCTGGGGGCTGCTGATGTTCCCCGTGGTCGGGATGCAATGCCCTATGAAGTTAGCTTCATTCTCTCTGTAACTGAAGCAGCATTCTGTTTTGTCGAGAATGCGGTTCAGTTGCGCAAGATTCTCAACATCAGTGAAAACCTCCCGGCTTTGCAACACTTGATCGTCATGGATCGTGAGTTTACCCATCAGCAACGTGATGAGGCCGCCTCTACCACCAAGATCGAGATTCTCTGTTATCAGGATCTCGTGGATGAAGGGAGGGCACTCCTTGATGATCATGCCATGGCAAAAAAGGTTGAGAGCGAGCGAGCAAAAGGGAACAGTGAGGAAATTGCAACCATCATCTTCACCAGTGGTACCACTGGTGACCCAAAGGGGGTCATGCTCACCCATGCAAACTTTGCCTACCAGCTGGAGGCTGTTCCCAAGTTGATCGAAAGGTTTGCACCTGGTCAGCGTTGGCTGAGCGTCCTTCCCGTCTGGCACTCCTTTGAACGAATCCTACAGTATGTCATCATTGGTAACGCATCAACAGTGGCCTATTCCAAGCCACTGGGTTCAATTCTGCTCGCTGACTTGGCACTCGTGAACCCGCATTGGATGGGTTCTGTTCCCCGTATATGGGAAGCAGTAAAGGCTGGAGTATTCGCCAGTATGAAGAACAAGAGTCCTGTTGCAAAAGGCCTGTTCTCCTTCTTTATCGAGGTTGCAAGCATCTACAGCAGAAGCAGGGACTTGGTACTGGGAGAAGTTGCCACTTTCAAGAAGCGCAGCCGAATCCTCGATGTATCAACAGGACTTCTGCCGATGGTATTGCTCTACCCACTCTATAAGGCAGGGGACCATCTGGTTTTCTCCAAGGTCAAGCAGAAACTTGGCAAGAATTTCATTGCCGGTGTCAGTGGTGGGGGTTCTCTCAGTGCAGGGGTGGATATCTTCTTTGCCTCAATCGGTGTGAAGTTGCTTGACGGGTATGGCCTGACCGAGAGTGCCCCTGTAGTAGCGGTACGTCCTCTGCTCCATGGGGTTAAACGCACGGTAAGTCCTCTGGATGGAACAGAAGTACGTATTGTCAATGAGCAAAACCAGGAAGCAAAGCCCGGCGAGAAAGGCATTGTCATGGTCCGTGGACCACAGGTGATGAAGGGCTATTACAAGCGTCCAGATCTTACCCGATTGGTCTTGGATGAGAAGGGTTGGCTTAATACCGGCGATCTGGGTATTTGGACCCACCGCGGTGAGTTTGCGCTCAGCGGAAGGGCGAAGGATACCATCGTCCTGGCAGGAGGAGAAAACCTTGAACCGGTACCCATCGAAGCAAAACTCTGTGAGAGTGAGTTCATTGAACAGGCCATTGTACTGGGGCAGGACAAGAAGTATCTGGGTGCCTTGATTGTCCTTAACAAGCAACGTATCGAAGAGTACCTCAAGCAGAAGGAAATTCCCTACCTCGCCGACAAGCTGTATCAGATGCAGGAAGTGAGAAGCCTGATCGAGCAAACGATCGGAGATATCATCAACAGCAAACATGGTTTCAAGAGTTTCGAGCATATTGCTCGCTTCCGCCTCCTCTCCAAGAGCTTTGAGGTAGGTAAGGAACTGAGTGCAAAGCAGGAACTGAAGCGATTTGAGATCAACCGTCTCTATCAGCGTGAAATTGATGAGCTCTTCGTGAGTTGACACGATTCGGCAATCTGTCTGGTTTCTTGCCTTTTTGCCCTGTCTACGGTACTATTAAGTGGAATAGAAATGACAGGGGAAGGCATGATTCAGATAATCGGGACAAAAAAATGCAAAGAAACAGCGAAGGCGATCAGGAACTGCAAAGAACGTAGTATTGCCTTCCAGTTTGTTGACTTGAACCAGCGCACACTCTCCGAAGGGGAGTGGCGTTCGCTTTTCAGTGCATATAGCGCTGAAACCTTGGTCGATGAGTCGAGTTCCTATTATGTAAAAGAAGGCTATGCATGGAGAAGCTTTGATGCTGCCCAGGAGTTGGCAGAGCATCCTCAGCTGCTTAAGACTCCAGTGCTTCGCTGTAAGGGCAGGGTTCACTTAGGCTATGATCCAGCGGTACTTGCTGCATGGGGAACGCTTTGATGGTACAGTATGCCGTTCTGGGCAGTGGGTCCAGTGGAAACAGTTATCTTTTCACCGATGGTACCTCCTCCATCTTGATTGACCAGGGCTACAGCGTTGTGGAGCTCACAAGACGTCTGTCGCAGTTCTCCGTACCACTGTCTACCGTTCAGGCGGTATTTCTCACCCATCTCCATCCTGACCATGCCCGTGGTGTCGGTGTGCTCTCCAGGAAACTGCCCATACCCGTGTATGCCCACGATCGTATGGTTGCTGAGCAACCGCTGCTGATCGAGAAATTGGGTATCCCTGAGGGAAACCTTCAGACAGTTTGTACATCGGAACTTGTCCAGGTCGGACCCTTCTCCCTGTTCTGTTTTGAAACAAGTCACGATAGTGGTGGTTCTGTTGGTTGGTATATTACCCATCAGGATACCCACTATATGGTGTTGACTGATACGGGCATCACGAGCGAGCAACAAAGGATGCTTGCAGAGGGTGCTACCATTCTATTTCTGGAAGCAAATTATGATGAACAGATGTTGAAAACCGGCCCCTATCCGCCAATGTTGAAGCGGAGGATATCCAGTAATCAGGGGCATCTGTCCAATGACCAAGCCTTGCAGTTTCTCTGTGAGAGTGGCTTCAAGGGTGAACATGTCTATTTCATCCATCTCTCTGAATGTAACAATGATCCTGTGATTCTGGAAAAAGTGGTACAGTCCATGACTGACCTTCCCTTTACTGTATGCAGGAAAAATCAGTGGTATGGACCAAAAAACAAGGTGCATTTATGAAGAAAAAACAAGCAGAAGTATGGTCCTTGAAGAGAATAAAAAAACTCAAGCGTGAAGATGGTCTGACTATGAAGACCGTCAACAAGTATACGATGGACGCAGTGGTTGATTGTACAGCTAGTCGTAATGGAGACAGGATTGCCTTACGTACCTACCGTGAGGAAGGCACTGAGATTACCTACGCACAGCTGAAGATGATGAAGGATGCCATTTCCATTACCCTCCTTGAGGCTGGATTCTCACGTGGGGATAAGATTGCCGTAATGGGGGAGAGTTGTCCTACCTGGATGGTTGCCTATTTCGGCATCACCTCCATCGGTTGTGTGGCAGTTCCCATCCTACCGGATTTCTCAACCAAGGAGACTACCCAGATTCTCGAACATGCTGGGGTGAAAGGTGTCGTAATAAACGTCAAGCATTTTGAAAAGGTAAAGGGATATGTCCAGGCCAATGATTCCTACTTGGTAAGAATGGAAGACTTATTTCACATCCCCTCAACCATCGCAAAGGGACTTGAGGATAAAACACAGTTTGCAGCCGCACCGGGTAAGGATATCAGCCGCAGAAAGATCGATGAGAAAGGAAGGAAGCTTCGAGAAGCCTCTCTTGCCCAGGAAGATGATCTGGCATCCCTGATCTATACCAGTGGCACCACCGGCAGCAGCAAGGGAGTGATGCTTACCCATAAGAATCTTGTTTGGAATGCTGATATATCGACTGATGTGTATGTAGATCTCAATCACAAGTCCAAGGTACTTTCAATTTTACCGGTAAGCCATGTCTATGAGTTTACCACCGGACAAATATTGGAGCTTATGTGTGGTTGTGAAATTGTATATCTGGGTAAGCCGCCGGTTACATCGATCCTGCTTCCCGCTCTCAAGGACGTAAAGCCCACAATTGTGATGACTGTTCCCCTGCTTATCGAAAAGGTATACCGAAGTGCCGTGCTTCCTGTTACCAAGGGTAACGAAAAGATCAAGAAATGGATGCGTTACTCCTTTACCCGCAAGTTGATCAGCAAGGCTATAGGTCGTAAACTGAAGGTGACCTTCGGTGGTCATATGAAGTTCTTCGGTATTGGCGGGGCTCCACTTGACCGAGAGGTAGAACAATTCCTCGCTGATGCAAAGTTTCCCTATGCCATAGGCTACGGGCTTACTGAGACCGCTCCCCTGATCGCTGGTGGGAAACCCAAGAAACATTATGTTGGGGTCATCGGTAAATTGGTTGAGCATGTCGATGTGAAGTTGGCCGATCCTGATCCGGAGACCGGAGTGGGAGAAATCTTGGTGAAGGGCCCGAATGTCATGCAGGGATACTACGACAATCCTGAGCTGAACAAGGCAAGCTTCACCGAGGATGGTTATTTCAGGACAGGCGATCTAGGGCACCTGGACAAGCATGGCCGACTCTCTATCAAGGGAAGGACAAAGACCATGATCCTGGGCAGTGGAGGGGAGAATATCTACCCAGAGCTGATCGAGTCTGTGATAAACAATCAGGATTTTGTCACTGAGTCATTGGTTATCCCAGAACAGGGTGGTCTGGCGGCGTTGATCAAGATCGACGTTGAGGCTTTTGCCAGCAAGATGGCCTTGAATGTCAATGAGGCAAAGGATGAAGCCCTGAAATATGTCGCGAAAATCAGAGAGGACGTGAACAAGGAATTGAGTGCTTTCAGCCGACTCAGCAGTGCTGAGTTGCAGGAAGAGCCATTCCAGAGAACGCCGACCCAGAAGATCAAGCGATTTCTGTACTCCAGAGGCAAGGATGATACAGCAAAGGAAGCCGAAAAGGGTTGAGCCTCATCGCTGAGACGTGGTATACCTTCTCAAAGGAATAATCAGCATGGCAAACGTAGATATCAGAATTAAGCAGGTTGAACCACTTGCTACACCGCAGCAGGTTGTCTCCCTGCTGCCGGTTGATGAAAGAACCGCAGAATCCATACGTCGAAGCCGTCAGACGGTCAACGATATCATCCAAGGAAGGGACCAACGATTGCTTGCAATCATCGGTCCCTGTTCTCTGCATGACCCCAAGGCAGCACTCGAATACGCACGAAAGCTCAAGAAGCTTGCAAGCGAAATAGAGAATGAGATGTTTGTGGTAATGCGTACCTACTTTGAGAAGCCAAGGACCGTAGGTGGTTGGAAGGGCTTGATCCTCGATCCAAAAATGGATGGGTCCTATGATATCGGTGGTGGTATCATGGCTGCCCGCTCCCTCCTGCTGGACATCGTGAAGATGGGACTGCCGGTAGGATGCGAGGTCCTTGACCCCATTATTCCCCAGTACATCGACGAGTTGATGAGTTGGTCTTCAATTGGTGCTAGAACAACTGAGAGTCAGATCCACCGCAACCTTGCCAGTGGCTTGAGTGTGGCTGTTGGGTTCAAGAACAGTACCAGCGGGGACCTGTTTAATGCAATCAACGCCATCAAGAGCGCCCATCAACCGGCATCATTCATTGGTATGGATGCCTCTGGTGCCAGTGCCATCTTTAGGACCACCGGTAATGATTGTTGCCACTTGATCCTTCGTGGTGGAGACCAGAGTCCCAACTACTATGAGGATGATGTAGAGAATGCAAGGGTCTTTATGCAGAAGGAGGGGGTGAATCCCTCAATCATCATCGATTGCAGTCATGCAAACTCCAGAAAACACTATGAAAGGCAGAAAAGGGTATTGCGTTCTCTCATTGACCAGGTTTCCTGGGGTGAGAAGGCTATTCGTGGCTTTATGTTGGAAAGCAACCTGGAACAGGGGTGTCAAAAAATTCCTGAAGATCTATCTACCTTGAAATATGGCGTATCCGTAACTGATGCATGCATTGGTTGGGATGAGACTGAACGAATAGTGCACCATGCTTGCGATTTACTTCGCAAGGCTCGTAGCGAAGGCGGCATTATCCAGCCGCTGTGAAGAATGGAGGTCTTATCATGATTCCCTCAGTTTTGGTAATCCTTGCAGAAGGTTTTGAGGAAGTCGAGGCTATCACGCCGATTGATCTACTTAGGCGAAGTGGGGCAAAAGTCACTGTGGCTTCACTTGATACACTTGCCGTGAAGGGTGCCCATGGCATTGTAGTTCATGCCGATACCACTCTGGCATCCTGTAAGAAGAAGCCATTCGATTGTGTGGTCCTTCCAGGGGGAGGGCAAGGGTCGAAAAATCTTGCTGCATCTTTCGAGGTTTTGGAGAAGGTTATTGAGACGGCCCAGAGCGGGGTGGTCGCCGCCATTTGTGCTGCTCCAGCAGTTGTCCTTGGCAAGACCGGCTTGTTGGATGGAAAACGGGTGACAGGATATCCAGGGACAGAGGAGAACTGTCCTGGATTGGTTCTAGAGAATGAGTCGTTTATTGTGGACGGATCATTGGTTACCGGACAAGGACCTGGGGCTGCCATGCCGTTCTCTTTGGCGCTTATCGGTGTATTGTTTGACCAACGGACGCAAGAAGCTATAACAGAACAACTGAAGTACAAGGGGTAAGAAGCGTGGGAGTAATTGGATTTGACAATGAGAAGTATCTGGAGGAGCAACGTCACTATATCCTCGAGCGAGTGAAGCAGAGTGATGGCAAGCTCTATCTGGAATGTGGAGGCAAGCTCTTGTTTGACTACCACGCCTCACGCGTACTTCCCGGTTTCGACCCGAATGTGAAGATGCGTGTATTTCAGTCACTCAAGGAACAGATTGATGTCATCATCTGTATCCATAGTGGTGATATAGAACGACGCAAAATGCGGAGTGATTTCGGTATCACCTATGATACGGATGTATTCAAGATGATTGACGACTTCTCAAAGTGGGGGTTGAAGGTCACTCGTGTGGTAATAACCAGATTTGATGAGGAACCAGGCTCAGTCCACTTCAAGAATATTCTTGAGCAACGTGGCATTACCGTCTATACCCATCGTGCAACACACGGATACCCGAACAATGTAGACCTGATTGTCAGTGACGAAGGATATGGTGCAAACCCGTACATTGAAACCGACCGACCAGTCGTTATCGTGACCGGTCCTGGTCCGGGGTCCGGAAAGCTTGGTACCTGCCTCTCACAGATGTATCACGACTATAAGGCTGGACGGCATAGTGGATACTCAAAGTTCGAGACGTTCCCGATCTGGAACCTGCCCATTGATCATCCGGTGAATATTGCTTATGAGAGTGCAACCGCTGATATCGGGGACAAGAACCTGATCGACCACTTTCATGCAAGTGCCTATAACCAGATTACGGTCAATTATTCCAGGGATCTGGAAGCATATCCTCTTCTCAACCGGATCTTGAGCAAGATTACCGGCGAGGATTGTCTTTACAAGAGTCCCACCGATATGGGAGTCAATCGATGTGGATTTGGTATCATCAATGATGAGGTTGTCAGGAAAGCTGGTGAACAGGAGATTATCAGACGCTACTATCGAGCAGCCTGTGAATATGTCCAGGGTATCGGCACCAAGGATACCGTCGAGCGAAGCCTGTCAATCATGGATGGTGCGAAGCTTTCCAGTGAAAACCGCAGTGTTGTCCCTGCAGCCAAGCAAGCCCTCGAGCGAGGCATTGAGCGGAATAAGGGCATAAATGGAATTGTATGTGCAGCAGCAATTGAGTTGCCTGATGGGCGGATCGTCACCGGGTGCAATTCACCATTCCTGCACGCTTCCTCTGCCTTGATCCTCAACGCAGTGAAGGTGCTTGCGGATATAGATCACGAAATCGACCTCATTCCTCCAGCAATCGTACAGTCAGTGACAGCGATGAAGCGTGATGTGCTCAAGGGCAGGGGTGTAAGCCTGAATCTTGATGAGGTGCTCATCTGTCTGGCTATGAGTTGCGCGATCAGCGAAGATGCCAAGAGAGCGAGTGAGGTTCTCCCACTTCTCAATGGATGTGAAGTGCATATGACCCATATCCCCAGCAGTGGAGACTCCTCAGGGTTGAGAAAACTGGTACTCAATGTTACCAGTGAACCAAGGTTCCCCACCTCTTCCATGTATAACCCAGCTTAGATACCACCAAAAAGACCGGCTATCAAGGGAAGTACCCCCAGGACCGCCAGGATGCGAAATGTATGCATCAGGACGATTTTGGGGGTTTCCAGTCCCAATTCGTCACTGATCAACCCCATCTCTTGGATTCCTCCAGGGGTGGATGAGAAGAGACTGGTTGCCCAGTCCAGTGAACAGACCTTGTGCAGGATTGCCGCTGTGACAAATGCCATGAAAAAGAGTTCAATGGTCAGGATGAGTGCAGGGAGCAACAACACCTTGATCTCAAAAAGGGTCTGCACAGTGATTCTGCTTCCTATATAGGATCCTGCCGCTATTTGCACCAACATTTTCAGTATTCTTGGATAGGTTGCCTTGTCGCTGACAAGGTTAAGCAGTGCAACCCCTACGATGGAACCAAGGATTGCTCCTGCAGGGATTGCTGCAGCATTGAAAAGCAACCCACCGGTCAATGCACAAGCGATAGTGGCAAGGAACCAAGTAGGAGAGACCGACCTGGATGAGCCAACTCGTGTTGACGCTTGTGCTGGGGAAGAGCGGTCATCGATCTTGAGCATTGCCCTGATCATTGGGGGGAATACTATGATCACGGAGACCAAGCGGAAGAGCTGCAAAAGTGCAACATGTTCCATTACTGCCCCGAAATCAGTAGCTACCAGAGCCAAATCCGATACTCCTCCAGGAGCACACGCAAAGAAACTTGTCATAAAACTCAAGCTGGTGAAATGTTCCATGATGAAGGCAAAGAGGAGGTTGGTCGAGAGTAGCACCACCACCAGGATGATGATCGGGAATACCATGGTTTTCAGCGTTTTGATATCACCACGGGTGAAACGGGTCCCGATCACCAAACCACTGAAGATCTGGACAAATACACGAAGATCTTCAGGATATGTAGTGGGAGTGGACTGAAAACTGTTGAGGATCATCACCGCAACAAGGGCTCCAATCAAGGTCCCTGCAGGTATTCGCAACCGCCGTAAAACCAGTGCCCCTGTAGCCCCGACACCATGCAATATGAGTAATGGAAGTAAATTCATAGGAAATCCTTGATGCATTGCTCCAGCAGAGAATTGTTGTATACCATCTATCTAATGATTATGAGTGCTATTGTACCATATGTAGGGTGATTGGTGAACTGTTTGTATACAATTAATGTCCTCTCTCCAACGCTTGACGTTGTGATTGCCTACTGATACCTTCTAGATATGAAATTATCGACAAAAGGTAGGTACTCGTTGCAGACCATGGTCTATCTGGCCACCTGCAAGGAGAATTGCAGTATACGCTCAATCAGTGAAGCGACAGGTATCAGCAGTGGGTATCTGGAGCAATTGATGATTCCTCTCAGACGTGCAAAGCTTGTGGTTGCTGAGCGTGGGGTGCAGGGAGGATATCGTATTGCTCATAATGGAATTACTTGTCATGATGTGCTGAATGCAAGTGAAGGTGACTTTCATCCGGTTCCTTGTAAGGATTGCAGTCGAACAGAAGCCTGCAAGACGCACCAGATCTGGGCGTTGTTGCAGAATGCAGTGGTTACCTATGCAAAGCAGGTTTTGATTGAGGACCTAGCCTCACACTTGGTTGAACATGAGGTGGGGGGAGGAATATGAAGATTTCCACACGCGGTCGTTACGGCCTGAGATTGCTTGTAGATCTGGCTGAGCACCAGAATGAGGGTCCAGTGGCACTATCACATGTTGCACACCGACAGGAGCTCAGTGAGAAATACTTGCAGCAAGTTGCACTACTCCTTACCCGTGGTGGATTCTTAATCTCCATCAAGGGAGCTGGTGGGGGATACCAGCTCAAGGACAACCCGGAGAAGATTTTCATCTATGATGTGCTCGATCTCCTGGAAGGCAATATTACCTTTGAGGAGACATCACAAGGACAGGAATCAGCCATTGAGCGGGTGATCCGATTACACTTCTACCAAAAATTGGACCAGGAAGTACGCAAGGTGTTTGAAAACGTCACTTTAGCTGAGGTGACCAGGGCGGAGTGGTTTACCTACATGATCTGAGGGTATGGCCTTGACAGGAGCCTGTGTTTTAAATACTATAAAGACTATAACAATACTAGGATATAAAGATACAGCAATGGAGGCTACCCGATGAGTGGACATATTTACCAGGACATCACAGAGAAGATTGGCAGAACACCCTTGGTTAAGATTCATCGACTTCATGATGGTGATGCGACTGTGCTTGCCAAACTTGAGAGCTTCAACCCTCTCTCCAGTGTGAAGGATAGAGTGGCATTGTCCATGATTGAGGGTGCCGAGCAACGTGGCCTGCTTTCAGCTGATTCGGTCATCATCGAGCCTACCAGTGGTAACACCGGCGTTGGACTGGCCTATGTTGCCGCGGTTAAGGGCTATCGCTTGATTATCACTATGCCTGAGACGATGAGTATTGAAAGAAGGAAGCTTCTCTCTGCTTTGGGGGCTGAATTGGTCCTGACCGAAGGGGCCTTAGGCATGAAAGGATCAATTGCAAAGGCTGAGGAGCTTGCCAAGCAGATTCCTCATGCATTCATTCCCAGTCAGTTTGATAATCCCGATAATCCAGCTGTCCACTATCGTACAACTGGTGTGGAGATATGGGAGGACACCGCACATAATGTCGACCTGTTTGTTGCAGGAGTCGGTACCGGTGGAACCATCAGTGGAGTAGGCAAGTATCTCAAGGAACAAAATCCCCAAGTAAAGATAGTTGCTGTAGAACCTTCAACCAGCCCAGTGCTGAGTGAAGGATATGGTGGTCCTCACAAGATCCAGGGAATCGGAGCTGGGTTTGTCCCCGGCAATCTCGATCGTTCAGTAATCGATGAGATAGTGACCGTTGAGGATGCAAAGGCAGGAAAGACTGCACGATCTCTTGCAAAGCAGGAGGGACTGTTGGTTGGTATTTCCAGTGGGGCGGCAATGCATGTCGCGCTCCAGTACGCTGCAGATCCTGCTTGGAAGGGTAAGACCATCGTTGTCCTGCTTCCTGATTCTGGAGAACGGTATTTATCTACCTGGTTGTTCGAAGAAGACTAGGAAAACCTATCGATTGTGATATAATTACGTATGAGAGCGTTGTTCAGATTACCACAGATCGAGGCAGCAAGGACAGCCGCTTCCTACAAGCTGCTGAGCGATGACGCGCTGTACTCTATGGGTGTCGCCTATGTTGAAGAGGCTCTTCATGAGATGGGTTATGCGGTTGTCTTCCGTAGCGGCAGCAGAGGCCGATATCCACAGCTTAAGGCCCAGATGCAAAATGGCAGGCTTTGGTGGATCATTGTTGGAGTGGACATGTACCCCAATCGTCCTCGCCTAAGCGAGGAGGTCGCCAAACAGGTACTCAAGTATGCGCCCGAGGAAGAAGCAAAAGTCTATTTTGCTCCAGTGATGTTCATCAATACCCGCTCCCAGAATGTGTCCCTACCGAGCCAGAATGGATCATTTACAGCCCTATTCAATGGATTACAATCGGTCACTAAACGTTCCCGTCCGTGACATAAGTGGGAATGGCTCTACCATCACTGTCTTTCTCAAGCCCCCAGGTCAGGGTGAATGGTATATCGATTAGTGTGGAAAAAAGATGAGAAAGAAAGAATTCATCGCTGCACGCCACCCTATAGCAGGCATATCGCCTCTTGGTAGGTTCTGCTTGCAGGAGAGATGTATGGACATGCTTAAGAAGGTCATAAAGTTCTTTCTCTGAAGGTTCATCTATCAGTACTTTCACCAATGGATCCTCAAGAGATGAGAGAGCTCTTTGTTCCAGTTCTTCCTGGTTTTTCCCCAAAGCTACAATTGTGGTGAGACCTGCTTGGTAGTCAACGGCAACCAAGGCCTCGCAGTTTCCTTCCTTCCCATATTCCGCCGCACGATCAAGTACCTGACATTGCATGCCAAAATCAAGAGCATTGTAGATGGCTGAAATTTCTGGATAGGCTTGCAGATGCAAATCGGCAAAGCTGAAAGGATAATGCAGCGAGAAGGAATCATCCTCAAGCGTAGAGAGAACCTGCGCAACAGTCTTGATCTGTCCCAGGTCAAGATACGACAAGAGGTTTTTTTTCTCATGAACCATGAATCGATAGCGAGAGCTCAAGATATTGTCACGTACACTTGTTCGCATTCCCGTCTTTCCTTGATTCATGGAAGGCAGTATAGCACAATGGCGAAAAAATGGCTAATAGATGTGATGCATGCTTTGCTTGAAAGAACCGAAGAGCTTTGCTATTGTTTCGGCTATGAATGATACCCTGATCAATCTCGAGGCTACGTTGTTTTGTGGGCAAACATTTGCTTGGACCAAGGAAGGCTCAACCTATGAAGCGGTGCTGGGAGGGCGTCATATCATGTTTGAGGAAGCTGACTTCCCCACATTGGTGGCAGAGGATGCCCTCTTCTCTCATTACTTCGATATGGAGTGGGGGTATGATGAGGCTGAGCGTGAACTCAGCGCTCTTGACCCCCATCTCTCTACGCTCATCAGTCGGTATCGGAGTATTCACATACTCAACCAAGATCCATGGGAAGTGTTGGTCAGTTTTCTTCTCAGTCAGAACAACAATATCAAGCGGATTCGTGGCATGTATCGAACCCTTTCGAGAACCTATGGGACTGAGGTTTCCCCCGGTGTATTTGCCTTTCCCCGGCCAGAGCAGCTTGAGGAGGTGAGTGAGTCAGCGTTTAGGGCACTAGGCATGGGGTTCAGGGCTCCCTACCTTATCAGCGCCATCTCCCATGCTGATCTGCTTGAATCAATCGAATCCCTGGACTACCTGTCTGCAAAAGAGTTGCTCAAGAGCATCAGGGGAGTAGGAGAAAAGGTTGCCTCTTGTATTTTGCTGTTTGGGTATCATCATATGGAAGCATTCCCTCTCGATACCTGGATGCTGAAGGTGATGAAGCGTCATTATCCCACAAAAGACGAAACATTCTTCGCACCGTACGCTGCACTTGCTCAGCAGTACCTGTTCCATGGGGAGCGTCTAGGAGGTAAGCAGTGATACCTGTATCAGTAGTTGGGATCCGTTTTGATCAGTTCCCTCCTTCAGTCCATTCGAAATTCTCATTCACTGAAAAACAGCTTAGTGCCATAACCATTAAACTGCGTAAGCAAACCCGTAGTGATGCGGTTATCCTGCTTTCCACCTGTGACCGTGTGGAAGTGTGGTGTGAGAACCCACAGATTGATTGCAAGGAGCCGTTTCTCAGGGCACTCTCTCTTTCCGTGCTCATATGGGCCGAGCATACCTACAGCATCTTCGGTGAGGAGGCAATCGAGCATCTGTTCACTTTGGCATGTGGCCTGCTTAGCCCTCTTTTTGGTGAGGACCAGATTATCAGCCAGATACACACAAGCCTTTTGAGAAGTCGAATCCATGGTTGTGCTTCACCGAGGATGGAGTATCTCTTCAGGGAAGCGATAACCACGGCAAAAGCAGTTCAATCGAAGGTTAACCTGCAGGTTCCTGATGAGTCCCTGGCTGAGGCAGTGCTTATGCTTCTTGAGAAGCGGGAAGAGGAAAAGAAGGTGATGATTATCGGCAGTAGTGCCCTCTCTCGTCTCGTGGCAAAGGTCCTCTCGGGGAATGGATACCAGGTAAGTATGACATTCCGTGATCTTGAGAAAGCAGATCTTTTGCTGCCAAGGGGAGTGAAGGCACTCGCCTATGAGGAGCGTTTTGATCATTTTCCCGCATACAGTGTGGTAATCAGTGCAACGAAGGGGATGGAGTACACCGTTGATCTCGACAGCCCCGATGGCCCCGGGCTGTTTATTGACCTTGCTCCGGTGAGAGATATCAACCCAATCCTTTCTGAGAGGAAGGGGGTAGAGGTGCTCACGGTGGAAGACTTTTCTGTCTCTCTGCCCCGTAAGGAAGCGGCTACTGCCGAAGCAAGCACCATAGTCTCTGAGCGTCTGGGAAAGGCTGTACATTATCTGACCTCCCGCCATCAGGTGGAGGTAGTGCAACGTATGGCAGGCCAGGCTGCAAACGACTTGGTCTATCGTCTCAATAGCTTGCTGGCTTCACACAAACTGGACCTTGATTTCCGCAAGGATCTCTATGAGACCGCCAGGAAGGCATTCAGTCATCAACTCTACCAGGAGAGAAAGAGGGAAACTGCCATAGGACGGTACGACCTTTCCATATGCTTGGAAAGTGGCCATGCGCTTTATGAGGGGGACCCTGATACCATTCTCGAACCATTGCATACCATCGAGAGCGAGGGGTGGAACCTGACCAGGATCTCACTTGGTTCTCATTCGGGTACCCATATGGACAGTCCATCTCATCTGTTGAAGGGAGGAAAAACACTCGACACCTATCCGCTCTCCAGGTTCTTTGCCACTGCCTATGTGATGGATTGCAGGAATCTTGAAATAATTGACCCAGAAGATATTCCTGAACTCGATCCTTCCTGCGATGCCATACTGTTCTCTACGGGAGGCAGGGCACAACTGAGTGTGGCCGCAGTAAACTGTCTGCTTGCAAGGGGAATTCGTTTATTTGGGTTTGATACCCCAAACTGTGACCGCAGCGGAGATCTCTCGTTTCCAGTCCATCATGCTATCTTTGCTCAGGATGCCCTGATCATCGAGAACTTGGTCAAACTGGATAAGGTAGTTTCCAGGGTGGTACAGCTTACCTGTCTCCCGCTCTCATTCAAGAATGCAGACGGCGCTCCCACTCGGGTTATTGCCACTGTAAGGTAGATATTTCTCCATCTTGCACGTTGGGCACCTGCACACTCTCCATTGGTATGATATACTCTAAGTAGTGGAGGGACCTCATATGAGTACAAACACCGTATTTACCATTGGACGACAGTTTGGAAGCGGCGGACGGCAAGTAGGGAAGAATCTGGCGGAAAAACTGGGAATTCCCTTCTATGACAAAGAACTCATAGCGATCAGTGCTCAGGACAGCGGCCTTAGTGAGGCGCTTTTCTCAAACGCTGATGAGAAAGCGACCAGCAGTATCTTCTACTCTCTTGTTATGGGTAACTACCCTATGGCCAGTGGAGCCCTGGGTGTTACTGAGATGCCGCTGAATGACCAACTTTTCCTCATACAGAGCAAGACGATCAAGCGACTCGCCTCAGAAGGGTCTTGTGTGATTGTGGGCAGGTGTGCCGATTATATTCTCAGGGAGATGGAGAATACCATCAATATCTTCATCCATGCAGATCTGGATAGTAGGGCAGAGCGCGCAATCCGAGTGTATGAGGTGGAAGAGAAGAAAGCTGAGGATGTGTGTCTGAAAACAGACAAGCAGAGAGCCAACTTCTACAACTACTACAGTGATCGTAAGTGGGGGATGTGCCGTACCTACGATCTGAGTCTTGACAGTGGAAAGCTGGGAATTGATGGCTGTGTGGATCAGATCATCAATTATGAACAGCTTTGGCAGAAAAATAAAGGTAAGGCGATCTGATGCTTGTGGATCTCTTGGATAATCTTGAATGGTATCGTGCCCTGCATCCTGCGATGCAGGGTATTATCACCATAATGGATCGTAGTATTCCCTACGACAATGAAGAAGGAACCTATACAGTTGATGGCATTTCCTATCAAGTGATGGAGTATGAGAGTTCGGTGGCAGGGGAACTAGATCAAGCTCGTGGCAACCAGGTGCATATTCTCCTGGAAGGGGAAGAGATACTCAGCCTACAGCGTGAGGCATTGGTGGAGGTGGTGACTCAGTGTACCACTGGCCTGTTTGTCCTGCTTAGGAAGGGAGAGCGTTTCCGTCACAAGCAGAATCGAACTATGCAGACCAAGGTCAAGAAGGTGGTTTTTACCCTTCCTGATCCTGCTTCTTGAACTGATTACGTTTTCTCCAGAGATGGGCGAGCATGAAACGCTCGCCTTTTATTGCGTCATGGCTCTTGATTGCTGAAACCAGCTTCCTATGCTCCTCCTGGGTCTTTTTCAGTCCACGCTTATTCAATGTCTGGTTGAACAGCAAGGCAGCCTCCCCGAGATTCAACCGGCTGTAGGTGAGGGTGAGTAGGTCATTGCCTGCAAGCGATACCAGCTCAAAGTGGAACCGATAGTGCAGTTCACTGAATTTTTGTATGTGGAAAGGCCCTTTTTCTTCTATCAAGCCATCCATGGTATCAAGAATTTGCTCCAAGGCACTTGCATCAGCATGTTGTTCACAGGCAGATCGTATGGCAAGAGCTTCGAGGTATGCTCGTACCTCAGTCAGATGCTGGTATTCCTGCATGGTCAGGTCTTTTACATAGGTTCCGCTGTGGGCGATGGTAACCACAAACCCATCCTGGTCCAAGCGCTTGAGGGCCTCTCTTACCGGAGTCCTGCTGCAAGCAAATGTTGCTGCCAATGTATTTTCAGAGAGCTTTGTGCCCCCAGGGAGTGCTCCACTTCGAATCTGGTCCCGTAGGGTGTCATAGATATGATCAATCAATTGGCTGCTTATGGTTTCCGACATAAAATCAGTATATCCAAAGTAGGGTTGGATGCCTAGTAACGAAAACGGGCCACGGATACGATCCATGGCCCGGTATAATCAAGAAAGAGATATTTAGTTGTCGATACCGACGAGCTCAATGTCAAAGACAAGCAGTGCATTGGGGAGAATGGTATCAGTTCCTGCTTCACCATAGCCAAGGCTTGGGTGAATCCAGGTCCTTACCACACTTCCGGTGTTCATGGTAAGCAGCGCTTCAGTGAATCCATCGATCAACCCACCTACAGGGAAGTGAGCGGTCTCCCCTCGATCATAGGAACTCTCGATGACAGTCCCGTCAACCATTTGGAGCTGGTAGTTTACCTCTACGGTATCACTCGTTGTAGGCTTCTTTCCTTCTGCAGGGGTCAATACCTGATATTGCAGGCCACTGGCTGTGGTGATGACACCATCATTGGACTTGTTCTGTTCCAGGAAAGCCTCAGCTTCCTCAAGGTTGGTTACTGCAACTTCAGCAAGCCATGCATCGTACTCTTTTTCCAGTTCCGCCTGGTATTCGATGAAGGCAGTCTGCATTTCAGCCTCATTCATCAACAGATGATTGCCGCATGCATAGTCCAAGGCTCCGCTTGCATAGAGGTCTCCATTTACATGGATGCCCTGACCGGACATATTCAGTGCCAACAGGTAACCATAGGTGTAACTGAAGGCGTCTGCAATTCCCTCAGGCTTATTCAGACCCCTTACATCATCGATACTGTCATAGGACTTGCCATAATCGGTTTGGGCTAGACCGAGGCTCCAGATTTCTGCCTGATACTGCTCGACATTAGCGTACAGCTCTTCAAGGGTGTAATATCCACTCATTGAATCGCTCTGGGAGTCCTTGTATCCATCGAGGGCACCCTTTACATAGTATCCAGCATCAAAGAACAATCCCTGGTTTGCAAAAGACTGGATCAGCATAAATCCATAGGTGTAGCTGAAACGGTCTTCAAGGCTCTCCAGTTCTGTTGCCTGTGCAGTGCTGATGTTGTAGGGAAGTACACCGGTAGCAACCAAGGGGTTGATGTAGCGGATATGTGAGGCAATGCCATTCTCTACCACAACTTCCAGATAGTCACCTCGTGAAAGCGATGCAATGGGGTATGTTGACTCTGTCATATTATTTGTCATGAAGACAAAGTCCACGTTTTCCAAGGTCCTGACAGTAAAAGCTTTCTGGCCTTGCTGGTCGAAAGCGGAAAGTACTCGCACAGTGACTGCATCGGGATGGGCTTCTTTTGCCCCAGCTGCAAACAGTGCAGTGGAGATGAGCATCATCACCAACAAGGTCACAATCATTTTTGTTCGATTAGGTTTGTTCATAGTCATTCCTTTTTGTATGTTCGTTGCTTCTTGCAACTTACTCTAATGTACGTGCTCTTTTAAGAAACGTCAATGCAATAAGATTTTCAGTACCATGAAATACATGCCATTAGCCCTTGTCTTGACACTAGATATCCGGTTCATGAAGTTTTATGTACTTGCATCTGATTGTCATCCCCAGCCTCTCATGATAGGGTAGGGATACTAATAAGAGAGGAGCTATCATGCCTATCATCACAAGAAAGAAACCCAATGAACAAGATATACAGCTGTTGTATGAAACAGTCAGAATTGCCCATCAGGCAAAAGAGAAAGGTAACCATCCCTTTGGTGCCTTGTTGGCCGACAAGGATGGCAAGATCCTGCTTGAGCAGATGAATGATTTCGAGGAAGGCGGTTCTGCAATGCATGCAGAGACCCTTCTGCTCTTCAAGGCAAGCAAGCTGTACGACCCCCAGTTTCTAGCAACGTGCTCGCTCTATACGAATGCTGAGCCATGCGTTATGTGTACCGGAGCAATGTACTGGACCAATGTAAAAAGGCTTGTCTTTGGTATTACTGAGGAGAAACTTCTTGAGCTGACCGGAGCCGATGAGCAGAATCCCACATTCAACCTTCCCAGTCATGAGGTTCTTTCCCATGGACAGAAGGACATGGAAGTGGTAGGGCCTGCAGAGGATGAAGCATTGCTCAAGGCAATCGTAGAAGATCATCTCTCTTTCTGGGTACATTGATGATCACCCTGCCTTACCTCCTCAGGAGTGAGAATATCGCTCGAATTGAGGGTAAGCATCTCCTGATCGGGGATAGACGGGTTTACCCGTTTGAAAAACGCTTTGAGCGTTGCTCCTCTATCCC
This sequence comes from Sphaerochaetaceae bacterium, assembly GCA_028532765.1. Classification (GTDB taxonomy): domain Bacteria; phylum Spirochaetota; class Spirochaetia; order Sphaerochaetales; family Sphaerochaetaceae; genus Sphaerochaeta. The sequence goes on along the minus strand of JAQQAR010000015.1, from coordinate 4,232 downwards.
TGAGATTGCCTCTGCCCTGAAGAGGATGGTCACTCAGGGAGGGGGACCTCTGGAGGTTGCCCTCACTGCAATGGTCTTTGTTGCAGAGCAGATGAAAGAAGGTTCAGTTGAGAAGGAGTTCAGAGAGCTTGAAATTGCAGCCGCACAGCTTATTGCTTCTCGTCCAACCAATACCACAATGAAACGGACCTTGCTTTCCCTTCTCGATGAACTGCGAGGAAACCCTGGTTTTATTGAGCAGGTAGAGCCACTGGTGGAAGCAAGGAAAGAGGCTTTTGATAAGCTCTACCACCAACTTGGTAGAGCTGGAAGTTCTCTCATTCCTGATAAGGCGGGGGTACTGACCACTTGCTTTGCTGAGCATACCTTTCTCCTCTCCCTTGCGTATGCAAAGGAGGAGGGAAAAGAGATCAGGGTTTTTGTCCCCGAGACCAGACCGTATTTGCAGGGAAGTCGGCTTACCGCTCCCTCTCTCCAGGAGATGGGTATCGATGTCAGTGTGATCACCGATGGGATGGGGGCAACGTTCCTTGGAACAGGAGAGGCAAATCTCTACATGACCGCCGCTGACTTGGTCTGCATGGACGGGACCGTGGTGAACAAGGTGGGGACACTGGGCAATGCCATAGCAGCGAAACGTTTCAAGGTTCCCTATTATGCTTTTTCCGTATCCCCTGATCCAACAAAAATGGATGCAAGCGGTATACAGATGGAGTGGCGCTCGGCCGAGGAGGTAACCCAGTACATGGGAAGCCCTACCTCCTCAGATGGAATGAAGGCACTCTACCCAGCCTTTGATATCATTTCCCCTGATCTGGTAACAGGGGTTGTTACGGGTAAGGGTGTACTTAAACCGGAAGAAATCAAGAGGAATTTTCAATGAAAGCAATTATTGGTGGCACCGGAGTCGATACCCTGGAAGGGATCGATTCACAGCGGAAGGTAGTGAATACTCCCTACGGAGATGTTGAATTGTTCGTTGGTAAGGGCAAGGATGCTTCCTTGGTCTTTCTTCCACGCCATGGGTCCGACCATTCAAACCCTCCTCACCTGATCAACTATCGTGCTAACATCAAGGCGCTTGAGATGCTTGGGGTGACCCATGCTATTGGTATCTATGCAGTAGGTTCCATCACTGAGAAATTACCTCCAGGAAAGGTTGGTTTGGTCAGTGATTTTATTGACCTCTCCTCCGGGAGAGACCATACCTTCTTCATAGGAGGGGCAAGCGGGGTGGTCCATACGTCTATGGATGAGGTTTTCGATCCCTCGTTGAGATCACGTATACTTAAGGAGGATGATTCCCTCCTGGATGCAGGCGTGTACATCTGCACCAATGGGCCGAGACTGGAAACCCCCGCTGAAATTCGTTACCTTCGCCATATCGGTGGCGATACGGTAGGTATGACCTTGGCAACAGAGGTTTCCCTGCTTCGTGAGGTAGGCATATCCACGCTCGCCCTTGCCTACAGTATCAACTGGGCAGCAGGGGTCGAGCATGGTCAGGTTACGTTCATTACCGACGAGCAGATTGCCTCGTTGAAGGGTAGAATGACTGAGCTCTGCCGCAACGTGCTTCAGTCAAGTTCCTCCAAGTGATAGGGAGTGTTCTGGTAAACATGGTAGTTCAGCCAGTTGCTGAACAATAGGTTTGCATGGCCTCTCCAGGTAACCTGAATTTCTCCGGTAGGATCATCTCCTTTTACGTAGTTGACCGGAAGCTGGGCATCGATCCCTGCCTTTCGGTCTCTCGTGTACTCATCAAGGAGAGTTTTCTCGTCATATTCACTATGCCCAGTGACATACACCTGCCTCCCATTCTGGCTTGCCGCCAGATAGACTCCTGCTTCCTCACTGGTTGCAAGGATCTGGATATCATTATGCTTTGCCAGGCTCTCCTCATCGAGTGTGGTATGCCTGGAATGGGGTGCCCAGAATTGGTCATCAAAGCCACGTACCAGTGGATGATTCCTCTCCAGTACCGTATGACGGTAGATGCCTGAGAGCTTCTGGTCCAACACCTGTTTCCCGATGCCATAGTAGTGGTAGAGGGCTGCCTGCGCAGCCCAACACACGAACAATGAGGCAAACACATGCTTATCGGCCCAGCGGAGGATTGTCTCCAGCTCCTGCCAGTATGCAACTTCCTCGAATGCGAGGGTTTCCACAGGGCTCCCTGTGATGATGAGAGCATCGAAGTGCTCCTCCTTCACATGGTCAAAGGTCTGGTAAAATGCCTTCAGGTAGGAAGAAGGGGTATGTTTGCTTTTATAGCTTGCTGTGGTGAGGAAGGTTATTTCCACCTGCAGAGCCGTGTTGCCGAGAAGACGGAGAAACTGCTCCTCTGTCCTCATCTTGTTGGGCATAAGGTTGAGGATGGCGACCTTGAGTGGGCGGATATCCTGGTGGATAGCCCTCTCCGCGGTCATGAAAAAGATATTTTCCTGTTTGAGGACCTCAGCGGCAGGGAGGTCCTTTGGGATGGTCACTGGCATGATGAGTCCTCCCCAAGTGCCTGAGACAGGTCTGCAAGCAAGTCATCGATATGTTCACAGCCAATCGAGAGCCGTACTGTGGTCTCTGAGATACCCTGACTCTCCAGCTCTTCCTTGGTGAGTTGGGAGTGGGTAGTGGTTCCAGGATGGATTACCAGTGATTTAACGTCTGCTACATTGGCAAGAAGGCTGAAAATCTCCAACCGGTCAATGAAGGCCTTTGCATCCGCTCCTGTTCCCTTGATATCAAAGGTGAAGATAGAGATACCACCTTTAGGGAAGTAGTGCTTGTAGAGTGTGTGGTACGGGTTATCTTTCAGACTGGGATGCTGTACTTTTGCAACGCAAGGATGACCAGCGAGGAATTCGACTACCTTGAGTGTATTCTGTACATGTCTCTCCAGACGTAGGGGAAGGGTTTCCAGCCCCTGGAGGAACAGGAATGCATTCAGTGGGGCAATGCACGGTCCAGTGTCCCTGAGCAGTACGGTACGTGCCTTGGTAATCCAGGCAGCCTTCCCTGCAGCATCAAGGAAACTCAATCCATGATAGCTGTCGTTCGGTTCTGTTACCGATGGGAACTTTCCGCTCTGTTTCCAGTCGAAGTTTCCGCTGTCAATAATGATACCACCGAGGGATGTCCCGTGGCCGCCTATGAACTTTGTTGCAGAGTGCACGACTATGTCAGCACCATGCTCGATGGGACGAAGCAGATAGGGGGTTGCGAAGGTGTTGTCCACCACAAGAGGGATCTTATGGCTATGGGCAAGGTCGGCCAAAGCCTTGAGGTCACAGAGGGTGGCATTCGGGTTACCGATGGACTCAACGAACAGCGCCTTGGTGTTGTCCTGGATAGCTTTCTCAACGTCTGCGATATTAGTGGCATCAACAAAGGTGGTCGTGATACCCCACTCAGGGAGCGTATGAGCAAACAGGTTGTAGGTTCCTCCGTAGATGGTCTTCGCTGAAACGATATGGTCCTGGTTTTTTGCAAGGTTGAGTATGGAGAGCGTGATGGCAGCAGACCCGCTGGCAACAGCCAGAGCCCCAACACCGCCCTCAAGTTGGGCCATTCGATTCTCAAATACTTCCTGGGTTGGGTTTCCAAGCCTTGTGTAGATGTTCCCAGCCTTGGAGAGGTTGAAAAGGGATTCAGCGTCATCGCAGCTGTCAAAGACATAGCTGGTGGTCTGGTAGATGGGTACTGCGCGGGATCCGGTTGCACTGTCTGCTTGTTCTTGTCCTGCATGCAGGGCTAGGGTTTCAAAGTGGTAGGTATTATTGTTTTTCATGGGTTGCTCCTGAATGAAATGATAGGGACCTGGCTACGCCGGGTCTGTGGGATACTGTTCAGAAGCCTCGCATGTGGTCGGTTACCGACCCACAACGTGGATGTTTTGCATGTTTCATGATGATTCCTTGAAGGTCTTAGGCGAGTGCGTTTTGGCACATGTCAGATTCAATACTGTCTTGCATGCTTTGCATCATTGATGTGCCTCCTTCAAGAAATTACCTACCGAATGGCTAGGGATTGGAGCAAGTATAGGGAAACTTGGAGATGCGGTCAAGTGGTTAAATACAAGTATCTGTAAGACGTCTCATTAGGAAGTGATATTGTCCTGAGGTAATGAAAGGGACTTTGTCACATTGAAGCAGGAAGGGGATTTCCTGCCTGCCTTTGTGGTATAGTCCATACCTCAAGAAAACAAGAGGGATTGGTTCTTCTGTTTTAGACGA